>NZ_JAPYKR010000001.1:552500-555000 GCF_037179655.1 Mesorhizobium sp. Cs1299R1N1 | reverse complement strand
CAGCTCACTGGTCTAAATAAGGGTCTTTGCGCCGAAAATGTAACGGGGCTAAAGCCATACACCGAAGCTTAGGGTTTGGTCCGCAAGGGCCAAGCGGTAGCGGAGCGTTCTGTAAGCTGATGAAGCCATACCCGTGAGGGGTGGTGGAGGTATCAGAAGTGCGAATGCTGACATGAGTAACGTAAGGGGAGTGAGAGACTCCCCCGCCGAAAGACCAAGGGTTCCTGCTTAAAGCTAATCTGAGCAGGGTTAGCCGGCCCCTAAGACGAGGCGGAAACGCGTAGTCGATGGGAACCACGTTAATATTCGTGGGCTTGGAGGTAGTGACGGATCATTGAGGTAGTCCAATCTTATCGGATTGAACGGGCTGCTGCGTGGTTCCAGGAAATAGCTCCTCCTTATAAACCGTACCCGAAACCGACACTGGTGGTCTGGTAGAGTATACCAAGGCGCTTGAGAGAACTATGCTGAAGGAACTCGGCAAATTGCACGCGTAACTTCGGAAGAAGCGTGACCCTTTTCTACGCAAGTAGAGGAGGGTGGCACAGACCAGGGGGTAGCGACTGTTTATCAAAAACACAGGGCTCTGCGAAGTCGCAAGACGACGTATAGGGTCTGACGCCTGCCCGGTGCTGGAAGGTTAAGAGGAGGGGTGCAAGCTCTGAATCGAAGCCCCAGTAAACGGCGGCCGTAACTATAACGGTCCTAAGGTAGCGAAATTCCTTGTCGGGTAAGTTCCGACCTGCACGAATGGCGTAACGACTTCCCCGCTGTCTCCAGCATAGACTCAGTGAAATTGAATTCCCCGTGAAGATGCGGGGTTCCTGCGGTTAGACGGAAAGACCCCGTGCACCTTTACTATAGCTTTACATTGGCATTCGTAGTGGCATGTGTAGGATAGGTGGTAGGCTTTGAAACCTGGGCGCCAGCTCAGGTGGAGCCACCCTTGAAATACCACCCTTATTACTATGGATGTCTAACCGCGGCCCGTTATCCGGGTCCGGGACAATGTATGGTGGGTAGTTTGACTGGGGCGGTCGCCTCCTAAAGAGTAACGGAGGCGCGCGATGGTGGGCTCAGAACGGTCGGAAATCGTTCGCTGAGTGCAATGGCATAAGCCTGCCTGACTGCGAGACTGACAAGTCGAGCAGAGACGAAAGTCGGTCATAGTGATCCGGTGGTCCCGCGTGGAAGGGCCATCGCTCAACGGATAAAAGGTACGCCGGGGATAACAGGCTGATGACCCCCAAGAGTCCATATCGACGGGGTTGTTTGGCACCTCGATGTCGACTCATCGCATCCTGGGGCTGGAGCAGGTCCCAAGGGTATGGCTGTTCGCCATTTAAAGCGGTACGTGAGTTGGGTTCAGAACGTCGTGAGACAGTTCGGTCCCTATCTGCCGTGGGTGTAGGAATATTGAAAGGATCTGTCCCTAGTACGAGAGGACCGGGATGGACGGATCTCTGGTGGACCTGTTGTGGCGCCAGCCGCATAGCAGGGTAGCTATATCCGGACGGGATAACCGCTGAAGGCATCTAAGCGGGAAACCCACCTTAAAACGAGTATTCCCTGAGAACCGTGGAAGACGACCACGTTGATAGGCCGGGTGTGGAAGAGCGGCAACGCTTGAAGCTTACCGGTACTAATAGTTCGATCGGCTTGATCGTTCTCATTCCTAATGTCCATTTGACGAAGTCAAATGGTTTGTTCTCACTCACGCGTGTTCCGCCCTTCGGGCGGCGCTACGTGGGTGCGGCGCATCGGCGCCGACGGTCGGTCGACCTTGCGAAGCTTCGCTTCGAAGGACCAGACCCCAAGGACGGCCAGGCACAAAAAAGACCAGCGAAAAGCTCCGAGAAAGCACAAAATAGGTCCCCTATTCGCTCCTCTCTATGGCTATTCGCTCAAACCAGCTTCTCGAATAACGTGCGTTTTGCCGACCTGGTGGTTATGGCGGAGCGGCTGCACCCGATCCCATTCCGAACTCGGCCGTGAAACGCTCCAGCGCTGATGGTACTTCGTCTCAAGACGCGGGAGAGTAGGTCGCTGCCAGGTCTGCTAAACGCACGTTCAAACTCACATCCAACCGGATGACAGAGAAATCTTCTCATTGCTTTGTTCGATGCATGTCGTTGCCCCAAAACCGCTAACACTTTTTGGGCGACATGCATAAAGGCCCGCCAAGGGATCCCGGGCCGCTCTAAGCGGCCCTTTCATTTGGTGGATACAGGAATGCCGCGGTCGCCAAAGTAGAGCGGCGATCGCAAATACCGCAATCGCCACAGGGCGATCGCGGTGGTGGCGCGGGGTGGAGCAGCCCGGTAGCTCGTCAGGCTCATAACCTGAAGGTCACAGGTTCAAATCCTGTCCCCGCAACCAAACTTACCAAATCGGCCCGCCAGGCTCAAAGCCGGCGGGCCGCTTTGCGTTCGGATAAGCGCCGCCTTGGATCCGGCCTGGGCGCCCCCAAAGGACCAAGCCGGCGACCCCGCACAAAAAC
>NZ_JAPYKR010000001.1:0-547500 GCF_037179655.1 Mesorhizobium sp. Cs1299R1N1 | reverse complement strand
CCAATCAAACTCGGAAATAGCTGGTTCTCCGCGAAATCTATTTAGGTAGAGCGTCGACCGAATACCCCAGGGGGTAGAGCACTGGATGGGCTAGGGGTCCTCACCGGATTACCAAACCTAACCAAACTCCGAATACCTGGGAGTACTAGTCGGCAGACACACGGCGGGTGCTAACGTCCGTCGTGAAAAGGGAAACAACCCTGACCTACAGCTAAGGTCCCCAAGTTATGGCTAAGTGGGAAAGGATGTGAGGATCCCAAAACAACCAGGATGTTGGCTTAGAAGCAGCCATCATTTAAAGAAAGCGTAACAGCTCACTGGTCTAAATAAGGGTCTTTGCGCCGAAAATGTAACGGGGCTAAAGCCATACACCGAAGCTTAGGGTTTGGTCCGCAAGGGCCAAGCGGTAGCGGAGCGTTCTGTAAGCTGATGAAGCCATACCCGTGAGGGGTGGTGGAGGTATCAGAAGTGCGAATGCTGACATGAGTAACGTAAGGGGAGTGAGAGACTCCCCCGCCGAAAGACCAAGGGTTCCTGCTTAAAGCTAATCTGAGCAGGGTTAGCCGGCCCCTAAGACGAGGCGGAAACGCGTAGTCGATGGGAACCACGTTAATATTCGTGGGCTTGGAGGTAGTGACGGATCATTGAGGTAGTCCAATCTTATCGGATTGAACGGGCTGCTGCGTGGTTCCAGGAAATAGCTCCTCCTTATAAACCGTACCCGAAACCGACACTGGTGGTCTGGTAGAGTATACCAAGGCGCTTGAGAGAACTATGCTGAAGGAACTCGGCAAATTGCACGCGTAACTTCGGAAGAAGCGTGACCCTTTTCTACGCAAGTAGAGGAGGGTGGCACAGACCAGGGGGTAGCGACTGTTTATCAAAAACACAGGGCTCTGCGAAGTCGCAAGACGACGTATAGGGTCTGACGCCTGCCCGGTGCTGGAAGGTTAAGAGGAGGGGTGCAAGCTCTGAATCGAAGCCCCAGTAAACGGCGGCCGTAACTATAACGGTCCTAAGGTAGCGAAATTCCTTGTCGGGTAAGTTCCGACCTGCACGAATGGCGTAACGACTTCCCCGCTGTCTCCAGCATAGACTCAGTGAAATTGAATTCCCCGTGAAGATGCGGGGTTCCTGCGGTTAGACGGAAAGACCCCGTGCACCTTTACTATAGCTTTACATTGGCATTCGTAGTGGCATGTGTAGGATAGGTGGTAGGCTTTGAAACCTGGGCGCCAGCTCAGGTGGAGCCACCCTTGAAATACCACCCTTATTACTATGGATGTCTAACCGCGGCCCGTTATCCGGGTCCGGGACAATGTATGGTGGGTAGTTTGACTGGGGCGGTCGCCTCCTAAAGAGTAACGGAGGCGCGCGATGGTGGGCTCAGAACGGTCGGAAATCGTTCGCTGAGTGCAATGGCATAAGCCTGCCTGACTGCGAGACTGACAAGTCGAGCAGAGACGAAAGTCGGTCATAGTGATCCGGTGGTCCCGCGTGGAAGGGCCATCGCTCAACGGATAAAAGGTACGCCGGGGATAACAGGCTGATGACCCCCAAGAGTCCATATCGACGGGGTTGTTTGGCACCTCGATGTCGACTCATCGCATCCTGGGGCTGGAGCAGGTCCCAAGGGTATGGCTGTTCGCCATTTAAAGCGGTACGTGAGTTGGGTTCAGAACGTCGTGAGACAGTTCGGTCCCTATCTGCCGTGGGTGTAGGAATATTGAAAGGATCTGTCCCTAGTACGAGAGGACCGGGATGGACGGATCTCTGGTGGACCTGTTGTGGCGCCAGCCGCATAGCAGGGTAGCTATATCCGGACGGGATAACCGCTGAAGGCATCTAAGCGGGAAACCCACCTTAAAACGAGTATTCCCTGAGAACCGTGGAAGACGACCACGTTGATAGGCCGGGTGTGGAAGAGCGGCAACGCTTGAAGCTTACCGGTACTAATAGTTCGATCGGCTTGATCGTTCTCATTCCTAATGTCCATTTGACGAAGTCAAATGGTTTGTTCTCACTCACGCGTGTTCCGCCCTTCGGGCGGCGCTACGTGGGTGCGGCGCATCGGCGCCGACGGTCGGTCGACCTTGCGAAGCTTCGCTTCGAAGGACCAGACCCCAAGGACGGCCAGGCACAAAAAAGACCAGCGAAAAGCTCCGAGAAAGCACAAAATAGGTCCCCTATTCGCTCCTCTCTATGGCTATTCGCTCAAACCAGCTTCTCGAATAACGTGCGTTTTGCCGACCTGGTGGTTATGGCGGAGCGGCTGCACCCGATCCCATTCCGAACTCGGCCGTGAAACGCTCCAGCGCTGATGGTACTTCGTCTCAAGACGCGGGAGAGTAGGTCGCTGCCAGGTCTGCTAAACGCACGTTCAAACTCACATCCAACCGGATGACAGAGAAATCTTCTCATTGCTTTGTTCGATGCATGGCTTTGTTCGAAGCATGTCGGTGCCCCAAAACCGGTAACGCTTTTGGGCGACATGCATAAAGGCCCGCCAAGGGATCCCGGGCCGCTCTAAGCGGCCCTTTCATTTGGTGGATACAGGAATGCCGCAGTCGCCAAAGTAGAGCGGCGATCGCAAATACCGCAATCCCCACAGGGCGATTGCGGCGGTGGCGCGGGGTGGAGCAGCCCGGTAGCTCGTCAGGCTCATAACCTGAAGGTCACAGGTTCAAATCCTGTCCCCGCAACCAAACTTACCAAAACGGCCCGCCAGGCTCAAAGCCGGCGGGCCGCTTTGCGTTCGGATAAGCGCCGCCTTGGATCCAGCCTGGCCGCCGCCAAAGGACCAGGCCGGTCGTTTCCAGCGAACGATGGCCGGGCCGAGGTTCGATGGGTCGTCAAACTTGTGCGGCTCCGCCGTCAACGAAGACCTCACTACCGGTCATGAAGCTGCTTTCGTCCGAGGCAAGGAAGAGCGCCACAGCCGCAGTCTCCTCGGGGTGCCCGACACGGCCGAGCGGTATCTGCATGGCAAGGCCCTTCAGCAAGGCATCCTCCTCTCCAGCCTCTGCTAGACCCTTGAGGCCGGGTGTCTCGGTGGCGCCGGGAGAGAGCACGTTCACACGGATGCCTGCCCCCTTCAGGTCCAGCGCCCAGCTTCGGGCGAAATTGCGGATTGCAGCCTTGGTCGCGCTGTAGACGCTGAATGCAGGCGTTCCCGTCGAGCCGGTGGTCGAGCCGGTGAGGATGATGGATCCACCGGCCCGCATAAGCGGCAGCGCCTTCTGCACCGTGAAGAGCGTGCCTTTGACGTTGACGTCGAACGTCAAATCGAATGACGCTTCATCGATGGCGCCAAGCGGAGCCAGCTTTCCGAGCCCCGCATTGGCGAACAGAACATCTATTCGTCCGCTCTTTGCGCGCACTGCCGCGAACAGCCGATCAAGATCATCGAGACGCGAAACATCGCCGTGCACCGCTGTCACTGCGGAGCCGATCTCCTCGACCGCCCTGTCCAGTTCCTCCTGACGACGGCCGGTAATAAAAATTTCTGCGCCTTCCGCCACAAACCGTTTGGCGGTAGCCAGACCAATGCCACTGTTGCCGCCAGTTATGACGACGATTTTACCTTCAAGCCTGCCCATCTCGATCTCCTAGAAAATGATGATCGCTTCGATCTAGAGGCTTGCTTTTCTTTCTTCCAGTATGCACATTTTGGTAAGTGATATTTTAGCAAGAACTAATTGGAGCATACGAAATGGCGACACCTAGCTTTATCTGCGGGCTGGACGCTGCGTTGGCTGTCATCGGTGGCAAGTGGAAGCCTTTGATCCTGTTCCACCTTGCTCACGAAGCCCGACGCTATGGTGACCTGAGGCGCGCCATCGGCAATGTCAGTGACAAGATGCTCATCCAGCAACTCAAGGAACTGGAGGCTGATGGGATCGTCGACCGGCTCGACTTCAAGGAAATTCCGCCGAAAGTCGAGTATTCCCTCACTGCGTTTGGCCAGACCCTTGCCGGAGCCTTGAAGCCACTCTGCGCCTGGGGAACGGAACATATGATCGAAGTCGAGGAACTCATGTCACGCCGCGGCGCTTCCGAGGTGGAGAAAGTCGCCTGAATTTCAGAATGTCTCGCAGGCATAGGGTCTCGCAGGTGGCTATAGCGTGAAAATTGTGCCCATCTGCATCTTCCCGGACAGATGGACGATTTGAACCGTAGCGGCTTTCTCCAAATCAGACGTAAGTTCGCTTTCCTGCCATCGCTCTCCAGAAGCGGACGATCCCCTTCCGTGAAGAGTTTCGGGCGCCGGCAGGCGTACGAAACTCCCCGAGGACGAAGCCGCTACCCGTGGCTCGCCGTCACCAGCGACAGGCCCGGCCGTGCAGACCGCCAGCGGAATTGCCGCCGCGTTTCCAAGGGCAGGCTTGCGGCCTTCAGGCTGGAAACAGGAAGGCGGAAGCAGGATCGAAAAAGATCCGCCTGCCGGTGGCGCAATCCGCGCTATCCGGTTCCGCCGCGTCCGAAGTCGGCCTGACATCGATCTCATCGCCGCCGGCGGTACGCGCCACGACGCGCTTGCGGTCGCCGAAGAAAGCGGTATCGACGATTTCGACGGCGAGCGCCGCGCATGCAGGTCCGGGCGTGAGCCGGAAGGCTTCGGGGCGCACCATCAGCCGCGCCTTCTGGCCGCGATCGAAGGCCTGCGTCGTCTTCACGCCGCTCACGACCGAACCGTCGGCCAGGCGTACGGTCGACGCGCCATTGGCGGTTTCCAGATGCTCGGCGGGCAGGAAATTCGAATTGCCGATGAAGCCGGCGACGAACTCGCTGGCCGGCCTGAGATAAAGGTCCTCGCCGGTGCCGATCTGTTCGATGCGCCCTTCCTTGAACAGGGCGATGCGATCCGACAGATGGAGCGCCTCTTCCTGATCGTGGGTGACATAGAGGATGGTGACACCGGTCTCACGGTGGATGCGGCGGATCTCGGCCTGGATCTCCTGGCGCAGTTTCTTGTCGAGCGCCGACAGCGGCTCGTCCATCAGCAGGATCGGCGGATCGTAGGCGAGCGCACGGGCAAGCGCCACGCGCTGCTGCTGGCCGCCCGACAGCGCGCCGGGATAGCGGCCGGCGAAATTCTCCAGCCGCACCAGCGCCAGCATGTCGGCGACTTTCTTTTTCACTTCGGCGTCGGGGCGGCCGCGCACGCGCAGCGGGAAGGCTACGTTCTCGGCAACGCTCAGATGCGGAAACAGCGTGTAGCGCTGGAACACCATGCCGATGTTGCGCTTGTGCGACGGCACTGAAAGCAGCGACGTGTCCTCCAGCAGGACGTCGCCGGAGGTCGGGTCCTGGAAACCGGCGATCGCATAGAGTGTCGTCGACTTGCCGGAGCCGGACGGCCCGAGGAAGGTCAGGAATTCGCCCTTGGGCACATCGATGGTGACATCGTGGACGGCGACGAAGGCGCCGAACGTCTTTCTCACCGCGCGTATGGACAGGAATGGCGGGGTCATCTCGATAATTTTCTGCGAAGGAGTGCGGTCACGATCATCAGGCACAAGGTCAGGCCGACGAGCAGGCTGGAGGCGGCGGCGACGACCGGGCTGAGGTCGGCGCGCAAACTACCCCAGATCTTCACCGGCAAGGTCTGCAAGGTCGGGCTCGCCATGAAGATCGCCACCACGACCTCGTCCCATGAGGCGAGGAAGGAAAAGATCGCCGCCGAGAAGATGCCGATCCGGATCGAGGGCAAGGTGATCCGCAACCGTGCCTGCAGCGGGCTGGCGCCGCAGACGATGGCCGCGTCCTCGATGGACTTGTCGAAACCCTCGAGCGCGGCGGTGATCGGAATGATGGCGAAGGGCAGTGCCAGGACGGTGTGCGCGATGACGAAGCCGATCGTGGTGCCGGCCAGCCCGATGCGCAGGAAGAAAGCGTAGACGGCGATGGCGAACACCACCACTGGCAGCACCATGGGCGTCAGCAGCAGCCCACGCAGAATCTGGCGCCCGCGAAATTCACCCCGGATCAAACCGAAGGATGCGAACAGGCCGATGATGACGGCGAGGATGGCGGCCATGGCGGCGATTTTTGCGCTGGTCAGCGCGGCATCGATCCAGGTCGGGTCGGCCAACAGCTGCTCGTACCATTTCAGCGTCCAGCCGGGTGGCGGAAAGGCCAGCCAGCGTGAGGAGCCGAACGACAAGAGCACGATAAAAACCACCGGCAGCAGCAAAAAAGCCGCGACCAGCGCGGTAAAGCCGGCAAGCGCCATGCGCAGCCATCCGAGCCTGTCATAGTCGAGCAGCATGTCAGAGCCCTCCGGCGGGGCGCTTGGCGCCGACCAGACGAAGCTGGAGCGCGTAGAGCGCCATGGTGACGACGAGCAGGACGAAGGCGGCGGCACTACCGAGTCCCCAATTGAGCAGCGACTGCACCGTCTGGGCGATCATCTCGGCCAGCATCATGTTGGACGTGCCGCCGAGCAGGGCAGGCGTGACGAAGTAGCCAAGCGACATGACGAAGACCATCAGCCCGCCGGCGGCGATGCCGGGGAGCGACAGCGGCAACAGGATACGGCGGAATGCCTGGAACGGGGTTGCCCCGCAAAGGGCGGCGGCGCGCAGCGTCATCGGGTCGATGGCGCGCAGTGTGCCGACCAGCGGCAGGATCATGAAGGGCAGCATGATGTAGACCATGCCGATGGTGACGCCGGTGAGATTGTTGATCAGCGGCAGTGGCTCCTGGATGATGCCCAGCCCCATCAGCGTCCTGTTGATCACCCCTGTGCGCTGCAGCAGGACCATCCAGGCATAGGTTCGGGTGAGGAGGTTGGTCCACATCGACAGGATGATGATGCCGAAGACGAGCGAGCCGAAGGCCGGCGGCATGATCGCCAGCATCCAGGCGACCGGAAACGCCACCACGATGGTGACGGCGGTGACGACGGCGGCGACGAGGAAGGTGTTCAGGAACACCCGCACATAGGTGCCGCTGCCGAACAGCGCGGCGTAGTTCTGCAGACCGGGCTCGGGATCGGTGACGCTGCGCAGCAAAAGGGCGACGACCGGCACGACGAAGAACAGGCCGACCAGAACGAAGGCCGGCAAGGCGCCGCCGCTGCCGGCCGGCAGGCCGGCAATGGCGCCGCGTCTGAGAGAATTTCCTTGCATCGGCCGGTTCCCATTATCCAAACGGGGCGCGGCTCCGCGCCCCGCCGGTTTCTGTGGCGCTACTTGGTCTGCCAGGCGTACCAGCGCGTGGCGATCTCGTCGCGATGCTCGGCCCAGTAGTTCATGTCGAGGTTGATCTGACCGTCGACATGGGCGTCGGGCAAGGCCTTGACCGCATCGGCCGGCATCTCGGCCTTGGCCTTGGTATTGATCGGCGCATAGCCGCTGGCCTCGGCGAATTTCGCCTGGCCGGCCGGGCTGGTGGCCGCGGCCAGGAACTTCATGGCGCTATCCTTGTTCTTCGCCCCTTTCGGTACGACCAGAACGTCGGCGGCGGTTAGGTTCTGCTTCCAGGAGACGCCGACATCGGTTCCGTCCTGCTGCAACGCGAAGACGCGGCCGTTCCAGAGCTGGCCGAAGGCGGCCTCGCCGGAGGCGATCAGCTGCTGCGACTCCGCGCCACCGCTCCACCAGACAATGTCCGACTTGATGGTGTCGAGCTTCTTGAAGGCGCGGTCGAGGTCGAGCGGATAGAGCTTGTCCGCCGGCACGCCGTCGGCGAGCAGTGCGATCTCGATGACGCCCGGCGCCGACCATTTGTAGAAGGTCCGTTTGCCGGGGAACTTCTTGGTGTCGAACATGTCGGCCCAGCTCGCCGTGTCACCGGAGACCGCGCCCTTGTTCCAGGCGAGCACGAAGGAATAGTAGAAGCTGCCGACGGCATGCTCATTGCTGAAGCGGGGGTCGAGATCGGCCTTGGGCACGATCGCATAGTCGATAGGCTCCAGCAGACCATCCTTGGCGGCCTTTATGGCGAAGTCCATCTCGACGTCGACGACATCCCAGGTGACGTTGCCGGCGTCGACCATGGCCTTGAGCTTGCCGTAGTCGGTCGGCCCGTCCTGGAGGACCTTGATGCCGGAGCTGGCTTCGAAGGGCGCTGCCCAGGATTTGGTCTGTGCTTCCTGCGTTGTGCCACCCCAGCTGGTGAACGCCATTTCATCTGCCTTGGCGGCGGTCGCCGCGAGCAGTCCGGCCAGAATGCCGGTCAAAATCAGTTTCATTTTGTTCTCCTCTGTTGGTCTGTTCTTGTTTTTCTCAGTGCACCTGCGCCACACGCTGTTCAGCGCATGACGAAGGGATCGGGGATCGGCTCGTCCGAGGTCTTGATCCAGACGGATTTGGAGCGCGTATAGTCTCTGATAACATCGAGGCCGCCCTCGCGGCCGAGCCCGGAATGGCCGTAACCGCCGAAGGGAACGAGCGGCGACACGGCGCGGTAAGTGTTGACCCAGACGACGCCGGCATGGATGTCGCGCGCCATGCGGTGCGCCTTGCCGAGATTGCTGGTGAACACGCCGGACGCCAGGCCGAAGGGGGTGTCGTTGGCGAGCGCCAGCGCTTGTGCTTCGGTGTCGAAGGCAAGCACGCTGAGCACAGGCCCGAACAATTCCTCGCGCACGCATGCCAGATTGCCGTCGCCTGCATCGATGATGGTCGGCGCGTAGTAGAAGCCGGGGCCGCCGGGGCGTGTCCCTCCGGTGATCAGCGTGCCGCCTTTGGCGAGGCTTTCCGCGACGATTTTTTCGATCCAGTCGCGCTGACGCTGCGTGGCGAGCGGACCCATTTCGGTGGCCGGGTCCTGCGGATCGCCGATCCTGATCGCCTCGGCCTTGCGTTTCAGCCGGGCAAGGAACTCGTCCTTCACCGAACCTTCGACCAGCAGCCGCGAGCCGGCGACGCAGCTTTGGCCGGTCGCGGCAAAAATGCCGGCCACCACCGCGTTGGCGGCGCTGTCGAGATCGGCATCGGCGAAGACCACGACCGGGCTCTTGCCGCCGAGCTCGAGCGTCGTATAGGCGAGATTTTCCGCCGTGTTCCTGACGATCGCACGCGCAGTGGACGGGCCGCCGGTGAAGGCGACGCGCGAGACCAGCGGATGGCTGGTCAGGCGGCGGCCGCAATCCTGGCCGAAGCCGGTGAGAATGTTGACGGTGCCTTCGGGAAAGCCGGCCTGCTGGACGAGTTCGGCGAAGGCGAGCAATGGCGCCGGGCCGTCCTCGGAGGCCTTGAGCACGACGGTGCAGCCGGCGGCCAGCGCCGGGCCGAGCTTGACGGCGGACAGGAAGAGCTGCGAATTCCATGGCACGACCGCGGCAACGACGCCGATCGGCTCGCGGCGGATGGTGACGTCGAGATCTGCCTTGTCGATCGGCACATGCGCGCCTTCATGCTTGTCGGCGAGCCCGCCATAATAGCGGTAGTAGTCGCCGACATAGGCGATCTGGGCACGGGTCTCGCGGATGATCTTGCCGGTGTCGCGCGTCTCGAGTTCGGCAAGACGCCCGGCATTGGCGGCGACGAGGTCGCCGAGCTTGACCAGCAGTTTGCCGCGCGCGGTGGCGGTCATCGCCGTCCACGGGCCCGAACGCAGGGCCCGGTGCGCCGCCTCGACAGCACGGTCGACATCGGCTTCGCTCGCCGCCGGCATCCTGGCCCATGGCGCGCCGGTCGACGGATCGATGCTGTCGAAGGTCGCGGACGGCTCGTCGAAGCGGCCGTCGATGAAGTTCCTGAAAAGAGCGTCGGTCATGGGCTCGCTATCAGAGGAAGGCCGGCATCACCCGGTCGATGAACAGTTGCAGCGATTTCTTCTTGCGTTCGTGCGAGAGCCCGCTGTCGATCCAGATCGAGTACTGGTCGTAGCCGAGCGCCTCATAGGCCTTCAGCCGGGCAATGACTTCGTCGGCTTCGCCGATCACCAGGTTCTGCCGGATCTTGTCGGGAGCGTATTGCGGCATCGCCGCGATCTCATCCTCTGTGAGCGGCTCCAATACGCCTTGATGCACCGGCTTCTTGTTCTGGAACCAGGTGCCGAACTGGCAGTAGAAATTCGACAGGTCCCGGGCGAGCCGATCGGCATCGGCCGCATCCTCGGCGACGAATGTGTGCATCAAGAGCATGATTTCCGGCCGGGCGATGTCCGGATGCGCATCGCAAGCGGCGTTGAAGCGCTGCATCAGGCTCGACACCTCGTCGTCGCCTGATGCCAGCGGCGTTACCTGGACCTTGCATCCGTTGACGACCGCAAAATCGTGTGAGTTCGGGTCGCGCGCCGCTACCCAGATCGGCGGATATGGTTTCTGCAAGGGCTTGGGCGAGGAAGTGGTCGGCGGGAAGGACCAGAATTCGCCGGAGAGTTCGAAGTCGCCGTCCCATAGGCCACGGATCGCTGGCACCATCTCACGCATGCGCTGGCCCGCGCCCCAGGCGTCGAGACCGGGGAAGAGACGTTGATATTCGTAACTGTAGGCGCCGCGCGCGATGCCGATGTCGAGCCGGCCGCCGCTGATGACGTCGGCCATCGCCGCTTCGCCGGCAAGCTTGATCGGATGCCAGAATGGCGCAACGATCGTGCCTGTGCCGAGACGGATGCGGCTGGTTTTGGCCGCCAGATAGGCGATGTTGACGAACGGGTTCGGCGAGATGGTGAATTCCATACCGTGATGCTCGCCGATCCAGGCCGTCTCGAAGCCGGCCTGCTCCGCTTGCAGGACCAATTCCTCGAGCTCGCTCACCAGCTCCGAATGCGGCTTGGCGAGATCCGACCGTTCCATATGCACGAAGAGCGAGAACTTCATCTGTGGTCACCTGTATCGGAGGCAGCGGACGTGGGCGCTTTGCCTAGCGGCCTGACTTCGCCTTCCATCTCATTGCCGACATAGACGCCAAAGGCGTCCTGCGTGCATTCCCTGACATAGCGGGCAAGCATCGAGCGGACCGCCGGATCGACGATCTTCAAGTCGCCGATCGCTCCGATGTCGACCAGCCGGATGCCACGATCGCTGGAGGCGGGCACGTCGAACGTGCCGCGATAATAAACATGCGTGCGCGCCGAATTGCCAGCGTCGTCCCAGACGGCGAAGAGGAAGCCGAGTTGGGCCTCGATAGCCTTGGTGGCAAGCAGCCCACGGAGGCTTTTGCCATCGCTGGCCGAGCCCAGTCCCCGGCCGCGCGGCAGTTCGAAGCCGTCAACTGTTTCCAGGAACAGGACCCTGCCGCCATTTTCGAGAATGGCGCCGACATCGGTGCCGGGCTGGGCGGCGGCAAGCGCCTCCTGGCTTAGGCCGGGTGCGATATAGGCGCCGCGGCAGTAGCCGAGAGGCTGCGAGGAGTTGTGCTCGAAATCGCGTACGCGGCCGATAAGGATCGAATGGTCTCCCGCGTCGACCAGCCGCTCCATGTCGCAGTCGAAGGACGCGACCGAGCCGTCCAGCAACGGACTGCCGGTCTGTCCTGGACGCCAAGCCACGGAGGCGAATTTGTCGGCCGCTTTCGAGGCGAAGATGCCGGATGCCGCCTTCTGATCCTCGTTGAGGATGTTGATGGCGAAGCTCTTCGAGGTGGCGAAGACGGGATGGCCCAAGGCCTTATGGGCGATACAGACGAGTACCAGCGGCGGATCGAGCGACACCGAGGTGAAGGAGTTGGCTGTGAAACCGCGCGGCTCGCCTTCGGGCCCGATCGTGGTGACGATGGTGACGCCGGTAAGGAAGGAGCCGAGCGCGCGGCGGAAGTCGCCGCTGTCGAAACCAGAAGTCACCGTCCCGTCCCCTTGCTCCGCTGCTTCGAGGAAGCCGACGATGCGGCGCGTGGTGCGGTCCGGTGCGGCCACCGCCATCATGTGCCGTTCGCCGGCAAGCACGATGCAGCGGCCGTGCGGCGCCAACCGTGCCAGAGCGGCCGACATCGCTGGCGAGGAGTTCCTGTCCTCGGACCCGGTCATGAACAGAGCCGGCACGGCAAGCGTTTGCAGGCGCTCGGCGTGGTCGCCGTCGGCGCGGGCGAACAGGCGATAGGTGCGGGCGTAGCCTTCCGGGTCGACCGCGCTGAGCGCGGATGCCGTCTTGCCCGCCGCCGCCTCGAGTTCGGCTGGCACCGGATCCCCGAACCAGCGGGCAATGGTCTGTGCCGTGCCAGCCGCGTCGCCTTGGCCGGTGAGGGCGGCCGCGCGCTGGCGGACAGCCTCGGCCAATTCGGGTGGGCGCCGGAAGACGGCATTCAGCGATACGATGCCGCGAACGCGCTGGGGTGCCCGCAACGCAAGCTCCTGGGCGACGAGCGCGCCCATCGAGTGGCCGACGACCGACACCTTGTCGAGGCCGAGATGATCCAGCAAGCGAATGGCCTGATCGGCATAGTCGGCCAGTTCCGGGCTCGGTAGCGGGAGCGGCGACCGGCCATGGCCGAGCATGTCGATGGCGATCACATCCCAACTGCCGGCCATCCGGTCGATCTGCGGCTGCCAGATCGCGGCATTCATGCCAACGCCATGGATGAACAGTACCGGCGCGCCCGAGCCGGCTCGAATGAAGCCGGTGCCATCAGGCGCCGTACCCTGTCGAGCCCATGCCGATGCGGGTGCGTCAGCCATGCAGGTCGCCCACGTCCTTGAGGTCCTGGTAGCGGTCGCCGATACGATGGTGCGGCCGGCCGCCGATCGAGGCGCCGAGCGCCACCACCAACTCGTCCGGCGCCGGCGCGTCGCCGATCTGGAAATGCACTGTCAGGTAGTGCGAGCGCCTACCCTCGTCGTTCTTGTCCATCAGCGGGATCATGATCGGTGTGTTCGGGCCGCCGCGCAGATTGGTGAAGGCGAGATAGGTCTTGGCGCCCACGGCACGGCGGTAGTAATTGCCGAAATGCAGCGTGTGGATCAGTGCCGAAGCGTGTTCGATCTCGCCCGACGTGCCGCAGATCGCGGCCTTGCCGTAGCCCTCGATGGCGTCGCCCGAACCGGCGATGGCGATGATTTCTCGGGTCAGCGTCTCTCCCAGCACTGGCGCACAGGCGCGGATTTCGGGTGACAGATCGTCGGTGAAGCCGCGTCCGGCCCACGGATTGGCAAGCACTGCCGCGACGCCGATCAGGCGCAGCGGCCGAGGCGCTGCCTTGCCGCCTTCAATCAGCGTGTTTTCGGTGTAGGTGACGATCTTGCGAATGACGGGCTGCATGAAGTCCTCGGTCGTCGATGCCATATCATCTTATGGTATACCATGGTATGGAGCGCCAAGAAACTTGTCAACCGGCCATGGAATCTGTTTTCGTGGCGAGGCAGGAGACCGCCCATGTCAGACGACACGCTTCGCATCGACCGCAGCGCCAAGACCTTGAGAACACTGGCGCTGGAGCGCATGCGCGAGGCGATCATGGATTTTCATTTCCAGCCCGGCGAAAGGCTGGTCGAGCGGCCGCTTTGCGACCAGCTCGGCGTCAGCCGTTCGGTCGTACGCGAGGTCTTGCGGCAGCTAGAGGCTGAAGGCCTGGTGCAGATGATACCGGGGCACGGGCCGGCGGTGGCCAAGCCGGACCTTGGCCGAACCGACGAGATCTATGAGCTCAGGGCCCTGCTCGAAGGCATAGCCGCGCGTGCCTGCGCCATGTCGGCGACGAATGCGCAACTGACCCTGCTCGACAGTGCGCTCGCCAATCTTTTCGAAGCCTGGGCATCCCGCAAGCCGGCCGAGGTGATGCGGGCGACGACAAAGTTTTACGAAGTGCTTTTCGAGGCAGCCGACAAGCGCGTCGCCTGGGAGATCGTGACTGGGCTCAATGTGCGCATCAATCAGCTGCGTTCCATGACCATTCTTTCGGTTAACCGTCGCGGACCGGCGATTGCCGAGATGACCGAGATCATGGATGCCATCAGATCGCGCAGGCCCGACGAGGCTGAAGCGGCGGCGCGGCGGCATGTCAAATCCGCCTGGCAGATCGCCCGCGCGACGCTTCGGCTGCCACCGGCATAACCGGCGCTGGCACCTGAAGCGGCTCAGGCGTCGCTGGCCAGGGTCGCGCGCAGCCATGCGGCGATGGCATCGAAGTCGATCGGCTGCGTCGTATCGACGTCGAACAGCGGCCCGCGCCGCAGCGGTTCGGCGCGCTTGGCCAGTTCAATCAGTTCAGGGATATAGGCAGCGCCGGGATGGCCGGGTAGGCGCTGACCGAGCCGGGCGCCATAACGTTCGGCCAGAACCTCGCCGGGCGCGTGGCACCAGATTTCGACCGTGTGTTCGACGCCGGCCTTGCGCAGATGATCTTCGAGCACTTGCCGCGGCTGGAAACCGAACCAGGCATCGACGATGAAGGTGCTGCCTGCAGGGGCGTCGCCGACGAGCGACCAGATTGCCTGGTAGCTGGCGCGGCCGAGCGTGCGATTGAATTCGCGGTCGGCGCCGCCGAGCACTTCGAGGAACGGATTCTTGACGGTATCGAGTGCAAGCAGCGGCCATCCGATGCGATCGGCGATGCCGCGTGACACCGTGCTCTTGCCGCTGGCCGGGATGCCGTTGACGAGCACGGCGCGTCTGGCGCGGCCAGGCTGAACGGAAGGCGATGTCGACGCCGTCGCCGAAAGCGCCTGCAGCGCGGCGCCGATCACACCGGCATCGTCGCCGAGCTGCGCCGGCGCTACCGGGCATTGGTACCACGGCGCCAGCGCCGGCGCGTGGCCGAGCGCCCTGTGTGCCGCCAGGCCAAGCCCACCGCCAAGCAGGACGAGATCGGGGTCGAACATGGCGACGGTGGTATCGATCGCCGCGCGCAGCGGCCTTGCCCAGGTCTCCAGTATGCCGCGCGCCTTGATGTCGCCGGCCGCGTCGCGGGCAAAGAGCTGGTCGGCCGAAACGTTGGGGCCAAAGCCGGCGCGCGCGATATGGCGGCCAAGTGCCGTGCCGGAACTGGTGGTTTCGACACAGCCGCGACGCCCGCAGGCGCAGACCTCGCCGTTGACGTCGACGGTGATGTGGCCAAGTTGCCCCGCCGTTGCCCGGCCGCGCATGATCCGTCGGTTCTGGACGACGGCGCCGCCGATGCCTGTGCCGATGGTGAACATCGCGATGTTGTCGTGGCCTTGGCCGGCGCCAAGGACCATCTCGGCGGCCAGCGCCATATTGCAGTCATTGTCGAGGACAACAGGCTTGCCGGTCATGCTTTCCAGCCGCTGCGCGAGCGCGACCGAGGCAAGGTTGACGTAGCCTCCCGACAGGACCGCGCCGCGGCGCGCGTCGACGCGGCCGGGAACACCGACGCCGATGGCCACCACATCAGGCGTATCGAGAAGGCGCACCATGTCGGCGATGCGGCCAAGCACCAGTTCCGGATCGGGCGCGCTCTTCTCGGAAAGGCGTTTGAGGATTTCACCGGTGCCGGAGATGCGGGCGGCACGCAAATTGGTGCCGCCGATATCGATCCCTATGGCCATCGACTTTTGTGGCATGACATCCTGCACGTGCCGGTGATCCAACAGGATATCAGGCGGCGGCCTTCTGCCGATAGTGCCCGATCACCGCCTGGATCTCGCGCAGTCGCGGCACCGCGATGGTCTCAAGCCTTTCGCGTTGAATGTCACGGTCGAGCGAGATGCAGTCCTTCCACAGTGAACGGCCGGCGATCACACCGGAGGCGCCGTTTTGCATGGCGATCTCGACCTGGCCGAGAAAGGTGGCGTGGTTGACGCCAGCCGAAAGCACGGCCCACGGCACTTCGCCGGCCATTTTTGTGATGTTGGCGCAGGCTTCCGGTGTTCCGGGGTAGGGAAGCTTCAGCACCTTCGCGCCGCATTCCAGCGAGATCCTTGTACCCTCCTCGATCAGCCAGGGTGTCTTGGCCGCATAGTCCTCGGGGCTTTCACCTTCAAGCTGATAGGTCAGGAATTCGACGACGAGCAGCAGGTCCTCCTTGCCGAAATCGGTGATGCATTGGCGCAGGATGGCGATGTTGTGTTCGTTGGCCTGCGGCTTGTCGGCCCGCAGATACACCATGATCTTGCCGCCCGTGCCGCCGAGTTCGCGCACGCGCCGAGCGTCGATGTCGGGAACCAGCCGAGACAGGCGGTAGCCTTCTGGCGAGACGTCGAAACCGGAGGCGTCGAGGCCGATGAGGAGTGCGGTATCCCGGTTCAGCACGCCTTCATCGACAACCCGCGGCACCGCGCAGAGCGGGTCGAGCAGCACGCAGGAGGCCGCACTTGCCAGGTAGCGCGTGATGTCGGCCTTGGTGTCGCCGAGCATGTCGTTGGTGATCCTGGCCTGGTCCGCGGGGTCCGACGCCAGCAAGGTGCGCATGCCGCCGCGCTGGTCGCAGGCGATGGCCACCATGGCTCCGTCCTTGCCGCATATCTGCTGGTAGCCGCGCCGTTCCGCGGTGGTCATCTTCGTCATGGTCTTCTGTCCGATGTTGGCGCTCTCTCGCCGAGGGCGCTGATCCCGTGGATACAATGGTCAGTTTGCCCGCCTGCCGGCAGGGAGATTTTTGCCGCCTGAGGCATCGCCGGCCGCTGGGATAAGCAGCCTTGCCGGCGCTTGGCCTGGTATGGCCCTCAAGTTGCGAGTTCGCCGGATTTGCGCGATAACTCTCATCGGCGTATACGTGTGTAACACGTTGCTGAAAGGAATTGCAAGCTGTCTGTTCCCTCCGTCCAGGACGCGACCGCATCGCGCACCATGCTGCACACGGTTGCCAAGCTGCACTATGTGGAGGAGATGTCGCAGGTCGACATAGCGCGGCAGCTCGGTGTCTCCACCGCGACGATTTCGCGCCTGCTGCAGCGAGCGCGGGCCGAGGGCATCGTGCGCATCGAGGTCATCGACCTAGCGACGCCGGAAGATATCACCAGGGAACTTGTCGACGGATTGAAATTGCGGGACGCCGCCGTTGTCGAGACGCCGGCGGCGGGCGCGCTGACGGCGCTTTCCGCCCCGCTTGGCGCTTTGCTCAGGCAGGCGCAGCTGGTGGCCGGCTCCGTGGTCGCCATCGGCTGGGGGCGTGCCGTGCGCGAGGTCATTCGAGCCGGCCTGCCGCGCATGCCAGGCGTGCTGACGGTGGCCGCAACCGGCGGCATGCAGCAGCACGCGGCGCATTTCCAGGTCAACGAATTCGTGCGGCTTGCCGCGGAGGAGTTCGGCGGCACGCCGCACTTCATCCACGCCCCCTATCTGCCGTCGAGCGAGCTGCGCGAGGTCTTCCTCGGAGACGCCACCATCCGCGATGCCGTCGCGCTGTGGGACAGGACTGACGTCGCGATCGTCGGCATTGGCCTGCCGCATGCCATCAACGCGCCCGAGGCAAGTGCCGCCACGCCGAGCGAGCAGGCGCTCGTCCACGCGGCCGGCGATGTCCTTCGGCATTATTTCGATGCCGATGGCGTGCCGATAGCCTGGGAAGGAGAGGGCCGGATGATCGCCATGTCGCCGGCGCAACTTCGGGCCGTGCCCTTGGTGATCGGTATCGCCGCGACGCCGGAAAAAGCGACGGCCATCATTGGCGCCGCTCGCGCCCGGCTGATCAACGCGCTGGTAACGGATACCAAGACGGCGCAGGCCATCCTCGCGGTTCTTGCAACGCGATAGCTGCCGGACTGATGCCTCGCTGTCGGCGCGGAGAGAAGCTGTTGCGAAATCGATTGTGTCGCCGGGGAGTCGGGACGATAGTTCGCCGGGGGCTCCGAGGAGCAGTCAGATGGTGTCTGGAAAAGCCGGCGTTGCGGCCTCGGAAAAAACCGTGTTGCAATTTATTTCTGCAAAGTGTTACAAACTGCGAACCCGGCATGCGGGCATGCCGGGCGCGGTGGTTCCCTGACTTCGCGGAGGCGATGAAAGCGAGCACGGCGATTGTGCCGGTCGGCTGGACCGGCTGACATTTAGACTGGAGGGCGCTTGGGAGGAGCTGCCCGCGAAAGGCAACAGGCGTTCCCGGCCGTCGGCATCCTGCCTCCGCGCGGATGACGGCCATTCCAATGTCACCGAAAACGGCAGAACTGCCAACAATGAGGAGGATGTCATGAAGAAGATCGTTGCCGCGCTCGCGGCACTTGCCGTCAGCGCGACGGTGCTGATGGCGCCCGCGCAGGCGCAGGACAAGAAATATACCATTGCGCTCATTCCGGGCCTCACCACCGACGGCTTCTACATCACCATGCGCAAGGGTGCCCAGGCGGCGGCCGATGCGCTCGGCGTGAACCTGGTCTTCCAGGGCGCTCCCGACTTCAACCCGGTCACCCAGGTGCCGGTGCTCGACGCGGTCATCGCCAAGAAGCCGGATGCGATCCTGATCGCGCCGACCGACAAGGTTCAGCTGGTCGAGCCGCTGCGCAAGGCCAATGACGCTGGCATCCCGGTCATAACAGTCGATACTTTCATCGGCAGCGGCGTCTACCAGACAGGTGCCGGCGATGCCGATTTCCCGCTGGCCTACATTGCCTCGGACAATGTGCTGGGCGGCGAGATCGCCGCGCGCGCGCTGGCCACCGCCATCGGCGACAAGGGCAAGGTCTATGTGTCGAACGTCAAGCCCGGCATTTCGACCACCGACCAGCGCGAAGAGGGGTTCAAGAAGGAGATGGCCAAGCATACGGGCATCACCGTGCTGGAGACCCAATTCAATGATGACGACGCCAACAAGGCGGCCTCGCAGCTGCAGGCTGTCTTCGCGCGCAATCCCGATCTCGTCGGCGTGTTCGGCGCCAATCTGTTCTCGGCCCTGGGTGCTGCCAACGGCGTCAAGCAGGCGGGCCAGACGGGCACCGTCAAGGTCGTTGCCTTCGATGCACCGACCAGCATCGTCGACAACATCAACACCGGCCTCGTGGATGTGGCAATCGCCCAGCATCCCGCCGAGATCGGTTATTTCGGGGTCGTTTCGGCCTATGCCCATCTGACCGGCCAGTCGATCCCAGTCGCGATCGGCACCGGCTTCACGATCATGGACAAGTCCAACATCGCGGACCCGAAGATCTCGAAGTATCTCTACTCCGAGTAGGTCCAGACGAGCTTGGCTCCTCCCGGTCGCCGGGGGGAGCTCGTGCCGGGTCCCGCAAAAGGCGGGGCCTGTTTGAAGGCAGCCGCGCCGCGGAGTATTCATGACCTCGACATCACCAGCCCAACCGGCCGAGAAGCATGTCGCCCCCCAGGCCGATCATGGCGATCCGGCCAGGACCCTGATCGGACGCATCGCCGAAGGGCGCGCCTGGCTGTTCCTCGCCGGCCTGATCATCTGTTTCGAGATATGGTCGAGGTTCGCCTTCGGCGCGACGTTCGTGCTCAATCCGTTCAACCTGCAATCCATCGCGATCTTCGCGATAGCGCCGCTGCTGCTTGCGACCGGACAGACGTTCGTCATCATTTCGGGCGGTATAGACCTGTCGCTCGGCTTCATCATGGGGCTTGCCGCAGTCGTTGCCGCACATGCCACCAATCTGGCGGGCGCCGCCATTCCCTTGCCGCTGGCCATGCTGGCTGGCATCCTTGCGGCGGTGATCGTCGCCAGCTTGCCCGGCATCATCAATGGCCTCCTGATCTCGCGCCTCAGGGTGCCGCCGTTCATCGGTACGCTCGGCATGTTCGGCGTGGCGCGCGGCGTCGCCTTCCTGCTTGCCGGCGGCACGACTGTGCCGGTGCAGAATTCCTGGTTCGCGCTGCTCGGCAATGGCAAGTTCCACGGCGTGCCTTATCTGGTGATGATCGCTGCCGTTTTCGTCATCGCGATGCATTATCTGCTCGGCCAGACGCGGTTCGGCCAGCACAATTATGCCATCGGCGCCAATGTGCAGGCGGCGCGGCGTGCCGGTATCGACATCAGGGGCCACATATTGCGGCTCTATGTGCTGTCGGCGATGTGCGCCGGCCTTGGCGGGGCGCTCTACGCGGCGCGCTTCACCGCCGGCGCGGCACAAGCCGGCGAGCCGTTGCTGCTCGACAGCGTCGCTGCGGTGGTGATCGGCGGCGCCAGCCTGTTCGGAGGCTCCGGCACGATCCTGGGCACGGTCGCCGGCGCGCTGGTGATCGCGGTGATCCAGTACGGGCTGGTCTTCGTCAATGTCGAGCCGTTCTGGCAGTTCATCGCCGTCGGCGTCGTCATCATCATTTCCGTGCTCATAGACCAGGCGCAGCGCCGGTTCAGTGGAGGCCGCCAGGATGAATAGCACCAACGCGAACACCCCCTTGCTCGAAGTCCGCAACCTGTCCAAGCATTTCGGCGCCGTGCGTGCGCTCAGCGATTTCTCCATGGCCGTGCGGGCGGGCGAAGTGGTGGCGCTTGCCGGCGACAATGGCGCAGGCAAGACGACGCTGATCAAGGCGATCTCGGGCGTGTTCCAGCCGACAGGCGGCGAAATTCTGCTCGGTGGCCAGCCGGTGGCATTCGCGACGCCGCAGGAGGCGCGCGAAAAGGGTATCGAGACGATCTACCAGGATCTGGCCCTGGCCGACAATCTATCGATCGGCGCCAACATCTTCCTTGGCCGCGAACCGATGCGCAAGGCGTTCGGCTTTCTGCCGGTGCTCGACCGCAAGGCGATGGCCGACGCCGCCAGGGAGACGATGAAGCGGCTGGATTTCCACGTCAGCCGGATGAACGCCCCGGTCAGCAATTTCTCCGGCGGCCAGCGCCAGGCCGTCGCCATCGGCCGCGCCGTCTACTGGGACGCACAGATCCTCATCATGGACGAACCGACGGCGGCATTGGGTGTGCCGGAGCAGCGCAAGGTGATTTCGCTGATCCACCAGCTCAAGGCGCAAGGACGCGGCGTGATCTTCATCTCGCATAATCTGCAGGATATCTTTGCGGTCTCGGACCGGATCGTCGTGCTGCGGCGGGGCGTCCAGGCCGGCGAGCGCAAGATTTCCGAGACCAACCATGACGAAGTCGTCCGGCTGATGGTCGGCGGCTAACGTGTGTCGATGTTCAGGTGATGCTCCGGTTCTCGGCATCAGCCGCTTTGGGCTCAGCCAGAGCTGAACCTCAACGCATTCTTAGGACGATAAATTGCTTAGCCGGCATCGCGATTGGTTAGTACGATGTGGCAGCAGCCGGAGCCGCAGCCCGGCGCCCAGGTGATGTTGTCGAAGCGCACGCCGGTCGCCTCGAACAGCCCGCGGTCGAAGGCGCCGGCGATGCGGCAGAGAGTCGCGAGCTTGTCGTCGCCGACACCAGCCTCGACCCAGGCATCCTTCAGCGGGCAGCGCTTGACCTTGAAGGCGATGCGGTCGTCGCCGCGTTCGACATCGGTCGGGTACATCAGGCCGCCATCCGGGCTGACGGCAAGGAAGGCTTCCCCGATGGCGCGCGCGTCATTGGCGCCGAAGCTGGCAAAAGCTGCCGCGGCCACCTCCTTCCCCCGCCGTTCGATGGTGCGGATCATGATCGCTTCGGCCTCTTCGGAGCCCAGCTCCTCGGTCAATTCGTCGAGAAACAGGCGATAGAGATCGGCGCGGTTGCGGAAGGCGGAATCGAGCTCGCGCGACAGTTTCTCTGCTCTGGCTTCGGGATCGGTCATGATGCGTCCTGTGTGGTCCTGTGTAATCTCGGGGCGGCTGCCACCAGCGCCTGGCCGATGGCCGATTGCGGTGCACCGATGACGGTTCGGGCATCACCGTTCTCGGCGATCCGACCGGCGTCGAGAAGGATGACACGGTGGGCGACCGCCCGGACGACGCCGAGATCATGCGAAATGAAGAGATAGGCGATCCGTTCCTCGCGCTGCAGGTCGAGCAGCAGATTGAGGATCTGGCCGCGCACTGAAACATCGAGCGCCGATACTGCTTCGTCAAGCACGATCAGCGACGGTTTGGTGGCGATGGCGCGGGCAATCGCCACGCGCTGCCGCTGACCGCCGGAGATTTCGTGGATGGCGCGGGGCGCGAGATCGGCCGCCAGGCCGACCCGTTCCAGCAAGGCAGCGATGCGGCGCGGGCGCTCGGATCGCGAGGCGACGCCGTGGATGCGCAAGGGGTCGTCGAGGACGCGCGCCACCGTGGCGCGCGGATTGAAGGCGGCGAGCGGATCCTGGAACACCATCTGCAGGCGGGCGCGGCGCGCACGCAAGGCCGCGCCGCGCAAGGCAAGGAAATCATCGCCTTCGAATTCGATGCATCCGCCATCCGGCTCGATCAGCCGCATCACCAGCCGCGCGATTGTCGACTTGCCGCTGCCGGAAGGGCCTGCCAGCGCCAGAGTTTCGCCTGGCTCGATATGGAAGGAGACATCGTCCACCGCGGCGAGAGTCTTGCCGCCGCGACTATAGCGTTTGATGAGATTGGATACCGTCAGCAGGTTCATGGATTCAGCCGCTTCGGTTCAGCAAGGGCTCGGCGTCGAGGCCGATATGGGCGTCGAGCAGCGCGCGTGCATAGGCTTGCGTCGGTGCGTTGACGATTTGCCCAGTGTCGCCGATTTCGATCAGTTTGCCATGACGAAATACGGCGATGCGTTCGGCAAGCTCGGCGGCGAGCGCAATGTCATGGCTGATAAACAGCAGCGTCATGCCGTCCTCGGCCACCAGCCGTCGGATCAGCGCGACGATCTCGGCCTGCACGATGGTGTCGAGCGCGCTGGTCGCCTCGTCGGCGATCAGCAGTTTCGGCCCGGCGGCAATCGCGGCGGCAATCGCCACACGCTGCTTTTGACCGCCGGAGAGCTGGTGCGGGAAGGCGTGAATGGTGGAGTCAGGGTCGGGCAGGTGGACGCGTTCGAGCAGTGTCTTTGCCCTGGCATAAGATGCTGGCCAGCCGAGACCAAGATGGGTGCGCACCACTTCCGCGATTTGTTTGCCGACGGTCATCACCGGGTCGAGGCTGGCTGATGGGTCCTGGAAGACGAAGCCGATGTCGCGGCCGCCGAGGAGGATATGGTTTGGCATCGAGGCAGACTTTCGCCCCCTGCGCCCTACGAGGCCTCCCTCCGGCAGGACAGAGGGGGGCGCCTTGGCACCCAACGATGAAAGAGAGAACCACTCGATGCTCCCTTCTGCCCTGGCGGACTGCGGCAACAACCCCGCGATCGCCAGCGCCAGCGTGCTCTTGCCCGAACCGCTTTCGCCGATAATCGCCAGCCGTTCGCCTGCCTGGACATTGAGAGTAATGTTCTTCAGCGCCGCGACGTCGCTGCCATCGCGGCGGTAGGTCACCGTCAGATCGCGGATCGACGCCAGCACCGTCACGACAGACCCCTGCGCACGGCCGTCGTCTCGACGATGCCTTCGCCGGCGAGATAGACGCCCAATACCGTCAGCACCAGCGCAATGCCCGGGACGATCGAGAGGAACGGCGCGGTGCGCAAGACAGTGCGGCCTTCCGCGATCATGCCGCCCCAGGTGACGCGGTTGGGATCGCCGAGGCCAAGGAAGGACAGGGCCGCTTCAGTGAGGATCGCGGCGGCGACGATGACCGACGACATCGCCAACACCGGCGGCAAGGCATTGGGCAGCACTTCGCGAAAGGCGATCTCCAGCGGACGCATGCCGATGACGCGGGCACCGGCGACATAGTCGCGCTCACGGATCGACAGCACTTCCGCGCGCGCAATGCGCGCTGGCCCGGTCCAGGTGCCGAGCGCTATCGCCACGACGACGACGCCGAGCGAGGGGCCAACCACGCTGACAAAGGCCAGTGCCAGCAGGAAGCCAGGCACGGTCTGGAACGCGTCGGTGATGCGCATCAGCACCTCGTCGACGAGGCCGCCGGCAAAGCCGGCCAGCGTGCCGACGATCGCGCCGATGACGAGGGCCGCGGCGGCCGCGGCAAGGCCGACAGCAAGCGAGGTGCGGGCGCCGTGGAACAGTTCGGCCAGTACGTCGCGACCGAGCCGGTCGGTGCCGAGCGGCAGCGACCAATCCTGGAATGGCGGCAGCAGCGCGGGGCCGGCAATCGCTTGCGGGTCCCCGGGAAACAACAGCGAGGCCGACAGCGCCATGGCAAACAGCGCCGTCAAAAGGATAATGCCGGCAACTGCCTCGGGCGTGCGCAGGAATCGGCGCAGACGTCTCATGCGCCCGCCTCACTGGCGCCGACGCGCGGGTCGAGGAAGGCATAGGCGATGTCGACAAGAAGGTTGATGAGGATGACCAGCACTGAGCTTGTGAGGATGATGCCAAGCAGCAAGGGGGTGTCGCGCGCGGCCACCGCTTCCTGCGCCAGCCGGCCGAGGCCGGGCACGGCAAAGACGCTCTCGATGACGACGCTGCCGCCCAGCATCTGCGCCGATTGCAGACCGAGCATGGTGACCAGCGGCAGCAGTGCGTTGCGGGCGACATGGGCGAGCACGATGCGGCGGCGCGATAGCCCCCTGGCGCGGGCGGCCAGCACAAAATCCTGCCGCCAGACCTCGGCCATGCCGGCGCGCATCATGCGCAGATAGAGCGCCAGATAGATGAAGCCGAGTGCTGAAACCGGCAGCACCAGATGGCTAGCGATGTCGGCGGCGCGGTCGAGACCGGTCTTGTCCGAGGCCAGCGTCTCGACGCCGCCGATCGGCAGCCAGCGCAGGTCGACGGCGAAGATTACGATCAGCACCAGGCCGAGCCAGAAGCCGGGCACCGCGTAGAGCGCCAGCGAGGCGACGGAGAGAAAACGGTCACACAAACCGCGGGGCCTTGCGCCGGCATAGATGCCGAGCGTCGAGCCGACGCCGAAGGAGAGCGCGGTGGCGCTGACCATCAGGATGAGCGTGGTCGGCAAGCGCTCGAGGATGACGTCGCGGATCGGCCTGGAGAAGGTGACGGACTGGCCGAGGTCGAGATGCAGCAATGCCCAGAGATAATTGGCGAGCCGCGTCAACTCCGACTGGTCAAGGCCCCAGCGGTGGCGCAAGAGCTCGATCATGCCGGCATCGCCGCCGGTCGAGACGATGTAGGCGTCGACTGCATCACCCGGGGCGGCTTCGAGCAAAAGGAAAGTGCCGATGACGACGATCAGCAGTACGAAAATGCTACCGACGAGGCGACGGCGGAGGAGGACCAGAACACGGGTCATGCGCGCGTCGGAGGTTTGGCGCGGGGCTGCCTACGAGAAATGCCGAGCCAAGGCGCCCCCCTCTGTCCTGCCGGACATCTCCCCCTCAAGGGGGGAGATTGGATGTCATCGGCCTCGGTGCCAATCGCAAATGTCGCAGAAAAAAGAGGTGGTGCTAGGGCAAGCCAATCTCCCCCCTTGAGGGGGAGATGTCCGGCAGGACAGAGGGGGGTATCGTAGGGCTCGACCTCCGTCATTGCGCCTACGACTTTTTCGCCGCGAATTCTCATCCGGGTGAGTGTGTCACGATTCCAAATATGCGTCCGCCCAGTTCGAAACCGCCCAGCGCGGGTTGTTGGCGATGTTGCCGACCTTGTCACTGGCGACGCTGATAAAACTCCATTCGGCGACGTTGATCAGCGGCAGGTCGGCCGCGACCTGCTTCTGGAACTCCTTGTAGAGGTCGGTGCGCGCCGTGGTGTCGAGCGTTTCGGAGGCCTTGGTGATCAGCGCGTCGAGCGCGTCGTTCTTGTAGCCGCCTTGATTGGAGAACGGCACGCCATCGGGAATGCCGCTCTGCACCAGGATGGTGGTCGAGATCGCCGGGTCGCCGCGGAACACCGGCGGGCCGACCGCGAGGTCGAAGGCGTGGTCTGTGTAGACCGCCTTGATGTGCGCCGCCGAGTCGTTGTTGACCAGCTGCGCGTCGATGCCTATTGCCGCGAGCGCCTGGCGCAGATAGTCGCCGAACTGTTTTGTCTCGTTGAAATAGGGGGCCGGCAAGAGCTTGAGCGAGAAGCGGTTGCCGTCGGCGCCTTTCTTGTAACCGGCTTCATCGAGCAGCGCATTGGCCTTGGCGACGTCGAAGGCATAAGTCGGCACGTCGGCGGTGTAGAATTGCGGATCGTTCTTCGGCACCGGGCCGGTGGCGGTGGCGGCATTGCCGAGGAACACCGTCTTGACGACGAAATCCTTGTCGATGGCATGCGCGATGGCCTGGCGCACCTTGAGGTCGGCCAGTTCCTTGCGGCGATGGTTGATTTCGACCACGAGCTGGTAGGTCAGGCCCTCATAACCCTTGGTGATGACCTTCAGGCCGGGAACCTTGGAGATGCGGTCGAGGTCGGCCAGTGGCACGGCGGAGAAAGCCGCGAGCTGGATTTCCTCGGCCTCGAGCGCGGCAGCGGCCGAGGTACGGTCGGGCAGGACCTGATAAATGATCTCGTCGAGATAGGGCTCGTCCTTGCCCCAGTAGTCGGTGTTCTTCGTCAGCCGGTAATACTGGCCGGCCTTGTACTCGCCGAACTTGAACGGCCCGGTGCCGATGGGTGCGTTGTTGGCCGGGTTGTCCTCGATCTTGCCGACTTCGTACACGTGCTTCGGCACGACGCTCGACAGTGCCGGCAAGGCGTTTCGGATGAGCTGGAACGGCGTCGGCTTGGCGAATTTGAACACTGCGGTCAGATCGTCTGGTGTGTCGACCGCGTCGAGGTCCTTGAACACCGTGCGGCCGAGATTCTGCAGCGGCTTCCAGATCTGCAGCGCCGAGAAGGCGACGTCGGCTGAGGTGAACGGCTTGCCGTCATGCCATTTGACTCCTTCGCGCAGCTTGAACGTCGCCGACAACCCGTCGGCGGCCCCTTCCCAGTTCACCGCCAGCCGAGGTGCAAGCCCATCCTTGCCGTCGAAGGAAGCTTCAGCCAGCGTCTCGACGATCTTGCTGGAGATGAAGAAGACGCCGTTGGAGGCGACGATCGCCGGATTGAGATTGCGTGGCTCGGAATCGGCGGCAAGCACGAGCCGGCCGCCCTTCTTCGGCGTCTGTGCCCAGACCGGTGCCGGCATGGCCGTGGAGGCCAGCAGCATTGCCGAGCCGGTAAGCATGGTGCGCCTGGAAATGGTGAAACCTGACATGATCGAACTCCGTCCTCTCCGCGACCGGGCGCCCCCTCGAACGCCGGCGCGTGCATCGGCATCCTTGCAGCGGGGATTATGAGCCTTGCCGAGGGTTTCGCCAGAGACGGAATTGGCGCATCCTTGCTTGGCTTTGAAATTTTCGTCCGCTGGACCAGTTAGCGCAAGTGCATTCAACTCGGCTGGCTGGTAGGACCAGATCCGGCGGATACATGGATAAATGACGCTTGGTGACCGTCCGGGCGTTGCGTCGTAAATATTCTGGCTGGACCACAGTGAGAAAAATGGTGCAGATTTGATCGCGAGCCGGCGGATCGAGTGCGAAACAGCACCGATCCCGGGCAATTCAGGGAGAGAGTGATGAACATTGCGCCGGGCAAGAGTGCCGTCAGCAATATCCCGTTCGACCGGGCGAGGGTCGACCGGTTGATGGAGGAGACCGGCATCGACGTGCTGCTTGCGACCTCCAAGCACAACACGCAATATCTGTTGGGCGGCTACAAGTTCATCTTCTTCGCCGCGATGGATGCGATCGGCCACAGCCGCTACCTGCCAATCGTCGTCTACGAGAAGGGCGGGCCGGACCATGCTGCCTATATCGGCAACCGCATGGAGGGCGGCGAGCACCAGAACCATCCGTTCTGGACGCCGACGCTGCATGCCGCCTGCTGGGGCACGCTCGACGCCGCCAATCTCGCGGTCGAGCATGTCAGGAAGATCGGCAAGGACGGTGCCCGCATCGGCATCGAACCCGGCTTCCTGCCGTCGGACGCCTATGCGCTGATCCGCAAGGCATTGCCCGACGCGAAATTGATCGACGCGACCGACATGCTGGAACGCATGCGCGCCATCAAGACGGACGCGGAGCTCGAAAAGCTGCGCACCGCCTCCGAACTGATCACCGATTCCATGCTGGCGACCATCGCCTGGGCGCGTGAGGGCACGACCAAGAGCGAGATCATCGAGCAGCTACGGCGCGAGGAGACCAATCGCGGCGCGCATTTCGAATATTGCCTGCTTACGCTGGGCTCCAGCCACAACCGCGCTTCGTCAAGCCAGGCGTGGAAGAACGGCGAAGTGCTGTCGATCGATTCCGGCGGCAATTATCACGGCTATATCGGCGACCTCTGCAGGATGGGCATTCTGGGCGAACCGGACGCAGAGCTGGAAGATCTGCTGGCCGAGGTCGAGACCGTGCAGCAGGCGGCCTTCTCGAAGGTGAAGGCGGGCACGCTTGGCGGCGACATGATTGCTCACGCCGAGGGTGTGCTGAAGACGTCCAAGGTCGCGCCCTACACGGATTTCTTCGCCCACGGCATGGGCCTGATCACGCATGAGGCGCCGTTCCTGATGACCAACCATCCGGTGACTTATGAAGGCACTTATGCCGCCAAGCCGCTGGAGAAAAACATGGTGCTGTCGGTGGAGACCACCATGCTTCACCCGACGCGCGGCTTCATCAAGCTGGAGGATACGCTTGCCGTGACCGAGAGTGGTTATGTGATGTTCGGGGATCGGGGCAGGGGCTGGAACAGGGGTGGTACGGCCTGATTGGATTGAGGGTGCGCTGCCCCTCGACCGGCTGCCGCCACCTTCTCCCGTACCTCCACGCTCGTCCTGCACCGTTGAAAATTGACGAAAGCATCGGTGATGGCGTCTTTCTCGCCGTCACTATACGGGGAGAAATGTCCGGCAGGACAATGAGGGGCGCCGCCGCCTCGAGCAGATCATCACTGTCCCGCCGGGATCAGCCTGAAATCCGGCAATTCACGCAACCCAAGCTCCGGTCCCGCCGGCGAATAAACCACGAAGAGCTGCATAGGCCCGTCACCAGTATTGAGCGTCGAGTGGAACCGGCTTTCCGGCACGTAGATGGTGCAGCCGGGGCCGACATTCTCGACCACCGGGTTGCCCATCTCGTCCTCGACCATCTGTTCGCCATGGCCCGAGATGACGAAGATGATTTCCTCGGCGCCCGGATGGTTATGGCGGGTATGGCCCTTGCCCGAGGGCAGGTCCACGACGCCGCCGGAAAAGCGGGTCGCGCCATTCACTTCGGGCGCAACGGTCAGGGACAATTTCCCCCAGTCGAAACCGAAGGCGCTGACGTCCTTCGGGTAGACAAACACCTTGCTCTTGTCGGCCATCTCTCATCATCCCTTCTTTTTCTTGGCGGTCTTCTCGCCGCCGAGCGCCTTGAAATCCGCTGTCTGCCTGGCGATCGCGGCTTCCGCGGGCAGCCGTTCCATCGAGCTCGCGCCATAAAAGCCGTGCAGGCCTTTGGCATGGGAGAGGATGTAGCGCGCATCGTCGGGCATTGAGATTGGGCCGCCATGGCAAAGCAGGATGACATCCTTGCGTACCGAGCGCGCGGCCTCGGCAATGGCGTCGATGGCAGCGACGCAGTCGTCGAGCGACTTGGCCGAGGTGGCGCCGATCGAGCCGCCAGTCGTCACACCCATATGGGCAACGACGATGTCGGCTCCGGCCTTGGTCATGGCGCGCGCTTCCTCGGGGTTGAAGACATAGGGCGTGGTCAAGAGGTCGAGCTTGTGCGCCTCGGCGATCATGTCGACTTCGAGGCCGAAGCCCATTCCGGTCTCCTCGAAGCTCTGCCGCATGGTGCCGTCGAAGAGACCGATGGTCGGGAAATTCTGCACGCCGGAAAAGCCCATCGTCTTCAGTTCCGCCAGCAGCAGCGGCATGATGACGAAGGGATCGGTGCCGTTGACGCCGGCCAGCACGGGCGTGCGTCTGACCACCGGCAAGACCTCATAGGCCATCTCCTTGACGATCTCGTTGGCATTGCCATAGGCGAGCAGGCCCGCGGCCGAGCCGCGTCCGGCCATGCGGTAGCGGCCGGAATTATAGATGATGATGAGGTCGATGCCGCCGGCTTCCTCTGCCTTGGCCGACAGGCCGGTGCCGGCACCGCCGCCGACGATCGGCACGCCCTTGTCGATCATTCCCCGGAATTTCTTCAATATGTCCTTGCGCGGTATGGCTGGCATGTCTGGGTCTCACTGTCTGGCGATATCGAGAAAGGCAGCGACCGCGGCCCTGGCGAATTCGGGATCGTTGATGTGCAGCGGCAGGCGGGTGACGCGGCGCGTCGCACCCGGCCTGATGGTGCGCTCGATGGCGTCGAACAGGACGGCATCGGCTTCCGGATCGAAGAAGGCGCCGCCTTCGATATCGAGTGCGGAAACGCCTTTTTCCGGGATCAGGAAATGCACTGGACCTTCGCAATGGGCGAGCCTGGTACCAATCCATTCGCCGATCGCGCGGCATTCCTGTGCGGTCGTACGCATCAGGGTGACGTTCGGGTTGTGCTCATAGAACAGCCGGCCGCGATAGCGCTCCGGAATGGTCGAAGACGCCCAGAAGTTGACCATGTCGAGCGCGCCCACCGAACCGACATAGGGCAGGCCGGTGCGGGCAATGGAACCGAAACGATCCTGCGTCGCCGGCAGCACGCCATTGAACAGCAGGTCGCAGACCTCCGTCGTGGTGATGTCGATGACGCCCGACAGCAGGCCACTGTCGGCCAATTTCTCCATGCTGCGGCCGCCGGTGCCGGTGGCATGGAAGACCATGCAGTCGTAGATGTCGCGCAATTGATCGGCGATTGCGGTCACGCAAGGCGTGGTGACGCCGAACATGGTGAGGCCGATCGATGCTTTGCCGTCCGCTACCGGCGCCGGATTGCCTGCCATGCCCCCTATCGCCTGGGCGGCGTTGTGCAGGACGACACGAGACAGCCGGTTGAGGCCAGCCATGTCGGTCACCGATGGCATCATGATGATGTCGGATACGTCCACATAGGGAGCGGTGTCGCCCGAAGCGAGCGTCGAGACCATGATCTTGGGCAGGCCGAGCGGCAGCGCGCGCATGCCCGCGGTGATGATCGAGGTGCCGCCACCGCCGCCAATGCCGACCACACCTGATATGTCGGTGCGCGACTGGACAAAGCGCGTGAATGCCCCAGCCATCGCCGCAACCGATCTGCCGCGGTCGTCGATGCCGAGCACCGCACCGCGGCCATCGGGATGACAGGCGGCGACCTCCCCAGCCGAGACGTCGACCGGCACGGTCGCGCCTCGCGTGCCGACATCGACACGGCAAACGACGGCGCCCGTGGCAGCGATCGCATCTGCAACGAAGCCGAGTTCCTCGCCCTTGGTATCGGCCGTGCCCACCACATAGACGCGCTTCATCTGCGCCCCCCTGTGCTGGATGGCCCAAAGGTGGTGATGCTCAGCAGATGAAAGCTTTGTGCGCCATAAAGCGTCAACATAGCCACTCCAGGATAAGGGGCTGCCATTGCAATTTTTTGAGACGCGCGTATCGTATTGGTATGGATGTCTCACGTCAACAACCCGCAACGAACGAAGACACCGGTGAGAGAGCCGAGCGCGGACCCCGCGCGCGTACGAAACGGCTGATGCTGGAGACGGCGACAAGGCTGATGCAGGCGGGGGCGACGCCCTCGGTCAGCGAGGTGGCGGAGGCGGCCGAGGTTTCCCGCGCCACCGCCTATCGCTATTTCCCGAGCCAGGCAGCCTTGGTGCAGGCGGTCGTCGACGAGGGGCTCGGGCCGATCCTCACCTGGAAATCCACCGCCGCCGATGCCGAGCGCCGGGTCGCAGACCTGTTCGATACGGCCATGCCGCGCATCGAGGCCTTCGAGGCGACATTCAAGGCAGCGTTGAAACTGTCGCTCGATCAATGGGCGCGACGCCAGGCGGGTACGCTGGGCGGCGAGCCTGCCTTCACGCGCGGCCATCGCGTCGAATTGCTGAAAGAGGCGCTCGCGCCGCTCAAGGGCCGCTTGCCGCCGCGCGATTTCAAGCGGCTGGCGCAGGCGCTGTCGCTCATCTTCGGCGTGGAGGTGCTGATCGTGCTCAAGGATATATGGGGGCTGGACAGCCGCCGGACGATGTCGGTCGCGCAATGGGCGGCGAGTGCGCTGGTGCGCGCGGCGATCGCGGAGTCGGCCACCGATACGGCTGGGAAGACGCTGGCGACGACATAGGAATAGCGCTAATCTGGTTCTACCAGATTAGCGCGTCGACCACTGATAATACCCGCAATGCAAAAGTCCGCACAAGGCCAAAGCATATCAATGAGTAGGAAAATATAGAGAAAACAGTTGGATAAGTCTGAAATTCGACGGCTTTGGCAGGCATCGTTGCGCAAGAAAGGGCTTGACGGGCATTCATAATTGGTAATACCAGATTTGGAAAGAAAAGCGGATCGAAAGTGAGGGCTGCGACCCATTTCCGGACAGAGCGAGGAGGCTCCGAATTTCGGAAAGCGCGACCACCGGAGGAACTACCAGGGCCAGCTCCGTCGCCGGCTCGCAAGACAAGGTAGAATGCGCACAAGGGAGGAAATCATTATGCGCAAGTTAGTGACCAGCGTGCTTGCTGGTATCGGCTTAACGCTTGCCTGCGGAACATCCGTCTACGCGCAGGAAAAGTCGCTCACCATCTTCTGGGCGGAGTGGGATCCGGCCAATTACCTGCAGGAACTCGGCAACGAGTACGAGAAGGAAACCGGCGTCAAGATCACGGTGGAGACCACGCCCTGGTCCGACTTCCAGACCAAGGCCTTCACCGAGTTCAACGCCCATGGCGACGCCTATGACCTGGTCGTTGGCGACTCGCAGTGGCTCGGCGCCGGCTCCACCGGCGGCCACTACGTCGACCTGACCGACTTCTTCAAGAAGCATGATCTCGGCAACGTCATGGCACCGGCGACGGTGAAATACTATGCCGAGTATCCCGGCAACAGCGGCAAATACTGGGCGATCCCGCTCGAGGGCGATGCCGTCGGCTGGTCCTATCGCAAGGACTGGTTCGAGGATCCGAAGGAAAAGGAAGCCTTCAAGGCCAAGTACGGCTACGACCTCGACGTGCCGAAGGACTTCAAGGCGCTGCGCGACATCGCCGAGTTCTTCCACCGGCCGGATCAGAAGAGATACGGCATCGCCATCTACACCGACAATTCCTACGACGCGATGGCGATGGGCTTCGAGAACGCGCTGTTCTCCTATGGCGGCGAGTTGGGCGACTACACGACCTACAAGGTCGATGGTCACATCAACTCCGACAAGGCGGTGGCCGCGCTCGATGCCTATAAGGAACTCTACAAGTTCACGCCTCCGGGCTGGGCCAAATCGTTCTTCGTCGAGGACAACCAGGCAATCACGGAAAACCTGGCCGCGATGAGCATGAACTTCTTCGCGTTCTTCCCCTCGCTGATCAACGAAGCGTCGAACCCGAATGCCAAGAACACCGGCTTCTTCGCCAACCCTCCCGGTCCCAATGGCGACCAGTTCGCCGCGCTCGGCGGGCAAGGCATCTCCGTCATCTCGTACTCGCAGAAGCAGGAAGAGGCGATGAAGTTCCTCGAATGGTTCATCAAGGACGAGACCCAGAAGAAGTGGGCGGCCCTTGGCGGCTATACCTGCAGCCAGGCAGTGCTCAAGTCGCCTGAGTTCCAGAACGCCACGCCCTACAACAAGGCCTTCTACGAGACCATGTTCAAGGTGAAGGACTTCTGGGCGGTGCCGGAATATGCCGAACTGCTGCAGCAGCTGAACCAGCGCGTCTATCCCTACATAATCGGCGGCAGTGGCACCGCCAAGGAAACGCTGGACGCTTTGGCTGGAGACTGGAACGCGACCTTCAAGAAATACGGCCGCGGCCAATAATCATTCATGTCCCGCGGAGGGGGCGGTGTCGCCTCCTCCGTTTCTTTTTCTTGAACCGGGAGCAGGGTCTTGGCGACCACGATGATCACCACCCTCGACAGATCCTCGCGTGCCGCGGCGCGCGGCCTGAGCGATATTTCCATCCGCAATCTCTTCATCATCCCGACGGTTCTGTTCCTGATCGTCTTCAACATTTTTCCGCTGATCTATTCGCTCGGCTATTCCTTCACCGACTTCCGCGCGTCGACCAACGCGCCGGCGAATTTCGTCGGGCTGCAGAACTATCGCGACCTGCTCAACGACCCCTATGTCTGGTCGAACTTCGCCATCACGGCGAAATACGTGATTGTCTCGGTCGTCGGACAGCTGCTCGTCGGCTTCGGCGTGGCGATGCTGCTCAACCGGGATATTCCGCTCAAGGGTCTTATCACCACGCTGCTGCTGCTGCCGATGATGCTGTCGATGGCGGTCGTCGGGCTGTTCTGGAAATTGCTTTACGACCCGTCATGGGGGGTCATCAACTATGCGCTCGGGCTCGGCAATTTCGAGTGGCTGGCCGACCCCAAGATGGCGCTTTACGCCGTCGCGCTGACCGACATCTGGATGTGGTCACCCTTCGTCATGCTGCTGTCGCTGGCCGGCCTGTCCGCGGTGCCGAAGCATCTCTACGAAGCCGCCGCGATCGACCGCGCCGGGCCGTTCTACACCTTCTTCCGTATCACGCTGCCGCTGGTCGCGCCGATCCTGATGATCGCGGTCATTTTCCGCACCATGGAAGCGTTCAAGACCTTCGACCTCGCCTACATCCTGACCAGCCAGCCGACGGCCGAGCTGATCTCGATCCGGCTCTACAAAATGGCGTTCCAGGAATGGCAGACCGGGCGCTCCTGCGCGATGGCCTACATCGTGCTGATCATGGTGCTGGCGATCACCAACATCTATGTCAAATACCTCAACAAGGTGAAGGAGCGCTGAGATGGCCGCCGTCCGCACTTCTTCCGAGATCACCTTCAACCGCGTCGCCATCGTCGCCGTGCTGCTGGTGACGATAATATTCCTGGCGCCGATCTACTGGATCGCATCAACGGCGTTCAAGCCGCGCAATCTTGCCACGACCATTCCGCCGACCGTCGTCTTTCAGCCAGAGATATCGCCCTTCGTGAAGCTGTTCACCAAGCGATCTCAATTGCGCAGTCCGCCGTCGCCGGAAGAGTACGCGGCGGCCCCATGGTGGGAGCGCGTCGTCTTCGACGGTGGCGAAAAGATCGTGCGCGACGGCAAGGGCCAGGTGCAGTGGTCAGGCTATCCGAGCCGCTTTCTGAACTCGCTGATCATCGCCATCACTTCGACGGTGCTGGCGGTCGGCATGGGCACGTTCACCGCCTATGGGTTCTCGCGCTTCAAGGTGAAGGGAGAGGCGGACCTGCTCTTCTTCATCCTGTCGACACGCATGTTGCCACCGGTGGTGGTGGCGATCCCGATGTTCCTGATGTACCGCGCGGTCGGCCTCAACGATACCCACATCGGGCTGATCATCCTCTACACCGCCTTCAACCTGTCCTTCTCGGTGTGGCTGATGAAGGGTTTCATGGATGAAATCCCGAAGGAATATGAGGAGGCGGCACTGGTTGATGGTTACACCCGCATGGAAGCCTTCTTCAAGATCGTGCTGCCGGAGGCCGCCACCGGCATCGCCGCCACCGCCGTCTTCTGCTTCATCACGGCGTGGAACGAATATGCCTTCGCCCTGATCATGACCAACCGCCGCGCCCAGACCGCACCGCCGTTCATTCCCAGCCAGGTCGGCTCCGGCCTGCCGGACTGGACGGTGATCGCCGCCGGAACCTTCCTGTTCTTGCTGCCGGTCGCCATCTTCACCTTCCTGCTCCGCAATCATCTCTTGCGCGGCATGTCCTTCGGAGCGATCCGCAAATGAGCTTTCGCGCCATCAATCAGAAATATCTGGAACCGGGTTCGCAAATACTCATGGTGCTCGGCATCGTGGCCCTCTGCCAGCCCTGGAACATGCTGCTGCACGCCTATGGCCTGACCATCATCCTGATCGGGCTGATCGGCTTCAACATCACCTCGAAGATCGCACCCGAGGAACAGGCCGGCACCGGCCATGGCGCGGACGCGCGAAATCCGGGAGCACAGCATTGACCCAGATCGAGCTTCGCGGCGTCCAGAAATTCTTCGGTGCCGTCCAGGTCATCAAGGACCTCAACCTCAAGATCGCGGACAATGAGTTCATCGTGCTGCTCGGCCAGTCCGGCTGCGGCAAGACGACGACCTTGCGCGCCATCGCCGGGCTGGAAACCATCGATGAGGGCGATATCCTCATCGACGGCAAGCCGGTCCAGCATTTGAAGGCGGCCGACCGCGATATCGCCATGGTGTTCCAGTCGTTTTCGCTCTACCCGCATATGAGCGTCTACGAGAACATCGCCTTTCCGCTCCGCGCCACGCGCAAGAGCAAAAGCGAGATCGATCAGGAAGTACGTTCGGTCGCCAAAACGCTGCAAATCCTGGACCTGTTGGCCAAGAAACCGTCGGCGCTCTCAGGCGGCGACATGCAGCGCGTCGCCATCGGCCGGGCGCTGGTGCGGCGGCCGAAGGCGATGCTGATGGATGAGCCGATCGGTGCGCTCGACGCCAAGCTGCGCGAGGAGATGCGGGCCGAGATCAAGCGGCTGCACATCAAGCAGGGCTCGACCACCATCTATGTCACGCACGATCAGATCGAGGCGATGAGCCTGGCGGACCGCATCGTCATCATGCATGAGGGGGTGCTGCAGCAGGTGGGAACGCCCGACGAGGTCTATTCGCGTCCGGCCAACCTGTTCGTGGCCCAGTTCGTCGGCAGTCCGGTGATGAACGTCGCCGACGCGGCGGTCGCCGAGACGGCGTCTTCCGTTTCGGTCTCGGTCGGTGGAGCGGCTTCCGGCTTCGAGTTTCCCCGCGCATTGCTGTCGAAGCTCAATGGCCATGCCGGTGGCAGCCTGGCGCTCGGCATTCGGCCCGAAGGGGTGCTCATTCGCCGTGACGCGGCCGATGGCTTCATGGCCGTCGAGACGCAGATCGTCGAACCGCTCGGCTCCTTTGACATCGTCGACCTCAAGGTCGGCTCCAAGATGCTGCGTGCCCGCACCAAGAGCGGCTACATTTCAGGCCCCGGCGAAAAGGTCTTTGCCAGGATCGATCCGACGCAGGCGCATTTCTTCGACAAGGCAAGCGGCAAGTCGCTTGAGGTGAGGCTCTGATGGCCCATATCCAGCTCAAGAACATTTCCAAGAGTTTCGGCAACCACACGGCCTTGACCGGACTCGACCTCGACATCGCCGATGGCGAATTCTTTGTCCTGCTAGGCGAAACGGGCGCTGGCAAGACGACGACGCTGCGGCTGATCGCCGGCCTGGAGAAGCCGAGCGAGGGGCAGGTCTTCATCGACGGGGTCGACGTTGCCGACTGGGGCGCGGCCGAGCGCGACGTGGCGCTGGTGCTACAGCAATACTCGCTTTATCCGCGTTACACGGTGCGCGAGAATCTCGAATTTCCGCTGAAGCCGAAGATCCGCAGGCTTCCGGACGCCGAGATCAAGGACCGCGTCGACCGCGCCGCCCGCACGCTGCGGATCGAGCACCTGCTCGACCGCAAGACCGACCGGCTGTCCGGCGGCGAGATGCAGCGCGTCTCCATCGGCCGCGCCATCGTGCGCAAGCCGCGCGTGTTCCTGATGGACGAGCCGCTGTCGGCGCTAGACGCCAAATTGCGCGAGGCGCTGCGCACCGAGTTGAAGAACCTGCAGATACAGCTCGGCGCCACCTTCCTGTTCGTGACCCACGACCAGATCGAGGCGATGTCCATGGGCGACAAAGTCGGCGTGCTCAACCACGGCCGCATCATCCAGACCGGCACGCCGCACGAGATCTACAACAACCCGCGCGACACCTATGTGGCGAGCTTCGTCGGCTCGCCGCCGATGAACCTGATCGACGGCAGGCTGGTGAACGGCCGCGCGGTGATGGCGCCGTTGAATTTCGAACTGCCCTTTGCGGGGGCGGCCAAAATCTTTGCGGGGGCTGGGGCGAGTGGGGCGACCGACGGTCGCCCGCTCGTCTTCGGCATCCGTCCGGAGGATGTCTATCTGGAAAGCGGCGCACCGGTCGAGGCGCGTGTCCACGACGTCGAGAACCATGGCGTGGAAAAGATCCTGACGCTGCGGGTCGGCGATACGACACTGCGCGCCACGGTGCCGGCCAGGACCGATGTCGCTATCGAACAACCGGTGCGCTTTGCCTGGAACCCGGACAAGGTGGTGCTGTTCGACAAGGGCAGTGGGGTCAGTCTGCGGCACGCGTCATAAGCGCGGCTATTTTGGCAGGTAGGTCTCGTATGGCGTGTCGTTGATCAACAGGATCACGCATTCCGTCTGCGAGAGGCAGGCGTCGTCATGCATCTCATTGGCCTTTTGCGTCCAGTAGGAACCAGGTGGCAGTTCGACCTTGGTCGCCTCGCCGCCTTCCATCTGCCAGTGCGCCCATAGACCCTGGATGACTACGGCGCGATAGTCGGCGGTGTGCGCGTGAACAGGAGCGCGCCAGTTGCCCGGGACTTTCAGCAAGGTGCCGGCAGGCCCCTTGGCCCTTTCGCCCCACAGCGGTCCCAGGCGCTGCGGCTGGTCCGGCGCCTCGGCGACGTAAGGGATCTTGCCTGCCGGCAGATAGCTGTCCTCGAGGGCAAAGGCGCGTCCGGGAATGACCGACAGGACACCAAGCGCCAGCAGTGCGAAATGATTGGCCATGGGATTTCCTCCGCGGGCCAGATTATCCGCCGGAAGCCGGCCGGCAATGACGCTGCGTCCAAAAGACCTGGCAATTCCTCCAGCCGGGAAGGATTGGAGCGGCTGCCTGACGTCAGGACGGGTCGTCGCCGGCACCAATGTGGCGCAGATGGCTCGGCGCCACGCCCATCACCCGCTTGAAGGCGCGGCTGAAGGATGCTTCCGAATCATAACCCAGTTTCGCCGCCGCCACCGATACCCTCATGCCATCGCGGGCCAACCATTGCCTGGCCTGGTGCATGCGCACGCGCAGCACATATTTGGCCGGCGTCTCTCCGACCACTGTGGCGAAGCGCTGGGCAAAGGCGGAGCGCGAGGCTCCCATCATCCGCGCCAGCGCCTCGACGCTCCAATCGCGATCCGGCTGGAGGTGGATGGCTGCCAGCACTTTGCCGACGTCGGGATTGCGGACGGCGGCGATCCAGCCGGTGGCATCGCCACAGCCGTTCTCCACCCAGGAGCGGATGATCGTGGCGGCGAGCACATCGGCAAGGCGGGCAAGGATTCCGCCGGAGCCGACCCGGTCCATCGTCACCTCGCCGGCCATCGCATCGAGCAGATGCTGGATACCCGGCGCGTTCGCCATCAACTTATGCGCCTGCATCAGGTTTGGCATCATGTCGAGCAGCGGGTGCGAGCCGTCGAGATTGAAATGCATGCTGCCGCAAAACAGCAAGGTCTTGGGCCCACCGCACTCGTTGGAGACGTCGTATATGTTCTCGCACACCGGTTCGATCGTGTAGCGGCCGATCGGCACCGGGGGCACGCCGGGCGCGCTGGCCAGGACATGCGCGTCGCCGCGCGGGATCAGAAGCGCGTCGCCTACGGAGAGTTCGATCCACTCCCTGGCCGGCGAGAACAGCCAGCAACCCTGCTGGCCGATGAAATGAAACCGCGCTGCCTTCTGTGCAGGGAAGGAAACGGCCCAGGGCTCGCCCAACACGCAGCGCCCATAGTCGACGCCGTCGAGCCGTAGTCCGCGCAGCATGTCGGTCAGCGGATCACCAGAAGTCGGCAGCGCCATTTTGGACGAATTGTAATTCATTCTGGTGTTTCTAGCATGGAAACTCCAACTCGTCACTCCCATGTTGCGCTGCAGCCAAATGCTGCGCTGCAAAAACCGATGACCGGCCGCATAGCCAAGCCATGGCGGCAAGGCGTGTAACGGTAGCCCGAGCCGGTTCTTTTCCATGTGGCGCTGCAAACATCGGAGACTGACCATGGCCGAACCCGCGACAGGCGCCATTGACGCCGCACTTCTGAACCCCGCAGAATCCGATGAACGAACCGAGCCCGCATGGGGCGCCGTGGTCTCGCTCGCCCTTGGCGTTTTCGGTCTGGTCACCGCCGAATTCCTGCCCGCCAGCCTTTTGACGCCGATGGCGCGCGATCTCAGCGTAAGCGAAGGCGTGGCAGGGCAGGCGGTGACGGCAACCGCCATCGTCGGCGCCATCGCCGCCCCCACCATGGCCATTATCACAAGGCGCATGGACCGCAGGCTGGTGATGTGGATGCTGACGATGTTCCTCATCCTGTCCAATCTTCTCGCCACCTTTGCCTCGTCGCTGCCCATGCTTCTGCTTGCCCGTGTCGTGCTCGGCGTGGCCCTTGGCGGCTTCTGGGCGATGTCGGCGGCCATGGCGTTGCGGCTGGTGCCGATGCGGCTGATGCCGCGCGCCATGTCGATCATCCTGACCGGCGTGTCGCTTGCCACCGTTACCGCAGCTCCGGTTGGCGCCTATGTCGGCGACGTCTGGGGCTGGCGCACGGCCTTCATGATTGGGACGATCGTCGGGGCGCTGGCGCTGCTGGTGCAATTGGCCACCATTCCAAAGCTGCCGCCGGTGGGGGTCGCGAGCTTCCGCACCTTGCTCGAGGTGCTGGAGCGGCCGTCGATCAGGGTTGCCCTGCTGGTCGTGCTGCTGGTCGCGTCCGGGCACTTTGCCGGCTTCACCTATGTCCGTCCCTTCCTCGAGAAGGTGCCGGTGCTCCACATCGAGACGATCTCGCTGGTGCTGCTGGCCTACGGCATAGGCGGTTTCTTCGGCAACATCGCCGGCGGCATCCTGGCCGAGCGCAACCTCAAGGCCGCGGTGGCGCTGGCGCCCCTGCTGATTGCATTGGCGGCCGCCTCGATGCTGATCCTTGGCACTTCGCCCATGATCGCCGCCGTCGCCGTCGCGGCCTGGGGCTTTGCCTTCGGCGCGGTGCCGGTCGGGTTGCAGAGCTGGCTGGTGCGGGCAGCGCCGGACCAGGCTGAAAGCGCCGGCGGCCTGATGGTCGCGACCTTCCAGGTGGCGATTGCGATGGGCGCCGTCTTTGGCGGTCTGCTGGTCGACCATGCCGGCGTCGCCAGCGCCTTTGCCTATTGCGGCGCGGCGACGTTGCTGGCTGCCATCGTGGTATTCCTGCGCGGTCCGAAGCAGGCCGAATAGTCTCTCCCAACGGTCGTCCCTGGCAACGGCCCGAGAACCCTTACGGTTTTCGGGCCGCCGTTATTTTGAGGCCGCGGTGAACGAATAGCGGGCGATGGGGGATACTGGGAAGCTTAGACTGCCCGCCCGTCGAAGTCGAAGATCGACAAGGCGGACGGGTCGAGACCGGCAACGCAATTGATGTTGACGTAAGCGCTGCGTTCGCCGCCTTCGCTGGTGTCCTCGGCAAAAGGATGGATGCCGCAGGTTCGGCAGAAGCGGTGCGCTATTTTTGCCTCGCCGAATGTGTAGCGGCCGAGGTCATCGCCCCAGGCGACGAGGGTAAGCCTGTCACGTGGCACGGCCCATAGCAGCGCACCCTTGCGGGCGCAGATCGAGCAATTGCAGCGCACGACGCCCTCAAGCTCGCCCTCGATCTCGAACGCCACCTTGCCGCAATGGCAGCTGCCTTTGTACAGCATCAGCATCTTCCTATCGCTGGCAGGTGCAAAGGCACGCTGGCCGGGTTATCCCTTCGGCAGGCTTAGCGGCTGCTTGCCCTAAGGACGTTTCTATCCTGGCGGAGACCGACATCGACATGCAATCAATCCGCGACCGTCTCGAAAACATCCTGTCACGTCTTGCCAATCGTGCGGCCGACGAGAAGGTCTTCACGAAGCTCTATGCCGAAGCGGCGCGCGCTGCCGCTGATGCCAGCGACGCCCGCAAAAGAGTGGGCGTGACGCTCGGCCCGCTCGACGGCACCATTGTCTCGATCAAGGATTTGTTCGATGTCGCCGGCGAGCCGACCACGGCCGGCTCGCTGATGCGCAAGACCGCCGCGCCCGCTATGCGCGATGCAACCATCGTCGGCAGGCTGCGCCAGGCCGGCGCCGTCATTATCGGCAAGACCAACATGACCGAATTCGCCTTCACCGCGATCGGCGACAACATGCATTACGGCACGCCAGGCAATGCAAGGGATGCCAGGTGCATCCCCGGCGGTTCGTCATCCGGCGCCGGCGTATCTGTGGGCGAGGGCACCAGCGAAATTTCGATCGGCTCCGACACCGGTGGTTCGATCCGCATTCCGGCGGCGCTCAATGGTGTCGTCGGTTTCAAGCCGACAGCGCGGCGCGTGCCGCTATCCGGCGCCTTTCCGCTTTCGGGAACGTTGGACTCGGTCGGACCGCTCGCCCGAACCGTCCCGCAATGCGCCGCCGCCGACGCGGTGATGGCCGGCGAGGAGCCGAACGAGTTGGTGGCCATTCCACTCGCCGGGGTTCGCATCGGCATTCCGCGCGGCGTTCTCTTCGGCGACGCGGAAGGCGAAATTGCCGCGGCTTTCGAGCATTGTCTTGGCAAGATCGAACAGGCTGGCGCACGCATCGCGGATCTGCCGATCGACGACATGATCGCGGATCTGCGCGCGGCCACCAAGCGCGGGTCGATCGCGGCGATGGAGGGCGCGGAAGTGCATGCCGACTGGCTGGCGACAGGCGCATCGGTGCCGGTGGATCCGCATGTCAGCGGGCCTCTGTCGCGCGCCGCACTGCTGCCGACGCCGGTTTATATCAGGGCGCTCCGCCGCCGTGCCGCGCTTGCTGCCGCCATGGATGAGCGGCTAGCATCGGTTGACGTGCTGGCCCTACCAACCGTGCCGGTGACGGCGCCGACCATCGCGGCATTGGCCGAGGATGCCGAACTGCGTGAGCGTATCGAAGGACTGCTTTTGCGCAACACGCAGGTCGCCAACCAATTCGACCTCTGCGCGATCTCGTTGCCGATGCCGGGTGCATCGCTGCCAATGGGATTGATGCTCGTGGCGCGCAATGGCCATGACAGTCGTCTGCTGAGGATCGCCACGTCGGTGGAGAGGCTGCTGGGGTGATTGATCGGCGGTGGGCCGTAGATGGCGGATCAGCGCGATGAACAGTGCTTGCGTTCGCCGTCCTTGGCGGTGCGCACGATGCGGGTCGCGACCAGCCAGGGCAAGCTGTAATCCTTGCCGGTAATGGTCTGCGTGCGCTGCTCGATCGAGCCCCTGACCACGATCTTTCCGCTATAAAGCACGTCGGACTGATCGGTTATCGCTTTGTCGGCCTGCGGCAATCCGCTGGTGTCGATCGGCACACCCTTGATGATCGTGCCGGTGACGAGATCGAGCGCGCTGCTCGATGGACAGGGCGCCTTGATGCAGCGCATCCCGTTGTCGCAATAGACATAGCTGCTCTCGGCCGCAGCGAGTGCCGGCAAGGTGCAGATGGAGGAAGTTGCGACAATCAGAGATGCAAGGCCAAGACCGGACATGGCCTCAGCGTCGCGGAGAATTGGGGCGAAACCGCGATGCTATATCTGCGCCGGAAACCGTCGCCGGTAATGATCGACCACTTCCGGATTGCGCAGATTGACCGGCAGCTTGCCGGCCAGCACCAGCAAGGCTTCGCTGGCCGCGCCGACGCCCATGCGCATCATCGATTCCTCGGTAATCCCCGCCATATGCGGGGTGATGACGACATTGTCGAAGCCGAAATAGGGATGATTTGGCGGCAGCGGCTGCGTCGAGAAAACGTCGAGCGCGGCGCCGCCGATGCGGCGCTCCCGCAAGGCCTCGATCAACGCGTCATCATCGACGACCGGCCCGCGCGACACGTTGATCAGCAGTGCGTTGGGCTTCATTCGGGCGATGCGTTCGCGGCTAATCAGGCCGCGTGTCTCCGGCGTCAGCGGGCAGCAGAGCACGATGATGTCGCTCTGCTCGACCAGCGCGTCGATCGACAGGAAGCCGACTTTTTCCGGCGCCGGCCGCATGCTGCGCGTCGTTGCCACCACTTTCAGGTCGAAGCCGTGCACGGCGATGTGGCCGACGGCCTGCCCGACGGCCCCGAGGCCAACAATGCCAATGGTCTTGCCGGCGAATTCGATATTGGAATTCGCATGCTCGCGGCCGGCCAGCCAGCCCTTGGCGCGCAGGTCGCGGTCGACCCTGCGGAACTGCCGCAGCAGTGCAAGCGCGGTGAACATGACATGTTCGGCGACCGAGCGGGCATTGACAGCCGGCACGTTGGCCACGAGCACGCCGGCTGCCGCGGCCGCTTCAATCGGGATCATATCGAGCCCGGCGCCATGGCGGATCGCGGCCCTCAGCTTCCAGGCTCCCTCGAACAATGCCGGCGGCAGTGGCGCCCGCACGATGACGATGTCGGCGTCCTTGGCCTCCCTGGTCAAGGTGGCGGCGTCGAGCGCGGAGGCAATGACGAGCTGACCGGCGCCGGCGAGCCTGGCCGTGGCGCGCGGGTGCAGCGGATGGGTCGACAGGATCTTGGGCATGGCCTGGGTCACGGTCAGGCCTTTTCGAGTGTCGCGCCCGCGGGCACAGCCGCCATGCCGCCCTCGATCAGGCCCTTCCAATAGCTTTCCGCGCCTTGGAGGTGGGCGCTCATCAACGCCTGGGCGAGATTACCATCGCGGCGCAGCAGCGCCTCGTAGATCTGCACGTGCTCGGCATGCGAACGCACGCTGCGTTCGGGATCGTTGAAGTAGATCGGCAGGCGCTGCTCGCCCATCAGATAGTAGACGCTGCAGATGTTGTGGAAGACGCTGTTCTTGGTGGCGCGCACGATCTCCAGATGAAATTCGCGGTCCTCCTTGGCCAGGCCTTCGCCCGCGGCGATGCGGTCTTCCGACGCCTTGAGGATTTCGCGCAGGCGCTCGAAATTCTCCTCGGTGGCGCGCGAGCAGGCAAGCTCGGCGGCCTTGATCTCATGGATCTTGCGCAACTCGACCGTTTCATAAATCTGCAAGGGATCGAGCGGCAGGCCGGCGCGCGCAAACAGTGCCAGCGCCTCGACGCTTGCCTGCTTGGTGTCGATGTAGATGCCCGATTTGGCGCGGCGCTCGACGATGCGCATGGCTTCGAGGATGGCGAGCGCTTCGCGGATCTGGCCACGGCTGACGCCGAAATGCTCCGCCAGCTCGCGTTCCGACGGCGTGCGGCCGCTCTCCTTGTCCGAATGGGAGAACAGATAGGCGGCGAGTTCCGCGAGAAGGTTCTTTTCTTTCATCGTCAATTGCGTTGCGCGTGCGCCTCCAGGAATCGCTCCGAAATGGTGAATCCCAATCCGGGCTTTTCCGGGATCGCTATCATGCCGTCCCTTGCTTCGACAGTCTCTTCGATCAGATCGTGGATCATCGGGTTGGCGCCGAGCGAATATTCGACCGTGAAACTCGAAGGTGAGGCGGCGCAGACATGCAGCCCGGCGAAGAAGCATGGCGCACCGGCCCAAAGATGCGGCGCGAAGCGCAAATTGAAGGCGCTGGCGATCGTGCCGATCTTCATCGCCTCGCTGATGCCGCCGCAGAAGGCCGGGTCCGGCTGGAAGATGTCGGCGGCCTTGAGCACGGCGAGGTCGCGGAAGGCATAGCGCGTCGCTTCGCTCTCGCCGGTGGCGATCGGAACCGCGCCGGCGGCGCGCACTTCGGCCATGCCCGGCTTGTCGTCGGCGATCACAGGCTCCTCGAACCAGGCGAGATCGAGATCGCCGACGAGATGGATGAAGCGCTTGGCCTCCGCGACCGTATAAGTGCCGTGGGCATCGACCATCAGCTCGACGTCGGGGCCGAGCGCCTGGCGCGCGGCGCGCACGCGGGCGGCGGAAATGTGTGCCGCGCCATCCATGGCGCCCACCCGCATCTTCAGCGCCTTGAAGCCGCCCCTGGCGACGTAGGATCTCAATTGCTCGCCGATGGCATCGGCGGAGGCCCAGCCGCCAGAGGCATAGGCCTGCATGCGATCGGCCTTGCGGCCGCCCAGCAATCGCCAGACCGGCTGGCCAAGCGACTTGCCAAGGATGTCCCAGAGCGCGATGTCGACGGCGCTGATAGCGGCGATGCTCATGCCGCGCCGCGCCAGTTGCGGCATGGCGTGGCCGGCATGGGCGGCGCTCTCATGGCGTACGCCGTTGTAGAGCATCTCCCAGATGACGCCGATATCGGCCGGATCGCGGCCGATCAATTGCGGGCCGATCTCGTGGTTCAGCATGTGGATGAGAGCGCCGTAGCTGCCGGCGCTGCCAGCTGCGTTCTTGCCTTCGCCCCAGCCGACCAGCCCGTCATCGGTTTCGATGCGCAGGATGGCGGCGTCGAAGGTCGTGACCTGGCCGAAGTCGCTACGATGCTGCTTCGCGGCTTCGATCGGCACGCGGACCCACCAGGCCTGGACTGTCTTGATGCGCATTTTGTTCCCCTGCCCGCCGCCGGTAGGGCGGAAGGGCAAATTCCAGGCGTCGACTACTTGATCAGCGGCAACAGCGTTTCGGCGGTGATGCGCATCTGGTCGGTGTAGAATTTCTCGGTGAGCACGCTGGAGCCGTGATCCTGGATGAACTTCAGCTGCTCGGGCGAGATATCGACCGGGTGGCGCTCGACCATTTCGGGATAGGGTGCTGCCGGCGTGCGGTCGACCGGGGCGACGAACTCATTGGTCAGCGCGCCGTCATAACCGACTTCCTTCAAGGTCGCGACGATCCTTGGCCAGTCGATCTGGCCGAGCCCGGCGGCGAAGCGATTGTTGTCGGCGACATGGAAGTCGAACAGGCGCTTTCCGACCTGCCGGATGGCGTCATGGACGTTAAATTCCTCCATGTGGATATGATAGGCGTCAAGGCAGACGCCGCATTCGGGGCTGACCGCATCGGCCAGCGCCAGCGCCTGGGCGCCGCGATTGAACAGATAGGTTTCGAAGCGGTTGAGCGGTTCGACAGCGATCTTGACGCCGACCTTCTTGGCGTGGGTGAAACATTCGCGGGTCGCATCGACGACCCACTTCCACTCCTCCTCCTCGGTGCCGTCCGGCACCACCTTGCCGACGGTTGCCGGAACCAGCGTGATGATCTCGCCGTCGAGTTCGCTGACCATCGTCAGCACGTCCTTGACGTATTGCACGGAGCGCTCACGCTGGCCCTGGTTCCTGGCGGCAAGGTTACGTTCACCCAGCATCAAGGTGACCGCGCCCCAGCAGCGGATGCCATGCTCCTTCAGCAGCGCCCGTGTCTCCTTGGTCTTGTACTGCGTGGGCTCGCCGGAAATCTCGATCGACTCATAGCCGAATTTCTTGATGCGCTTGAGCGTCGTCTCAAGCGGTTCCGCGCGCATCCAGTTGTGCGTCGAAAGATGCATGGTCTGTCCTTCCCAGATTCGTCCGTATGGTTTGCCTGCGACATGCATCGCCGAAAGACGACGCAAGGGTTCCTCCCCAAGGCATCCCCAGACTTTTCCTGCAAACTGGTTCGACCAATTGGGCCTGAAAAGAGGTCTACAGCAAATTCCTCGAGACGGCAACAACTGTGGTGGCGCAACTTTTGGGGTGGATTAGTTTGTTGATTACATTGCGATATGTGCCGTTATTTTGCGCGTCTGGAGCGCCTTTTCGGCGCATTCCGAGACTTGACCAAATTGCCTTATTTGGTCATACCAGAATGGCATTGTCGGCAGAGCGCCCGACGCGAAAAGACCAAAGTGACTGGCCCTGCTTTCATCAGGCGCTATGCTTGGTCGTGACAAAACGAGGAGGATGCCGATGCCGACGACAATGAAGGGCCCTGGACTGTTTCTGGCGCAGTTCGCGGGCGATGCCGCACCGTTCAATTCGCTGGCGTCGATCACCAAATGGGCCGCCGGTCTCGGCTACAAGGGCGTGCAGATCCCGACCTGGGACGCGCGCCTGTTCGACCTCGAGAAGGCGGCGTCCTCCAAGGCCTATTGCGACGAGGTGAAGGGCACCTGCACTGACGCCGGCGTCGAGATCACCGAACTGTCGACGCATCTGCAGGGGCAATTGGTGGCGGTGCATCCGGCCTATGACGCGCAGATGGATGGATTCGCGCCAGCTTCGGTGCACAACAACCCGCAGGCGCGGCAGAAATGGGCCGTCGAACAGATGAAGTTCGGCGCCAAGGCGTCTCGCAATCTCGGGCTGAATGCATCGGTGTCGTTCACCGGCTCGCTGGCTTTCCCTTACCTTTATCCCTTTCCGCAGCGGCCCGCCGGACTGATCGAGGAAGCCTTCGGCGAACTCGGCAAGCGCTGGAAGCCGATCCTCGACGTCTATGAGGACAATGGTGTCGATGTCGGCTACGAAATTCATCCTTCAGAGGACGTGTTCGACGGGGCGACCTTCGAGATGTTCCTCGACGCGGTCGGTGGCCACAAGCGCTGCAACATCAATTACGACCCTTCGCATTTCCTGCTGCAGCAGCTCGACTATCTCGAATTCATCGACATCTATCACGAGCGGATCAAGGCCTTCCACGTCAAGGACGCCGAGTTCAATCCGACCGGACGGCAGGGCGTGTACTCCGGTTACCAGAGCTGGACGAACCGCGCAGGCCGTTTCCGTTCGCTCGGCGACGGGCAGGTGGATTTCGGCGGCATCTTCTCCAAGCTGACGCAGTACGATTACGATTCCTGGGCGGTGCTGGAATGGGAATGCTGCCTGAAGCATCCGGAGGACGGCGCGGCCGAAGGGGCACCCTTCATCCAGCATCACATCATCCGGGTGACGGAGAAGGCATTCGACGATTTCGCCGCCGGCACCACGGACAAGAAGCTGCTGCGCGCCATGATGGGAATTTGACACGGCTTTCGCTTCCCCTCGGCGGAGGGGAATCTCACACGAGGGAGAAAAACATGGTTGCTGCATCGAAGTCGGAAACAGGAGGCGGCCCGATCCGCTATGGCATGGTTGGCGGCGGGCAAGGCGCTTTCATCGGCGCCGTGCACCGCATCGCGGCACGCATTGACAATGATTTCGTGCTGGTCGCCGGCGCCCTGTCGTCCGACCCGGCGCGTGCGAAAGCCTCGGCCGCCGAACTCGGGCTCGATCCCTCACGCAGCTATGCGTCCTACGCCGAAATGGCCAGGGCCGAGGCGAAGCGCCCGGATGGCATCGAGGCGGTGGCCATCGTCACCCCCAACAACGTGCATGTGCCGGCAGCCAAGGCTTTCCTGGAGGCAGGCATCCACGTGATCTGCGACAAGCCGCTGGCCACGACACTGGCCGAAGCCAAGAAGCTCGCAGCGATAGTCGAGAAGACCGGCAAGGTGTTCGTGCTCACCCACAATTACACCGCCTACCCGATGGTGCGGCAGGCCCGCGAAATGGTGGCAAAGGGCGTGCTCGGCGACATCCGCATCGTGCAGTCGGAATATCCGCAGGACTGGCTGACCGAGGACCTCGCCGCCACCGGCCAGAAGCAGGCGTCGTGGCGGGGCGACCCCAAGCAGGCGGGTGCCGGCGGCGCGCTGGGCGATATCGGCACCCATGCCTACAACCTCGCCCGCTTCGTCTCCGGGCTCGAGCTCGATACCCTGTCGGCCGATCTCGATGCCTTCGTGCCGGGCAGGCTGCTCGACGACAATGTCAATGTCATGCTGCGTTTCAAACCGACGGGAAAAACGCATCCGGCAAAAGGCATGATTTGGGCAAGCCAGGTGGCGCCTGGTCATGAGAACGGCCTGAAGCTGCGCATCTACGGTTCGAAGGGCGGGCTGGAATGGGTGCAGGCCGACCCCAACTATCTCTGGTACACGCCGTTCGGCCAGCCGAAACAATTGATCACTCGCAACGGCGCCGGCGCGCTGCCGGTGGCCGGCCGTGTCAGCCGCGTTCCGTCAGGCCATCCCGAGGGTTATCTCGAAGGCTTCGCCAATATTTACCAGGAGGCGGCACGCGCCATCCGCGCGGCACGCAAGAAGGGCGGCAAGCCGGCAAAGGATGTCGTCTTCCCGACCATTCAGGACGGCGTCGAAGGCATGGCTTTCATCGAGGCCTGTGTGAAGTCGTCGAAGAAGAATGGGGCGTGGACGAAGCTGTAAGAGGCGCCTGGCCGGCGGAAAATGGGGAGGGCGTCGATGAAAATCGGCATGTGCATGTTCTTGTGGACGACGGCGGTGTCGAAGAAGCACGAGCCATTGCTTCGCGACATCAAGGCAACCGGCTTTGACGGTGTCGAAATCCCGATCTTCGCCGGCACGCCGGACGACTACAGGAAACTGGGCGAGCTGCTGGACAGGATCGGGCTGGAGCGGACCGCGGTCTCGGCGATGGGCGATCCGGCGATGAACCTGATCGCGGCCGATGCGGCAACGCGCAAGGCCGGTGTCGATTACATGAAATGGGCCATCGATTGCGCCGATGCGCTTGGCGCCAGCACGCTGAGCGGACCGCTGCATTCGACCCTTGGCGCCTTTTCCGGGTCCGGGCCGACCGCCGCCGAGAAAAAGCGGTCGGTCGCCTCGCAACGCGCCATCGGCGACCATGCCGGCAAGCGCAACGTCACCATCGGGCTCGAGGCGCTGAACCGCTTCGAATGCTATCTCCTCAATACGATGGCCGACCTGTCTGAGCACGTCGACGCCATCGACCGGCCGCACATCAAGGCGATGTACGACACTTTCCACGCCAATATCGAGGAGGCCGACCCGATCGGCGCCTATACGAAGCACCGCAGGAATGTCGTGCATATCCACATATCGGAGAACGATCGCGGCGTGCCGGGGCGCGGCAACATTCCGTGGAAAGAAACCTTCGCGGCGATCCGCAAGAGCGGCTACGACGACTGGCTGACCATCGAGGCGTTCGGCCGCTCGCTGAAGGAATTGGCGGCTGCGACCAAGGTGTGGCGCGATTTTTCCGAGACGCCGGAAGCGGTGTACCGGGAGGGGTACAAGCATATCAGGAACGGGTGGAAGAAGGCGGCTTAGGAAGCCCTGCGCCTGGTGCATTTTCCATTTGCGTTCGCGGCGGTTGCAAGGTGGTTCCCCCACTCCGTCTCGGCTTCGCCGAGCCACCTCTCCCCCCTCCGGAGGGAGAGGAAAGGGAGCCTGGTGGCTCGGGAGAGGAAGAAAGCCTCACCCAGGAGGACAGGCGCCGGCCCGGACAGCTTGGTGCCTTTCCTCTACCCCGTCGCTCGGGGGAGAGGTGTCGAGCGAAGCTCGACGGAGTGGGGGTCGACCCTTTGGCGCCGGGCGAGACGAAGCCTGCGCTTCTGCTTCACAAGGCTACCCCTGCTTGGCCTGGATCCTGTTGTAGTCGTGAATCGTCCGGCTCAGCCTACGGCGCAGGAAGTTGGATATGTTGTCGAAGGTGAAGACGACGAGCAGGATCAGCAGCACCATGTAGAAGACGTTGGCCCAGTTGGAGTTGGTGCGCATCGCTTCCCACAGTTTCAGGCCGATGCCGCCGGCGCCGACGGCGCCGATGATGGTGGCTCCGCGGGTGTTGGATTCCCACTGGTAGAGCGTCTGGCTGATGAAGACCGGGATCACCTCGGGCATAACGCCGTAGCGCTGCACCAAGATGCCGTTGGCGCCGGTCGAAAGCACCCCTTCACGTGGCTTGTCGTCGATGTTCTCCAGACCTTCCGAATAGACTTTTCCCAATGTGCCGATCTCGGTGAAGAAGATCGCGGCGCTGCCGGCCAACGGGCCGGGGCCGAAGGCGCGGGTGAAGAACAGCGCCCAGATCAGCATATCGACCGAGCGCATGAAGTCGAAGAAGCGCTTGAGCACCTGGCTGAGCAAGCCGCTCGGCGTGATGTTGCGCGCCGCGAAGAAGGCCAGCGGGAAGGCGACGATGCCACCGAGCAGCGTGCCCAGGAAAGCCATGACAATGGTCTGCAAGAGCTTCGTCCAGACATCGCCATGTTGCCACTGGGCGTTGTTCCAGATGTTGTCGCCGGCCAGTGCGAGGTTCGAGATGCCAGGTTTCAGCTCGGGCCCCGATACGATCAGCGAGACCACCTCCCCCGCCGATTTGCCGAAGAAGGGCGAGCGTGTGTCAAAGACGAAGTTCGCCCAGCCGAGGAAGCGCTTGCGCACCTTGACGCGGTCGACGGTGACGCGCACCTCGCCGACAAAGCCCATCTTGGCCACCACCTCGTCGTCATGCGCGGTGATCCAGTCCGGCACCGGACCCGTGATCACCGGCTTGCCGCTGGTCAGTGCCACCGGCACCGTCTGGCCATGAGCGACAATCGTCGCGTAGGTCTTGTCGAAGGTGACGGATTTGGCCTGGCCGTCGATCCGCACGGTGAAGGACCCGTCGGCATTCTTGATTACCCAATCCGGATTGGGATTGTCGCCCAGTGCCGAGAAACGCGGATATTTGGGCGTGATCTCCGGGTGGTCGAGACGGAATTCCGGTTGCAGATCGTAGCTGATCCATTGTGTCAGGAAGAGCGGGAGGCGCTCCCAGTGCGATTCCCGCAATACCTGCGGCAGGCTGAAGAACCACAAGGCATAGACCAGATAGAGGAGGGTGCCGGTAAACAGGAGCAGCGGACCGAAGCGCTTGTATGCCGGGCGCCGGAACACCTGCGGGTGGCGCGCCTCGATCGACAGCATTTCCTCGGCGGTCATGGTCGCCATGATCTACGAACCCATCATAAAGGCTTGTTCGCCGACCAGCTTGCGACGAAGCCAGGCGGAAAACTGGTCGATGATGAAGATGGTCGTGAACAGCAGCAGCACCAGCGCCAGCGTCTTGGCGCCGAAGCCGCGCGAGATGGACAGCTTCAGTTCCTCGCCGATGCCGCCGCCGCCGACGGCGCCGATGATGGTGGAGGCCCGCACGTTGATCTCGACCCGGAGCAGCGTATAGGACACGAAATTGGGCAACACCTGCGGCAGGTCGGCGAAGCGCACCCGCTCGAACCAGTTGGCGCCGACCGCCGTCAGGCCTTCCTCGGCACGCATGTCGATGTTCTCGTTGATCTCGTAGAACAGCTTGCCGAGTGCGCCGATCGAATGCAGGCCGATGGCGATGATGGCGGCGATCGGACCGGTCGAGACGATTGCCGCGAAGAGGCCGGCGATGACGATTTCCGGAAAGGCGCGCAGCAATTCCATGAAGCGCTTGACCACCAGCCTCAGTGCCGGATGAGGCGTCAGGTTGCGCGCCGCGATGAAGGAAAAAGGCACTGCGAAGATGAAGCCGATGAAGGTTGAAACCAGCGCCACGTTCACCGTGGTCAGCATCAGTTCGAAATATTCGGGGACGTAGAAACCGCCCCACACATAGACGCGGCCAAGCGGGAAGTTGAATTCCTGGGTGCCGGTATCATGCGGCGAGGCGATGTCGAACAGCGCCCGCCAGACGTCGTTCCAGTCCTTGGGGACCAGCCAGCTCAGGAAATCCAGAATGTGCGGCAGCCGGTCGAAGAAGTGCCCGGCATTGGCTTCGTCGGCGAACCACATGCTGGAGAGCATCGCGGCAAGCAGCAGTCCGACGCCGAGCACGGTATAGAGCCGGCGCAGCGACGTCTGGCGTCGCCAGGCATCGGCCGTCTGGTGGGTGGCGCCGGAGGGGGCTGTCACGGAAAGGGTCATGATCGGAGATGCAAAAAGGGCGGTACCTGAGATACCGCCCCTTTGCAATTTCGCCGTTAGCCGCCGATGGCTGCCTTACGGGCTTCGACGATGACGCTGTAGAAGTCCGGCTTCACCGGAACATAGCCGGTGAAATCGCCGCCTTCGACGCCTTCGAAGCAAGCCTTGTCCTTCTTGGGCAGGTCGGTAAAGAAGGCGGTCAGCTTGGCGGTCATGTCGTCGCCGATCGCGGTGCGCACGACGAGCGGACCGTTCGGGATCAGGCCCGAACGCCAGACTTCGACGAAATCGTTGGGGTCGACGGCGCCCTTGGCGACTTCCTTGTGGAAGGTGCCGGAGGTGTAGCCGTTCTTGAAGTCGCCTATACCCGAGGAATCGTCGACCGCGACATCGACCTTGCCGTCACGCACGGCCAGAACGTTGTTTTCGTGGCCGCCATTGAACTGGGTCGAAGCGAAGAAGGTTTCGTTCGAGGCGCCGGTGGTCTTCGGAATCTGGGTCAGCGGGATCAGGTAGCCGGAGGTCGAATCCGGGTCGGCATAGCCGAGCTTCTTGCCCTTGGCCGACTTGATGTCGGTGATCCCCGAGGTCTTCAGCGCCAGGCCGACGGAATAATAGCCGGTGGCGCCGTCGGTCTGCTGGGTGGTGAGGATCGGGGTGACCGCCTTCGGGTCCTTGATGTAGACGCTGGCATAGCCGGAAGCGCCGAGTTCGGCGAAGTCGAGCGTGCCGCCGAGCAGGCCCTGGATGACGCCGTCATAGTCGGCGGCCGGGAACAGCGAAACCTTCTCGAAGCCGAACTCGGCCTTCAGGTGGTCGGCCAGGCACTGGTAGTTACGCAGCCGGTCGGTTTCGTTTTCGCCGCCGAGGATGCCGACGCGAAATTCCTTCATATCGGCGGCGTGGGCCATGCTGGTGGCCATGGCGAGCACCGAAACGGCACCGAAAACCATCTTCCTGAACATTTGCTATCTCTCCTGTAGGTTCCGGCCCCGCGCCGGCAGCGTTCTTGATCTTGACAAGTGCCCTTGACGCGGGCGGACGATCCAGGCTGCTCGCTATGCCCGTAGTGGGCTCAGTATCCCGGGAATGCGGGTTCGAGCGGTCCGGCGGATGCGGCGATCTTCTGCTTGAAGGCAACGCTGGTGGAGGTGATGACCTCCGATATCTCACCACCGTTGCTGTCGGCGCCATAGACTAGACGCACCGCTTCGCGGTTGAGCTCTTCGGGCGGCCCGTCGAAGACGACCTTGCCGGCGGCCATGCCGATGATGCGGTTGCAATAGGTGCGGGCGGTATCGAGCGTGTGCAGGTTGGTGACGACGGTGATGCCTTCGCGCAAATTGATGTCCTGCAGCGAATCCATCACCACCTTGGCGTTGAGCGGGTCGAGCGAGGCGATCGGCTCGTCGGCGAGGATCACCTTGGGCTGCTGCATCAGGGCACGGGCAATCGCGACGCGCTGCTGCTGACCGCCCGACAGGGTGCCGGCGGGTTGAAGTGCCGTACGGGCGATGTCGAGCCGCTCGAGCGCGGCGACCGCCTCGGCGCATTCGGCGCGCGAGAACATGCCGAGAAGGTTGGACAGGGTCGAACGGTGATTCAATTTGCCAAGCAGCACGTTGGTGAGCACATCGAGGCGCGGCACCAGGTTGAACTGCTGGAAGATCATGGCGCAGTCGCGCTGCCAACGCCGCAGCGGCGACCCGCGTAGGCGGGAGACCTCGGCGCCGTCAAAAAAAATCGACCCCTGGCTGGGGTCGACAAGACGGTTGATCATGCGAAGAAGCGTCGACTTGCCTGCACCCGAACGACCGATGACGCCGACCATCTGCCCCTGCGGGATCGAGATGTTGACGTCGCTGACGGCGGTGTTCTTGCCAAATCGTCGGCTGACACCGCGAATTTCGAGCGTGGCAGAGCTTGCTGACATGGGCTGGTTCCAGTCCGGTCCATATTGATCGTCAGGCACTCGCCTAACGCAGCCACATGAACCTGCCATGTCGCCAGCATGTCAGTTTTGTTACGCTCCACAGATACGACGGCCGGCGTCCTGCCGGCGATCAGCCGAGCACCAGCAATTCCTCGAAATGCTCCATGTCGCGGAATGCGCAGAAGGCGGGGGCCTTGATCTCGATCAATGGGGCCTCCCGGCCGAAAAGCGCCAGGCTCTCATCAAATAGCGCCTGCCATGCGGCGGCCCTGTCGTCAGCAAGACGCTGGATCTGATAAGCGAAGGTGATGTGAAAGACGTATTTGTCGTGATCGGGGTGCCGGTAGCCGAACGGCACGGCCAGCGCATCGCGCCATGCACGCATGATGCGCACATCCTCGTCGGTCGCGCCGGCAACGGTGAGCCCGGTCGGCACGATCTCGAGCACCTTGATGTTGAACGGACCGGCGCCCTGGAAACCCCTCAGGCGCTCCAGATAGAGGCGGGTCATGGCGTCGATGCCGGTGTCGAGCGGCACGTCCCGTGGCCAGTAAGGCAACCGGCGGCGATATTCGATGATGCCCTGGAAGAGTGTCATGTGCAGGCTGGAGACAGGCGTGAAGGCAAGGCGGTCGGCGTCCGGCATCGCCATCATCCGATCGCGCACAGCGAGCACCACGGCTTCGGATGGCGAGCCGCTGACCAGATGGCTGACGACGGTGTTGCCGGGCTCGAGGAGAAAGTTGCCTGACGCGTCGTAGCGCGTGCCGAGATGCGCCGGCGGCGTCGGATTGGAGCCGGCAAAGAATACGGCGAGCGAGGGTCTGACGGTGTCGAGCATGGCGATCTCCTTGGAACACCCGCGTCCTGCCCCGGTGATGTGTCAAGGATATGAAACAGTGTCGCTCATGACGTCGATGTGAGGGCTATGTCTCCTTGCCTGCAACAATTGCGAACGGAAAACCGGTTCCCACTTTTTCTGGAACTGCTCTATCCCTCGTATTTCTCCAGGAACGCCTCGGCCGAGAGCTCGCGGAAGTCGTCGAGCGAGGCACGCAGCCTGGCATGGTCCCAGTCCCACCAGGCAAGCGCCTGGTAGCGCTCGGCGGTGCGACGGTCGAAGCGCTCGCGGATCGGTTTGGCCGGCACGCCGGCGACGATGGTGTAGGGCGCGACGTCCTTCGAGACGACCGCGCCAGCGCCGACCGCAGCACCATCGCCAACGGTGACGCCGGGCAGGACGGTCGAGCCGTGGCCGAGCCAGGTGTCGTGGCCGATGGTGACGCGTTTGGCGCGACGCTCAGCGAAGAAGTCGCTCTCGTGCTCGGCGTCGTCCCAATAGTCGGAGGCACGGTAGGTGAAATGGTGCAGCGTCGGCCGCCATGTCGGGTGGTTGGTGGCGTTGAGGCGCACGCTGGCCGCGATGTTGGCAAACTTGCCGATCGTCGCGCACCAGACTGCGCAGTCCTGCATCATGTAGGAATAGTCGCCGAGTTCGCTTTCCGAGACCCGGCTGCGGTCGGCGATCTCGGTCCAGCGGCCGAGCGTCGAGTTGTGCACCTCCGCTGTTGGATGGATCAGCGGCGTTTCCGACAATTTCCTGGTCATGCGGCGAGTTTTCCCGGAGCGAAGGCGGTGACGTCGATGACGCGGTCGGCCACCGCCTCGCGCACTTCGTGGTCATGGAAGATGCCAAGCAAGGCGACGCCTGCCGCCTTCTTGGCGGCGATGAGTTCGATCACCACGTCGCGGTTCGTTGCGTCGAGCGATGCGGTCGGCTCGTCGAGCAGCAGGATCGGATGTTCGGTGATGAAACCGCGCGCGATGTTGACGCGCTGCTGCTCGCCGCCCGAGAAGGTTGCCGGCGGCAGCATCCATAGTTTTTCCGGCAGGTTGAGCTGGGCCAGCAAGGAGCGTGCCCTGGCCCGGGCTGCCTCGCGCTCCTCGCCGCGTTCAACCAGTGGTTCGGCGACGACATCGAGGGCCGAGACGCGCGGCACGGTGCGCAGGAATTGGCTGACATAGCCGATCGTTTGCCGGCGCACGGCAAGCACGGTGCGTGGGCTGGCATGGGCGAGATCGATCAACCCATCCTCGTGCGTGACGATGATCTGGCCTTCGTCGACGGCGTAGTTGCCGTAGAGCATCTTCAGGATCGAGCTTTTGCCGGCACCGGACGGACCGCCGAGCACGGTGCATTCTCCGGCCTTGATCGAGAACGAGACCCCCGCGACGACGGGCAATTTGATGCCGTCGCGCAGATGCATGGTGAAGCTTTTGGCGACGTCGGAGACAACGAGAGGGGTCGGCATCAGAAGGTTCTCCAATCGTCAATCGTCGGCGGGCGTACAGGCGCCATCATCACACCTGCAAAATCGAGGAAACGAGCAATTGCGTGTACGGCGCGCGCGGGTCGTCGAGAACGCGGTCGGTAAGGCCGCTTTCGACGACGCGGCCGTCCTTCATCACCATCATGCGCTGTGACAGAAGCCGCGCCACGGCAAGGTCGTGGGTGACGACGATCGCGGCAAGGCCAAGGTCGGTGACCAGGCCGCGCAACAGGTCGAGCAGGCGCGCCTGCACGGAAACGTCGAGGCCGCCGGTCGGCTCGTCCATGAACACCAGCCGTGGTCCGGTGACGAGATTGCGGGCGATTTGCAGGCGTTGGCGCATGCCGCCGGAAAAGGCGCGCGGTTCGTCGTCGATACGGTCTTCCTCGATCTCGACGCGCGACAGCCAGTCGACGGCCGTGGCGCGGATCTTGCCGTAGTGACGGTCGCCGACCGCCATCAGACGCTCGCCGACATTGGCGCCGGCCGAGACCGTCATGCGCAGGCCATCGGCCGGGTTCTGGTGGACAAAGCCCCAGTCGGTGCGCATCAGGAAGCGGCGCTCGGCCTCGCTCATGCGGTAGAGCTCGCGAAACTGGCCGTCGCGCATGCGGTAGCTGGCGGTGCCGGAGGAGGGCAGCAGCCGCGTCGACAGGCAGTTGAGCAGCGTCGTCTTGCCGGAACCGGATTCACCGACGACAGCCAGGACTTCGCCCGGCCACAGGTCGAAGGTGACGTTGTCGCAGCCGACTCGCGAGCCGTAGAACTTGGAGAGCGCCGAGACGCGCAGCAGCGGTTCGTCGATCATTGCGCCGGCTCCATGTTTCCTGGGGCAAGATGGGTTTCGGGAGCAAGGTGGCCGCGATGGCCCTCTTCACGCCGCTTCTCGCAGTAATCGGTGTCCGAGCAGACGAACATATGGCCGCCATGGTCGTCGAGGATGACCTCGTCGAGATAGACATTCTCGGCCGCGCACAGCGCGCAGGGTTGGTCGAAAGTCTGCACCTCGAACGGATGATCCTCGAAGTCGAGGCTCACCACATCGGTGAAGGGCGGCACGGCGTAGATGCGCTTTTCGCGGCCGGCGCCGAACAGCTGCAGGGCCGGCGAGCGGTGCATCTTGGGATTGTCGAATTTCGGCGTCGGCGAAGGGTCCATCACATAGCGGCCCTCGACCTTGACCGGATAGGCATAGGTGGTGGCGATGCGACCGTGCTTGGCGATGTCCTCATAGAGCTTCACATGCATGAGGCCGTATTCCTCCAGCGCATGCATTTTCCGCGTTTCGGTCTCGCGCGGCTCGAGGAAGCGCAGCGGTTCGGGGATCGGCACCTGATAGACCAGCACCTGGCCCGCGGTGAGCGGATGCTCGGGAATGCGGTGGCGGGTCTGGATGATCGTGGCGGTGGCGGTATCGGTGGTCACCGCGACATTGGCTACTTTCTTGAAGAAGGCGCGGATCGATACGGCATTGGTGGTGTCGTCGGCACCCTGGTCGATGACCTTCAGCACGTCGTCGGGGCCGATGATCGATGCCGTGACCTGGACGCCGCCGGTGCCCCAGCCATAGGGCATCGGCATTTCGCGCGAGGCGAACGGCACCTGGTAGCCGGGGATGGCGATGCCCTTGAGGATCGCCCGGCGGATCATCCGCTTTGTCTGCTCGTCGAGATAGGCGAAGTTGTAGGTGGCGATGTCGGTGGATTGCGCGGTCATTCCGCTGCCTCCTTCTTTTCTTCCGCCTTTGCTGGATTTTCGCGGGCCTCATATTCGGCGCGCATACGGCGCACGAGGTCGAGCTCGGCCTGGAAGTCGACATAGTGCGGTAGCTTCAAATGCTCGACGAAGCCGGTGGCCTGGACATTGTCGGAGTGCGAGATGACGAACTCCTCGTCCTGCGCGGCGGCAACGATGTCCTCACCGAGTTCGGAGGCACGCAGCGCCCGGTCGCAGAGCGCCATGGCCATTGCCTTGCGCTCGCTCTGGCCGAAGACGAGACCGTAGCCGCGGGTGAATTGCGGCGGCGCCTTGGCCGAGCCCTTGAACTGGTTGACCATCTGGCATTCGGTGACGCGCACCGTGCCGAGCGGCACCGCGAAGGGCAGTTCGGGAACGTCGAGTTCCAGCTCGACCTCGCCGATGCGGATCTCGCCGACGAAAGGATGGTTGCGGGCATAGCCGCGCTGCGTTGAATAGCCGAGCGCCAGCAGAAAACCCTCGTCGCCGCGCGATAGCGCCTGCAGGCGGATGTCACGTGCCATCGGGAATTCCAGCGGCTCGCGGGTGATGTCGCCGGGAACATGGTCCTGCGGCATGTCGCCGTCGGGTTCGATCAGGCCTTCGCGGGCGAGGATCGCCGAGACACGCGGCATGGGCTCGGTCTGGCCGGCGCGCTGCACCGGTTCGGCGACGCCTGCGCCGGCGGCAAGCTCCGGGTCGAGCAGGCGGTGCGTATAGTCGAAGGTCGGACCAAGCAGCTGGCCGCCAGGCAGATCCTTGTAGGTCGCCGAGACGCGCCGTTCGACCAGCATCGCACTGGTGTCGATCGGGCTGGTATAACCGAAGCGCGGCAGCGTGGTGCGGTAGGCGCGCACCAGAAAGATCGCCTCGATCATGTCGCCCCGCGCCTGGACGATGGCGAGTGCGGCCAGCTCACGGTCATAGAGCGAACCTTCGCTCATCACCCTGTCGACGCCGAGCGCCAGCTGTTCGACGATCTGGTCGAGGCGCAGCGCCGGCACCGAGCGGTCGCCACGCCGGCGGTCGGCAAGCAGGCTGTGAGCGTTGGCAATAGCGGCTTCGCCACCTTTTACCGCGACATACATCTTCAAGCCTCCATCGTCTTGATGCGCGTCGTGCGCGGCAGGCAGGCTATGCCGTCCGATGTGGCGAGGATGATGTCGACGCCACGCGGAAAGCGCTTGTTGTTTTGCTTCCACTGCTCGACGAAGTGACGCGGCATCTGTGCCGGCGCGATCGTGGCGCTGGTTTCGATGCCGGGGCCTTCGAGCAACAGCGGGGACCCTGAAGTGAGGTCGCCGACCTGCAGGATCAGCGTCGTCGATCGGTCGGGATAATCCTGCGTGCCCTGAGAAAAACCGTCGAGCGCCATCATCTCGGCCGGTGTGGCAATAAACGCGAAGTGCGCGTCGGCCGATGTATTGGCCAGCGGCGCACCGGTGTGGAAGCCAAGCCAGGAGCCGATCGCCGCGGAGGCATGCAGTGCCGGGTCGAGCCAGAGTGGCGTGTCGTTGTCGCACAACGCCAGGGCTATAGCGCCCGATGTTGCCGAAAGCGGCGCCGGCGGGCGGGCCAAGGTCGGCAAGGGCTGGACGCTGCCCGGCCGCGCCATGGCATCCATGACGGCCCGAAACACGGTCTGGGCGTTGAAGACCGGATCGGCGAAACCGCCCTCGATCGATTGTGCCGCGATATCCATCAATCTTCTCCGCGAACCATGGTGAAGAAATCCACTTTCGTCGCCGCCGTCTCGGCGCGGCGTTTTTCGTGGGCAGCGGTCAGAGCCGAGCGCAAGTGCGCAATGAGCCTGGTCTCGACCTCGGCGCGGCGGGCAGGGTCCTGCCAGAGCGCGTCGGCGATGGCTGCCAGCTTCGCCTTCTGCTTGTCGCGGCCAAGCGCGTAGCAATGGCCGACCTGCCCGGATGGCAGCCGGACGGTGGCACGCGTGACGGTCGCCTCGCCGACATTGAAGGGCGCGCCGCCGCCGCCGATGCGGCCACGCAGCGTGACCAGGCCGGTCTCGGGGCCGCGCAGCAGCTCGGCTTGCGAAGGCAGGCCGGCCTCGTTCCAGAGCCGCACGATGTCGTCGCCGCTCGATTGCGCCAAGGTGGCCATGGCGGCCTTGCGCTCGGCCTGGTCGCGGGCTTCCTGTCCTCGCATCGCCAACTTTCCTCTTCATTAAATTTGTCTATTGATATAGACAACTATACAAATTATACATATTACCTAGCGCGAGTCCATGACGGGTGCGTGACAGGCCGGGAGGCAAAACATGACCGGGCAAGCGGCCGATACCATCGAGCGGCGCAGCGGCGTCTCACTTTGGCGCCAGATCGCCGACAGGATCCTGCAAGCGATTGCCATTGGCGATTTCGCCGAAAATGCCGCGCTGCCGCCCGAGGTCGCGCTGGCGGAGCGTTATGGCGTCAACCGTCACACCGTGCGCAGCGCCATATCGGCCCTCGTACAGGAGGGCGTATTGCGGGCCGAACAGGGGCGCGGCACGTTCGTCTTGTCGCGCAAGCGGCTGTCCTATCCGATCGGCGCGCGCACGCGCTTCTCTGCGGGGCTGCAGGGGCAGACCTCGGAACGGCACATCGTGCTGCTTGCTTTCTCGGTCGAGCCTGCCAGCCAGCGCGTTGCCGAGGGGCTTGGCCTTGCCCGGGGTGCCGAGGTAATCCGGCTGGAAACGCGCGGCGAGGCCGACGGACGGCCGGTGTCGCGCGCTGCCGCATGGTTCGAGGCGAAGCGCTTTGCCGGCATCGACAAGGCGATGGCGCAAACCGGTTCGATCACCGCGTCGCTCGCTCGTTTCGGTATCGACGACTATCTCAGGCAATCGACCGTGCTGTCCGCGCGCCATGCGGACGCCGCCGATCTCGCCGATCTCGATCTGCAGCCAGGCGCCATCGTGCTGGTGACAGTGGCGGTCAACGTCACGCCCGACGGCCAGCCAATCCAGTTTTCCGAATCGCGTTTTTCGGCCGAGCGAGTGGAGCTGAAGCTCTCGGCACTATAACGCCCTGGCTATCCGATCTCGATCACGGCCTTGATCAGGCCCGACTTCTCGTGTGCCCAGCGTGCGAGGTCCCCTGGCGTATCGGCCAGCGTGGTGCGGTGGGTGACGAGCTTGGCCAGCGGCACGGCACCATTGCGGATCGAGGCGGCGACATGATCGAAGTCGGCGCGCAACGCATTGCGGCTGCCGACCAATGTCATCTCGCGCTTGTGGAACTCAGGGTCGGAAAAGACGATATCGTCCTTGACGACGCTGACCAGCACCAGGGTGCCGCCATGCGCGACGTGGGCGAAGGCCGATTGCACCGACCGGGTGTTGCCGGTGGCGTCGAAGACCACGTCGAAGCCTTCGCCGTCTGTCGCATCACGCACCAGATCGGACACAGGTGCTTGCGAGCCGTCGAGAATCGAAAAGCCGAGCTCACTCGCCGCGAAGACCAGTCTTTCGGTGCTCATGTCGAGAAGTGTCACGTCGAGCCCGGCAATGCGTGCGAAGATGGTGGTGCCAAGCCCGATCGGGCCGGCACCGATGACCAGCGTGCGTGCACCGGCCTCGGAACGCGCGCGGCGCACGGCATGCGCGCCGATGGCCAGGAATTCGACGGCGGCGGCGTCGGCGAGCGACAGCCCGTTTGTGGGATAGAGATTCTCAGCCGGCACCAGGATCTGTTCGCACATGGCGCCGTCGCGATGCACGCCGAGCACTTCGATCCTGACACAGCAATTGGGCTTGCCGTGCCGGCAGGCGATGCATTTGCCGCAGGAAAGGTAGGGGTTGATGATGACCGGTTCGCCGACCGCAAGCCCGACTCCTTCGCCGACTTCGACGACGGTGCCAGACACTTCGTGGCCCATGATGCGGGGGTAGGCGAGGAACGGGTGCTTGCCCTCGAAGATATGGTAGTCAGTGCCGCAGATGCCGACATGGCTGACCGCCACCAGTGCCCAGCCGGGAGGTGGCTGGGAGGGTGCGGGACGGTCTTCCAGAATGAGTTCGCCGGGCGAGCGGCAGACGACGGCTTTCATGTTTCAGTCCATTTTGGGTTTACGAAAACGCCGGCCCGTTTTGATACCGGGCCGGAGATCGTTTTTCGGCTCGTTGACTACTTGCCGCCGCGGCGGCGCAGGCCGTCGAAATAGACAATGACGATGATCAGCACGCCGGTGATGACACGCTGCCAGAAGGCGTTGACGTTGAGCAGGTTGGCGCCGTTGTTGATGGTGGCGAGAATGAAGGCGCCGAGCAGCGGCCCGTGCACCGAGCCGACCGCGCCGAACAGCGAGGTGCCGCCGATCACCGACGAGGCGATCGCCTGCAATTCCCATCCTTCGGCCTGCGTCGGATTGCCGATGCCGATGCGCGAAGCCAAGAGCACGCCGACGAACGCCGCGCAGAGACCCGACAGCGTGTAGGCCATGAAGATGGTGCGCTGGACGTTGACGCCGGACAGGCGCGAGGCCTCGGCGTTCGACCCGACCGAGAACAGGTACCGGCCCCAGCGGCTGTGATGCAGGAAGACATAGGCGGGTATGCCGACCAGCAGGACCATCCAGAACAGATTGGGGATGCCGAGGAAGGAGTTGCGCGAGAATTCCTGGAAAGCATCATTGTTGATCGAAATCGAATTGCCGTTGGTCATCAAAAGGCCAATGCCGCGCAGCGACGTCAGGGTCGCCAGCGTAATGATGAAGGGCGGCAGGCCCATCTTGACGATGCCAAAACCATGGAAGAGGCCGATGGCGACGCCGACCAGCAGGGTGAGCAGGATGGCGAGGAAGACCGGGACGCCGGCATTGATCAGCATCGCGGCGATGACGGTGGCGAAGCCGACCACGGCGCCGACGGACAGATCGATGCCGCCGGTGATGATGACGAAGGTCTGGCCGACAGCCAAAATGGCGATCATCGAACCCTGACGCAGCAGATTCGAGATGTTGTTGGCCGACGCGAAGCTCGATGTGGACAACGACAGGATGACCCACAGCAGCACCAGCAGCGCCAGCAGCGTCAGTCCGAACAGGGCGTTGTAATTGCGCTTCGGTTTTTCGGCAGGAATCGCCTCGGTGCTCATGTCTTTCCTCCCAACTTTTCTTGTTTCTCGGCGAGCGCCTGTGTGAGAATGTCCTCGTGATCGGCGGTGTGGAACCCGTGCGTGGCCACCAGCTTGCCGCGGCGGAACACGTGCAGCGTGTCGGCCAGTTCATAGACCTCCGGCAAATAGGACGAGATCAGGATGATGCCGGCGCCCTTCGACAACAGCGCGCTGAACAGGCGGTAGATTTCGGCCTTGGTGCCGACATCGACGCCAACCGTCGGCTCGTCGAAGATGAACAGCTTGGCGCCGTGCGCCAGCCATTTGCCGATGACGATCTTCTGCTGGTTGCCACCGGATAGGCTGGAAGCCAACGCATGGCGCGTCGGAGTCTTGATCCTGAGGCCAGCGATCTGGCGGTCGGCCTCGGCCTTCTCTTTCGCGTTCGAGATCAACAAATTGCTGGAGATGCGCTTGTAGATCGGCAGGTTGAGGTTGAGGCCAACCGGCAAATTGAGGCAGAGGCCCTGGTCGCGGCGGCTTTCCGGCGCCAGCGCCATGCCGAGCTTGATCGCGTCATGCTCGGAGTTGATCTGGACATCCTTGCCTTCCCACAGGACCTGGCCGGCCGACTTCTTGTGCCGGCCGTAGAGCGTGGTGACGAATTCGCTGCGCCCGGCGCCGATCAGGCCGTAGAGCCCGACGATCTCGCCGGCACGGACTGTCATCGACACGTTTTCGAAACCCTTGCCCGAGAGGTTCCTGGCCTCGATGATCGCGGCACCCGGAGTGAAATGCTCCTTGTGGTAGATCTGTTCGATCGAGCGGTTGATCATCAGTTTGACGAGTTCGGCGTCATTGGTCTCGCTGATGTTCCTGGTGCCGACCAGCGTGCCGTCGCGCAGCACCGAAACACGATCGGCGAGCTCGAACACTTCCTCCATGCGGTGGCTGATATAGATGATCGTCACGCCCTCGGTCTTCAGGCGGCGGATCAAGGTGAAGAGCTGGTCGGCCTCCTTGCGGGTCAGGTAGGCGGTCGGCTCGTCGAAGATCAGGAATTTGGTGCCGCGCACGGTGGCGCGGGCGGCGGCGATCAGCTGCTGCTGGCCGATGGTGAGGTCGCCGAGAGTAACATGCGCCGGCAAGTCAAAGCCGAGATCGTCGATGATCTTCTGCGCTTCCTTGACCATGGCGCGCTGCTGCAGGATGCCGAAGCGCGAATTCTCCTCGCCGAGGAACATGTTGGCCGCGACCGTGAGGTGACGGCAGAGCACGACTTCCTGGTGGACGGCGTTGATGCCGAGCGCCATCGCCTCATGCGGGGTCGCCAGTGCAGCCGGTTGACCCTCCCAGATCACTTCTCCGGAGGTGCGCGGCATGACGCCGGTCAAAAGCTTGATGAGCGTGGATTTGCCGGCGCCGTTCTCGCCGACGATGGCGTGGATCTCGCTTGCCTTGAAGGCAAGGTCCACCGGCTTCAAGGCGTGAGTGCCGGGATAACGCTTTTCCAGCCCGCGCAATTCGAGGATGGTCCTGCCGGGCTCCAGCGCGGGAGCCGGATGCAGTTCGTGCGCCGTCGGCGTCATGGCGATCCTCCCAGATTGGCCCCGCGGCTGGCACCTGGCGAGGCTGTGATCGTCTTTTCAAACAGCCTAGTCGAAGCCGGCCGATTGCCAGGCCGCTCGTGGCGGCGGATGTTTCCGGGGCGCGACGCCCCGGAAACGGTTTCGAACACTGGCTGCTCAGAGCTTCGGATTGAGCAGCGCGTCGATCTTGGGATCCTTCATGTTGTCCTTGGTCACGAGATTGGCACCGGTGTCGACATTTGCCTCCACCTTCTCGCCCTTCGAAGCGGCGAGCGCCGTCTTGATGCCGTCATAGCCCATCCGGTACGGATCCTGGACGACGAGGCCCGAAATGACGCCGTCATTGAGGAACTTGATCAGCTTCTCGTCGCTGTCGAAGCCGATCAGTCCGACCTTGCCGGCAAGTTTGTTCTCGGCGATCGCCTGGCCGACGCCTTGCGCCATGATCAGGTTTGACGCGAAGATGCCCTTCAGGTCCGGATTGGCGGTGATCAGGTCGGTCGCGATGTTGAGGCCGGTGGTGGCCTGGCCGTCGGCGTATTTGTCGGCGATCAGTTCGAGGCCGGGATATTTGGCCTTGAGCTGTTCCTTGAAGCCTTGCGCGCGCTGTTCGAGCGAGCCAGCGCCAGGGAGCGCGGTGATAAGCGCAACCTTGCCTTCGACCTTGCCGCCGTTGGCGGCGCCGATCGCGGCGGCGAGACCGTCAGCGGCGACGCGGCCGCCCTGGACGTTGTCGGTGGTCAGGAACGAGGTGAAGGCCTTGGAGTCGGCGCCGGAGTCGATGCCGATGACCTTGACCTTGGCCGCGGCCTCGTCGATCGGCTTGCCGAGCGCCTTGGCTTCGGTCGGCGCGATGACGACGGCGGCCGGGTTGCCGGCGACGGCGTTCTCGAGGATGGAGATCTGGCCGTTGACGTCGGTCTCAGCCTGGGCGCCGAGTTCCGGCACATTGACGCCGAGATCCTTGCCGGCCTTGCGGGCGCCGGCCAGGACGATCTGCCAGTAGAAGGACGTGGTATCCTTGACGATGATCGGAATGGTCACGTCCGCCGCCGAAACCGGTGCGGTATGCATGACGCCGGTGAGCATCGAGGCTGCCGCCAGGGCCATGACGGCGCGGCGGTTGAGAATGCTGGTCACGAATTTCATAGGATCCTCCCTAAGTCGCCTGGTGAAACGTTACGGAAGCCCGGTTCGGATAGGCGTGGCCCAAACAGAACTTTATCAATAAAAAACAGTTGCACTGTTTTGATAGTCCATCGATCCAGCCGATGCAAGCGGTGTTTCCGGCCAACTCTCCCAAAGGCCTGACAACGACTCACCTCCGGCGTCGGCTCCTCTCCAGTCTCAGTCGGGCGCTCCCGTTTCCGTTCCGAGGGAGTATGGAATATTAATTCCACACACCAGTCAACATGGAATGTTCATTCTTCCAGATCGCGATATTGTGAAGCCCGCCCTCGACCCTGTGGACATCGCGAAAGTGCGGGCTTCAAGGCAGGTCCTGCACCACGGTGTAGGGACGATACTTGGCATATTCCGTCTCCGGCACGTCGATATCGAGCAGTTCGAGGTTGCGTGTGAGGTTCGCCAATTTTGCGGTGCCGGTCAGCACGGTGGCGACTATTGGCTCGTGCAAAGGAAACTGGAACGCGGCCGCCGGCAGCGGATAACCGCCTTCACCGGCGATCTTCTCCATGGCGTCGACACGGCCGAGCACATCGTGGCTGGCGGGTAGGTAGTCGAAATGCGCGCCTTGCACCGGCCCGGTCGCCAATATGCCCGAGTTGAAAACACCACCGATCACCAGCGAGGTCTGTTGCGCGCGGCACAGCGGCAGCAGTTCGGCTTCCGCGCTGCGGTCGAGCAAGGAATAACGGCTGGCGAGCAGGATGCAGTCGAGCGGCGCCCGGCGCATGACGTCGAGGCAGATCTGGACTTCGTTGACGCCGAGCCCATAGGCCGAAATCGTGCCGGCCCGCTTCAGCTCTTCGAGCGCCTTGAGCCCACCGTCCATCAGCTGGCGAAAGTGCAGTTTGGTCTTCTCGACTCCGTGCGTGTAGACGCCGATGTCGTGCACATACAGGATGTCTATCCTGTTTAGCCCAAGGCGCGCATAGCTGAAGTCGACCGACCGCATGATGCCGTCATAGGAATAGTCGTAGTCCAGCGCGAAGGGCAGCGGATCGACATAGGAGTGGTCGGGAACCTGGTCTTCCGGCACCGGGCGGAACAGCCGGCCGACCTTGGTCGACAGCACGTAGGAATCGCGTGGCTTGTAGCGCAGAAAGTCGCCGAAACGACGCTCCGACAGGCCGAAACCGTAGAAGGGCGCGGTGTCGAAATAACGCAAGCCGGCTTCCCACGCGCCCTGCAATGTTTCCATGGCCGCCTCACGCGAACAGGCCCGGTATAGACCGCCGATCGCGGCGCCGCCGAAACTGACTTCGGTCACCTCCAGCGCTGTCTGGCCGATACGGCGTTTTTTCATCCACAACCTCCCTATTCCCGGCCACTTGTGCGGCCGGGCAGTCTACCAGATATCAATCGAATTAGAGCGTTGCGCCGAGATGCCAGGGGACGAACTCGTTGTCGCCGTAGCCGAAATCCTCGCTCTTGGTCTTGCGGCCCGAAGCCGTCTCGACGATCAGTTCGAAGATCTCGCGGCCCATGCCGGCAATGGTCTTTTCGCCGGAGGCGATGACGCCGCAATTGACGTCCATGTCCTCTTCCATCTGGTTATACATGGTCGAGTTGGTGGCGACTTTGATCGAGGGTGTCGGCCGGCAGCCGAAGCAGGAACCGCGGCCGGTGGTGAAGACGATGACATTGGCGCCGCCCGCGACCTGTCCGGTGGCCGAGACCGGGTCGTAGCCGGGCGTGTCCATGAACACCAGCCCGTTGCCGGTGACCTTCTCGGCATAGCCGAACACGCCGTTGAGCGGCGTCTGGCCGCCCTTGGCGACCGCGCCGAGCGACTTTTCCAGGATCGTGGTGAGGCCGCCACGCTTATTGCCGGGCGAGGGGTTGTTGTCGATCGAGGCGCCATGCTTGGCGACGTGATCTTCCCACCATTTCACGTAGCCATCGAGTTTCTTGGCGATCTCGGGGCTTGCGGCGCGATAGGCGAGCAGGTGTTCGGCGCCGTAGATTTCCGTCGTCTCGGAAAGGATGCCGATGCCGCCGACGCCGGCCAGGATGTCGACCGCCGCGCCCAGCGCCGGGTTGGCCGTGATGCCCGACATGCCGTCGGAGCCGCCGCATTGCAGGCCGACGACGATCTCGCTGACCGGAATCGGTTCGCGTTTCAACTGGCCGACTTCCTCGGCGATCTCGGCCAGCACGCCCATCGCCTTTTCCACCGATTTGCGCGACCCGCCGGCATCCTGGATGTTGAAGTGGCGCTTGCCGGCGGCGGCACCCTTTTGGCCGTAAAGCGTGAGCTGGTTGACCTCGCAGCCGAGGCCGACCATCAGCACGCCGCCGAAGTTCGGGTGGCGGGCATAGCCGGCCAAGGTCCGATGCAGCACCATCATGCCGTCGCCGGTGGCGCTCATGCCGCAACCCTGGCCATGGACGATCGGCACGAAGCCGTCGATGCCGGGGTATTTCGGCAGCAAGGTCCTGTTGGCGGTGTCGGCGATCGAATGGCAGACGGTGGCCGAGCAATTGACGCTGGCGATGATGCCGATGAAGTTGCGGGTGCCGGCGCGGCCATCGGCGCGGCGATAGCCCATGAAGGTGCGGGCGCGGTCGGCCTCCGTCGCATGCTCGGCCTCGCTCGGCGGCACCACCGGCAGGCGGCCGGCCTCGAAGACCAGATTGTGCGAATGGACATGCTCGCCCGGTGCGATGTCCTGTGTGGCGCGGCCGATCGCCTGGGCGTATTTGACGACGGCTTCACCCGCGGCGATCGGCTTGATCGCCACCTTGTGGCCAGGCTCGATGAGGGCGGCAGCGAGCGCGCCGCCCGGCAGCGTGGTGCCGATCTCGATACGGCCATTGGCAACGGCGACATTGTCGGCGGGGGACAGAAGAATGGTGTTCGAGACGTTCACGGGCGTTTCCTGGGTGATCCTGGGATGCGCGGATTGACACGCGCCTGTTAAGAGTTAATGTCTTTTATCGTGAAAAAACAGTTTTGCGTCAATTGTTTTTTCGACGCGGTTCGCCCTGAGGCAAGTGGTGGTGCCGGAACAATGAACCGGCCCGGAGAAAGAGATTCCTGCTTTTCAGGGTCATTGGAACACATATTGCGCTTCAAGCCGGCCGCCGCAAGCGCGGGCATGAATGGGTCAGGGGATGTCGAAGAGCAACAATGTCTATAAGGACGCCTATAACCGCTGCCTCAGGCTGCTCGACGAAACGCGCAGCCTGCCGTCGGAACCGGAGTTGGGCGCGGTGCTCGGCGTCAGCCGTACGACGGTGCGCAGCATCCTGGCGCGCATGGAAGAGACCGGACTGATCGCCTGGAACAAGCGCGCCAAGACGGTGCTGCGCGATCCGTATCCCGATGATTTCTTTCCCGAGGAAGAGACCGACACGCTGGCCGAGATTATCGAACGGTCGTTCATGCGCAGGCTGCTGGCCGGCGGCGCCGAGGCCGGCATGCAGATCAACGAACTCGAACTGGCGCGCGAGATCGGCGTCGGCACCACCAGCGTGCGCGAGTTCCTGATCCGCTTCTCTCGCTTTGGCCTGATCGAAAAACGCCGCAACAGCCATTGGGTGCTGAAGGGCTTTACGCGGGCCTTCGCACTGGAACTGACCGAGATCCGCGAAATGTTCGAATTGCGCTCGGCCGCCGCCTTCACCGCGCTGCCGCAGGACAGTCCGGTCTGGGGCGATCTCGACCGGCTGGAGGGGGAACACCGCGTTCTGGCACGCGAGATCGCGACGCGCTTCAATGAGTTCTCGGAGCTGGACGAGCGCCTCCACCGGCTCATCCATCGCGCCTCGCGCAACCGCTTCATCGTCGATTTCTACGACGTCATCGCCATGATTTTCCACTACCACTACCAGTGGAACAAGGCGCAGGAACGCGAGCGCAACGAAGTCGCGATCGGCGAACATCTAGCCTATATCGAGGCGCTCAAGTCGCGCGACCTCGGCAAGGTCGATGCCGCCTGCCGCAAGCATTTGAAGTCGGCACGCCAGACATTGCTGACCTCGATCCCGGAAAGCCGGTCATCCCAAAAGATCTGATCCTGCCGTGTTGCCGCACTGTCGATTTGGCGATTTTCGACCTGTCCCGGCCGTGATAGGTATCGTCATCGATTGTTTGAAGAGGCAGATGGTTTGAGCCGCCGGGGGAGACAACGGAGCATGCCGGTCGCGCTTGTCGCGGCCTGTCTGCTGTTGCTCCAGTCGACACTTGGTGCGTTCGCCTTCAGCACCGGGCCGAGTGCCGCGCAGCTAGATGCCTTCGGCAACGTCATCTGTACCCGCGACGGCGCCACCCAGCTTCCCGGCGGCGACCAACACCCGTCACATCCGCCGGCCTGCTGCACGCTCGGGTGCAGCATGTTTTCGTCGGCCTATGCGCCGCCGCCCGATGCCGCGCTCGCGCTTGCGACCCTTTCGTTCGAGACCGTCGCCTTCGTCTTCCCCGCGACCACGCATCTCGACTTCGCCCGCGAACGCTCCCCATCGAACCCGCGCGCGCCGCCGCTTGCGGCCTGAGCCTGCTTGCTTGCGGAACCTTTCGCGAGCGTAGTCATCCAAGATCAAAACCATTCGCGACCGGCGACGGCGCGATCATCACGTCATGGAGCAACCATGTCCCATTCTTTCCGCACGTCGGCGGGCACTGTGTTCGGCCGCACCCTGCCTCGTTTCAAAGCCGATCTCTGCATTATCACGCTGGCCTTTGCCCTGTTGTTCGTCGGCGCCCAGGCCGTCCTGGCGCACGAATTCAAGGTGGGCGATCTCGAAATCGAACACCCCTGGTCGCGTGCCACCCCTGCCGGCGCCAAGGTGGCCGGCGGCTATTTCACCATCGTCAACAAGGGCAGCGCCGCGGACCGGCTGCTGTCGATTTCCTCGGACGTTTCTGAGAAGGCCGAGCTGCATCAAATGGGCGTCAAGGACGGCGTCATGACCATGCGGCCAGTTGACGATGGCCTGGAAATCCCGGCCGGAGGCAAGGTGGCGCTGGCGCCCGGTGGCTATCACCTGATGTTCGTCGGCCTGAAGCGGCAACCCAAGCAGGGTGAAAAATTCGCCGCCACGCTGACTTTCGAGAAGGCCGGCGCCGTCAGCGTCGAGTTCGCCGTCGAGGGCATGGGTGAAATGGGCGGCATGGACGACCACGCCAATTGATCGCGCCGATCCACCAATTTTTTGAAATCAGGGACCATCATGATCAAGTATCTTTTGGCGGCTGGCGCGTTTCTCGTGCTGGGGACAAATGCCGTCTTGGCGCATATCACGCTCGAAACCCAGGAGGCGGCAGTCGGCTCGACCTACAAGGCTGTGCTGCGCGTGCCGCATGGCTGCGACGGCAAGGCGACGACCGCCGTGCGTGTGCAGATTCCGGAAGAGGTGATCGCGGTGAAGCCGATGCCGAAGCCCGGCTGGACGCTGCAGACCAAGAAGGGCAAATACGACAAATCCTACCAGCTCTATGGTCAGGCGGTGGCCGACGGTGTCAAGGAAGTCGACTGGAGTGGCGGCAATCTGCCGGATGAATTCTACGACGAGTTCGTCTTCCGGGCGACGCTGACGGCCGATCTGCCCGCCGGCCAGAAGCTCTACTTCCCGGTGGTGCAGGAATGCGGCGATGCCGCCGCCCGCTGGATCGAGATTCCGACGGCCGGACAGGATGAGGACGCGCTGGAGACCCCGGCGCCCGGCATCAAGCTCACACCGAAGAAATGATTTTCTGGCGGCGCGCCCTGTCCGCAAGGTGCGCCGCCAATTCCATGGCGGCAGCATGAACCCAACATCCCCACTCCAAAGGACCGCAAGGACCGGCAAGCGATTCGGCTGGGCTGGTGGGCTCTTCGCGGTGCTCATGGCGCTCATCGTCATGGCCTCGACAGGCCAGGCCTTTGCCCATGCGGCGCTGATCAAGACTGACCCGGCCGACGGCGCCGTGCTGGCGCAGGCGCCGGCGCGGTTCTCGCTGAACTTCAGCGAGCCGGTCTCGCCGCTGGTGCTGACGCTGGTGACGCCCGATGGTACGCCGATCCCGCTGACATCCTTCCGCCTCAGCGACCAGACGGTCGAGATCGACAATCCGCAAACACTCAAATCCGGCACGCATGTGCTGAGCTGGCGTGTCATCTCCGCCGATGGCCATCCGGTCGGCGGCTCGCTGCTGTTTTCCATCGGTGCGCCAAGCGAGCCTCCGGCTGTCTCCGAAGCGATCGACTGGCCGTTGCGGTCGGCGATCTGGATCGGCAAGGTCGTTCTCTATGCCGGCCTTTTCCTCGGCATTGGCGGCGCTTTCGCCCTTGCCTGGCTGGCCGGGGATGGCCGTGCCGGTCAATGCTTTGTTGCCGGGACGATCCTGTGCGGGCTGCTGGCGGCGCCCTTGTCGCTCGGCTTGCAAGGTCTCGATGCGCTCGGTGCGCCGCTGTCCCATCTGGCGCAGCCGGTGGTCTGGCGCACAGGGGTCGGCACCAGCTTCGGCTGGACGGTGCTGATCGCCCTGATCGCACTGGGGCTTGGCCTGCTGTCGCTGGCCGGACCGCGCGCGCCCGCCAGGCCGCTTGCCCTTGCCGGGCTGGTCGGTGTGGGCGCAGCGCTTGCCGCCAGCGGCCATGCCAGTGCCGCCGAACCGCAATGGCTGACACGGCCGCTGGTCTTCATCCATGGGGTTGGTATCGCCTTCTGGGCCGGCGCCCTGGTGCCGCTCGGCCTCGCGCTGAAGCGTCAAGCGGCCGGCGCCGTTGAATTCCTGCGCCGCTTCTCATGGGCAATCGTGCCCGTGGTCGCCTTGCTTGCCTCGGCAGGCATCGTGTTGGCCGTGATCCAGGTGCAGACGCCCTCGGCGCTGGTCGACACTGCCTATGGCCGGCTGCTGCTGGTCAAGCTCGCGCTGCTGGTCTTCCTGTTCACGCTGGCCGGCGTCAATCGCTGGAAACTCACCGCATCGGCCGAGGCTGGAGCGACCGAGGTGCAACGCAGGCTCACCCGCTCGGTCGGCGTCGAAGTGCTGATCGTGCTGGCGATCTTCGGGGTCGCCGCGGGCTGGCGCTTCACGCCGCCGCCACGAGCGCTGGCGATCGCTGCGGCGCAGCCGGTTTCGGTCCACGTCCACGCGCTGCAGGCGATGGCCGATCTCAGCATCACGCCTGGCCATGCCGGACCGGTCGCCGCCTCGATGATCATCATGAGCGGCGATTTCGGGCCGCTCGATGCCAAGGAAGTGACGCTGGTGCTGTCGAAGCCCGATTCCGGCATCGAGCCGCTGAAGCGCGCGGCAACCAGGCCCGGCGATGGCAGCTGGCGTGTCGACAACCTCATCATCCCGGTTTCCGGCCGCTGGACGGTGCGCATAGACATCCTGATCTCGGACTTCGACATGGTGAAGATCGAGGCGCCGATCGACATCAGGCCGTAATGGCCGCGACAACACAATTGGGCGAGGCGGTTGACGCGGGCCTGAAGGCCCCTCAATCATCCAAGCAATAATGGGCATCGAGGCAAGAACGGGCTCGAGCTCGAAAACACCAGATCCGGAAGCAGGGAAGAAACGATGGAAAAAGCCGAAATCGGCCTGATCGGCCTTGGCACGATGGGCTCCAACCTGGCGCTGAACATCGCCGAGCACGGGCACCGCATCGCCGTCTTCAACCGCACCAAGGCTCGCACCGATGCTTTTGTCGAGAATGCCGGTGCGCTCAGGGACATGGTCATTCCTTGCTACAGTCTGGAGGAACTCGCCGCGGCGATCCGGCCGCCACGCCCGATCATCATCATGGTGCTGGCCGGCAAGCCGGTCGACGAGCAGATCGAAGCCTTGCGCGGCGTGCTGTCCGACAACGACATCGTCATCGATGCCGGCAACGCCAATTTCCGCGATACGATGCGGCGCTTCTCGGAACTGTCCGGCTCGGGCTTGACCTTCATCGGCATGGGTGTCTCCGGCGGCGAGGAGGGCGCACGCCACGGACCGTCGATCATGGTCGGCGGCACCGAAGACTCCTGGGAGCGTGTCGAGAAGGTGCTGACCGCCATCTCCGCCAAGTTCAAGGACGAGCCCTGTGCCGCCTGGCTCGGCACTGACGGCGCCGGACATTTCGTCAAGACCATCCACAACGGTATCGAATATGCCGACATGCAGATGATCGCCGAGATCTACGGCATCCTGCGCGATGGTCTGGGCATGGGGCCGAAAGAGATTGGCACGGTGTTTTCCAACTGGAACAAGGGCCGGCTCAATTCCTACCTGATCGAGATCACCGCCAAGGTGCTCGCCGCCGACGATCCGAAGACCGGCAAGCCGGTGGTCGACATCATCCTCGACCGCGCTGGCCAGAAGGGCACCGGCAAATGGTCCGTCATCGAGGCGCAGCAGCTCGGCATTCCGGCGACAGCGATCGAAGCGGCGGTGGCGGCGCGCGTGCTGTCGTCGATCAAGGACGAACGGCAGGCAGCCGAAAAAGCCTATGGCAATATCGGCGTGACGAAAATTTCCGGCGACAAGGACGCGCTGCTGAAAGACCTCGAACTGGCGTTGTTCGCCGGCAAGATCGCCGCTTACGCGCAGGGTTTTGCGGTGCTGAGCGGCGCTTCGAAGGAGTTCAACTGGAACCTGCCGATGCCGACCATCGCCAAGATCTGGCGCGCCGGCTGCATCATCCGCTCGCAGATGCTCGACACGATGGCCGAAGCGTTCGGCAGCGGCGGCGCTTCGACCAACCTTTTGATGGCGCCGGCCTTTATCACCATGATGCAGGAGGCGCATCCGTCGCTGCGACGTGTCGTCGCGAGGGCTTCCGAGGCCGGTGCGCCGGTGCCGGCGCTGTCTTCGGCGCTTGCCTATTTCGACAGCTACCGCCAGGGCCGCGGTACCTCGAACCTGATCCAGGCGCAGCGCGACTTCTTCGGTGCGCATGGTTTCGAGCGCATCGGCGAGCAGGGTGCGTTCCACGGGCCGTGGGGCAGCGGCGCGGCTGGTTAATCATTCTCATGGAATACCCGGCATTGCTCGCATGCCGTGCCGGAAATACTCACCGATCCACATGCGTTTTCTCGATCCCGGGGATGCCGCCGATCTGTTGGGCAAGAAAATCGACCAGCAGCCGGACCCGGGCGATGCCCGCGCGTTGGGGGACGATCAGCATACTGAGCGGAACCGACGGCAGGGCATAGTCCGGCAGGATCGCCTCAAGCCGGCCGGACGCCAGGAGATCGCCGACAAGCCATTGATGGGCGGGCGCAATGCCGCGCCCGGCGAGCAGGGCTTCGCGTGCGGCAAGTCCGTGGTCGACGCGAAGGCGCCCGGCAAGCGGCACGACATGACGCTCGCCGTCCGGTCCTTGCAGCACAAGGGTGTCGCTGCCCGCCACGTTTGACATGCGGATGCCCTCGTGACCGGCCAGGTCACGGGGACCTTCAGGCCTGCCGCGTTCAGCGAGATAGGCGGGCGCCGCCACGAGCAGACGCCGGGACTGGCCGAGCGCCCGCAACTTCATGGAACTGTCGGTGAGCGGGCCGAGACGAAGCGCGATATCCACGCCTTCCGTGACAAGGTCGATGCGCTCGTCGGTGAGGCTGAGATCGACGCCGATGTCGCGATAGCGGTCCTGAAACGCGAAGATCAGTCGGCTGACATGCAGCACCCCGATGGCCGCGGTGCAGGAGAGCCGGATCGTGCCCGCGGGCGCTCCGCGCGTGCCGCGAGCCTCGTCGCTCGCCTGTTCGACAAGGCGCAGGATCTGTACGCTGTCGGCATAGTAACGGCTGCCCTCATCGGTCATCGTGACACGCCGCGTGGTTCTGCTGAGCAGAGCCACCCCGACGGCCTCCTCGAGTTCACGCAGATGCCGGGTGACGGTCGACTGACCGATCCCGAGTTCACGTGCGACCGCAGAAAAGCTGCCCCGTTCGGCGACGCGAACGAAGGTGCGCATGCGCTCCAGAGTGATGTCTGATTTATCCATTAATCGGCATAATTTTATGCATTATCAAGACATAGCGGATCGTTCGGGCATTGGCTATCTCAGGGCAAGTCTTCCAACAGGATCGCTCATCATGAAAGTGTTGCTTGTCTTCGCCCATCCCGAGCCGCGGTCGCTCAACGGCGCGCTCCGTGACGTCGCCGTCAAGGAACTCGAGGCTCAAGGCCACGAGGTGCTGATATCGGACCTTTATGCCGACGGCTGGAAATCGGAGGTCGACCGTGCTGATTTCCCCGGCCTGTCGCCGGATGCGCGGCTGGTGCCGGTGGCGGCCTCCAAAAAGGCGTTCGAGGCCAATGCGCTGACCGAAGACGTCAAGACCGAGATCGAGAAGCTGCTTTGGGCCGATGCGCTGATCCTGCAGTTTCCGCTGTGGTGGTTCGCCATGCCGGCGATCCTGAAGGGTTGGGTCGATCGGGTCTTTGCCTACGGCTTCGCCTATGGCGTCGGTGAACATAGCGACAAGCGATGGGGCGACCGGTACGGCGAGGGCACGCTCGTGGGCAAACGAGCAATGCTGATCGTGACGGCCGGTGGCTGGGAGGACCATTATTCCCCGCGTGGCGTCAACGGCGCGATTGACGATCTGCTGTTCCCGATCAATCACGGGATCCTTTATTATCCGGGCTACGACGTGCTTCCGCCGTTCGTGATCTATAGCGTGGACCGTTTCAACGAAGCCGGCTTCGAGCCTGTCGCCGAACGCCTGCGCGAACGGATGCGGACGCTTGCGACCACGGCGCCCATTCCCTACCGGCGCCAGAATGGTGGCGACTACCTGATCCCGAGCATGCGGCTTCGTGCCGAACTGGGCGATCCGGGAGCAGCAGGCTTCGAACTCCATTTGAACCGCGGCGCGGCCGACTAGAACGGTCCATTGTTTCACGGAACGCATGCGGATTTGCGCGTTCCGATCCAGGCCGATGCTCAGTCGGAGCGCCGATAGGCCACGACGCCCTTCGGCTCGCTCAGGCTCTGCAGCGAGCCGGGCGCGGCACCACCGATCCAGCCGAGCACCGAGCGCGCGAGTTCGGACCCGGCCAGCCGGAAGTCTTCGTTGACGACCAGCAATTCATGCCTGAACAGATGCAGCAGTTCCGACGATTGCTTCGACACCACGTCGACGTCGCGGCCGAGCTTCAGGCCGGCATCCTCAATGCCGGCGACGATAGCGAGCGTCGCGGCTGCAGCGCTGCTGATGATGCCGTCCGGCCTGATGTCGCGCCGCATCAGCTGCGCCGTCCTCATCCTGATCTGCTCGATCGAATGGTCGATCGAAACGGTGTTGAACGGCACCTCGCTGGCGCCGACTTCGCTCAGTGCGTCGGCAAAGCCGTCGACCGTATGACGGTAGTAGCTCAAACCGACCGGCGGCGTCACCAAAGCGAGCCGGCGGCGGCCCATGCCGGCGAGGTGGCGCACCGCCTCGGCCGCGAAGGCGTAGTTGTCGAAATCATGATAGGGATGAACCAACCCCATATCGGTACGGCCATGCGTGGCAAAGGGAATGCCGCGCTCCAGCATGTAGCGGGCGCGGGGATCGTTCGGCTGCGTACGCGAGATGATGACGCCGTCGGCGGAGCCGGTCTCCACGAGATAGCGCACCGGATCCAGCGGATCCTGCGAGCGCGAATAGGGTGTGACGATCAGGTGGTAGGGCGTGTCGGCGATGACTTCCGTCACGCCATAGATGATGTCGGAGACAAAGCTCATGAGTTCGTGCTCGGTGTTGAGCACGAGGCTGATGACATTGGTCTTGCCGGTCCGCAGGCGCACGCCGGCGCGGTTCGGCCGATAGCCGATCTGCTTGGCCACGAGCTGGACACGACGCCTGGTCTCGGCGCCGATCTCGGGCGCATCCTTCAAGGCGCGCGAGACGGTGGTGACGCCGAGGCCGGTCATGAAGGCAAGCGTCTTCAGCGTCGGCCGCTCCTGTGCCGTCGCCTCCTCATCCTTGTCCGTGCGTTGTCTGTCCATCCGTCCCGCCCATCAGGCGCATAGCAGCCGCCGGGCAGCCCGGCAATGTTGCGGCCACTTCCCATGGCGCGTCATCTGCATTGGAAGCAATATACTGAAACGTTACAGCTTGTCACGATCGGTGTAAAAATGGGTGCTGGCGGACACGGAAAGACATCGTCAACCGCGTGGCAAAAAATCGTTGGGATTCAGAGGGAAGCCTGCTCCTAGCAGGTTTCTTGCTGCTTTTGCTCATTGTGCGGCGCACTCTCGCTCATTGCGTCGCACAACAAGGCCGCAGCTAAGCGATTTTGTTCGCGGCTCGAAAAATATCAAACCGACTCTTGCCGGAAGGGGTTGCGCATAGTCTTCAATTGCCGTATCGAAAATCTGTAACGTTTCAGATTTCTGGGAGGAAGCCGAAATGCGATATAAATTCCTGACCGCTGCGTTTGCAGCGACGGTTGCGCTCAACTTCGCCGGGCCGGCGGCCGCGACCGATCTGGAAGTCACCCATTGGTGGACTTCCGGCGGCGAGGCGGCAGCGGTCGCCGAACTCGCCAAGGCATTCGACGCCACAGGCAATCACTGGGTCGACGGCGCCATCGCCGGATCCGGCGGCACGGCGCGGCCGATCATGATCAGCCGCATCACCGGCGGCGATCCGATGGGGGCCACCCAATTCAATCATGGCCGGCAAGCGGAAGAGCTGGTGCAGGCCGGCCTGATGCGCGACCTCACCGATGTCGCCACCAAGGGCAAGTGGACGGAGGTGGTACGGCCCAAGAGCCTGCTCGACTCGTGCACGATCGACGGCAAGATCTATTGCGTGCCGGTCAACATCCATTCCTGGCAGTGGCTGTGGCTGTCGAACGCGGCCTTCGAGAAGGCCGGCGTTCCGGTGCCGAAGAACTGGAATGAGTATGTGGCCGCGGCCCCGGCGCTGGAGAAGGCAGGCATCGTGCCGCTCGCGGTCGGCGGGCAGGCCTGGCAGGCATCGGGCGCCTTCGACGTGCTGCTTGCCGCGGTCGGTGGAACCGACGCCTTCCTCAAGGTCTACAAGGACAAGGACGCCAAGTTCGCCGCCGGTCCCGAAGTCGCCAAGGTCTTCAAGGCCGCGGACGACGCGCGCAAGATGGCCAAGAACACCAATGTGCAGGACTGGAACCAGGCCACCAACATGGTCATCACCGGCAAGGCTGGCGGCCAGATCATGGGCGACTGGGCTCAAGGCGAGTTCCAGGTCGCCGGCAAGACCGCCGGCAAGGACTATACCTGCCTTCCCGGTCTTGGCCTGAACGAGGTCATCGCCACGGGCGGCGACGCCTTCTACTTCCCGCTGCTCAAGGATGCCGACAAGGCCAAGGCGCAGGAAGTGCTGGCCGAAACCCTGCTCGATCCCAAGACCCAGGTTGCCTTCAACCTCAAGAAGGGGTCGCTGCCGGTGCGCGGCGACGTCGACCTCAACGCGGCCAATGACTGCATGAAGAAGGGCCTCGCCATCCTGGCCAAGGGCGCGGTCATCCCATGGACGGACCAGCTGCTCTCGCAGGACAGCCAGAAGCAGAAGGAGGACCTTTTCTCCGAATTCTTCGCCAAGCCCGACATGAGCCTCGAAGATGCGCAGAAGCGCTTCGCCGACATCATCGCTTCGGCTGACTGACGACTGATGAGCCGCCTCGCTCCCGGCCTTGCCAGGCAGGGCCGGGAGCCCAGGCGTGCCGACTTTCCGCCCTTATCCGATCCAGCACGACTGTACCGATGAGCAAGAGCGAACGCCCGACCCAACTCTTCCGCAATCTCAATGCGAAGGTCGCTTCGATCCCGATGATCCTCACCGCAATGGTGGTCTTTGTCGGCGGCACCGCATGGACGGTGCTCTATTCCTTCACCAATTCGAAGCTCCTGCCGCGGCTGAATTTCGTCGGGCTCGACCAGTATTACCGGCTGTGGGCGACGCCGCGCTGGCTGATCTCGATCGAGAACCTTCTGATCTACGGCGTGATCTCACTGGTGTTCTCGCTGGTGATCGGGTTTCTGCTGGCTGCCCTGCTCGACCAGAAGATCCGTTTCGAGGACACGTTCCGCACCATCTTTCTCTACCCTTTCGCACTCTCCTTCATCGTCACCGGCCTTGTCTGGCAATGGCTGCTCAATCCGGATTTCGGCGTCCAGGGCGTGGTACGAAGCCTCGGCTGGACCAGCTTCGACTTCAATCCGCTCTACAATTCCAGCATCGTCATCTACGGCATATCGATCGCTGCGCTTTGGCAAGGCACGGGGCTGATCATGTGCCTGATGCTGGCGGGCCTGCGCGGCATCGACGAGGATATCTGGAAGGCCGCACGGGTGGACGGGATACCCATGTGGAAGACCTATCTGTTCATCATCATCCCGATGATGCGGCCGGTGTTCATCACCACGCTGGTGATCATCGCGTCAGGCATCGTGAAGGTTTACGATCTCGTTGTCGCGCAGACCAGCGGCGGGCCGGGCATCGCCTCCGAAGTGCCGGCCAAATATGTCTACGACTACATGTTCTTCGCCCAGAACCTCGGCCAGGGTTTTGCCGCCTCGACCATGATGCTGCTGTCGGTGATGATCGTCATCGTGCCGTGGGCCTATCTCGAATTCGGAGGCCGCAAGCGTGTCTGACCATGCCGTCGCCTTGTCCGCCACGTCGTCAAACCCGCGGGATGTTGCCGCCGGCCCGAGCGGGCCAAAGCCGCGGCACATGTTCTCGCGCCGCAACATTTTCCTCTACGGCACGCTTTTGGTGGTCGCGCTCTACTACCTCCTGCCGCTTTATGTGATGGTCGTCACCTCGCTCAAGGGTATGCCGGAGATCCGCCTCGGCAACATTTTCTCGCCGCCGCTCGAGATCACCTTCGAGCCCTGGGTCAAGGCGTGGTCGCAGGCCTGCACTGGCCTCAATTGCGATGGGCTTTCGCGTGGTTTCTGGAACTCGGTGCGCATCACCGTTCCTTCGGTGATCCTGTCGATCGCCATCGCTTCGGTGAACGGCTATGCGCTGGCCAACTGGCGCTTCAAGGGCGCCGACACGTTCTTCGTCATCCTGATCGTCGGCGCCTTCATTCCCTATCAGGTGATGATCTATCCGATCGTCATCATCCTGCGCGAGATCGGCCTCTATGGCAGCCTTACCGGCCTGGTGATCGTGCACTCCATCTTCGGCATGCCGATCCTGACGCTTCTGTTCCGCAATTATTTCACCTCCATGCCGGAGGAGCTGTTCCGGGCGGCGCGCGTCGACGGCGCCGGCTTCTGGGGCATCTATCTGCGCATCATGCTGCCGATGTCGCTGCCGATCTTCGTCGTCGCCATCATCCTGCAGGTGACCGGCATCTGGAACGACTTCCTGTTCGGCGTCGTCTACACCCGCCCCGATACCTATCCGATGACGGTGCAGCTCAACAACATCGTCAACTCGGTGCAAGGCGTGAAAGAATACAACGTCAACATGGCCGCCACCATCCTGACCGGGCTGGTGCCGCTGATCGTCTATTTCATTTCCGGCAAATTGTTCGTGCGCGGCATTGCCGCCGGCGCGGTGAAAGGATGATGGCTATGGCGGCGAACGGCACCAGCGTTTCGATCCAGGATCTGTCGCTGAACTTCGGCGCTATCTCGGTGCTGCAGACGCTCAACCTCGATGTCGCCGAAGGCGAGTTCATCGTGCTGCTCGGCCCCTCCGGCTGCGGCAAGTCGACCTTGCTCAACTGCATCGCCGGCCTGCTCGACATTTCGGAAGGCCGCATCTTCATCAAGGGCAAGAACGTCACCTGGGAAGAGCCCAAGGACCGCGGCATCGGCATGGTCTTCCAGTCCTACGCGCTCTATCCGCAGATGACGGTGGAGAAGAACCTGTCCTTCGGGCTGCGCGTCGCCGGCATCGCCAAGGACGAGATCGCCAAGCGCATCGCGCGTGCCGCCGAGATCCTGCAGATCGAGCCGCTTTTGCAGCGCAAGCCGGCCGCACTTTCCGGCGGCCAGCGCCAGCGCGTCGCCATCGGGCGGGCGCTGGTGCGCGATGTCGACGTCTTCCTGTTCGACGAACCGCTGTCCAATCTCGACGCCAAGCTGCGCTCGGAGCTACGCGTCGAGATCAAGCTTCTGCATCGCAAATTGCAGAACACGATGATCTACGTCACCCACGACCAGATCGAGGCGATGACGTTGGCCGATCGCATCGCGGTGATGAAGGGCGGTGTCATCCAGCAGCTCGACGCGCCGCAGACCATCTACAACCGTCCGGTCAACCGGTTCGTTGCCGGGTTCCTCGGCTCACCGGCGATGAACTTTGTCGAGGGGCAGCTGGAGACCGGCACGACGACAGTGTTCAAGACCGGGGATTTGACCATACCGCTCGATCGCTACAGCTTCGACGGCACCGGCGACAAGAGCGGGCCTTGCGTGTTCGGGATCCGGCCGGAGCACGTTGCCTTTGGCGAGGCCGCGAATTCCATGCCCTTTGCCACCGATGCCGCCGTCGAAATCGTCGAGCCCATGGGCTCCGATACGCTGGTGTGGACGAAGCTCGGCGGCCGCATTTTTTCCTTCCGTGTCGAGGCGGAAAAGACGCTGCGCAATGGCGATCCGATCCGGATCGGCTTCGATCCCGCCCGCGCCTCGCTGTTCGATACCCCATCCGGCAACCGCATGTAGCTCCCAAGAAAACCATCCTCCCAAGGACAATCCCAAGCAGAACGGACAGAGACGATGAACTGGTCATTCCAACTTTACAGCGCCCGCAATTTCTTGCCCTGGACCGATGTGCTCGAAATGCTCGGCAAGCTCGGTTACACCGAGGTCGAAGGCTTCGGCGGCGTCTATGACGATCCCAAGGCCTTCCGCGCCGAACTCGACAAGAACGGCCTTTCGATGCCGACCGGGCATTTTTCCATCGATGCGCTGGAGAAGGATTTCGACGGCGTGCGCAGGATCGCCGAAACGCTCGGCGTCAAGCTTTTGATCTGCCCCTATCTGATGGCCGAGGACAGGCCATCCGACGCCGCCGGCTGGCGCGCCTTCGGCGAGCGTCTGGCCAAGGTCGGCGAGGTGGCCTCGAAGGCCGGCTATGGCTTCGCCTGGCACAACCATGATTTCGAATTCAAGACGCTCGCCGACGGCTCGCTGCCGCAGGATCATATCCTGTCGTCCGCCCCCAATATTGGCTGGGAAATGGACGTTGCCTGGGTGGTGCGCGGCGGCGCCGACCCGCTGCCCTGGATCGAGAAGTACGGCCAGCGCATCGTCGCCGTCCATGTCAAGGATATGGCGAAGCCTGGCGAGGGGCTGGATGAGGATGGCTGGTCGGATGTCGGGCATGGCACAATCGACTGGGCCGGCCTGATCAAGGTGTTGCGGGCCAAGAGCGCGGCAAAATACTTTGTCATGGAACAGGACAATCCCAACGACATCGAGCGCTTCGCCCGCCGCTCGATCGCAACCGTCAAGAGCTACTAGGAACAACCACCATGGCAAAGAAACTGGGTATTGGCGTCATCGGCTGCGGCAACATCTCGAAGGCCTATTTTTCGCTGGCGCCGCTGTTTCGCGGCATCGAGATGCGTGCCTGCGCCGACATCAACATGGATGTGGCCAGGGCGCGGGCAAAGGAATTCAAGCTCCGCGCCGAGACCGTCGAGGATCTGCTCAAGGCCGACGACATCGACATCATCGTCAACCTGACCATTCCGGCCGTGCATTACGAGGTGTCGAAGCAGGTGCTCGATGCCGGCAAGCATGTCTATTCGGAAAAGCCGTTCGTGCTGTCGCTTAGGGAAGGCCAGGACCTTAAGGCGCGGGCCGAGAAGAAGGGGCTGCGCATCGGTTCGGCGCCGGACACGTTCCTGGGCGGCGCGCACCAGCTGGTGCGTGAACTGATCGACGAGGGGAAGCTCGGCAGGATCACCAGCGGCACCTGCCACGTCATGGGCCACGGCATGGAACACTGGCATCCGAATCCCGATTTCTTCTTCCAGCCGGGCGCCGGGCCGGTGCTCGACATCGGGCCGTATTACATCACCAATCTGATCCAGCTGATCGGGCCGGTGAAGCAGGTGGCGGCTTTCGCGACGACTCCGGCCAAGGAGCGGACCATCAGCTCAAAGCCTCGCGCGGGTGAAAAAATCCCGGTCAACACGCCGACCACCATTCACGGCCTGCTCGAATTCGAGAACGGCGCCGTGGTGACGCTGAACACCAGCTGGGACGTTTGGGCTCACGGCCACGCGCCGATGGAACTCTACGGTGAGGCCGGGACGGTGTTCGTGCCGGATCCGAACTTCTTCGGTGGCGACGTGCGCTTCACCAAAGAAGGCAAGCCGGTCAAGAAGCTGCCGAAATGGAAGCACCCGCTCGGCATCCCCAATGAGATGCACGGCCAGGGCATGATGGCCAATTACCGCACATCAGGCCTCGCCGACATGGCGCTGGCGATCGCTGAAGGCCGGCCGCACCGCTGTTCGATGGAACTCGCGCTGCATGCCGTCGATGTCATGACCGGCCTCCTGCGCTCGGGCGAAACCGGCAAGTTCGTCGCCATGCAAACCACATGCGAGCGCCCGGCCGCGCTTGGCGTCAAGCAAGCCAAGGATCTTCTGGCCAAGAAGAAATAGGTCGCGAAGATTATCGATAATTTTGCTTGCCCCTCTCCCCGTTCCTCCGGGGAGAGGGTAAAGGATGGGGTACGGGCATGCTCGTCGCCTCTGCGATGACGGTGCCCTGTCCGTCCAGATTCGAGGATTTCCCATGCCCTATGTCGCCGCTGAGAACCGCTACGAAAAAATGATCTACAACCGTTGCGGTCGGTCCGGCCTCAAGCTGCCGGCGATCTCGCTCGGGCTGTGGCACAATTTCGGCGACGACACGCCGCATCGGACCAAGCAGGCGATCGTGCGCAAGGCCTTCGACCTCGGCATCACCCATTTCGACTTGGCCAACAATTATGGGCCGCCGCCCGGCTCGGCCGAGACGGCTTTCGGCGAGATCCTGCGCACCGATTTTTCCGCCTATCGCGACGAACTGATCATCTCGACCAAGGCCGGCTATGAAATGTGGGCGGGTCCCTACGGTGAATGGGGCGGGCGCAAATACATACTGGCAAGCCTCGACCAGAGCCTGAAGCGGATGGGCCTTGACTATGTCGACATCTTCTATTCGCACCGCTTCGATCCCGACACGCCGCTCGAAGAAACCATGGGTGCGCTCGACCATGCGGTGCGTTCGGGCAAGGCACTCTATGCCGGCATCTCGTCCTACAATTCGCAGCGCACCCGCGAGGCCGCCGACATATTGAGGCAATTGGGCACTCCTTGCGTCATCCACCAGCCGAGCTATTCGATGTTGAACCGTTGGGTCGAGGAAGACGGCCTTCTCGATACGCTCGAAGGGCTCGGCGTCGGCTCCATCGTGTTCTCGCCGCTGGCGCAAGGCATGTTGACCGATAAATATCTCGGCGGCATTCCCGATGGCAGCCGGGCGTCAGAAGGTAAGTCGCTGAAGACAGCCTTCATCAACGACCGCACCATCGCCAACATCAAGGCGCTCAACGCGATCGCGGGCAAGCGCGGCCAGACGCTGGCGCAGATGGCGCTGGCCTGGGTGCTGCGCAGGGGCCGGGTTACTTCGGCGCTGATCGGCGCCAGCCGGCCCGAGCAGGTCGAGGACTGCGTCGGCGCGCTCAAGGTGCTCGATTTCAGCGATGCCGAACTGGCCGAGATCGATACGTACGCACGCGAGTCCGACATCAATCTGTGGGCGGCCTCCGCCGAGCGCAAAGGTCCGCCGAGGAAATAGTCCGCCTCGCAAGCCGGCAAACAAAACGGCGGGAATTCCCGCCGTTTTCCATGGCAATCCGAAGCGGTCGCGTCAGGGCGATTTTGGCTTCTGGGCGGTGCCAAGCCCGGCCTTGGGCTTTTCAGGTGCTGGGGCCTGTGTCTTCATCCTGGCCTCGATCCAGCCGGTGTAGTTGGCCAGCCGTGTGTAGATGCCATAGGCGTCCTTGTGGCCGCAGGCAGCGCTGCCATCAGCCGGGCCTTCGCCCCAACTGACGATGCCGACCTGGACGGGGCCGCCGACGCCGGTCATGAACAGCGGTCCGCCGCTGTCGCCATTGCAGGCGTCACGCACACCGCTGGTGGTGCCGGCGCAGATCATGTTGCCGGTCAGTGGGTCCGTCATGTCGGCGGCAATCGCATCGGCCGCTGCATCGATGCCCTTTTCCGAATAGCGCATGCGGTGCGACAGGTCTCCGAGAGCCGCTTTCAGATCATGCGCATAGATGGCCTTGATGCCGCTGTTGCAGGCCCCGTTCGGCTGCAGGTCGAGATCGGCTACCATCAGCGTGGTCGGGAAGGTGCCGTCCTGCATCTTGCCCCAGCCGGTTACGGTCGTCTTGCCGGTGTCGGGCGTCGCCTCATGGGCAAGCTTGATGGTCGGCGCATCGGCCGGGTCGGCGAGCCGGAGCAGGCCGAGATCGTTGTCAAGCGTCTGTTCGCTGTAGCCCTCGTTGACAATGACTTCGACAACCTTGTGGCGCTTGCCTTCGCTGAGATCCGTGGCACCGGTCAGCACGGTGACGGAATCGGGCGAGATCGGCTCACCATTGTCGTTGAGGCAATGCGCCGCCGTCAGCACCCATTGCGGCGCGATCAGGCTGCCGCCGCAGAATTGCGCATTAGCCTGAGAGGCCGGGTTCTCGTCCAGCCTGGCGGTGGTGAGGAGGGCGACCTGGAAAGGATAGGCGCCCTTTTCAGCCTGATTGCCGCCATAGACGCGGTCGGTGCCGTCGGGATTCTCCGCCGCTGCCTTGGCCCTGGCATCGGTCACCCGCTGCATCGGCGAAACCGCTGCCTCCGGCCTGACGGCGCCCTCGTCCGCCTGGCCGGTGTTGATGAATGCAACGGCAGTGGCGATGCCAAGCAGCGATGCGGCAACGACTTGCCCGAACCGATTTGTAATGTGCACCTGAACCCCTCCTGAGACAATTCTCCCGCGCGGATGGACGTCGGGCGTGCAAAGAGGGTGGTCGCCGGTTCGACGATCCGGACACGCGCCGTATCGAACGGCGCGCGATCGGTCACAAAACCGAATCCCACTTTTGCTAACCATGCCCGCGAGTAGTACCCGCACAAACTCTATAGCCCCCCACAGGCTACGTGGAAGCGATTTATCATTGCCAATCTTGGATTATTTTAGGCAGTATGTCGTGGCAGGGTCTTTGGCGGGGGCTTTAGATTGACCGAGGCAAACAACGATCCGGTGCGTTCGCCGATAGCCTTTGCCGATTTTCAGCACCACCACGATCTCGACAATATTTCTGTATTTTGATCCAGTCCTTGCTGACTTTTGGGAGAGTCTCACCATGACAAAACTGACAAAGTGCATGATTGCGTCCGCATTGCTTTCCACCGCAATGCTGGCAGCCCCTGCTTTCGCCGCCGATCCTGGCTCCGCCAGTGCCGGCAATGGTGAAAGCATGCGGGACGTGACTTCGGGCGACTACAAGCCCGGGCGGGCCAAGCCGATCGCGCCGCCGACGCTGACCGACGAAGACAGCCGCGCCGCGCCGACCACCGACGAGAAAACGGCGGTCAAATCCTATGGCATCGTCGGACGTTCCGCCGATGGCAAGGAAATCAAGATCGAACCGAGCGAAGCGCTGCGCGAGCTCATCATCAAGGAACTGAATGCGCCGGCCAATGGCGCCGAGGGGGGTCCGCGCAAGACCGAGGATCCAGGGCTTGGCGAAGGCGAAGCCGGACGCCAGGTTTTCGGCACCGACGATCGTGAGCAGGTCAAGAACACCAAGACCTATCCGTTCTCGGCAATCGGCTATCTCGAAGCCAAGTCGAAGACCGGCTATGGCAGCTGCTCGGCAACGCTGATCGGCCCGCGCACGGTGCTTACCGCGGCGCACTGCCTCTACAGCCACGAGGACAAGGACTGGCTCTCCGACTACCTGTTCGTGCCGGGCCTCAATGGCGGCACGGCGGACGACGCCCCATTCGGCGCCTTTACCTATGAAAGCGCCTATGTGCTGCAGGGCTTCATCGACAACTACCAAGGCTATTACGGCTCGGTCATCCCGTGGGATCTCGGCATCATCACGCTGAAACAGGATGTCGGCACCAACCTGGGCTGGCTGGGCTATGCCAACTATGACGATCTCGGCGACTTCACCGCCAATCTCGTCGGCTACCCCGGCGACAAGCCGATGGGCACGATGTGGAAGGCGAACTGCGAAGTGAAAGCCGAAAACATCGCTCCGGAATATTTCCAGTATGACTGCGATACGTTCCCGGGGTCGAGCGGCAGCTCGGTCTATGCCTACGACAACAACTCCAAGCAGCGCATCATCACCGGCGTCAACGTGGCGGAAAGCCCCGACGCGAACACCGCCGTGCGCCTGAACGCCGCCAACATCCAGTGGATCAACAGCCTCTATAAATAATCCGGCTGTTTGCACGGCAAGCAAGAAAAGCGGCGGGATGTTCCCGCCGCTTTTTTCATGCTGACGCTTCCTGCGTGCTTCTTTTGCACGAGGCGAGCCAAAGGCAGGCACGCATAAGGCGGAAGCTCACCCCGACCCTTGTCATCGTTATTTGGCTTCAGCCGACGGTTGCCCACTGCGCACATAAGCCTCGATCGCCGCGGCGAAGGTGGGCGAGCCGGCCTTGCGCTGCTTGTCGACATAGCCGGCAAAATAGCTCCAGAAAGAAACGGCGTAATCGCGGAAATAGGCGTCGGTCACCTTGCGCGAACACAGGTCGCCGTCGACGCAGAAGGACAGCCGGTTGAGGAAATAGACGATGCGGTCGAAATTCTCGCTGAAGTCGGCCAGCGGCATGTCACCGCCGGATGCGCTCATCGCCTCGATACCGATACGTTGCCGGAATACCTGCTCCTCGGTCGGCGAAGGGTTGGCGCCGAGCAGATTGTCATATTTGGCGTTGAGCGTGGCGAGACGGTCTTTCAGCGCCCGCTGCGCCTGCTGGTAGTCCTTGGTCTCCCAGAGCTCGACCAGCGACGTGGTCTGCTCGACGCGCTTCTGCTCCTGGTTGGCCAGGAATTGATAAACCGAGAATGCCAAGGTGAAGATGATGGCGAAACGCACCAGCATGCCAGACCAGGCATAGATCAGCATGCGCCAGTCGCGGTCGGTGAAGGGGTTGCTTTCCTTCTTGATCTCATGGCTGCTCGGCCACGGGAAGCCTTCGGTGGTTTCCGGCAGCGTCTGCGTGGCAGCCGGCGCCTTTGCCGGCACCGCAGGTGCCGTTTGCCTTGTTGTGGCCGCCGGCTTCTTCATTTGCAGCCGTCCAGTTCGATGATGGCGGAGGGATCGAGCACGATGCCGGGCGCTTCAAGCTGCTTCTTCAGGCACGCCAGCTGCGGGCGCGAAACAATGAACTGCACGTCCGGCTCCGCCGGCGCCTTGGTCGGCGACGGCAAGGCCTCGACGATGCCGCGCGAGGCGCAGCCTGAGAGATCGACGACGATCGCGTCGCTTTTGGCTTTGGCGATCTGGTTGTACTGGTCGAGAAAGCAGGTCGCCAGTTCCGAATTGATGACCACCTGCTTGGCGCAGAGGCCGCAGGCGTCCTGCGCTGACGCGTCGGCAACCAGCAGCAGGCTGGCGGCGATGCCGCCAGCCGTGGCACTCCAGGAAAATACGCTATAGCTCACGAACCACCCCATCCATTCCGTCCGGCCGTGTCGTCTCCCGACGCGGCGGCCAAAGTTTTTCACCCATCGTGCCGGCAGTGCAAGGCCTGGCAATGAACACCCGCGCCTGGATTCTCAGGCGCGCGGCACGGTCTCCATCGGGAAAATCATCACCGCTCCCTTCGGGCCGCTTTTGTCGACAAGCCGCATCACCGATCGGGTCGACGGCGCCATGCCGATATCGGCGAGCATGTCGGAGAAGCTGGCGGGGCCTATTCCGCGTGTCATCGACGCGACACCGTCCTGCGCCAGGAAGCTCAGATCCTCCTTTTCGCTTTCCGGCGGCGCCTCGGTCAGCACCGCGATCATCCGTTCCATTCCGAAGCTGGTGTCGGTGAAGGCAAGCAATCCCTCCTCGAGCGTGGCCTGCGGCGCCAGCCGCTCGGCAACGATGTGGGTGATCGAATAGTCGCTGCCGACATAGAGCACATTGATGTCGACCAGCTGGTCCGAGCTGTTCTTGGCCAGCACATGCACCTCGTCGCCAGGCGAAACGCGCGGCACCACCGAGGCCTGCAGCGGCTCCAGCCCGTCCTCGTCACGACGCTTGACCTGGAATTGTACGTCGACGTCCTCGGGCTTGTAGTCGGAGGCCGCCGCCAGCCTGGAAAGCCCGGTGGCCCGGAAGATGGTACGCAAATTCCTGGCCGTCGCATCGACGAGCTTCTGTCGGTCGTCGGGGTGGATGATGATCAGCGGCGGCCTGCCGCCATCCTTCAAGGTCACGTCGCCCGAGGCCGGCAGGAACCATAGGGCCGGCTTGTCGGTTGCGTTCTTATCGGCGCTGGCAATGGCATTCTCGCGCATCACCGCGAAGCGCAGCTCGGCGCTCTTGCCTGGATCGACCAGTTCGATGGTGAAGCCGGTCTCCCTGGCCGCGGACAGGTCGTCGAGAACCGAATTGACGAGTGCTGTTTCGGTCTCCAATCCCTTGGTCGCGGCCGGCCGTGCGACGGCGAGCTTGTAGTCGACGGCGATCTCCGCCACGCGGGCATAGGCATTGGCGGGAATATCGGCCATCTCGAGCGCGGGCTTCTTGTCGAACTCGACCGGCTTGACGCGGCTCTCCAGGTTCTTCGCCGATTCCACTTCGAGATAGCCGACCGCGTCGGACAGCGACGACAGCGCCGACGGCAGGATGGCGAGCTTGCTGCCGGGGGTGAGACGATGCAGCAGGCCGGCGCCGATCGACGCCTCGCCGTTCTTGACGATAACGGGCCACTGCATGACCGCATCCGTCCTGTCGGTGCCGAACACGCGCGCGTCGAGTTCGCCTTCGAACAGCGGAGTCGGCCGGGTGCGGCTGTCGGCCGAATATTGCTGAAGCACGGCCTGGCCGAGCTGCCGGTAGGTGACGTTGGGGTTTTCGGCGAGCTTCGACAGGATGGTGAAGGTGAACAGGCCGAAGCGCGGCGCATCGACCGTGCCCTTGGGCAGCGGCATCTCCGGTGTCGTCTCCACCGTCTGCGCGGCATAGAAGGCGACCAGTTTGCCCCTGGTGATCGGTTCGCCGCCAGTCGGCGTCAGGTTGAAGGCAGGCTTGCGCTGGCCATTCTCGTCAAGGCCGCGCGAGGCGCTCGCGACCGTGTCCTCATAGGTCTTGATAGCCGCCGCCCTGGCGGCCTCGTCGCCACCGACCAGGTCGGCGAACTCGACCTTGCGATCCAGCTCGTCGTCGACATCGACGGCGCGGGTCGCGGTGCCGGAATGGCAGCAGTCGAACACCGCCCAGACGAAGGCGCCCTTGTCGCGGATGGCATCGAGCGCGTCGCCGATCTCGTTGTCGACCAGCGCGTTCGGCACGCCGGCATCCCTGTTGATCCACCTCTCGATATCGACGGGCAGGAAAATCTCGTCGAGACCGTCGGTCTCGTCGCCCTTGACCCTCTCGGGCTGCTGGGCGCCGTGGCCGGACAGATGCAGGTAGACGAAGTCGTCACGCTGAACCTTGGCGGCGAGATCGGCCAGTGCCGTCTTGATCGCGGCATGGGTCGGCAAGCCTTGGGCGCCGGGAACGTCCTTGGCCAGCAGCGTGACGTTTTCCGGCGCGAAACGCACCGGATCGGGCACGTTCTTCAGCAGGTATTCGTGCACCAGGCCGGCATCGTTCTTCGGCCCGATCAGCCAGTTTCTCTGCGGCAAGGCCGGATATTCGGTGCAGGCCACGAGCAGCGCATGGTAGGTGCGCGACGCGGCAAGTGCCCGGAACGAAACCGTGCCGGCGGCCATCAACGCGGACGCGCCGACAAGCAGCGTCCGGCGTGTCAATTTGATCATATTGCTCCCCAAGCCCCGATCGAATTTCCCAAGCGAGACCATCCTCGTCGAGGATTTTGTCAGTATTTTGAATGTCGCTCCGTCATAAAGCCTGTCACCACCAATGTGCCGGCACGTCATCGATCGGCTCGGGACAGCAACAGAAGAGTAGCAAAGAAGGCCGTTCGTCGCTATCTGAATGGGATCAGGCCGTTTGCACGAGCAAACAGCCTATGGATGGCGCAGAGCAGGTTGGAACAGAACCATGGCGGCAAGGGATGTGCTGACGAAAAACCAGTTGTGCGTGCTCGAGAAACTCGAAACCGCCAGCGGGCCGCTCAGCGCCTACACCTTGCTCGACCAACTGCGCGAGCGCGGTTTTCGCGCGCCGCTACAGGTCTATCGCGCGCTCGACACGCTGGTGAAGTCGGGCTTCGTGCACCGGCTGGAAAGCATCAACTCCTTCGTCGCCTGCGCCGAGCCGCACGACCACAGCCACTCGATGACCGCTTTCGCCATTTGCGACAGCTGCGGGCAGGTGACCGAAATGTCCGACCACGACGTCGATCACCGGCTGAACGAATGGGTCAACTCGACTGGCTTCGCCGCCAAGAAGGCGGTGATCGAATTTCGCGGGACGTGCGCGAAGTGTTTGGCGCAAGCGGCCTGAGGGCATTCGCCAGAGCGGTTCAGCGATTGATAGAATCGCCGAACCGCTCTAACTCTTTGTTTTCACGCAATTTCCAAGGGAAAGCGCTAAGCGCTTTTCCCGGGAAAACCGCTACACACTTTTCCTGAAATTGCTCTGGCGCGTCAGTGCGCCTCGTCCCAATTGTTGGCGGCCCGCGCGTCGACATGCAGCGGCACCGACATCGAGACCGCCGGCATCGCCGCGTTTTCCATGACATGGCGCACGACCGGGATCGTCGCCTCGACTTCCGCCTCGACCGTCTCGAAGATCAGTTCGTCATGCACCTGCAGGAGCATGCGGGCGGACAGCCTGGCCTTGTCCAAGGCTTCCTCCATGCGGATCATGGCGCGGCGGATGATGTCGGCGGCGGTGCCTTGCAGGCGGGCGTTGATCGAGGCGCGCTCGTTGAAGGCCCGTAGCGACGGGTTCGACGACCTGATGTCGGGATAGTGGATGCGGCGGCCGAAGATCGTTTCGACAAAGCCGTGCTCGCGGGCATAGGCCTTGGTCTCCTCGATATAGTCGCGGATGCCGGGAAAGCGCTCGAAGTACTTCTTGATGTAGGCGCTCGCTTCCTCGCGCGGGATCGACAGCTGGTTGGCGAGGCCGAAAGCCGAGATGCCATAGATGATGCCGAAATTGATCGCCTTGGCACGGCGGCGCACCTCCGACGGCATGCCCTCCACGGGCACATTGAACATTTCAGACGCGGTGATGGCGTGGATGTCGGCGCCATCCGCAAAGGCCTGCCGCAGTTGCGGGATTTCGGCGACATGGGCGAGCACGCGCAGTTCGATCTGGCTGTAGTCGGCTGACACCAGCCGGTGGCTCTTGTCGGTGATGAAGGCGGTCCTGATCTTGCGCCCTTCAGCCGTGCGCACCGGAATGTTCTGCAGGTTCGGGTCGGAAGACGACAGCCGGCCGGTCGTCGTCGCGGCCAGCGCGTAGGAGGTGTGGACGCGCTTGGTTTCGGGATTGACGAAGCCCGGCAGCGCATCGGTGTAGGTCGATTTCAGCTTGGTCAGCTGGCGCCAGTCGACGATCTTGCGGGGCAGTTCGTGACCTTCGGCGGCAAGGTCTTCGAGCAGCTGCGCCGAGGTCGACCATTGGCCGGTCTTGGTCTTGGAGCCGCCGGGCAGGCCCATGCGGCCAAACAGGATATCACCGAGCTGCTTGGGCGAGCCGATGTTGATGCGCTCGCCGATGAGCAGGTAGATTTCCTCTTCGAGCCGGGCTGCACCTTGCGCCAGCTCGCCCGAAAGCCGCGACAGGATTTGCCGGTCGACCGAAATGCCGCGCTGTTCCATGCGCGCCAGCACCGGCACCAGCGGCCGCTCCAGGCGTTCATAGACCGAGACCAGGCCCTTGGCGGCAAGGCGGGGCTTCAGCACCAGCCACAGCCGCAACGTCACGTCGGCATCCTCGGCGGCGTGAGCCGTCGCCCTGTCGATGTCGACCTGATCGAAACCGACAGAGCTCTTGCCGGAACCGGTCACGTCCTTGAGCTGAAGGGGCCTATGGCCAAGCCATTTGTCGGCAAGGGCATCCATGCCGTGGCCGTGCGGAGTGCCGGCGTCGAGCACGTAGGAGATCAGCATGGTGTCGTCGAAGGGCGCGACATCGATGCCATAGCGGCTCATGATGACCAGGTCATACTTCAGGTTCTGCGCGATCTTCAGCACCGACCTGTCCTCAAGCAGCGGTTTCAGCACCGCCAGCGCCTCGCGAAGCGGTATCTGGTTTTCGAGCGCGCCGCCGCCGAGCAAGTCACCATTGCCGCTCTTGTGGGCGAAGGGAATGTAGCCGGCGCGGCCGGGCGCCGTGGCCATTGCCATGCCGATCAGTTCGGCCTGCATCGGATCGGTCGACGTCGCCCTGACGTCGAAGGCAGCGATACCGGCCTCCCGCGCCTCGGCGACCCAGGCTTTCAGCGTCGCGATATCGCGGATGCACTGATAGGCCGAGGTATCGATCTTGCGTGTCGCCGCGCCCTCCAGCCGCAATGCGGCCAGGAGGGAAGGGGTGTCACCCTGTTTTGGCCTCTCCGTCGTCTCGGCTTCAGCAGCCTGGCCAGGTTCGGAGCCCACCCCGTTTCGGGCAACGGGCGGTGTTCCGGCACCGACGTCGGGGCCATGTGCGTTATCGGCGCGTTCGACGGTCACCGCGACGGCCTGGACGTCGCCGGCCTCGGTGCTGGTCGCTTCCGCGACGCGGCGGGTCAGCGAGGTGAATTCCATGGTCTTGAGGAAGCCGATCAGCTTCGGCCCGTCGGGCGCATGCAGCACGAAATCGTCCAGCCCCTCGGCCACCGGCACGTCGTTCTTCAGCGTCACCAACTGGCGCGAGATGCGCGCCTTGTCGGCGTTGGCGATGATCGATTCCCGCCTTTTCTCCTGCTTGATCTCGCCGGCGCGGGCGAGCAATCCGTCGAGATCGCCGAACTGCTCGAGCAGTTGCGCCGCGGTCTTTGGCCCGATGCCGGGCACTCCAGGCACGTTGTCGACGGAGTCGCCGGTCAGCGCCTGCAGGTCGATCATCTTTTCCGGCGGCACGCCCCATTTCTCGACGACTTCGGGGATGCCGATCTGGCGATCCTTCATCGGGTCGTACATGCCGACTGTGTCGCCAACCAGCTGCATCAGATCCTTGTCGGAGGAGATGATGGTGGTGTCGCCACCGGCCTCGCAGGCCAGCCGGCAGTAAGTTGCTATGAGATCGTCGGCCTCGAAGCCTTCCATCTCGACGCAAGGCAGGTTGAACGCCCTGGTTGCCTGGCGGATCAGGCCGAATTGCGGAATCAGATCCTCGGGCGGCGCCGAACGGTTCGCCTTGTATTCGGGATAGAGGTCGTTGCGGAAGGTTTTCGAGGAATAGTCGAAAATGACGGCAAAATGCGTCGGCACAATGCCCACATCGGTGTTGCGGGCATCCTGCATCAGCTTCCACAGCATGTTGCAGAAGCCGGAAACGGCACCGACCGGCAGGCCGTCGGACTTGCGGGTCAGCGGCGGCAGTGCGTGATAGGCCCGGAAGATGTAGCCAGAGCCGTCAATGAGGAAGAGATGATCGCCTTTTTTCATGCCGGCAGGGATAGCGCGGCGCGATGGCTTGGTCCATGCCAAAGACATCGCCAGATATAGGTTCCGTCAACACCCTGACAGATCGGGACCCTGACAGATCGGGGTTATACAAGCCCGCTCACGGGCACGTTACAAAAGTGTAACGTTGATGCCCTTGAATCGCCATGTTCAGGGACCCAAATACAGTCCATCGGCAGTTTTCGCCGAAGTCCGGAGCAAGGCCCGTCCCCCGCCTATACCGGACAATTGCGGCAGCCTATCCCCCCTCTCCGGGCTGCCGCATCGTTTCGAGTAAAAGGCCGCCGTGGTTCCCCCTCCACCACGGCGGCATTTTTTTGCCCGCGGCGACCGTCCCGGGCCGTGGTCCAATCGTCCCGGGCTTTTCGTTTCGCCGCTCTGCCTTTACGGTTCCGGCACTGAATCGAAAGGCTATGCAAATGTCCGCAGTTTCCCCTGTCCTCGACCGTCTCGACCAGAACCTCGACCAGAGCCTAGAACGGCTCTTCGGCCTGCTCGGGATCAAGTCGATCTCCACTGATCCAGCCTATGCCGCCGACTGCCGCAAGGCGGCGGAATGGCTGGTGGCGGAACTCAAGCTGATCGGCTTCGACGCCAGCGTGCGCGACACGCCCGGGCACCCAATGGTGGTTGCGCATCACGACGGGCCGGCGGGCGCGCCGCATGTGCTGTTCTACGGCCATTATGACGTGCAGCCGGTCGACCCGATCGAGCTGTGGGAAAACGATCCCTTCGCCCCGGCGATCAAGGAGGTTGCACCTGGTCACAAAATCATCACCGGGCGCGGCTCGGCCGACGACAAGGGTCAGCTGATGACTTTCGTCGAGGCATGCCGTGCCTGGAAACAGGTGCATGGTGGTCTGCCGTGCCGCGTCACCATCCTGTTCGAAGGCGAGGAGGAATCGGGGTCGCCCTCGCTGAAGCCGTTCCTCGAGGCCAATGCCGAGGAGCTCAAGGCCGACTTCGCGCTGGTCTGCGATACCAGCATGTGGGACCGCGACACGCCGTCGATCTGCGTCGGGCTGCGCGGTCTGGTCGGCGAGGAGATCACGGTTAAGGCCGCCGACCGCGACCTGCATTCGGGCCTCTATGGCGGCGCTGCCGCGAACCCGATCCGCATCCTGGCCAGGGTGCTGGCCGACATCCACGACAAGGACGGCCATATCACCATTCCGGGCTTCTATGACGGTGTCGAGGAAACGCCCTCGCAGGTGCTGAAATCATGGGAGACGCTGGGCGAGACGGCCGAGACCTTCCTCGGACCTGTCGGCCTGTCGATCCCGTCGGGCGAAAAAGGCCGATCGGTACTGGAACTGACCTGGGCGCGGCCCACCGCCGAGTTCAACGGCATCATCGGCGGCTATACCGGCAAGGGTTTCAAGACGGTGATCGCCGCGGAAGCCTCGGCAAAGGTGTCTTTCCGCCTCGTCCACAAGCAGGATCCGAGGAAAATCCGCGCGGCTTTCCAGAAATTCGTCAAGGAGCGCATCCCGGCCGATTGCTCGGTCGAATTCCACGCCCATGGCGGTTCACCGGCAATCCAGCTCTCCTACGACTCGCCGTTCCTGGCCAAGGCCAAGACCGCGCTTTCCGACGAATGGCCAAAGCCCGCGGTGACGACCGGCAGCGGCGGCTCCATTCCGGTGGTGGGCGACTTCCAGACCTATCTCGGCATGGAATCGCTGCTGGTCGGCTTCGGCCTCGACGACGACCGCATCCACTCGCCCAACGAGAAATACGAACTCAGCTCCTTCCACAAGGGCCAGCGCTCCTGGGCGCGCATTCTGGACGCGCTGACACGGTAAGGTGGACAACCCTGGACGGCGGAAAATCAACTTTCTGTTGATTTTTCCGCCGATCACGGCGAGGACGGGTCGACAGCGCAATATGTTGGAGCGCGTGTGCGCTTCTTCGATGGATGCGCGACGCCGAAGGCCGCGACCCGGAGAAGACGATGAGCGATATCCGCTTCCATAAAAACGATCTGCCTGACCTCTCCCGCTACGATGTCGCTGCGGTGGCCATCGATACGGAAACGCTCGGCCTCAACCCCCACCGTGACCGGCTCTGCGTGGTGCAGATTTCGCCTGGCGACGGCAGTGCCGATGTCATCCAGATCGCGCCGGGGCAGAAGGAAGCACCGAACCTGGTCAAGCTGCTGGGAAACGACAGCGTGACCAAGCTGTTCCACTACGGTCGCTTCGACCTCGCCGTGCTCTACCATGCGTTTGGCGTGATGGCCGAGCCGGTGTTCTGCACCAAGATCGCGTCGCGGCTGACGCGCACCTACACCGACCGGCACGGGCTGAAGGACATCTGTTTCGAGCTTCTCGGCGTCGGCCTGTCCAAGGCGCAGCAATCGTCGGATTGGGCGGCCGAAACGTTGTCGCCCGAGCAGCTCGAATACGCGGCCTCGGACGTGCTCTATCTGCATCGGTTGCGCGATGTGCTGGCCGGGCGGCTGGCGCGCGAGGGGCGCACGAAGGAGGCAGACGCCTGTTTCCGCTTTCTGCCGACGCGGGCCAAGCTTGACCTGATAGGCTGGGACGAAGAGGATATCTTCGCTCACAGCTGATGGCCTCGTGGCGATCTACCGGCTGGAAGAAGGGGATGAGATGGCGGACAGAAAGCCGATATCGACCGCGCCGACCGACGGCTCCAAGATCACCGTCACCTGGAAGGACAGCGATGGCGTCCTCAATGAATCCATCGCGCAATACCGCGACGACGGCTGGTGGGTCTACATCGACAGCCACACGCAAAAGAAGGTCGAGCCAACCAGCTGGCGGCCCGCCGCCGGCGACGACGACGACCAATGAGCGCGCCGCTGGCTGGGCGCTTTCGCATAGCCTGACGCCATTGAAATCGGGGCCGATTCGGAGCCTTTCGCTCCGTGCGCCTGCTCGAAGAATCAAGCGCGAGCGTCTCGTCGCCTTGCTACGGCAGGCTGGTGATCCCGGCTAACCGGATGTGAAATTCGAGCGGATTATGAAGAGACCCGGGTTGGGCCGTCAGCCTGCATCGCATCCTGGCGGCAGAGGCCTTCATACCCTTCTTGATCACCCTGCGCGCTTCATCGGCGTCCTGGGGTCCGGGTTTGCTCTGAATGGAACTCCAAGGCGAAATGAATGTTCCATAAGACAGGCGGAGGATGTTTCAGGCATGACAACGGCTTCTCTGCACTTGCTCAAGGGGGTGGGTTATCTGATTTCCACCGCCAGTGTCGTCCTGCTGGCCATAGTCAGTTGGTCGAGCGCTTCAAAAAGCCCGCTGCTGGTCGTCTGCCTGCTTGTCGGCGCCGCCGCGTCGGTCATGGGTATGTTCTGCCGGTGGCTGAGCTACGAGATAGAAAAACGCCAAGGCCACAAATGAGGGCTCGCCACGAGCGTTCGGACGCCGACGGTGCTTCGGGTACGCGGAGCCTGTCACATCCGTCGCGCTGCGCGACGCTGGCAATGGATAACAGATTAACAAATTCCTAACGGAATTCAGACGCTTGCCCGAACCTCTGCTTAACCCGCCCTTAAATCGCCGCATCTACTCTTCAACCCGAGCGCCATTGGCACCGGGGACATCAAGCGCAGCGCATGGCGAACCGCAGAGACAGTCGCATCGAGCCCAGCTTCGAGGGACCGCCACGGGCGAAATCCCAGACGGGTCTTTCGGTGAGCGAGGAGGACCGCGTCGTGCCGAGCAATCGCAAAGCCTCCGCCAAACGCAAATCATCGAAGGGGAAATCGTCGCGGGGGAGGCGCGGAGGGAGTGGACGCGGCCTGTTCGGCGTGCTCGGCCGGCTGGTCTACTGGTGTTTCGTGCTCGCCATATGGGGCGGCATCGCGGTGGCGGGCGTCGTTATCTACTACGGCGCCAAGATGCCCGCGGCGACGACCTGGTCGATCCCCGACCGTGCGCCCAACATCAAGATCGTCTCGGCCGACGGGCAGCTGCTGGCCAATCGCGGCATGAGCGGCGGCGAAGCGGTCGGCCTGCACGAAATGTCGCCTTATATTCCCGAGGCGGTGATCGCCATCGAGGACCGCCGCTTCTATTCGCATTTCGGCGTCGATCCGATCGGCCTGTCGCGCGCCATGGTGACCAACCTCATCGGCGGGCACTTCTCGCAAGGTGGTTCGACGCTGACGCAGCAATTGGCCAAGAACCTGTTCCTGAAGCCCGACCGCACGCTGGAACGCAAGGTGCAGGAGGTGCTGCTGGCGCTGTGGCTGGAGCACAAGCACACCAAGGACCAGATCCTCGAAATGTACCTCAACCGGGTCTATTTCGGCTCCGGAGCCTATGGTGTCGAAGCGGCCTCGCGCCGTTATTTCGGCAAGAGCGCGCGCGATGTCACCTTGTCGGAAGCGGCACTCCTGGCTGGCCTGCTGAAGGCGCCGTCGCGACTATCGCCGGCGCGTGATCCCAAGGCCGCCGAGGAGCGCTCGCAGCTGGTGCTCGCCGCCATGCGCGAGGAGGGCAAGATCAGCGAGAAAGAGCTGAAGACGGCGCTGAGCGCACCGGCGACACGCTCGCCATCCTACTGGACCGGCTCGGAAAATTACGTCGCCGACACCATCATGGAAGAATTGCCCGACCTGATCGGCGATGTGCGCGGCGACATCGTCATCGATTCTACCGTAGACCTGAACCTGCAGAAACTCGCCGAACAGTCGATCCGCCGGCTGATCGACGACAGCGGCAAGAAGCTCAACGTCACCCAGGGCGCGCTGGTGTCGATCGACGATTCCGGCGCGGTGCGCGCCATGGTCGGCGGCTATGACTATTCGACCAGCCAGTTCGACCGCGCCTCCGAGGCGCGCCGGCAGCCGGGCTCGGCGTTCAAGCCGTTCGTCTACATGGCTGCGCTCGAGGCCGGCCGCACGCCCGACAGCATCCGCAACGACGCACCGATCAAGATCGGCAACTGGACACCCGACAATTACGGCGGCAAGTACTTTGGCAGGGTCACCTTGGCGACGGCGCTGGCCAAGTCGCTCAACTCGGTTGCCGCGCAGTTGACCATGGAAGTCGGGCCGAACGCGGTGGTGGAAGCCGCGCACCGCATGGGTATCCAGTCCGACCTGCTGGCCAACACCTCGATCGCGCTCGGCACCTCGGAAGTGACCCCGCTGGAACTGACCTCGGCCTATGTGCCCTTCGCCAATGGCGGCTACAAGCCCGACATTCATTTCATCCGCCGCGTCACGACATCCGACGGCAAGGTGCTCTATGACAGCGCTGGCGGCAGCGCACCGCGCGTGATCAAGCCCGAGATCGTTGGCATGATGAATTCGATGATGACCGGGACGGTCGAGGTCGGCACCGCCAAGAAGGCGGCCTTCGCCTGGCCGTCGGCCGGCAAGACCGGCACCAGCCAGAATTCGCGTGATGCATGGTTCGTCGGCTACACCGCCAATCTGACCACCGGCGTGTGGTTCGGCAATGATGACGGCACGGCGATGAAGAAGGTTACCGGCGGCGCGCTGCCGGCGCAGGCCTGGCACGAATTCATGGTCGCCGCGCATGAGGGCGTGCCGGTGCGGCCGCTGCCCGGCACCTGGAAGTCGACGCCGGCGGACACCATCGTGCCCGACGACATTCCCTCGGCCGACAACAACCAACCGGCACCGGTTCCCTCGGCTTCGGTTGGACAGCAGGCGCCGGCCGCGCAGGCGGCGGCACCGTCGGCGCCCGTCCGTGCGGCGCGGCCAGCCCAGACCGTCGATGCCGATGGCTTCAACATGCCGGCGGATGGCGGCACCACGGCTTCGGTCGGGCACCCGGTGCCGCCAGGCAGCGTCGGCGGCCGGCTCAAGAAGCGGCAGACCTCGATCCTGGATATTCTTGGCGGCGGCTAGTTGGCTCGCGGCCTGGCACTGCCCAGTTTCTTGCTGTCAAAGGTCAGCTTGTCGCTGTGGATCTTTCCATCACTGACGATGAGATGCTTGGCGCAGGACAGCGCCCCCGAGGACTTCGTCATCAGGTCGTACATCAACAGCGCCTGGTGGTCGTCGCCGAAGGCGGCGATCATGCGCACACCGGTCACATCCTCGGAGAGCTTCGTAAGCCCCTTCAAATAAGGATCCTTGCCGGTAGATTGCTGCATCGGCCCGTCGAAAACGACATCGTCGGCAATGTAGGACGCCGCCTTTTCGAGGTCGTGGCTCGTCCATGCCCTGGTGAAGGCGGTTGCAATGTCGAGGGGAGCTGGCTGTGCCATGGCGTTCTCCTGATGGATTGGTGTGACCCCCCCGATCGTGTGACTGTCGAAACCAACGGCAAGCCGGTGTTTCAGGTTCCTCATATCGGGCCTATGGTGACATTTCGGCCTCTCGCCACCCCGGCGGCGTTCGGCTACATGTCCAGCCCGGAGACCGCGACATGACCGAGACAGACACCAGAAAAACCATCGTGCTGACCGGCGCCAGCCGGGGCATTGGCCATGCCACGGTGAAGCGCTTTTCGCGCGAAGGCTGGCGCGTCATCACCTGCTCGCGCCAGGCCTTTGCCGAGGACTGCCCGTGGCCGGCCGGTCCAGAGGACCACATCAAGGTCGATCTCGCCGATCAGGAAGATGTCGGTATTGCGGTGTCGGAAATCCGTCATCGGCTCGAAGCGCATGGCGGGCAGTTGCACGCGCTGGTCAACAATGCCGGCATTTCGCCCAAGCTCAGCGATGGCAACAGCCGAATGGACTCGATCGACACGCCGATGCATGTCTGGCGCGACGTGTTCCAGGTCAATTTCTTCGCGCCGATCATGCTGGCGCGCGGCCTGTTCAAGGAATTGGCGGCGGCCAAGGGCTCGATCGTCAACGTCACCTCGATCGCCGGCACCCGCGTGCATCCCTTCGCCGGCACCGCCTATGCGACGTCGAAGGCCGCACTCGGCTCGCTGACGCGCGAGATGGCGCATGATTTCGGCCCGCACGGCATCCGCGTCAACGCCATCGCGCCGGGCGAGATCGACACCGCGATCCTGTCGCCGGGCACGGAAAAGATCGTCGAGACCATTCCGCTGCGGCGCCTGGGCACCACGGCGGAGGTCGCCGACATCATCTTTTTCCTGTGCTCCGGGCAGGCGTCCTATGTGACCGGCTCGGAAATCCACATCAATGGCGGCCAGCACGTATGAACTGGTCGACTTCAGGCTAGGGCCGGCTCACCCGCCTATGGTGACGACAGCCTTGCCACTGAAGCTGCGCTGTCGCAGTGCGTCCAGGGCTTGGCCGATGTCCGTCCATGGCAGGGTCAAGGCAATGCGGGTGTCCAGCCGACCAGCGGCGACCAGGGCGAGCAGCGCGGCGATGTCAGCGCCGATGGCTGAACCGGACGTGTAGTAGGCGAACGTCTGAAGCCTCGCCCCTTCGTGACCCGGAACGAACTGACGGAACCCCACGGGCGTGAGTTCACCGCTGCTCGAGCCGAACATGACGATTGTGCCGGCAGGGGCGACGCGTTCGATCGCGTGTGCGAGGCTTTCGCCGCCGACCGACTCGGTGATCAGCGAAAACGGCCCCTCGGCCTGCTCGATCGACTCCACGATCTGCTCGGCTCCGAGTTCACGCAAATCCTCGTGGTGCCTGGCGGCGGCGATGGCGGTCACCGACGCGCCCTGCTCGCGGGCGATCTGGATCTGGAAGCGACCGACGGCACCGCTTGCACCGGTGATCAGGACCTTTAGGCCGGCCAGGTCACCGCCGTGGCGCAAAGTCCTGAGCGCCGTCGTGCCGGCGACCGGAAGCGTGGCTGCCGAGACGAAGCTGACCTCATCCGGCAGGACGGCGAGACGGTCTGTTGAAACGGCGACCCGTTCAGACCAGCCGGCCTGGTCGACCAAAGCCGCGACCCTGGTGCCCGTGATCGGCCCGGAGCCATCGGCGGCCGCGCGTTCGACAATCCCGACGATGTCCTGGCCGGGTGTCCAGCCGTTCGGACGGATGGTGAGCAAGCGCAGTTCACCCCGGTTCAACGAGGTTGCGTGGACCGAGACGAGCGCCTCGTCCGCGAGGGGCCGAGGTTCTTCGACCTCGGCTAACCTCAATCCCGTGGCGCTGTCGGAAGATATGACTAAGGCGAGCATGGGTGCGTACCTTCTTGCTGGAGGCCGGAACTTATCGGCTTCCCTGCTTGAAGAATTTAGCTATCATGGCATTTAATCGCTAAAAGCAGTCAATCATGAGACAGCCTCTTCGCTACCCATGGGTCAATTTCGATGTCGATGACGTGCTGGCGCCAGCCATCGCCGTACGTGTCGACGTCACCGAGACCAGAGCGGAGGTGCCCGCCCATTGGCACCGCAAAGGCCAGCTCGTCTTTGCGCTCGGAGGCGGCGTCACATGCCGCGTTCCGAGCGGCCTTTGGATGGTGCCGCCGCATTGCGGCGTATGGATCCCCGGCGGCATGGAGCACAGCAACATCGCGACGGCCAACGCGCGGATCTTCTTCGTCTATATTGAGCCGGGAGCCGCCGAATTGCCGGACCGGTGCTGCACGCTTTCGATCTCGCCGCTGCTGCGCGAACTGATCGTCGATCTGTCCGACAGCGTGCAGGACGACCAGGCAAGGGATGAGCTCCTGACCAGGACCCTGCTTGCAGAACTGCCGCGCATGCCTGTGCAGCAGCTGCATCTGCCGATTTCATCCGAGCCGCGCTTGAGGCGGATCGCCGAGGCGCTGGCGCAAGACCCTGCCGATCGCAGTACGCTGGCACAATGGGCCAACCGCGTCGCGCTCAGCGAAAGCAGTCTGGCGCGTCTCGTCGTCAATGAGACTGGCTTGAGCTTCGGGCGCTGGCGCCAGCAATTGCACCTGATCGTTGCCATTCGGGAGCTGGCGTCCGGTGCCAGCGTGCAGCAAGTCTCGGGCGACCTCGGCTATAGCTCGGTTACCGCCTTCATCACCATGTTCAAGAAGGCGCTTGGCAAGCCCCCGGCAAAATATCTCGGCGGTGTCGCGCAAAATGGCGGCTCGGCATTCGTGGCATGATTGAACGCGCCTGTGGGTAGCGTCGACTCAGGCAGCGGACGGTTCAGAAACCCGCGGCTTGTGGCCAAGCACCTCTTCGACAATGCCGCGCGCGATCTCGCGTTCGTCCATGATCACGGTATCGGCGCCGAGTCCCTTCAGATGCTCGACCTCGGCGTCGGAATGGGCGCGGGCGATGACATTGATGTTGGGATTGGCGGCGCGTGCCCGCAGCACGATCTGGCCGGCCTCAAAGGCGTTGGGGATGGCAAGGATCAGCCGCTTTGCGCCTTCAGGATTGGCCGCGGCGAACACTTCGGCATTGGCGGCATTACCGGCGATGGTTTCGATGCCGTCTGCTTTCAGCCTCGCCAGCGTCTTATCGGCATCCTCGATGACGAGGAAAGGCTGTGCCGCTTCCTTCAGCGCGGCACCGACGAGGCCACCGACCTGGCCATAGCCGATCAGGATGGCATGACCGGCAAGCGTCGTCGGCGGCGGCGGGCCGTCTTCCTTGCTCGACGTTGCGGCGACCGAGGCCACCTGGCCCGGTTCCGTCGCCGGGCCGACCGGCTTGGTGTCCGCTGGTGGCGCCGTCCTGATGGCGCGGGCCTCCAGCCACGGCTTCATCCAGTCGATAACCAGAAACATCAACGGGTTGAGCACGATCGACAGGATGGCGCCGGCCAGGATCAGATCGCGGCCTTGCTCGGGCAGAAGTTTCAGCCCGACGCCGAGTTCGGCCAGGATGAAGGAGAACTCGCCGATCTGGGCAAGGCTGGCCGAAATCATCAAGGCCGTGGCCAGGGGATAGCCGAAGGCTACGACGATCACGAACGCCGCCAGCGACTTGCCGATGACAATGATGGCCAGCGTCGCCAGGATCGGCAGGCCGTTGCTGATCAGGCTGAACGGATCGAACAGCATGCCGACGGAGACGAAGAACAGCACCGAGAAGGCATCGCGCAACGGCAGCGATTCTTCGGCCGCGCGGTGGCTGAGCTCGGATTCGCTCATGATCATGCCGGCGAAGAACGCGCCCAGCGCCAGCGAGACGCCGAACAGTTTTGCCGCGCCGAAGGCGACGCCGAGCGCAATGGCGAGCACCGAGAGACGGAACAGTTCGCGCGACCCGGTATGGGCAACGTAGTGCAGGATCCAGGGAATGACCCGGCGGCCGACCACCAGCATGACCACCACGAAGGCGGCGACCTTGGCCAGCGTGATGCCCACGACACCCCATATGCCGTAGCTGGCCGGCAGCGACAGCAGGTCGCCCGAATGGGCATTGGCGTGTTCCTGGCCGCCGAGTACGCCGGCAAGCGCCGGCAGCAACACCAGCGCCAGCACCATGGCCAGGTCCTCGACGATCAGCCAGCCGACGGCGATGCGGCCGCGCTCGGTCTCGATCAGGCGGCGTTCCTGAAGCGCGCGCAGCAGCACAACGGTCGAGGCGACCGACAGCGCCAGGCCGAACACCACGCCCGCGCCCATCGACCAGCCGAGCATCCAGGACAGCCCGGCGCCGAGCGCGGTGGCAAAGCCAATCTGAACGATGGCGCCAGGCACGGCGATAGCACGGACCGACAGAAGGTCCTTGAGCGAGAAATGCAGGCCGACACCGAACATCAGGAGAATGACGCCGATTTCGGCCAATTCGTTGGCAAGCCCTGCATCGGCGACGAAACCGGGCGTGTTCGGGCCGACTAGAACGCCGGCTACGAGATAGCCGACCAATGGGGGAACACGGAAGCGATTGGCGAGAGCGCCGAAGACAAAAGCCAGCCCCAGACCGGCGACGATGGTGGCGATAAGGGGCGTGTCATGCGGCATTGTCTATGGAGCGCCTTTCAAGCTAGCGATGTCGGATATGCGGCGCCCGAGAGCCGTCGCCTGTTTCGCAATATGGTGGAAGGGGCAACGGTGATGCAACCCGCAAGGTGCGAAAAGCGACGGCGCGGCGACAAAATGCCGGACCGGCGACCGGGATGTCGCCGATCTGTTTGAGCTCGCGATGGCATTCGCCTTGTTGCCGGCGATCAGGCTGCCTGCAACAGGGCCTCGATCTCGGGGATGCCGTGGTTGGTCATGGTCTTCGGGATTTCGGCCGTCACCTTGTCACCAACCTCCTTATGCAGCTTCTTGCGCATGGCGCCGAGCACCACTGGTGGGGCGACAAGCACGATGCTGTCGAACTCGCCGTCATGGGCAAGCTTGTAGAGCCGGGCGGCAATCTCCTCGGCGAAGCGTTCCTTGCCGATGCGGTGCCAGTCGGTCTCCTCGACCGCGCTGCGGTGCACGGATGGGCCGTCATTGTAGCGGCCGGGGCTGTCGCTTCCCTGTTCGCGTGTGGGCGGGTTTTCCTGTTCCATCAGATGCACGACTTCAAGGTTGGGAAACTTGGTGTCGCCGACGTTCTTGAGCAGGAGCGCCTTTTCACCGTCTGCCACCAGAACCCAAATGCCATGCTTCAGTTTGATCGTGTTCATGAGGACGCTCCTTGTTGAGTGGTGGCTATACCGGGAACGCGTTTCAGCCCGTCAACGTTCCAACCCACGCGGCGGACCGAACAGCCGTGCAGGCCGGGCGCTGAACATGAAATCGCCACCGGACGGCGTTAATCTACTAAATTGATAGAAATTAGAAAAAACTGTTTTGCGGGACAGGTCGCCGGCAGCTAAAAGCGCCTGAAATCAGGGCCGATTTCGGCGACCCGGCGTGCCCATGGGCATGGGCGTGGAATATTTTTCTCCTGCCCTTCGCGGTTGCGAAAAAGCGATTGCCTGCCATCACCGGATGCGCGAGTGCTTTGCTTCTGCTTTTTTACGCCTCGGCGTAAAACTGCGAAACTGTTCCGGATCGCTATTATCATGCCGCAAGCCACCACCAAGCTCAACGCCTTTCCCGTCTTCATGCGGGTCGAGGGCGAAGCCGTGGCCATTGTCGGCGGCGGCGAGGAGGCTCTGGCCAAGGCGCGGCTGATTGCCCAGTCGAGTGCCGTTCTGCACATCATCGCCAGAGATGCCGAGCCGGAGTTGTTGACCTTCATCGCCGAAGCCGGCGCGAAGCATGTGGCCGCCGCGTATGATGCCTCGCAGCTCGAAGGCGCCGTGATGGTATTTGCCGCCAGCGGCGACGAAGCGCTCGATCGTCGCGTAGCCGCCGACGCGCGCCGGCTGGGCATTCCCGTCAATGCCGTCGACCGGCCGGATCTCTGCGATTTCTTCACTCCGGCGCTGGTCAACCGCGCACCGGTCGCCATTGCCATCGGCACCGAAGGTGCAGGTCCGGTGCTGGCACAGATCCTGCGCGGCCGCATCGACCGCATGCTGTCGCCGTCGCTTGGCGCGCTGGCGGCGCTTGCAATGTCGTTCCGCAATGCCGCCGAGAGATTACCCCGGGGCAATGTGCGCCGCCGTTTCTGGAGTGACTTCTTCGGCGGAGCGCCGGCCCGCGCCGTCGAGGCCGGCGATTTTTCGCAGGCGCACGAAGCCGCCACCGATCTGCTGTTGTCCGACGCGCCCGTTTGCGGCCACATCGCCCTGGTGGGCGCCGGTCCCGGCGCCGAGGACCTCCTCACCCTGCGGGCGCATCGCCTGCTGATGGAGGCCGACGTCATCGTCCATGACGCGCTGGTGCCGGAGGCGGTCGTCGCCATGGGCCGCCGCGATGCCGAGCGCCTGCCGGTCGGAAAGCGCAAGGGCTGCCATACCAAGAGCCAAGCCGAAATCAATGCGTTGCTGGTGGAGCTTGGCCGTGAGGGCAAGCGCGTCGTGCGGCTGAAATCGGGCGATCCGCTGGTGTTCGGCCGCGCCGGCGAGGAGATGGCAGCACTTCGCGACGCCGGCATCGCCTATGAGGTGGTTCCAGGCGTCACCGCGGCCTTCGCCGCTGCCGCCGATTTCGAACTGCCGCTGACGCTGCGCGGCGTGTCGTCGTCGATGGTGTTCACCACCGGCCACGACCTCAAGGGCAATTCGTTGCCGGATTGGGCCAAGCTCGCCATTTCCGGCGCTACCGTCGCCGTCTACATGGGCCGCTCGGTCGCCGCCGAAGTTGCCGGCCGGCTGATCGAGGCCGGTCTGTCGCCGGACACGGCGGTCGCGGTGGTCGAAAATGCCAGCCTGACCAATCGCCGACGCTTCCACGGCACGCTTGCCGACCTGCCGTCGCTGGAGGCGCGCGCCGATCTGTCGGGCCCGGTCATGACCATCATCGGCGACGCCGTCGCCGGCGCCAATTTCGAGCGGTCCGAGCCGCTCGCGGCACACAGGCATGAGAGTGCGCCCGTAGCGGCCGCCGAGGGAGTTCAGCCATGAAGATACTGACCGCCAATCGCCTCGGCGACGGCATTGCCGTCTGGTACGCCGATGGCGGCTGGGCCGAGACGGTGGACCACGCAGACCTTGCCCATGACAAAGCGGCAGAGGATCGGCTGGAGGCGATCGGCGCCAAGGCCCACGCCGACAATGAAGTGGTCGACGTCAATCTGATCGACGCGGAAGTCGTCGACGGCATTGTCGAGCCGGTGCGGCTGCGCGAGAAGATCCGCGCCGCCGGTCCCACCATCCGCAACGATCTCGGCAAGCAGGCTGCGCGGGCAGCCTAACCAGCCACGGGCGGACGCGCCCTGAAAGACGAAGTATGTACCGTTACGATGAGTTCGATCACGATTTTGTCCAGGCCCGCGTTGCCGAGTTCAGCGACCAGGTCAAGCGCCGGCTGTCCGGCGAGATCACCGAGGACCAGTTCCGGCCGCTCAGGCTGATGAACGGCGTCTATCTGCAGCTGCACGCCTATATGCTGCGCATCGCCGTGCCCTATGGCACGCTGAACGGCAAGCAGCTGCGCATGCTGGGCCACATCGCCCGCAAATACGACAAGGGCTACGGCCACTTCACCACGCGCCAGAATATCCAGTTCAACTGGCCGGCGTTGTCGGACATTCCGGCGATCCTGGCGGACCTGGCCAGCGTGGAGATGCACGCCATCCAGACCAGCGGCAATTGCATCCGCAATGTGACCGCCGACCATTTTGCAGGCGCGGCCGCCGACGAGGTCGCCGATCCGCGTCCCTATGCGGAAATCCTGCGGCAATGGTCGTCGGTGCATCCGGAATTCTCGTTCCTGCCGCGCAAGTTCAAGATCGCGGTGACGGGAGCCGAGCGCGACCGAGCCGCCATCCAGACGCATGACATCGGCCTGCACCTCAAGAAAAACGCCGCCGGCGAGCTCGGCTTCGCCGTCTATGTCGGTGGCGGCCAGGGCCGCACGCCGATGGTGGCGAGGAAGATCCGCGACTTCCTGCCGGAAGCCGACCTTCTGTCCTACTGCACGGCGATCCTGCGCGTTTACAATCTCTATGGCCGCCGCGACAACAAGTATAAAGCGCGCATCAAGATCCTGGTCCACGAGACCGGCGCCGAGGAAATCACCCGCCAGGTCGAGGCCGAGTGGCAGGAGTTGAAGGACGCGGAGCTGAAGCTGCCGGAAGCCGACATTCGCGCCATCGAGGCCTATTTCGCCCCGCCGGCGCTGATCGGGCGGCCGGACGGCGACACGGCGGTCAAGGTGGCGCGGCTGGATTCCAAGGGCTTTTCTGACTGGCTCGACCAGAACGTGGTGACGCACCGCCACCCCGACTACGCAGCGGTGACGATCTCACTCAAGGGTATCGGCGAGGTGCCGGGCGATGCGACCGACAGCCAGATGGAAGCGGTCGCCGACATCGCCGAAAAATACGCGTTCGACGAGCTTCGCGTCAGCCACGAGCAGAACCTGATCCTGCCGCATGTGGCGCGCGCCGACCTCAAGACGGTCTATGACGCGCTGGTCGACATCGGGCTGGCGACGGCCAATTCCAACCTGATCTCGGACATCATCTCGTGCCCGGGTCTTGACTATTGCGCGCTGGCGACCGCGCGCTCGATCCCGATCGCACAGGAAATCTCGCAACGCTTCGCTTCGCTGGAGCGGCAGCGCGAGATCGGCGAGCTGAAGCTGAAGATCTCCGGCTGCATCAATGCCTGCGGCCACCACCATGTCGGCCATATCGGTATCCTGGGTGTCGAGAAGAAGGGCTCCGAACTCTACCAGGTGACGCTCGGCGGTTCGGCCGACGAAAACACCTCCGTCGGCGAGATCATCGGCCGCGGCTTCTCGTCGGACGAAATCACCGACGCCATCGAGACGATCGTCGATACCTATCTCGGCCTTCGGCTCAACCCACACGAAATATTCATCGACGCCTACCGCCGTGTCGGTCCCGCGCCGTTCAAGGAGGCGCTCTATGCTGGCGAAGCCAAGGCCGCTTGACCATACCGTCGACGTCGAGGACGGCGCCGCCGCCAAGGCGGCGGGGTTTGACGCGCTCTACGGTCATCTCAGTCCGATCGAGATCATCGAACGATCGGCCGATGAGCTGTTTCACGACGAGATCGCCGCCGTGTCTTCGTTCGGCGCGGATTCGGCGGTGCTGCTGCACATGATCGCCAAGATCGACCGCACGCTGCCGGTCGTTTTCCTCGATACCGGCAAGCACTTCGAGGAGACGCTCGGCTATCGCGACGCGCTGGTCGCCGATTTCGGGCTGACCAACATCCGGGTCATCAAGCCCGACGAAGCGGCGCTCGAACGGATCGACCCAACCGGCAATCTGCACCAGAACAACACCGATGCCTGCTGCGACGTGCGCAAGGTCGAGCCGCTGGCACGCGGCATCGCACCCTTCCGCGCCTGGTTCACAGGCCGCAAGCGCTTCCAGGCCTCGACGCGGGCCGCACTTCCGGTGTTCGAGGCGGTCGGCCCGCGCATCCGCATCAATCCGCTGGCGCGCTGGACGACGTCGGATCAGGCCGGCTACATGCGCGCGCATGCGCTGCGCGAAAATCCACTGGTCGCCTATGGCTATCTGTCGATCGGCTGCTTTCCCTGCACGCAGCCCGTGCAGCCGGGCGAGGACGCGCGCAGCGGCCGCTGGGCAGGCCATGCCAAGACCGAGTGCGGCATTCACCTGTCGGGACTGGAAGTGTCGCTGACCGACGCATCACTATAGGGTATGTTGCAATTCGGCCGGCCTGCAAACCGCCACTTCCTGCGCTTCCGGTGCTCACGTACTTCAAGTACGCTCCGCTCCGGTTCTCGGAAGCAGCCGTTCTCGACGCGGCCTGACCTGAATTTCAACACACCCTTGAGCGCTTCGAATTTTGGGAATTTTGATGACTGAACCGACGACACCGGAGACTCGGCTCTGGACCCCGGAGGGTTTTCGCGAGGACGAGTGGACCCATGCCGAAAGCGCCGATGCGCTTTCCGGTAATGGCCGCTTCATCCTGCCGCTGCAAGCGTTCCTCGACCTCGACCCGGAGGTGCGCCGCTCGGCGAAGGAGCGGCTCGGCGTCCTGCTGCAGCCCGGCGATCAGCTCGAGAAGATCGCCGACCTGCTCGACCAGCTGTCGCTGGTGGCGCTGGCCTTCCCGGCCTTCGGCGACGGCCGCTCCTTCTCCAAAGGCGAACTGCTACGCAGCCGCTATCATTTCACGGGCGCGCTGCGTGCCACCGGGCAGGTTCTGGTCGACCCGTTGCCGCATATGCTGCGGCTTGGCTTCGACGAGTTCGAGATCTCGAATCCAGTGCTCTTGAAGCGTCTGGAAGAGGGCCGCACCGGCGGGTTGGGGCTTTACTACCAGCCGGCCGCCATAGCGGAGCCCAAGGTTTCGAAATATTCCTGGCGCCGAGTTCGCAGCAGCTGACGCGTTTTTTACGAAGGGCCCAAAGCTCTCGCAATCGAGGAAGACGCAAACTGGTCGTACCAATTGTGCGATTTGCGCTTTTCCTTACGTGATCCTGCCCTTAGGATAATGCTGTTATTTCGCGACGCGAAATAATGGCCACAAAGGGAGGAACCGGGAATGGCTGGCAAGAAGATATTGATGCTCGTTGGCGAGTTCAGCGAGGAATATGAAATTTTTGTCTTTGAACAGGCCATGCACGCCGTCGGCCACACCGTGCATGTCGTCTGCCCCGACAAGAAGGCTGGTGATGTGCTGAAGACATCGCTGCACGATTTCGAAGGCCACCAGACCTACACCGAAAAGCCCGGTCACGATTACATCCTCAACAAGACGTTTTCCGACGTGGATCCGGCCCAATACGATGCCGTCTACGCGGCGGGTGGCCGCGGTCCGGAATACATCCGCATCGACAAGCGCGTGCAGGCGCTGGTGCGACACTTCCATGAGACAGGCAAGCCGATCTTCACCATCTGCCATGGCGTGCAGATCCTGATTGCGGTCGACGGCGTGGTGCGGGGCAGGGAAGTGGCGGCGCTTCACTATTGCGAGCCGGAGGTGACGCTGGCGGGCGGCATCTATATCGACGTCGCGCCGAACGGAGCCCATGTCGACGGCAATCTCGTTTCGGCCAAGGGCTGGCCGGGCCTGTCCAATTTCATCCGCGAATGCCTGAAGGTGCTGGGCACTGAGATCCGCCATGGCGAGATCCTGATGCGCGACGAGCGGCAGGCGGCCTGAGGCTTTGGGAGCTGGCTGGACGGTTGAGAAGCTTTGCGCTGCCTCTCATCCGGCCCTTGGGCATTGTTCGAAAAGCCAAGCAATTGGCTTTTCGTCCGCTGCGCGAACCGCGCCTACAGCGCCGCGTGTGCCTCGCGGAACGATATCAGCTTGCTGCGGCTTTCGTCCCACAAGGCCAGTTTGACGCAGCGCAGGCTCTCGAGCAGCGTGACGCGGCCGATACCGCGCAACTCGGGATAGTCCCGCAGCACTTCCTGCAGCCGGTAGCCGGGCACCCTGGCGGAGAGGTGGTGGACGTGGTGAACGCCGATATTGCCGGTGAGCCAATTCAGCACCGGCGGCAGGTCGTAGTAGGACGAGCCGTGCAGCGCGGCGTGCTGGAACTCCCATTCCCCATCCTTCGCCCACTCGGTCTCCTCGAATTGGTGCTGGACATAGAACAGCCAGATGCCGGCCGAACCGGCGAGAATGACGATCGGCAGATGGACAATCAGGAACGCGCCGGGACCGATGACCCAGATGAGGATGGCCGCGGCAAGCGCGATGCCAAGATTGGTGGTCATTGATGAAACCCATGGCGTCAGGCCGCCGCGCATCATGCCGACGGGCAGCCTTTGCGAGAAGATGAACAGCCAGATCGGCCCCAGGCCGAACATCACCAGAGGGTGGCGGTAGAGACGATAGGCCAGACGACCACGCCAGGACATCCGGCGGTACTCGGCGACCGTCAACGTTCTGATGTCGCCCATGCCGCGCTCGTCGAGATTGCCGGCACTGGCATGATGCGTGGCATGGGCGCGCCGCCAGCAGTCGTAAGGCGTCAGCGTCAGGATGCCCAGTGCGCGGCCGATCCAGTCGTCGGCATGGCGATTGGCAAAGAAGGAGCCATGGCCGCAATCGTGCTGGATCATGAAAATCCGCACCAGGAATCCGGCCGCGGGCAGGATGAGGATCAGTCCCCACCAATGACCATAGGCATAGGCCGCGGAAGACAGAGCCCACAGCGTGGCGAAGGGAATGAGGGTGATGGCGAGTTCAAGTGCGCTTCGTCGCCTGTCAGGCTTCTTGTAGCGCGCCAGGATCTTGAGCCAGGCGCGCTTGCTATTGGCCGCCGCTTCGGGGGAAATCATGTTCATCAGGAAGCATAGGCGGGGTGCGCCGCCACCGCAAGCCGATGATCACGTAAAGTTACTGTGCGTAATTGTCGCGTAGGGCCTAGTCGATCCTCACTGCCCGTCGCCAGCCGACGTCGCCATCCTCGACCCTGTCGAGGTGGTCGAGCAATTGCCCGAAGCGGTCCGGGATGTCGGTTTCGGTGCGGAAGGCTGGCAAGGTGCGCAGAAAGCGCTTCATCGCCTCGGCGCCGATCTGGCGCCGAACCTCCGCAGCGAGCCTTTCTGTTTTTTCGAGCTTGTTGCGGGTCATCGATTCAAATCCTGCGTCGGGTCCCAAACTCCTCCAGCGACGGAATGGTTCCCGCATCACGGCCTTGTGGCAAGCAAAGCCGGCAAGCACGGTAAAATTTGAATTAAAATCGGACTACCGCCTTGGTGCCTTCCAGGTCCGGTGAAAGGTCGTTACGGTCGCTTTCCCCTTGATTTTTGGCCTGCGAAGCTCGATATCGGGCACAAATCCACACCATTCGAGATGACGGGAAACGGCGATGAGCGACCAGGCAAAAGACGAACGCGCGCCCAGTGAAGCCGGGGCGGCCGAGGCCAATGTCGAGCGCACGGAAGGCAGCATCGATGGCGACTATGAAGCGCTTGTGCGGCTGCTGAAGGAAAACGAAGAGCTGAAGGACCGCGCACTACGCGTCGCGGCCGAGATGGAGAACCTGCGCCGCCGCACCGCTCGCGACGTGCACGACGCGCGCACCTATGCGGTGGCGAATTTTGCCCGTGACATGCTGTCGGTGTCGGACAATCTGCGCCGCGCCCTGGATGCCATTCCCGCCGAGGCCAAGGCGTCGGGGGATGCCGGCTTCAAGGCGCTGATCGAAGGCGTCGATCTGACCGAGCGCGCCATGCTGTCGGCGCTGGAACGGCATGGAGTCAAGAAACTCGCTCCGGAAGGCGAGAAGTTCGATCCCAATTTCCACCAGGCGATGTTCGAAGTTCCCAATCCCGATGTCCCGGCCAACACCGTGGTCCAGGTCGTGCAGCCGGGCTATTCGATCGGCGAGCGAGTGCTGCGCCCAGCCATGGTCGGCGTCGCCAAGGGCGGCCCGAAAATCGCGGCCGACGCGCCGGTCGAGCCAGGGCCGGTCAATGAGCAGGCCGAGAAGGATGCGTGAGGATAGTGAGTAGTGAGTAGCGAATAGGGAGTAGGGGCTGACACTAAGCTGCGGCTTCGTGCTATTGCCCTACCTGCTACTCACTACCCACTACTCACTATTCGCTCACCCATGAACCCCATCGCCCTTCTCGACTATGCCGGCGTTGCCGTCTTCGCGGCGACAGGGGCGTTGGCGGCGTCGCGCAAACAGCTCGACATCATCGGCTTCCTGTTCCTGGCCAGCGTCACCGGTATCGGCGGCGGCACGCTTCGCGACGTCATCCTCAATCTGCCGGTTTTCTGGGTCGCCAACTCCAGCTACGTGCTGATCTGCGCGGCGGTCGCGGTGCTGGTGTTCTTTGTCGCGCACCGTGTCGAATCCCGCTGGAAGTGGCTGCTCTGGCTCGACGCCATCGGGTTGGCCGCTTTTTCGGTGATGGGTGCGGCCAAGGGCCTGGCCATTACCGGTTCGCCGGTCGTTTCCGTCATCACCGGCGTGCTCACCGCCACGTCGGGCGGCATCTTGCGCGATCTGTTGGCGGGTGAACCCTCGGTGCTGCTGAGGCCGGAGATCTATGTTACGGCCGCTCTCGCGGGCGCTGCAATCTTCACGGCTGGCGATGTCACAGGATTGCCGCCCATCGTTTCAGAGCTGGCCGGCTTCGCCGCGGCATTCGCGGTGCGCGGCGGTGCGCTCCGTTTCGGCTGGACCTTTCCATCCTACAAGACCCGGCCCGGCCGGCGGCCGGAAGACATTCCGTGAAAAGAAGGGAATAGCGAGTAGTGAGTAGTGAGTAGTGAGTAGCGAATAGGGGTTGGCAGCCTACACGCCTGCGGCATAACTCTCGCTATTCGCTATTCGCTATTCGCTATTCGCTATTCGCTATTCGCTATTCGCTATTCGCTATTCGCTATTCGCTATTCGCTATTCGCTATTCGCTATTCGCTAGCGTCACGCGGCGAAGCGCTGCGCTTCCCCGCCATAATAATTGACGTAGCGTGCGCCGATCTCCTTGACCGGCATCACGACGAAAATGTCGACCGTGGAGAATTCGCGGTCGATGACGCAACCATCGCCGATGCGAGCGCCTACCCGCAGATAGCCCTTGACCAGAGGTGGCATCGCCGCGATCGCCGCCTTGGTGTTGACCGCCTCGATCGGCATCAGGTCCATGGAGCAATAGCGTTCGGACACAGCCCGCACGTCCCAGGCCGAGTTTGTGCGGCAATGATGGGCGAGATAGGTGAGCGCCTCGGCATGCGCCGCAGGCACGGTGCCGTGGAATGAGGCACAACCGGTCATCACGCCGATTTCGTAATGATTGATATAGGCCCAGATGCCTTGCCACAGCGCCTCGATGGTGCGCTTCGAACGGTATTCGGGTAAAACACAAGAGCGGCCGAGTTCGAGGAAACGCTGGCCGGGATGACGGGCGATGAGCTTGGTCAGCTCGAATTCGCCTTCGGAATAGAAGCCGCCGGCGGTTGCTGCGATTTCTTGCCGCAGCAAGCGATAGGTGCCGACGATGCGGCGGTGCTCAGGGCCGGAAAGCGTGGTATCGAGGACGAGCAGATGGTCGCAGAGCGGGTCGAAACGGTCGGCGTCGCGGCGATCCTGCGCCTGGAACAGATCCTTCCTGGCGCCAAGCTCATCATAAAATACACGGTAACGCACTTCCTGCGCGGCAGCGATCTCGGCCTCGTTGCGGGCAAGCCGCACTTCGAGGTTGCCGATACGGCCGAGCGCTGCGCCTTTTATGACGGAATCGACATTACGTCCGGCGAGCAAGGCGCTGCTGGCGTTCGGCCGAGTGTCACATTCCGGCATAACTGTATGCACGAGTGATTCTCCTTCGAGCCATCCCTCTTGGCACGGGGATACGGTGTAGGTGCAACAGGATTGTGACAGTACCGTGATACGGCGTCGCGGGCAATACTTCGTCGGCTGGCGAAAGCGGTCAACCGGCTATGTTGCGTCACAAGGCCCCAGGTGCGTCGTGTTCGCGGGCGCCGAAACCGGGCTGCTTTTTTTTGGTGGTCTTCGTCAGCCACGCACCGGGAAAAGGCGGCTCAAGCGGCGACCTGGCCTTCGACGGCGCTGACCAGCGCCTCGGGGTCAAGCGGCTTGGTGACGAAGCCGCTGGCGCCGTGGGCAAGCACCGCATGGCGGGTCTTTTCCTGGCTATCGGCCGACAGCACCATGATCGGCACGGGCGGCACGGATGTCTCCTCCTCATGGCGACGAATCGCGGCAATGGCGTCCAGCCCGTCCATGACCGGCATATGCAGATCCATCAGCACCACGTCGAAACGGCGGTTGTGGCCGGCGCCAGTGACCGCCTCGACGGCGGCCTTGCCATTGCCGACCACCTTGACGCGATGCCCGGCCTTCAGCAGCGTTGCACGGGCCAGCATGGCATTGATGTCGTTGTCCTCGGCGATCAGCACGGACAGGCCCTGCTGGCGTTCGCCTGACGCACGAAGCGCCGGTGCGCGTCGTTTTTCCGGCTGCGGCGGGGCAAGGACCGGTGCGTGGCTGCTCAAAAGAACACGCAAGAGTGTTCCTCCGCGCACTGGCCGGGCAAGGAATGTCGCGTAGCCGCTGCCGCGAAACTCGCCAAGCATGCCGCGGTCGGTGGGGGCAATGAGCGTGATGGCTTCGCAATTGGCGAACCCATGTTGACGAAGCCGCTTGAGCAGTCTTCCGTCACTCTCTTCCAGGGCCGCGTCGACCAGAAGCACGTCGCAGCCGTCGGCAAAGGAAGCGGCCTGAGCCACGGTGGTGGCCATGCCGGCCGCGCCGCCATTGGCGCGGATGGTGCGGGCGATGGCGTCGGCCTCGACGGTGTTCTTGGACAGGATCACGGCGCGTCGCCCGGCAAGCGCGTTCAACCGGCCCTGCGGCGGCTCGGTGGCCGATATGGCGGGAATTTCGAAGATGAATTCCGATCCCTGGCCAAGCCGGCTGGAAACCGAAATCGCGCCGCCCATAGCGGCCACCAGGCGCTTGGAGATGGCAAGTCCCAGTCCGGCACCGCCATGCGGGCGCGTCGAGGTGCCGTCGGCCTGCTCGAATTCCTCGAAGATGCGCTCCATGTCCTCGTCGCGCAGGCCGGGACCGGTATCGGCGATGGTGAAGCAGATGCGGTCGGTGGTCTCGGTGCGGGCGCGCGCGACGCTGACCAGAACGCCGCCGCTGTCGGTGAACTTGATGGCGTTGCCGATGAGGTTGAGCAGCACCTGCCTGACCCGGCCCGGATCGGCTGTGATCAATTGCGGCACATCCGGTTCGACATGGCAGCCGAGGCCAATATTCTTGGCGAAGGCGCGTGCGGCCATCAATTCGATGATGTTGTCGGCGATCTCGCGCACGGACATCGGCTGCGGTTCGGGATCGAAGCGTCCGGCCTCGATCTTGGAATAGTCGAGCAGGTCCTCGATCAGGGCAAGCAAGGCGCTGGCCGAAGTCGAGATGGCGCCGACATAGGTCTGCTGCTCCGGCGACAGCCTGGTGTCGGCGAGCAGTCTGGCCATGCCCATGATGCCGTTCATCGGCGTGCGGATCTCATGGCTGACCGTGGCGAGGAAGCGCGACTTGGCCTGGCTTGCGAACTCAGCGCGCTCGCGCGCGGTGATCATGGACGATTCGGCGCGCTTGCGTGCGGTGATGTCGCGGGCTATGGCGCGATGCGAGACGGCATTGCTGTCCTTGTCGCGCACCGACAGCTCGATCCACGAAAACCAGCGCGGGCCGGTCGGCGTACGGATTTCAACGTCGGTGGAACTCAGGCATTCATGGTCGGAGAAAGCGGCATCAGGAACGATACCGACCTCGATGCCGAGCTCGGCCAGCGTCTTGCCGGCAAGGTCGCGCTGATCGGTTTCGACAAGGTCGGCGAACACCTTGTTGGCATAGACGATGTAACCGTCGCGGTCGCGATGGATGACGAGGTCGCCGAGCGCGTCGATGAGACCGCGAAAGCGCTCCTCGCTTTCCTGCATCTCCCACATGCGGTCGGCCAGCGTCTCGATCTCGGCGCGGTTGCGGGCGGTGGTTTCGTCGAGCATGACGGTATTGCGGCGCACGCTGCGTCTGGCGTGCAGATGCATGGCCAGGCCGGCAAGGCCGGTTGCCAGCAACGCCACGCTGATGAAGGCCGGCGCCCCGGTCAGGTAGGAGAGGCCTGCCAGCGCCATGACAACGAAGGTCAGGATCGGCAGGCCTTGCCGCCTGGCCGGTTGCTGATCGGGCACCAGCGGCGGCGCGGCGATAAACCGCCGCGCGGACGCCGGCGCTCGCGCCGGTGCCGCATCGATGTCGTCACCTGCATCGATATCGTCGCCTGCGTCGACCTGTTGGCTGTCGGATTCCGCGATCATGCGAAATCCTTTGCCAGACAGAGATTATGGAAAATTGCGGGGGATCGTTCGAATTTTAGCGGATTGGGCGTTTTTGCCTCGGCGGCGACGGATTTGCCAGCCGATGTGGCAATTCCGTCCGGCGCCCGCGACCCCTGAGATGGGTCACATGTCGACGACGACGCGGCCGCGGATCTTGCCATCGACGATGTCGTGTGCCGCATCGATGATGCCGTCGAACCCGATGGTCGTGGACAGGCTGGCGAGCTTGTCGACATCGAGATCGGCACCGATGCGCCGCCACGCCTCGAGGCGTACGGCCTTCGGCGCCATCACCGAATCGATGCCGAGCAGGGAGACGCCACGCAGGATGAAGGGGGCGACGCTCGACGGCAGATCCATGCCGCCGGCCAGGCCGCAGGCGGCGACCGCGCCGCCATAGGAGGTCATCGACAGGACGTTGGCCAGCGTGTGACTGCCGACCGAATCGATGCCGCCGGCCCAACGCTCCTTGGCCAGCGGCTTGGCAGGCTGGTTGAGCTCGTCGCGCGATATCACTTCGGCGGCGCCGAGGTTGATCAGATAAGGGCTTTCGGCATTGCGGCCGGTTGAGGCAATGACATGGTAGCCGAGGCTGGACAGGATCGAGACCGCGATCGAACCGACGCCGCCGGCGGCGCCCGTAACCACGACAGGGCCGCGATCGGGCAGGATGCCGTGCCGCTCCAGGGCCATGACGCAAAGCATGGCCGTGTAGCCGGCGGTGCCGACCGCCATGGCATCATGCGCGCTCATGCCTTCTGGCAGAGGCACCAGCCAGTCGCCCTTCACGCGGGCGCGCCCGGCATAGGCGCCGAAATGGGTTTCGCCAACGCCCCAGCCATTCAGGATGGCCTTGTCGCCCTTGCGCCAGTCGGGATTGGAAGAGGAGATGACGGTGCCGGCAAGGTCGATGCCCGGCACCAGCGGCCATCGGCGGATCACCGGCGCCTTGCCCGAGATGGCCAGCCCATCCTTGTAGTTCACCGTCGTCGCCTCGACCGCGATGGTAACGTCACCCTCCATCAGATCGGCGTCGGTGAGATCAGTCACGGCGACCGACTGTTTTTTCTCGGCATCGCGCGAAACGAGGATGGCTTTGAAGGTTTCGGACATCTTTCTCTCTCCGCGAACTTGCTTGGCGTGTGACTGTGCGGCGATGGCAGCGTAGGGTCAATCGTTCGAAGGCGTGGGTTCACGCCGCCAGCCGATGAGTTCATCGAGGACGACCAGCGCCGCGCCCACGGAAATGAAGGCGTCCGCAAGGTTGAAGACGGCGAAGGACCAGACCGGCGTGTGGAACAGGATGTAATCGATGACATGGCCGTAGACGGCACGGTCGATCAGATTGCCCAGCGCGCCGCCGATGATCAGGGCAAAGCCGATGCGGGCGATGACATGGCCCGATGGCGTGCGCGTGGCGAGGTAAAGCACGAAGGCGACGACCAGCACGGCGATGACCACGAGGCCGGTGTCGCCGAAGGAGGAGAACATCGAGAAGGCGATGCCGGTGTTATAGGTGCGAAACAGCGCCAGGAAGGGCAGGAGGTCGAGCTTTTCCTGGAAGGGCAGGCCGGCCTCGACCAGTGCCTTTATCCATTGGTCGAGCGCGATGGCCACGATGACGAGCAGCGCGTAGGGAGACCATGATTTCACGATTGGGCAATCCTCATTGCTGGTCCGGGATTGGTTCGAGTTTCAGCGCGCCGCGCCTGATCTCGAACAGCATGATGCCGGTGGCGACCGCGAGGTTGAGCGAATCGGCACGGCCCGCCTGCGGAATCCTGAGTAGCCTGTCGCAGCTTGCCGCCAGGCTTTCGGGCAAGCCCTGCTGCTCGTTGCCCATCATCAGCAGCACCGGCCCGCGGGAGAAATCGACCGAGCGGTAGTCGACCGCGCCTTTCAGATGCGTGCCGGCGACGAGACCCGAAAAGCCGCCGCGCCAGGCCAGGAATGCCTCGGTCGTTGCCTTCGCCACCGGAACGGCGAAAATGGAACCCATGGTGGCGCGTACAGTTTCCACAGAAAACGGATCGGTGGTATCGCCGACCAGAATGACGCCCTTGGCGCCGACGGCGTCGACGGTGCGGATGACGGTGCCGAGGTTGCCTGGATCGCGCACCCGGTCGAGCGCCACCCAAACATCGCCATTGTCGGCACGGATGTCCTTCAGGGCCAGGAATTTTTGCGAGAAGACGCCGACCACCATTTGCGGATTGTCGCGGCGGGTGATGGCGACAAGCACCTTTTCCGATACTTCGAGCACGGTGCCGCCGGCGGCAACCGTGCGCGCCGCGACCTTTTCCACGGCCGCGTTGCCGCGTCCGGCCTTGGCGAAAACAAGCGTCCTGATCTGCCAGCCCAAATCGAGCGCATCGATGACCAGCTTCAGCCCTTCGGCCATGAAGGCGTTCTGCTGGTCGCGGAATTTCTTCAAGGCAAGTGCCTTGATGTCCTTGACCAGCGGATTGGCAAGGCTGGTGACTTCCTTCACCTGGCCTGGTGCGCCGGCATGCCGTTCGTTCATGTCAGGCCACCCAGCGCGAAAACAGTGAAGTCGAAAGCGCCCGGCCGGCGGACTTTTCACGGATGATCAGCTCACCCGATTCAACCTTGCCGCCCATGCCGGCAAAGGTGTCGCGCATCAGAGCGTGGATGGCGAAGAAGGAGGCACGGATCGAATAGGCGGTCAGCACCACGGCAAGCGGTTTTGGGGTCAGGATCGAGCGACAGAGGTCCGTCAAATCAGGCAGGTCCTCGAACAACTGCCACACTTCGCCCTTGGGGCCGCGGCCATAGGCCGGCGGGTCGAAGAGGATGATGTCGTAGCGGCTGCCGCGACGCTCCTCGCGTTCGGCGAACTTCACCGCGTCGTCGACGATCCAGCGGATCGGCTTGGCGCCAAGACCGGCCATCTCCTGGTTTTCGCGCGCCCAGCCGATCGCCTTCTTCGAGGCGTCGACATGGGTGACCTCCGCACCCGCGCGCGCGGCCATCAGCGAGGCAAGGCCGGTATAGCCGAACAGGTTGAGCACCTTGACGGGGCGCCTGGCCGCCGCGATCAGGTCCGCCATATGGTCCCAGTGCGAGGCCTGCTCGGGAAAGACGCCGACATGGCGAAACGAGGTGAAACGGCCGAGATAGTCGATGCCGTCATGCTTCATCGGCCAGGTTTCGCCGAGCGGTGTCTTGGGAAAACGCCAGCGGCCGATGCCCTCCTCGTCGGTGTCTCCCGTAAAGATCGCGTCGGCCCGCTCCCAGTCCCTTGCCGGCAGGGCCTTCTGCCAGATCGCCTGGCCCTCGGGCCGCACGATGCGGTAGGGACCGTATTGTTCAAGCTTTTGGCCGGCACCGCTGTCGAGCAGCGCGTAATCCGCGTTGGGAGCTACTTCGAGGATTACCGGAAGGTGCTCAGCCGGCAGCGCGCCTTCGCGGCGGGTGAGGATGCGCTGCGCGGATTTCGGCTCGAACTGGTTTTCCGGTTTCACATTGTGTTGTTCGCGCGGCCTGGCATCTGGCTTGACCGCGGAACGATCCTCGGCCTGGCGCGGCTGTACGGTCCCGCTCTTCGCTGGGTGCGGTCGGCCGTCGCGGCGTTTGTCGCGAAAAGACTTCAAGAGGCAGCTTCTCCGGCGGTTCGGCCCGCTTCTGCCACAGCTATGCCCATCGGCGCAACAAACCCGCGCGACATTGCGGTTGCGGATGGCTCAGCCACGCCCGATCGAAAGGAGGGCGACAACCAGCGAAACGAAGCCGACAGCCTTGGCCGCCGTGACGGCCATGTGGCCGGTCTCCCAGCGCAGCCGTATGGCTTCGAAATTGTCCGGAATCGGGCCCGGCACCCAGGTGGCGAGAACGTTATTGGCCGGTTTGACGAGAACGAACCAAAGCACCAGGGATAGCGCATAGAGCAAGGTGGCGCCGAGTGCGAACCAGAACGCCGGCCGATCCTCTCGCAGCAACCATGCGAGCAGTCCCGGGCAGGCGACCGCCGCGACATCCAGCGGCGCGCCAATGATAGCGAAGAGCAGGAACTGCCCGTTGAAAACGGTGGCCTCGCGCCAAAGCGCCGGGGACCACCGGGTGAGCCGGGGCGCCGATTCCAGGACATGGGCGAAGGACGGCCCGAGGCTGAGCGCAGCGATCGTGGCGGTCAAGACAGACCAGAAGAGCAGGAAGCCATATAGTCGCATGACGCGACAACGGTTCCGGGCCGAAGCCGTTCCGAACCGTCGCCACTTGCCGTTGCCTCAGCGCTGGCTTTATCGTTTACCACTCCCGGATAGCCGTCCATGTCCCGTTCCGAACGCCTGCTTGACCTGATCCAGTCGCTGCGCCGGCACCGCCGGCCGATGGGCGGGCAAGCATTGGCCGACGGAGAACAGGCCAATGGGGAACAGAAATGAGCGAGCATTGGATCGCGGTAGCGTCGGTCGACCATGTCCGGCGCGGCCGGCAAGGCGGCTTCATGCAGGTCAACCACGGCAGGGCGGCACCGCTGCACCGCGTCAGGCCTGGCGACGGCATCGTCTATTACTCGCCGACCACCGATTGGCCCCTGAGCGCCTTGTAGACGGCAATGCCGGCCGCCAAGTCCTCGAGTGCCGCGCCAACCGACTTGAACAGCGTGATCTCGTCAGGGCTGCCGCGGCCTTCCCTTTGGCCGCGCGCCAGTTCGTGCAGGTCGGCGACGATGGCTTCCGGCTTCAGCACGCCGGAGGCCAGTGGCTGGACGATGTCGCCGGCCTCCTTGGTGGCGCCGGCGCGTGTGTCGACATAGACGCGGGCGCGCATGATCGCGTCGTCATCGCTTTCGCGCATCGTCGGGGTGAAGCCGCCAACCAGATCGACATGGGTTCCCGGCCGCAGAAGCGCACCCTTGATCAGCGGCGTGGTGGTGATTGTCGCCGAGGAGACTATGTCGGCTTGGCCAAGCTCGGTATCGAGATCGGTCGCCGCGCTGGCCGCGAAGCCCTCGGCGCGCAGATCGGCCGCGACTTTCTCGGCGTTGGCCGAGGTGCGGTTCCAGATGCGGATGGTCTTGATTGGCCGCACGGCGCTGTGCGCCTTGGCCAGGAAGGGTGACAGCGCGCCGGCGCCGACCACCAGCAGCCGCGAGGCATCGCCGCGGGCGAGATAGGACGCCGCGAGCGCCGAGGCGCAGGCCGTGCGCCACTGCGTCAGCCGCTGGCCGTCGATCAGCGCTTCCGGTTCGCCGGTGCCGCCGTCGAGCAGGAGGTAGAGCCCCATCACGGCGGGCTTGCCGATGGTGTTGTTGTCGGGCGAGACGGTGACGATCTTGACGCCGATATGGCCGCCGGCGGAACCGCCCGCGGCTTGAAAGTCGGTCCAGGCCGGCATCAGCAGCAGGGTCGACGCCGCACCGTCAGGCCTTTCGACCGCGTGATGATGCCTGACCGGCTGCACTGCGCCCTCGCGAAATGCCGTGCGCAGCGTCTCGACCAGTCCAGGAAAGGTCAGCGCACGATCGACCTCGGCGGCCGAAATGGTCAGCATGAAAGGCTCCGTGAAAAGAAATGCGCCGGCCGTCGCTTCAATTGGTGGGCTTCGGCAATGCTGACCCTGGGGCCGCCCCTTGGACCGGCGCTTGCGGCACTGAAGGCGCGCGGACCGCCTGGCGCAGGTTTTCCGCCTCGATGCCGCGCTGGCGCGCCAGCTTGCGGTAGCGGCCCTGCTTGACCCAGGTCGCCAGGCTGCCGACGACCATGCCGACGGCGAGCGCCAGGAACAGGAAAATAAACAGCGGCAAGGTCAGCGTCAGCTTCGGATTGCCGGGATTGAACGGGTCCAGCGTGAAGGCGACGAGTTCGCGGTTGGCGACGGCCAAAGCGATCAGGATGATCGCCAGGGGCACGAAGATCACGATAAGTATGAAGCGGTTGAGCATGATATTTTCCGTCGCAAGCGGGCCGGGACAAGCCGTCCGGCTACTTGCCGCCGTTCAGTCTTTCACGCAGTTCCTTGCCGGTCTTGAAGAACGGCACCCATTTCTCCTCGACCTCGACGGATTCGCCGGTGCGCGGGTTGCGGCCGGTGCGGGCAGGTCGGTTCTTCACCGAAAAAGCGCCGAAACCGCGCAATTCGACCCGGTTGCCCTCCGCAAGCGCGTCAGTGATTTCATCGAAGATCGCGCCGACGATGTTTTCGACGTCGCGCAGGAAAAGATGCGGATTGCGCGTGGCAATAATCTGCACAAGCTCGGACTTGATCATCAGACGGGTCCCCGTGAAAGCAGTTCGGCCAAAATTATCAGGATGATTTTATTTGCTTTTTCAGCTGTCCCAACGCGTCTCAAGGGTGCCAGACGGAAACGAGACCGTCAAGAAACAAGCGGTCGGCGCCAAGTTCATGGATGACGTCGCCGCCGGAGTCCGGCAGGCCGAGCGCGCCGGCGACCGTGCGTGCCATCGCCTTCGACCACAGGAAACCGCCGCGCCGTTCCGTGTCTTTCCACTCGACCACCTTGAGTTTGGCATCGACACCCTTGGTCGCCAGCCAGTCGATCGCCACGGACTCGCCGCCGACGGCGTCGATCAGCCCGTTGGCAACACCCTGGCGGCCGGTGAAGATCGAACCGTCGGCGAGCGCCAGCGCCTGTTCGTGGGTCATCTTGCGGCGTTCCGCGACGATGCCGACGAACCAGTCGTAGCTGTCCAGGATGAGCTTGCGGACCATGGCGCGTTCGTCGTCATTGGTCGGCTTGAAGGGCGAGGGTGAGGCTTTCAGCGGCGAGGATTTCACCTCCTCCAGCTTGACGCCGAGCTTGTCCATCAGGCCGCTGACGTCGGGATACTGGATCAGCACGCCGATCGAGCCGACGATCGAGGTTTTGCGGGCGACGATATGGTCGGCGGCACTGGCGATCATGTAGCCCGCCGACGCGGCGAGCGTGCCGACCTCGGCCACGACAGGCTTGTCGGCGGCGAGCTTGCGCACCTCCTCGTAGATCGACTCCCCGCCGACGGTCGTGCCGCCAGGAGAATCGACCACCAGGATCACGCCTTTTACTTTCGGCGACTGGCGGATGGTCTCCAGCCGCTTGATCAGTTCGTCGTCCTCGGTGATGGTGCCTTCGACCCTGACCTTGGCGATGTGGTCGACGGCAGAGCCCCCGAAATCGTCGCCATAGAACCAGGTCGACAGCGCAATCACGCCGAGCGCCACGATGCCAAAGGCCGCAACACGCCAGAAAGTCAGTTTGCGCCGCAAGCGGCGGCGGTCGATCAGGTCGTCGGCTCTCAATGCCATCGTCAGCCTCACAGTCAGCGGGAAGAGACGCTTTTAGACCATGATGTCTTCATCGGGAAGCAGTTCCGTCCCGCACATGGCGCGGCAATCCGCCCGCGACGGTCCATATGCTGTCTTTTTTGTGACTGGCCTATGCGAGCGATGCAAGGTAAGTGCGAAGAACTTCAGTGATGAAAAAAGACGCAAGGGCGTCTATTTCTGCTATGAAGCACTGGCTGTTGCGCTGACCCGGTTTTGTTTGTGCACGGCAGCTGTCACATTTTTGCGGTTTTCGTCGGCTTGTGCTTGCGTGAGGGCGCTGGCGTCCCACCTATAGGCGGGGCTCCTGGGCAGGGTTTTGGAAGAAAGCAGTCATGTTAGCGCGACCGAATGAACAGACCAGCCCGGAGACGGAGTTGGCTCCCCCGGCGGATGGCTGGACGCGGGGCGAAGCTTTCGACCGCGCCCAGCGTCATTCGCGCCGCGTGCGCGTGCTCAAATTCGCCGTGCCCTTGGCCGCGGCGTTGATCGCCGTGGCCTTCCCGGTCTACTCCTATTTCGCCGCGCCCGTCTCCGTCGCGGTGCAGGCCGAAGGCACCGCCTTCTCCAACGGCAAGCTGGTGATGGCCAATCCCAAACTCAACGGTTTCACCAAGCAGAAGCAGCCTTATTCGATGACGGCGCTGCGGGCGATACAGGATGTGAGCACGCAAGGCATCATCGAACTCGAAGGCATCGACGCCAAGGTGCCGATCGCGCCCGACAATGTCGCGGCGGTAAAAGCCTCGCACGGTACCTACGATCGCGACGGCAACACGATGAAGCTGAACAGCGACGTGACCATCACCACGACCGACGGCATGCAGGCCAAGTTCAAATCGGTCTTCCTCGACATGGGCAAAGGCACTATGAAGACGGATGATCCCGTCGATGTCAGCCGTGGCGGGTCGCAGATCAGGGCGGATTCGATGTCGGTCCAGGACAATGGCAAGATCCTGGTGTTCGAGAACAAAGTTCGTGTCAATATCGATCCCGCCGTTCTGAAGGCGGCTGAGGCAAAGGGCGAAGAAGCGAATGTGGGTCAATAGTTCGACACGGCTTGCGGCCGCAACTTCGGCGCTGTTCCTGCTAAGCTTGGCGCCGTCGCTGGCGCAGTCGGGGGCGGCCAGTCAGGTGTCGGGTCTCAAACTGGCCGGCGACAAGCCGATCCAGATCGAAAGCGACAAGCTGGAAGTCCACCAGGCCGACAGTGTCGCCATCTTCACGGGCAACGTCACCGTCGTCCAGGGGCCGACGCTGATGAAGGCCGGCAAGATGATGGTCTACTACGTCAAGGATCCCAACGCGGGCGCGAAGGGGGCCGAAGCCGCCGGGGCGGCAGCCATGACCGGCTCGGCCAACATCGATCACCTGGAGATCTCCGACAAGGTCTACATCAAGTCGGATCAGCAGGTCGCGACCGGCGATCAGGGCAGCTTCGACATGAAGAGCCAGGTGCTTGTGCTTTCGGGCAAAAAGGTCGTCCTGTCGCAAAACGACAATGTCCTGGTCGGCTGCAAGCTCACCGTGCAGATGAAAAGCGGGCTGGCCCAGGTCGACCCATGCGCCGGGCAGCGCGTGCAGATGTCGATCACGCCCCCGCCGAAATCGGATGCGTCGAAATCGGGAGCGACGAACCCCTGATGGCCAGCCTGTCGTCGCTGACGGCGCGTCTTCCGGGACGGGCCGCAGGCAAGCTTTCGGCTCCGGCCGCGATCACCGTCGACAAGGCGAAGTTCAAGGGAACCTTGATCGCCAAGGGCCTGACCAAGAGCTACAAGGGCCGCAAGGTCGTCAGCGGCGTCACGCTGGGCGTGCGCGCTGGCGAAGCCGTCGGGCTGCTCGGCCCCAACGGCGCCGGCAAGACGACCTGTTTCTACATGGTCACCGGCCTGGTGCCGGTGGATGAAGGCACGATCGAGATCGACGGCTTCGACGTCACCTCGATGCCAATGTATCGCCGCGCGCGCCTCGGCATCGGCTATCTGCCACAGGAGGCCTCGATCTTCCGCGGCCTCAATGTCGAACAGAACATCCGCGCCGTGCTCGAAGTGGTCGAAAAGGACCGCAAGGTTCGCGAGCGCAGCCTCGACGAACTGCTCGAGGAATTTCACATCAGCCATCTGCGCAAGGCGCCGTCCATGTCGCTCTCGGGCGGCGAAAGGCGGCGCCTGGAAATCGCGCGCGCGCTGGCGACGCGCCCGGCCTATATGCTGCTCGACGAACCCTTCGCGGGCATCGATCCGATCGCCGTTGCCGACATCCAGCAATTGGTGCGTCACCTGACGGCGCGGGGCATCGGTGTCCTCATCACCGACCACAATGTGCGTGAGACGCTCGGCCTCATCGACCGTGCCTATATCATCCATGCCGGCCAGGTGCTGACCCATGGCCGCGCCGACGAAGTGGTGGCAAATCCCGACGTGCGGCGGCTTTATCTCGGCGAGGGCTTCACGCTCTGAGACGTTCGCTGTCTGAAACAGCGAACCGCCCCCGTCTCTTTTCACGGAATTCCGATCGGAAAGCCATTTTTTCCCGGCTCCTGGAATCGCTCTCAGCGTGAAATTTGTTTCCTGATGCGATTTTTTGCGCGCCGACGGCCAGTTTTTCGCGATTTTGATCCGCAATAACGCTCCGGTAAGCGAGTTTTGCTAGGCTTTGCCTTGACAAGCAAAAGCCGGGCCAGTTTCTATGGCCGGCCGAGAAATTCATTCCGGAAGTCCGGACGCGTAGAGGAGGCGTTTGAAACCGAACCATGGCATTGGCGGCGAAACTACAGCTCCGACAGTCGCAGTCGCTGGTGATGACGCCGCAGCTGATGCAGTCGATTCGGCTGCTGCAGTTCACCCATGCGGAGCTCGAGCATTTCATCGACGAGGAGATCGAGCGCAACCCGCTCCTGGAGCGCGCCGAGCCGCAGGACGATGCTGCGAGCGATCAGGCGCAGAAGCTCGAGGCTGAGCCGCAAGCGGCGCCCGATGGCGACTGGTTCGAGAACGAGACGGTATGGAGCGCCGAGGCGATCTCGGAAAAGCTCGATACGTCCCTGGAAAACCTGTTTCCCGATGATCCCGGCACCAGCGAACGGCTCGGGCCCGACCTGACGGCGCAATGGAAATCGGCTTCGGGCAGTGGCGGCGGCTCCTCTTCCGAGGGGCTCGATGCCGGCGACATGGCGGCGAGCGCGATCACGCTGCGCGATCATGTCGGCGAGCAGGTCGCGCTCGCCTTCACCGATCCCGTAGCGCGGCTGATCGCCGGAGAACTTGCCGATGGGCTCGACGAGACCGGCTATGTCAGGGCCGATCTGGCGGAGATCGCTGGGCGGCTTGGCACCGACGGTGTGGCGGTGGGCAAGGTGCTGGCCGTATGCCAGACCTTCGAGCCGGCCGGCCTGTTTGCCCGCGATCTCGCGGAATGCCTTTCCCTGCAGCTTGCCGTGCGTGACCGGCTCGATCCGGCCATGAAGGCCCTGATTGCCAATCTCGAACTGCTGGCGCGCCGCGATTTCCAGACGCTTAAGCGGCTCTGCGGCGTCGATGAGGAGGATTTGCTCGACATGCTGGCCGAAATCCGGGCGCTCGACCCACGGCCTGGCATGGCGTTTTCGGGCGGCGCCAGTAACTCGATCGTCGCCGATGTCGAGGTGAGGGCGGCCAATGACGGCAGCTGGACCGTCGAACTCAACGCCGAAACGCTGCCGCGCGTGCTGGTCGACCATATCTATTTCGCCCAGGTGTCGCCGCACGCGAAAAACCAGGCGGAGAAGGACTTCCTGGCCGAGTGCCTGCAGAATGCCAACTGGCTGACACGCAGCCTCGACCAGCGGGCCAAGACGATCCTCAAAGTGGCCTCGGAAATCGTGCGCCAGCAGGACGCCTTCCTCGTCCATGGCGTGCGCCACCTGAAGCCGCTCAACCTGCGCACGGTGGCGGACGCCATCGGCATGCACGAATCGACGGTCAGCCGGGTCACCGCGAACAAATACATGCTCACCCCGCGCGGCGTGTTCGAACTGCGCTATTTCTTCACCGCCTCGATCGCGGCATCGGGTGGTGGCGATGCGCATTCCTCCGAAGCGGTGCGTGATCGCATCAAGCAAATGATCGACGAAGAGAAGCCCGTCGATGTGCTGTCGGACGATGCTATCGTCGACATGCTGAGGGAAAGCGGCGTCGATATCGCCCGTCGCACGGTCGCCAAGTACCGGGAAGGCATGAATATTCCCTCATCGGTGCAGCGCCGGCGCGAGAAGCGGGCGCTCGCCAGCGCCGGCCGTTAGGCACTCGCGATTTTCACAGTTTTCGAGTTTCATTGACAAGCCAGGGTGAAGTGGCTAGAAGCCCGCCCGCATGAGACGGGCTTGATGCCCGCTAGCGGATGGTCCGTCACGACAATGACCCGGGACGGTCAAGAAGGCGGCTTGTGATCAACCGGAAAGTTCGGATTTAAATCGGCGCGAGTGACGCCGCAAAGCTTGTGCGCACGGATCACGAGTATAAACTCGGGCCAGTTTGAAGCCTGAGCAAGGAAGGTCAGTTTTCAGATGAATCTGCGCATTTCGGGAAAGCACATGGATATCGGCGATGCGTTCCGCACACGCATCAACGATCGTGTCGGTGAAGCGATCGGCAAATATTTCGATCGCGGCTTCGCGGGACACGTCACCGTCATCAAATCGGGCTCGCGCTATTCGGCGGATTGCATGATCAGGCTGGATTCCGGCGCCTCGCTGCAGGCCACGGGCGATGCCCAGGATCCGACGCTCGCCTTCGAGGCCGCCGCCGATCGGCTGGAGACCCGGCTTCGGCGCTACAAGCGCCGTTTGAAATCGCACAATTCGGGCAATGCCAATGGCGAGTTGACCGACATTGCCTATACCGTGATGGCACCGCTTGCCGATGACGATGAGGAGATCCCGGAGGATTTCGCACCGGCCATCGTCGCCGAATCAACCATGACGCTGAAGACCATGTCGGTGGCCTCAGCCGTCATCGAGCTCGATACCAAGGACAGTCCGGTGGTTGTTTTCCGCAATGCCGGAACCGACCATCTCAACATCGTCTATCGCCGGCCCGACGGAAACATCGGCTGGATCGATCCGTCCACGACCAAAGTCGCACAGGGATAAAAGCCGGCCGCACGAGGGGTGGGGACTGGCGCGGCAGGCGAACAAGGATTTTCAAGCATGGATCTGAGCGATCTTATCAGCGTTCCGGCGATTTTGCCGGCGTTGAAGGCGAATTCCAAGAAGCAGCTTCTGCAATTGCTGTCCGAGCGGGCCGCGGCGATTTCGGGCATCCCGGAACGGGAGGTGTTCGACACCATCCTGCAGCGCGAGCGCCTGGGGTCGACCGGCGTCGGCAACGGCATCGCCATCCCGCACGGCAAGCTCGCCGGCGTGAAGCGCATCGCCGGCGTTTTCGCCCGGCTGGAAACCCCGGTCGATTTCGAATCGCTCGATGACCAACCGGTTGATCTGGTGTTTCTGCTGCTGGCGCCTGAAGGGGCGGGTGCCGATCATCTAAAGGCGCTGTCGCGCATCGCGCGCGTGCTGCGCGACGCCGACACGGTGGCCAAGGTCAGGGGGACGCGCGACGCCGCGGCGATCCACGCGCTTTTGTCGGACACGCAGGCCTCGCACGCGGCCTGAAGCCATCTTTTTTAAGATATCACCCCAAGGGCCGCCGTGAGCGGCCCTTTCGTTTCCGTCCCGCCTTAATGAATGGCGACGGTGGTCAGGTCGTTTTCCATGGCGCCGGCCAAGGCACGGTCACGCGCATCGGAAAGCAGGATCGGCTGGCCGTTGGCGCCAAACAGGGCCCACAGCTCCATACCGGGCGCGATTTCGCCGATGTTGGGAAAGCGGCCGAGCAGTTCATCGCTCGAGACCTTGCGCAGATAGGCGACCGAGCCTTCGCCGAGATGGGCGAACTCGCCGCTGGTCATGGTGATGGTTTCGTCAGTTCTGGTCATTTCAAGCCTCCTTGGCGCGAGGACGCCGCTCAAGGCCATCCCGCATGAGAGCCATCAGTGAAGATCAGTCTTTCACCGATATATTTATTTTCCGTACCAGCCGTTCAGACTCCGGCCGATCGAGGTCGATCGACAAAAGGCCGTTCTTCAGCTCCGCCGCGATCACGCGCATGCCGTCGGCCAGCACGAAGCAGCGCTGGAACTGGCGTGCGGCAATGCCGCGATGAAGGAATTCGCGCTCGGTATCGTCGGTCTGACGACCGCGCACGACCAACTGGTTTTCCTCCGTTGTCACATCGAGATCGCTTTCGGCGAAACCGGCGACAGCAAGTGTAATGCGTAGCCTTTCGGCCTTGCCGTCGGCACCGCTGAGGCGCTCGATGTTGTAGGGAGGGTAGCTGTCACCGGACTTCGCCAGACGCTCCAGGGTCTTTTCCATGGCGTCGAAACCCAGGAGAAGCGGGCTGGACAAAGGCGTCATTCGGCTCATGTTACACTGTCCTCTCAAGAGCGACATAAACTGGAAAAACCCAAATGGCATTTTTCCCGATGGCCTTGATATGGTCCGCCCCACGACCAAGTTCAAGCCACCAAAAGACCCGCCCAAAAAGACCAAGCCGTGGACTCACAGGAATAATCGACATGGCGCTTGAAACGACGCGCGGATGCAAGGAGAAGCGCGCAGGCCGGGACCGTTCCCCGTCGAGCGTTTCGGCAGCTTGCAGCCGGTTGGCGTTTTTCGGGCGCACGATCGGTCCGGTGAGCTGATGGCTAGCCAAACAAGGAATTGAAATGCCCCAACCACGCAAGATCATCATCGACACCGATCCCGGCCAGGACGATGCCGTCGCCATTCTGCTGGCGCTCGGCAGTAGCGAACTGGACATCATCGGCATTACCGCCGTTGCCGGCAACGTGCCGTTGAAACTGACCGAAAAGAACGCCCGCAAGATCTGCGAACTGGCCGGCCGGCCAGATATCAAGGTCTATGCCGGCGCCATCCGTCCGTTGGCGCGCGAACTGGTCACAGCCGAGGAGGTGCATGGCAAGACCGGCCTCAACGGGCCGCAACTGCCCGAACCGACGATGAAGCTGCAGGAGCAGTATGCCGTCGATTTCATCGTCGAGACGCTGATGAAGGAAGAGAGCGGCACCATCACGCTTTGCCCGCTCGGGCCGCTTACCAACATAGCGCTGGCACTAATCCGCGAACCGCGCATTGCATCGCGCATCAAGGAAATCGTGCTGATGGGCGGCGGCTTCTTCGAAGGCGGCAATGTCACGCCGACCGCCGAATTCAACATCTATGTCGATCCGCAGGCCGCCGATCTGGTGTTCAAGTCCGGCATCCCGATCGTGATGATGCCGCTCGACGTCACCCATAAGGCGCTGACCACGGCCAAGCGCATCGATGCTTTCCGCAAGCTTGGTAGCAAGGTCGGCATCGCCACGGCAGACATGCTCGAATTCTTCGAGCGTTACGACGAGGAGAAGTACGGCACCGATGGCGGGCCGCTGCACGACCCCTGCGTCATCGCCTACCTGCTGAAGCCGGATCTGTTCAAGGGCCGCCATTGCAACGTCAGCGTGGAAACCGCCTCGGAACTGACCATGGGCATGACCGTGATCGACTGGTGGGGCGTGACCAAGCGGGAAAAGAACGCCATGGTGATGCGCGACATCGACCATGACGGGTTTTTTGCGCTGCTGGTGGAGAGGCTGGGGCGGCTTAACTGACGTTTTTTGGACAACGCGCGTTGTCACCAGCGCGCGTTGTCACCCATTGAGCAATCGATAGGTGTCGACGCCGTGCTTGTGGTGCTGCCGTTCAATAGGAACGAGGGAGCCAAGAAGATGCGGTCGCTCGACGTCATCGTCGATCGATATCCGCGTGTTGTCGTCATCAAGGCGCACATCGTAGGTGTAGTATAGATTGTGACCTACCATGGCAGACGGGCTGATAGGCTTCACTCTGACGTATTCGACCACGGCCATCACGCGTTGGGTGGCGACGACCGGATTGGCCTGAAGCCCTACAATCGCGATGGATTTCATCAGCGCAAAGGCGCAAAAGAAAGCGATGCCGACCACTGCGTCGCTGTACTCGTATTGCAAAATAAGCAAGCGATCCCGAAAGGAAACGTTTGATTTGCGCATAGTGAAGAATTGTGCAGCGGCGTACAATTCTTCAATATGTCTCTGCGAAAATTTATGAAGAAGGCGCTTTCGTGGTTACTTCGACCGCGAAAACGCCAGCCACAGGCCGCCGCCGACCATGAAGCTGCCGCTGATCCTGGACAGGAGCTTGACGCGGCCGGCCGAGAGCATGCGGCCGGCGCGGCCGGCGGCGAGCGCATAGGTCGAATCCGACATGGCGGCGAAGATCATGGCGGTAAGGCCCATGACGACGATCTGCAGCGAATAATTGCCCTGCGGCGCGATGAACTGCGGGAAGAAGGCGCCGAAGAAAATCAGCGTCTTGGGATTGCTCAGCGCCACAAGCAGGCCCTGCAGGAAGAAGCCGCCGCGTGGTTTCCGGGCGGTTCCGTCGGCGTTCAGCGTGCCCTTCGAGCGGAACATCTGCACGCCCATCCAGATCAGGTAGGCGGCACCGATCAGGCGCACCCACTCGAACCAGTGACCCATGCCCGAGATCAGCGTGTTGAGGCCGATGCCGACGATGGCGATCATGACGGCGAGACCCGCCTGTGTGCCGGCGACATTGGCGAGACCAGCACGAGTTCCGTGGCGGATGCTGTTGGCGATGATCAAGGTCACCGTTGGCCCGGGGACCAGGATGATGACGATGCAGGCAAGAACATAGGCGGCGTAGAGTTCCAGCGACATGATTTTTCCTCGCAATGCCGCTACGCGGCCTTTCAGGCGACAATCAATGCATGGCGGCGATAACGACGCAAGCCGGTGCGCGGCGCGCCTGGCTCAGGCGCCGGCAGGCCAGGGCAACGTCGTCTCATAGGCGGCCGCGGCCTTCAACACGGCGAGATCGCCGCGTGGCCGGCCGATCAGCTGCATGCCCATGGGCCGGCCCCTGTCGTCGAAGCCGACCGGCACATTGACCGCCGGGCAACCGCCCAAGGTGGCGAAGGCTGAAACCTGCATCCAGCGATGGTAGCTGTCCATCGCCCGCCCGGCGACCTCGCGGGGCCAATGGGTGCCGACATCGAAGGGGAAGACCTGTGCGGTTGGCAGCGCGATGAGGTCGAAGCGGTCGAAGATCGACAACAGCATCCGGTGCCAGGAGGTGCGCACGACCGAAGCCGCGCGGATTTGCGGCGCCGTCAGCCGCATGGCGTTCTCTACTTCCCAGACGGCTTCCGGTTTCAGCAGGCCGCGCCTGGCGGGATCGTCATAATGCACTTTCAGGGCGCAGCCGCTGCTGGCCTGGCGCAGCGTCACGAAGGCTTGCCAGAGTGCTTCGAAATCGAAATCCGGTCGCAAGGGCTCGGCCAGGAAGGATACATCCGTGAACCGTGCGAGTGCTGCCTCACAAAGATCGAGGATGCCGGGCTCGATCGGCAGATGGCCGCCGAGATCGCCCAGCCAGGCGATGCGGCCGCCGGTCGCCACCGTCGCGAGCCCTTCAAGGAAGGAGCCTTGCTTCTCATAGGACAGGGGCGCCTGCGGGTGATAACCGGCCTGCACGTCGAGCAACAGCGCCATGTCGGCGACGTTGCGACCCATCGGCCCCTCCACGCCCATCTGCGCCTGAAAAACCTCGAAGTCGGGACCAGCGGGCACGAGCCCCTGCGATGGCCGAAAACCGTAGACATTGTTCCAGGCCGCCGGGTTGCGTAGCGAACCGCCGAAATCGCTGCCGTCGGCGACGGGCACCATGTCGAGTGCCAGCGCCACCGCCGCACCGCCGCTCGAGCCGCCGGCGGTGAGCGACGGATCGAAAGCATTCAGTGTTGGCCCGAACACGTTGTTGTAGGTGTTGGAGCCGAGCCCGAATTCGGGAACATTGGTCTTGCCGATGATGATGGCGCCGGCGTCGCGGATGCGTTCGACGAAGAAATCGTCTTCCTGAGGCACGAAATCGGCGAAGATCGGCGAGCCGAACGAGGTTCTGAGGCCCGTTGTGGAGGCAAGGTCCTTGATGGCAATGGGAAGGCCAAAGAGGGACCCGCTTCCATCCGTCCGCCTGATATCGGCGGCGTCGGCCTCGCGCAGGATGTCGGCGCGGTCGCGCAACGAGACAATGGCGTTGACCAGCGGGTTGATCGCATCGATGCGATCGAGGAACGCCGTCACCACCTCGCGCACGGAGAGTTTCTTTCGGCGGATCGCGTCGGCGAGTTCGACAGCCGACAGGCGGCAGATGTCGCTGGCCGCGGGTACGGCATGTCTGGTGCGGGGGCGCATCATCTCAACGGGTTTCCTGCAAGGCCTGGTCGACGTCTTTCGCCAGCGGGATTGCCGGCTGGGCGCCGGGCTTGACGCAAGCCAGCGAGCCGGCGGCGCCGGCACGCGCCAATGCCTGTTCGAGCGTGAGGCCCGACGCCACGCCGGCCGCGAAATAGCCGCAGAATGTGTCGCCGGCCCCGACCGTGTCGACCGGCGTGATCTTCAACGCGGGAACGGTCAGGAAATCGCTCGGCGTCGCCGCCGTCACGCCTTCGCCGCCAAGCGTGACGATGATGGCGCGTCCGGTTTTCCCGGCAAAATCGCGCATGCGCGCCTTCCGATCGCGGCCGCTGAGCGCCAGGGCCTCGCCATAGAGGTCGAACTCGGTTTCGTTGGCTACGACGTAGTCAGCCTTGCCGAGGAAGCCTGCCGCTTTGGCGTGGAACGGAGCCGTGTTGAGCACGGTGACCGCGCCGGCCGCCCTTGCCTGGTCGAGGGCCGCATCGATCGTCGCGAGCGGAATCTCATGCTGCAGCAGCACGACGTCGCCCTTTTTCAGAAAAGCCTTGGAGAGGTCGCCGGGCACCACGGAAGCATTGGCGCCGGCAACCACGGCGATGATGTTCTCGCCGTCGTCGCCGACCATGATCAGCGCCGTGCCGGTCGAGGCAAAGGTCTCTCCCACGCCCGACAGGTCGACCTTGGCCTCGCGCAGCAACGCCAGAGCCTCGGGTGCGAAATTGTCCTTGCCGACGGCGCCGACCATGCGCACCTGAGCACCGGCACGTGCGGCGGCGAGCGCCTGGTTGGCGCCCTTGCCGCCGGGCGCCGTCGTGAAACCGGACCCGCTCACCGTCTCACCGGGGCTCGGCAAGCGGTCGACATTGGCGATAAGGTCGAGGTTGATCGAGCCGACTACGATAATCAAGAAATGCCTCCTGCTGAATGCAGGGGAAGCTATCCTGCCAGGCCGTTCGATGCCAGACCACGCGAATGGTCCAGCACAATTTGCCGCCTCACTCGCATCGCACGGTGACGATGCCCTGATAGTTGCCGGCGGGAAAGATACCGCTCGATTTGGTGGCGGTGAGGTCGACCTGCATGGCGTGGGTGCCGTTGACGACCCTTTGCGGCACGCCCCCATTGTTGTCGACGCCCGAGCCATCGAGGCGGAAGACCGAGACGAAGGTCACGTTGGTGCCACCGCCGCTCGGCGCGGACGAGAATACCACAGGCGCCGGCGCTGAAACCGAATAACAGTCCAGCAGGTTGAACAGCGAGCACAGCGTGGAGCTTGCCACCACGGTGGCACTGGCGCTCGATCCGCCTGCCTGCTTGGATCCGAGTATGCCGATGGCCGGATTTGCGGTCATCGTTCCCGATGCCCCGACCATGATGGTGCAGGTGCCGATGATCGCCGCCTGCGCCGGAAGGCAGAAGCCGGCGAGCGCGGCCATCGCAAGCAGCGCCCGGTTATTTCTTCTTCTTTTTCTTGCCATCGCCGCTTCCGGTCCTGATGTTCCAGCCTTCGTTGGCCCATCCGGGTGATGCGGCCACGGGCGTGGGAGCGCTAGCGGCCACGCTCGCCGTCGGGCCGTCGCCGCCGAGGCCCATCTTGAGCAGTTTCAGCTCCAGTTGCAGGCGCTCGACCTCGAGTTCATAGAGGCGGCTGCAATCGACACGCTTCGGCGTACGACCGATCGGAATCACCACGCGGCCGTAGGTGGCGACGTCGTTGTTCGACTGGCTGTTGCCTCTGATAACGCCGAGGTCGAAATAGGCGCCGGTGCCCGACACCGCCGAACGGCAGGTGGTGCCGTCGGAGGCGTGGACCTCGTCCTGGCCCTGAGGCAACGTCACGCCCGGCAAATTGAAGCCGCTCTCGTTCTGGTTGAGGTTGTAGACATCCTCGGCCAGCGCCGGCGAGATCCCCGCCCACATTGCCGCAAACGCGACTGTCAGGACTTGCGGTGCCCAAAAAACTTTCCGCATATCTGTGCCTTTATCTGCGTCTGTTGATTGGGAAAGGGGATGCTCTCGGTACAGATACGCACTTTACGCTCGGCAGCGCCGCCGAAGGGCACGACCACAAGGACGGGACGGGAAGCCTGCGAGCCCAGTTGGAAGACGTTCGGAGAGATCTTGGCGTCCACTGGCTGAAAATTCTGATCGTAGACGTGGATTTCGACCTTTATCTTCTGGCCGTAGGGATTGGCGGGGAACACGCGGATCGCGAAGGCGTCGGTGAAACTGTTGACCTCACCCCGCATCGGCGACATCGACTGGGCGCCCGCGGCAATGGGCATCAATCCGACAGCCAGCGCCGTCGCCAGGTTCAGAGCATGTTTCAAGGACCCCTCCTTCGCGGGGACGTCATTCGCAACGCAGCGTTACCGTTGCCTGATAGTTGCCGTTCGCGAAGCGATTGCTGCCGCCCTTGGTGCCGGCGAGATGGACCGATACAAGGTCGGCGCCGGGGACTGTCAGGGCGGTGGAGGACGCCGTTTCCGAAATCGTGTGGGCGCCGCTGGCCGAATAGGTCGGTGTCCAGGTGATGGCCGTGCTGTCGGCGGCCGGCACGGTGGTGAGGGTCACCGGATCAACGCTCAGCGAAACACCCCCGGTGGTGGTGAGCGTGACTGTTCCAGCCGAACCGCCGCTGTTGTGCGAGCTCAGCGACTGAAGGTCGGGGCTTACCGTCATCGTGCCGTTGGTGGCGACGACAAGCGTGCAGGTCGCGGTGACCGTGCCGTTGAAAATGACATTCTGCTGTGTGGCCATCGCAGCCTGGTCCAGGCACGCGACCAACAGAGTTGCGCCGAAAGCGGCGCGAAACAACGTCATCGAAACCCTCCTATTAAGTCGGAATGTCCGAATTAATATGGGTCATCATCGCTTTAGCATGGTTAATTTAGCGTAAACTTAAATAAACCGCCAAAACAACGGCGGTGAAGAAACCGATGGTTGTCGCCGGTTGTGTCCAGAAATTCTCGAAATAATTCTCACTAATACTTCGCAATGCGAATATTCATATATTCCTTGGAACCGGAATTAAAAATCGACATTTCAGGACGAAATCTGCCCCGCTTCCCAGCCGAGGATGGCGCGTTTGCGGGTCAGGCCCCAGTGATAGCCGGTGAGATCGCCTGATTTGCCGATGGCGCGGTGGCAAGGCACCACGAAAGAGAGCGGGTTGGCGCCGTTGGCGGCGCCGACCGCGCGGCTGGCGCTCGGCGCGCCGATGCTGGCGGCGATCGAGGAATAGGTGCGGGCCTTGCCTATCGGGATCCGCAGCAAGGCCTCCCAGACGCGGACCTGAAAGTCGGTGCCGATCATGACGACGTGCAGCGGCTGATCGGCGCGCCACAACGTCGGCTCGAAGATGCGCGCGGCATAGGGGCCTGTCGCTTCCCTGTCCTCGACATAGAGGGCGTTGGGCCAGCGGCCGGACATGTCGGCGAAGGCGGCGCGCTCCTCGCCGGCGTCGCAGAAGGCGAGGCCGGCAAGCCCGCGATCCGTGGCCATGATCAAGGCAGTGCCGAACGGGGAGGGGTGATAGCCGTAACGGATGGTGAGGCCAGCGCCGCGCGTCTTGTAGTCGCCCGGCGACATTGCCTCATGGGTGACGAACAGGTCGTGCAGCCGGCCCGGACCGGACATGCCCAGTTCAAATGAGGTTTCGAGCAGCGGCATGCCGGAATCGAGCAGCTTGCGCGCATGGTCCAGCGTCACCGCCTGCAGGAAGGCCTTGGGTGACAGGCCGGCCCAGCGGGTGAAGAGTTTTTGCAAGCCGGTCGGCGTCTCGCCGACTTCCTCGGCCAGTTCTTCCAGCGATGGCTGGTCGCGATAGTCGAGGCTGATCTTCTCGATGGCGCGGCGCACGATCTCGTAGTCGCTGCCCTCGGGCGTGATGTCCTTCTTGAGGACTGCCGTGTGTGTGCTCATGGACCTGTCTCCTTGGGCCAGAATATCGCCTCTTGGGGCGCCGATCGCCACCCGAAACTTGCCTTCTTGCAGCGCTTGCCCAGATAGACTCCGGCTTCGAGCCCGGACGGAAAACCGCTTGTTTTCCTGGAATTGCTTTAGCGCGCCTTGGCGGTCGCCAGCGCGCGCGCGAAGGCGGTGGCGAAGCTCTCGCGGGAATCGGGGTCGAGGAAGCCGCCGATCGGCACGTTCTGGCCCTGTGCTTCCACGATCATTCTGGTGATGCCGATCTCGGCGTGACGGGCGACCGAAAACCGCGCCCAGAAAGGGTTGAAGCGGTGCGCTTCCGATTTTCCCGAGGGGGCCGTCTTCCGGATATCGAGGCTGGTGCGCGAGACCGACACTTCCTCGCGGGCGCGTGCGGCCCGATAATTGACGCGGAAGGCGATATAGACGGCAATCACGTCGAGGCCGAAGAAGCCGAACACCGGCCAGGCGCCGCGCGACAGGAAAAACGCACCCGTGACCAGCCAGCCGAACATCAGTGCGCCCATCAGGATCAGGAAGCCCGTCCGGCCGAGCGACCGGTGTGGGGTCAGCAATGCGTGAAAGAAGGGCTCATCAGCCTGAAACGAGGCGTTTGTGTCGCTCATGACAGGATATTATAGGAGGGAAATGGCCAGCCCCAAGTCCAAAGAATCTTCCATGCCCGAAAAAGAGCCGCCGTCCGGACGGCGCGACGGCTCCAATGCCAAGCCGGGTCCACGTCCCGCTCGGCGGACTTCGCGCTACAGCCCGGCCGAAGTGCACGAGATTTTCCGACGCTTTTCGGTGCAGCGGCCAGAGCCGAAGGGCGAGCTCGAACACGTCAACCCCTTCACGCTGCTGGTGGCGGTGGTGCTGTCGGCGCAAGCCACCGATGCCGGCGTCAACAAAGCGACGCGGGCTTTGTTCAAGGCCGCCGATACGCCGCAAAAGATGCTGGCGCTGGGTGAAGCCAAGGTCGGCGACTATGTCAGGACCATCGGGCTCTGGCGCAACAAGGCCAAGAACGTCATCGCACTATCGGAGGCGTTGATCCGCGACCATGGCGGCGAGGTGCCCAATGACCGCGATGAGCTGGTCAAGCTGCCCGGTGTCGGGCGCAAGACCGCCAATGTCGTGCTCAACATGGCCTTCGGCCAGCATACGATGGCGGTCGACACCCACATCTTGCGCATCGGCAACCGGCTTGGCCTGGCGCCTGGCAAGACCCCGGAACAGGTCGAGCAGGAACTTCTGAAGATCATCCCGGACGAATATATCCGCCATGCGCATCACTGGCTGATCTTGCATGGCCGCTATGTCTGCAAGGCGCGCAAGCCGGATTGTCCGGCCTGCGTTATCGCCGATATCTGCAAGGCAGAGGTGAAGACGACCAGCATTCCGGCACCGCTGGTGCCGATCGCTCCGCTTGAAACGATTGCCGCCGACGATCAGTAGCCGTAGCCACGCGCCATCGCCGCGGCGAAAACCGGGATCAGCAGGAAGACGAACGCCTCGGCGCGGATATAGGTCTTCACCGAGGCCAGTTCGCCGACAGGCACGGCGAAGGCAGGATTGGCGCTCGCCTGCCGGCTCCAGGAAATGAAACGCACGGTCGGGATGATCGACAGCAGGCCGACGGTGCCGAATGCCGCCATCTTGGCCCAGAACACCCAGTTGTAGACGTAGAACTCCCAACCCTTGAGCCCCCAGACGACACGGCCGATGCCGACGATGATGATGAGCGCGGCGATGATGCCGTAGTGACGGTCGATGCCGGCGAGCCGCTTGAGCGTCGCGGCGGGCAGGTCGCCACGGATCAGCACGAATTCGGCGCCGATGATCCCGGCTAGCGAGAACACCAGCAGATGGTGGATGATGGCGAGCACGAGGTCGGTGGTGTCCATGCGGGTTTCCTTGGATCGGCGGCAGTGGCCGGCGCCTGAAAAATTGGGACGCGCTGAATCAGCCGGCGTCGAAAATAACACCGCCGCGCGAAAATCCCATAGCGCCCGGATGTCGTGAAGGCTGCCGGACGTTGCGGCTTGGATGATGGTTCCTGGTTTCCTGGCTCTTGCACCGCGCCGGCGATTTGCTAACCGCAGGCCGTAACGCGAGGCAAATCCAATGAACACGACGCAAGCGACCATCGCCCCGGTCATCGAGACGCCGCGAACCATCCTGCGGGCACACCGGCTCGGCGATTTCGATGCCTATGCCACGATGTGGGCCGACCCCGTCGTCACCCGTTTCATCGGCGGCAAGCCGCGCACGCGTGAAGAAAGCTGGATGCGCTTCCTGCGCCACGCCGGCCTGTGGTCGCTGATCGGCTACGGCTTCTGGGCCATCGAGGAGAAAGCGACTGGCCGCTTCGTCGGCGAGGCCGGGTTCCACGATCTGAAGCGCGACATGGAGCCGTCGATCGAAGGTATCCCCGAGGCGGGGTGGGCGCTCGCTCCGGCCGCGCACGGCGCCGGCCTTGCCACGGAGATCGTCAGCCGCGTGCATGGCTGGGGCAACGAGACGTTCGGACTTGCCAGAACCGTCTGCATCATCGATCCCGACAATACGGCCTCCTTGAACGTCGCCAGGAAGTGCGGCTATACCGAATTGACGCAGATCCTCTATCACGACGCCCCGATGATCCTGCTGGAGCGGCTGCCCTGAGCGGCGTCATCGACTGGACATACCCGCTCTGCTAGCATCGAGCCTCAAGCGAGGGGATCGATCGATGCATGCATTAAAGTCGACAATCATGAGGGTTTTCTGGGCGGGGCTTGTTCTCGCGCTGACAGTGCGGCTCGCGGCAGCCGACGCGACGGTGCCGACCGCCGATATCGCGGGCGCCGCCGACAATCAACTGGCCAAGCGCTACGAAGGCTCTTTCATCGTGTCCTACGCAAAGCTTGCTTTTACCGACTTCAGCGTACCGCTGTCGCCCCTGAAGCCAAGTGCAGATCCCAACGCGCGCGACGCCATGAACAATCGCGTTTTCGCGCCGGACAAGAAGGCCGAGGTGGAGGGTGCGCTGACCCGTATCGCCTATGTGCTGCCGGCCGAGCGCTCGCCGCTCGAGGTGCTGCGCAATTATCAGGATGTGATCAAGGGAGCAGGAGGCGAAGTCCTGTTCGAGTGCAAGAAGGAGGAATGTGGCGGCGCTGCCGACCGCTCGTCGAGCGGCGGCGGCGGCGACATGAGCCTGACGATGTATTCCTTCCATGAAAGCGATCTCAAGGACGCGGCATTCTCCAATGGCGCTTGCGCGTTGGCTACCGGCATCAACGACCAGCGCTATTTCTCGGCCAAGGTGCCGCAGGACGGCGGCGACGCCTATGTCACGGTGCAGACTTATTCGTTGACCGACAATCTCTACTGCAAGGAACTCAACGGTCGCACCGTCGCCGTAGTGCAGGTGCTGGAACCCAAGGCGCGCGACAAGAAAATGGTGGTCGTCGAAGCGGCCAAGATGGCGGACTCGCTCTCCGCCACCGGCAGCATCTCCCTCTACGGCATCTTCTTCGACACCGACAAGGCTGACATCAAGCCGGAGTCCGAGCCGACGCTGAAGGAGATTTCGACGCTTTTGACCAATGAGCCCGGGATGACCGTGATCGTCGTCGGCCACACCGACAATCAAGGCGCCTTCGATTACAACCTAGACCTGTCGTCCCGGCGGGCGCAGGCGGTCAAGGCGGCGCTCGTGGCGAAATACGGGATCGATGGGTCGCGGCTTACGGCTGCCGGAGCCGGCATGATGGCGCCCGTCGCCAGCAATGACGAGGAGACCGGCCGCGCCAAGAACCGTCGGGTGGTTCTGGTCAAGTTGAACTAAGCGCTTTCGAGCGCTTCAAATTCTTTGTTGCGACGCAATCCGGACGGGAACCCACACTTTTCCGCGCGAATGGCTGTGGGCCTATAGCGGCCCGCCGGCACGGCCGCTTCCTGGAGATGAGGGCACGGACAATTGAGGCTTATGCCTGCTCGAGCGGCGCGGGCTTGGGCAGCGCCAAGGTGTTCACCAGCGTCGAGAGATCGGGTTCGTCGATGAGCATCGCGGCCTCGGCCGGCGCCAGCCAGGCCCGCTGCCGCCGTTTGGCCTCCTGCCAGTCGGCAAGCTCTTCCGTCACTTCCAGCAGAAACACGATGACGTCGACGCGGACAAAGCGGTTGGCCAAGCGTTTCCAGTAGGAATAGGTGCCCGCCGGCTGCTTCAGCGTTTTGCCAAGCACGCCGGCTTCCTCCAGCGCCTCGATGGTGGCTGCCTTGCGCCCGCTCTTGCCTTTCATCGGCCATCCCTTCGGGACGATGAAGCGTCTCGTCGTTCTCGATGTGACCAGCATCACCTCGATACCGCCGCGCGGGTTCAGCCGAAAGGGAATGGCCGCCACCTGGCGGATCCTTTCGCCTTTCTTGGCCTGGCGCACGGCCTTTTTCTTGGTGGCTGCCATCTTGATAATCCAGTCGCTGCAATGCCCCTTAGCGTGATGCGACGCCTTTGCAAAATCCAAACTGCCGCAGGGGCACCTAAAGTGCCCTACCATGTAAGTCGGCTAAATAAAAGAAGATGCCCGTCGATCAGCGGCAGGTGCTGACGGCGGTGTTGCCGATTATCTGCGTCTGGCAGCTCGGCCTGACCTGCGGAACGACAGGCGGCGGCTGCTGGACGATAACGCGATCCTGGGCACGATACTGCTGTTGCTGCTGCTGAAATTGCTGCCGCTGAACCCGGCTCTGCAAGGCCTGCAGGTCATTCTGCTGGATGAGCACATTGTTTCTGGCCGCAGGATCGAGCATCTGCGCGGAAGCAGGCGATGCAAAGCCGACGAAAGCCGCCCCGGCCAGTACCGCCAGTACGAAACTCATAGGTGTACGACGCATGTACATCCGCTCATTCCTGCAAAAAAACCTCATCGCACCAGATATATAGGGTGTTTGTCCTGCGATGCCATGGCGGGAATACGACGTGGACCTCAACAACCTCGACGGCGAAGCTCCGCTGAACTTCCTGTCGATCGACAAGCTGTTCACCGAATATGTGGTGGCCAAGGGTTCGGCGATGGCCGATTCCGGCATAGAGGCGAAGACCTTGCATCCGGCAGTGGACTTCAACGTCCAGTTCAAGGTGGATAACGGCACCAATCTCGTTCTCTACGCCGATCCGACCTTCCTCGAACTGGCGCAGGATCCGGGTTCCGGCACTCACCGATCCGGGCGTGTTCCAGATGGCGCAGTGGCCACTTTGCGGCTGCGGAGAATCTGCCCGGCAACCCGGCATTGCACTTGACGGGAGCGATCGATTCGCCGCTCTATCGGGTCGGCGCCGGCCTCGAGCCGAAAGGCGTCAATGCGTCGGCATGTCCGTCAGGTATAATGGCGCCTTCGGGGAAACGGTCAAACAGAATGCAGTCAGCGCGTCTCTCAAGGTCAGTTTCTGGACTGGCTCGAGGCGGAGCCGGGAGAGGTCTTGATGGGGAAATACGCGTATTTCGCAGCAGTGCTGGGTGCTGCCTGCATCGCCGGCCTGCCGGCCATGTCGGCGCAAACCAAGAGCGACAAGGTGACGGCAACACCGCCCGCCGCAGTTGACGCGCCGCAGCTGCCCGGTGGTGCATCGGCCTTGTCCGAAACTCACGGCGACTGGACGGTCAATTGCCAGATATCGGGCACGAACAAGGTCTGCAGCCTGTCGCATCAGCAGTTCAACAAGCAAAGCAACCAGCGGCTGCTGGCGATCGAGCTGTCGAGCAAGACCGGCGAGGATGCGACCGGAACCCTTGCCCTGCCGTTCGGCCTGGCGCTTGCCAAGGGTGTTGCGCTGACCATAGATGACCAGAAGCTCGATGGCAGCCTGCCGTTCAACACCTGCCAGGTGGTCGGCTGCCTTGTGCCGGTGGCGTTCGATGCCAATGTCACGCCGCTGCTGAAGAACGGCACCACGCTCAAGATCGACGCGTTCGCGGCCGATACCGGGCAAGTCGTAAGCTTTTCAATTCCGCTCAATGGCTTCGGCGGGGCGCTTGCCCGCACGGCTGAGCTTTTGGCCAACTGACGGCCTAGCGCACCGCAGGCGACAGGATATTGGCGGCTTCCGCCAACACTTGTCAGACGACGATCGTTTTCAACCGCTCGGCGATGAGCGCGGCGAGCCGCGCCGCGACCTCGTCCTTGGTCATTTCAGGCCATTCCTCGACGCCGTTCCTAGACACGATCCGGACCCGGTTGCGATCGCCGCCCATCACGCCTGAAGGACCGATGCCGCTGGTCTGCGACACATCGTTGGCGACGATGAGATCGGCACCTTTCTTGCTGAGCTTGGCCTCGGCGTTGCGCAGGAGATCCTGCGTCTCGGCGGCAAAGCCGACGACCAGGCCGGGTCGCCGCCCGTGGTGACCGACACCAGCCAGGATGTCGGGGTTCTCGACCATGCGCAGCACCGGCGGACCTTCGCCCGCAACCTTCTTGATCTTCTCACCGGCCGAATTCTCGGTGCGCCAGTCGGCAACAGCGGCGACGAATACCGCGGCGTCGGCGGGCAGAAGCTGCTCCACCGCGTCGCGCATTTCCTGCGCTCGCTCGACATGTATGGTTTTCACGCCGGCTGGGTCGGCAATGCCTACGGGACCGGAGACAAGTCGGACATCGGCGCCAAGCCTTGCCAATGCCGCGGCGATGGCGTGGCCCTGCTTGCCGGACGACCGGTTGGCGATATAGCGCACGGGATCGATCGGCTCGTGCGTCGGGCCTGACGTGACGATGATCCTGCGCCCCGCCAGCGGCTTGGGGCCGGCATCGAGCAGCGCCTCGACCGCGGCGACGATCTCCAGCGGTTCGGCCATGCGGCCTTCGCCGGCCTCGTTGCTCTCGGCCATCTCACCCTTGGCGGGGCCGACGAAGGTGACGCCGTCCTTGCCCAAGGTCGCGCGGTTGCGGCGGGTGGCGGGATGCGACCACATCTTCGGGTTCATCGCCGGGGCCATCAGCACCGGCTTGTCGGCGGCGATGAGGACGGTCGAGGCCAGATCGTTGGCATGGCCATTGGCGAGCTTGGCCATCAGGTCGGCGGTTGCGGGCGCCACCACCAGGAGGTCCGCCTCGCGCGATAGCCTGATGTGGCCGACATCGTGTTCATCGTTGCGGTCGAACATGTCGGTGAAGACATGGTCGGCGGAGAGCGCCCCGACCGACAGCGTCGTCACGAATTCCTGCGCCGCCGACGTCATGACCACCCGCACCGCCGCACCACGCTCGCGCAGCCGGCGGATCAGATCGAGCGCCTTGTAGGCGGCGATGCCGCCGCCGATGATGAGCAGGATGCGCTTGTTGGAAAGTGTGCCTCGCGGCAAGCTCTTGACTGCCAAGGCCGACGCCACGGTCGGGGCGCCTTGCGAATTGGCCAGTTCAAGGAGGGCTTTCTCGATCTGATCGAGACGGCCAACCGGGCCGATCTGGCCGTCGACAGCGGCCCGGATCATCACCCGCGCCTGTTCTTCCATGGAGCGATCGTTTTCCGCCGCCAGCTGGCGCAGCAGTTCCTTGACCTCATCATCAAGGTTGCGGATCGTGATGCTGGCCATATGATTGCACTCTGCTCATCTTGCCTGATTGCGATGATAGCAATGCAATCAAATCGCCGCAAGTCGCAGGCCTCGGAGCGAAGGCTGGCCCTAAAGAAGCTTCCAGGCGATATAGACCAGCGTCAGCGCGATCACCCACAGCGCCACACGGCCAGAACGGCTGTAGCGTGCCTCGGCCTTGCCAATGGCGCGGGCGGTCGCTTCATCGAAGCGCAGGCCGTGCTCGGCCATCAGGTCGATCTCTCGCGACAGCCGTTCCGTACGGGCCGCGAGTTCCGGCGCCTGGCGGATAAGCGCCAGCATCGCCTTGCCGCCGTCGCGTGCGTCGGTCAGCAAGCCGCGCGGCCCGAGGTTACCGGCTATCCAGCCACTGACTACCGGCTCGGCGGTCCTCCACATGTTGAAAGCCGGATCGAGCGTGCGCGCCACGCCCTCGACCACCACCATCGTTTTCTGCAGCAGGATCAATTCAGGCCGTGTCGCCATGTCGAAGAGTTCGGTCACCTCGAACAGCAGCGTCAAAAGCTTGGCCATGGAAATGGTTTCGGCCGGCTGGCCGTGGATCGGCTCGCCGATCGCACGGATCGCCTGCGCGAAGGCGGAGACGTTGTGCTGGCGCGGCACATAGCCGGCCTCGAAATGCACCTCGGCGACGCGCAGATAGTCGCGTGTGATGAAGCCGTAGAGGATCTCGGCGAGGAAGCGGCGCTCCTTCTTGCCGAGGCGTCCGGCAATGCCGAGATCGACGGCGACGATGGTGCCGTTTGCCTCGACGAACAGATTGCCCGGATGCATGTCGGCGTGGAAGAAGCCGTCGCGCAGTGTATGGCGCAGGAAGGACTGGATGAGATTGGCGGCGATCGCCTTCAGGTCATGGCCGGCGCTTTGCAGGCTGGCGATATCGTTCATCTTGACGCCGTCGACCCATTCCATGGTCAGCACGTCGCGACCGGTGCGTTCCCAGTCCACCGAAGGGACGCGAAAGCCAGGGTCTTCCCTGGTGCTTTGGCCAAGTTCCGAGAGCGCGGCCGCCTCGAGGCGCAGGTCCATCTCGATCCTGGTGGTCTGCGCCAGCGTCTCGGTTACTTCGACCGGCCTCAGCCGGCGCGACGATGGTATGTATTTTTCCTGCAGGCGGGCGGCGAGGAAATAGCTTTCGAGGTCCTGGAAGAAGCGGCGGCGCACGCCTGGCCGGATGACCTTGACCGCCACCTTCCTGGCGACGCCACCATCGACGGTTTCAGCGGCATGGACCTGAGCGATGGAGGCGGCGGCGACCGGATCGCCGAATTGCTTGTAGAGATCGCCGAGCTTGCGCCCGAGCGAGGCTTCGATCGCCGCGACCGCCTCGGCCGTCGGGAAGGTGTGCATCTTGTCCTGCAGCATGGCGAGATCGAGCGCCATGTCGTTGCCGACGACATCGGGCCGCGTCGCCAGGAACTGGCCAAGCTTGACATAGGAAGGCCCGAGCCGGACCACTGCCTTGGCCAGCCGATCGCTACGCTCATAGGCAAGCGCGCGGCGGCGGGTGAACAGCCGCGCCAGCCGCCAGCCGAATTTCGGCAGGCCGGACAGTTCCTCGCCGGGCAAGGCAGCGACGACGCCTTCGCGCACCAGCACCCAACCGGCCCGTACGAGCCGGAACCCCGCGCTGACGGTGCTCATGGCCGCGTCCGCCCCACCGGTTCGTTGAACTGGCGCAAGGCACGTCGCGTGTTGGAGATGGGCGACGGCGTCAAAGCTTCCAGCCCGAATGCAGGGCCGCTATGCCGCCTGAATAGTTGCGGAAGGAGACGCGATCGAAGCCGGCGCGGGAAATCATCGCCGCGAAGTTTTGCTGATTGGGGAATTTCGCGATCGATTCGACCAGATAGGAATAGGGCTCGCCGTCGCCGGTGACCAACTTGCCGATCCTGGGAATGGCATTGAACGACCAGGCTTCGTAGACCTTGTCGAGCAACGGCATCTCGACCTCGGAAAACTCCAGGCACAGAAGGCGGCCGCCGGGCTTCAGCACGCGGAACGCCTCGTCCAGGGCCACGTCGATATGCGGGACGTTGCGAATGCCGAACGCGATGGTGTAGGCGTCGAAACTGGCGTCAGGGAAGGGCAGTTCCTCGGCGTTGGCCTCGACGAAATCGGTGTTGCCGGACAGGCCCTTCTTTTCGGCCCTGTCACGGCCGACAGCGAGCATCGAGCCGTTGATGTCGAGCACGGTGGCATGGGCATGGCCATGGCTGGCATCGACGATGCGGAAGGCGATGTCGCCGGTGCCACCGGCAACATCGAGCACACGCCAGCCCGAGCGCTTGGGCGGATTGAGCCAGGCGACCATGGCATCCTTCCACAGCCGGTGCAGGCCGCCTGACATCAGGTCGTTCATCAGGTCGTAGCGATTGGCGACCTTGCGGAAAACATCGTTGACCAGGGACTGCTTCTCGCCTTCCCCTACACGCTTGAAACCATAGGAGGTTTCCATGCCGCCGGCGGCCGTGGTTCTCTCAACTGACATTTTTTTGATCCGTCATAAAACCGGCGGGACCATAGCCGATCGATGATGCGGGCGCTATTGTTTAAGGCGCGGTGTTCAGCCGCGCTTCCAGGTGGTGGGTTTTCAAGACCTGGACTGACCGACGGGATGTTTGAATGCCTTTGAAAGCGGAACTGCACTGCCACATCGAAGGGGCAGCGGCGCCAGATCTCGTCATCCGCCAGGCGCAGAAATACGGCAAGGATACCTCGCCCTATATCCAGAACGGGTCCTTCGTCTGGCAGGATTTCACCTCCTTTCTCGCGGCCTATGATTTTTCCGCCGACCTGTTCCGGACCGAGGAGGATTACGCGCGGCTGGCCGACCATTATCTGACCAGCCTGGCCCGCGACGGGGCAATCTACTCCGAGGTGTTCACCTCGCCGGACCACGCGACGAAAGCCGGACTGTCGCCCAAGGCCTACACCGATGCGCTCGGCGAAGGCATGCTGCGCGCCAAGGCCAAGACCGGCATAGAGGGCCGCATGATCGTCACCGGCGTGCGCCATGTCGGCGTCGAATCGATCGAGCGGGCGGCACGCTTCGCGGCACGCTGCGGCCATCCGCTGGTCACCGGTTTCGGCGTCGCCGGCGACGAGCGCACGGGCGACATGGAAGACTACGTCAGGGCTTTCGAGATCGCGCGGGAGGCCGGGCTCGGCATCACCGTCCATGCCGGCGAACTGACGGGCTGGGAGACTGTCCAGGCGGCACTCGACCATATCCGCCCGTCGCGCATCGGCCATGGCGTGCGCGCCATCGAAAATCCCGACCTTGTCCGGCGCATCGCTGATGAGGGCGTCGTGCTGGAGTGCTGCCCCGGTTCCAACATCGCGCTCAAGGTCTTCGACAGTTTCGCCGACCATCCGTTTCCGGCCCTGCAGGCGGCGGGCTGCAAGGTGACGCTCAACTCCGACGACCCACCCTATTTCTGGACCTCGCTGAAGCGCGAATACGACATTGCGGCGGAGCATTTCGCGATGAATGAGAAAGCGCTCGCCGCGGTCACCAGGACGGCCATCGAGGCGGCTTTCATCGACCGCAAGACCAAAGCGGCGCTTCTTGCCCGGCTGAACAGTGCCGCTCGCTGATTTCTTTTGACAAAGCTGTGGTCGATGCGGGCCAAGCGGTTCCTTGGCCGGTCCAATACCGCTAGGGTTCGCCCAAGCAGCTTGAAGCGCGACACGTCCGAAAGGGTCCATGCGCGCGGTTTCGGGCGACACCGCATCAGGAGAACATCATGAAGGGCGTCACCGTCGTCGACCATCCGCTTGTCCAGCACAAGCTGACCATCATGCGCAAGAAGGAGACCTCGACGGCCGGCTTCCGGCGGCTGCTGCGCGAGATTTCGCTGCTGCTCGGCTATGAGGTCACCCGCAATCTCGAACTGACGACGACAACGATCGAAACGCCCATGGAGACGATGGAAGCTCCGACGCTGGAGGGCAAGAAACTGGTCTTCGCCTCGGTCCTGCGCGCCGGCAACGGCTTGCTCGAAGGCCTGCTCGACCTGGTGCCGGCGGCCCGCGTCGCCCATGTCGGCCTCTATCGCGATCACGAGACGCTGGAGGCTGTCGAGTATTTCTTCAAGGCGCCGAGCGACCTCGCCGACCGGCTGGTCATCGTCGTCGACCCGATGCTGGCGACAGCCAATTCGGCGATCGCGGCGATCGACAAGTTGAAGGAGCGCGGCGCCACCAATATCCGCTTCCTGTGCCTGCTGGCGGCGCCCGAAGGCATCGAGCGCTTTACCAAGGCGCATCCGGATGTTCCGGTCTTCACCGCGTCCATCGATCGCCAGCTCAACGAGAAGGGCTACATCATGCCCGGTCTTGGCGACGCCGGCGACCGCATGTACGGGACGAAATAGGCCGTCTGATCCTCTTAGGTCTATAAAACGTCCCCGTACCGGCGAATTGAGCAGTAGTTCTCTGGCATCCAAGGTATTTTCGTCGTGTTACCCATACTCGGATTCTTGCCTCGATTAAGGCGCCCCACGAATGACACAAGGCGGATCTTCATCAGTGGGACGGGGAGGGCTGGGCCCACTTATCTTGTCGAGCTGCTAACGGAGCTTGGTCTGGATACCGGCGAATGGTCGGCGACAGATTATTCTCCGAAAGCCCGAGCCGGCCTGGAAAGAGGGATCTTTGATCCGTGCGGCCCGAGAATAATCAAGAGTCCATTTCTATGTGAGAATGTGGACGCGGTCTTGGCTGCTGGCATTAAGATAGATCACGTCGTCATTCCGGTCCGACGGTTTGAGGATGCCGCGGCCAGTCGAGCTTACGTGCAGGAAATAACAACTGCCTCGCCAGACGGCTCCCCGGTTGCGGGAGGACTGTGGGAGACGGACCATGCGGATGAACAGATTGGCGTTTTGTATCGCAAGTTCGCAAATCTGATTGAATCGTTGTCAAGAAACGACATTCCAATGACGCTAATCTCCTTCCCACGTAGCGCAACGGATCCCCAATACTTATTTGGCAAACTGTCCTCTCTAATGCCAGGCGTTAGCGAATCCATGTTTCAGCAGGCGTTTTCACGAATAGCGAAGCCGTCATTGATCCATAAATTCGCGTAGGCCAGGAGCAACACTACTGATATAGGCTGACGATTCCCGGCCCGATACGGTTCGTTTACGAAGACCTGCGGTTTCGGCCTGCGTTAAAAAAGCAAACATCATGACGTGGTAAGTGTCGACTTTCACAAAGGCCGATCCATGCTGCGCAAGCTTCTTATTCTCAGCGTCTTTGCCGGTGCGTCGGCATCGATCCCGGTTGTCTACCAGTCAAATCCGCGAATATTCGAAAACCTGCTGAAATCGGCGGTGACGGCCAAGCCCGGGGCCGAGACGCAACCCGAGGCCAGTCTGGCGTCTGTTCCCGGCAAACCGGTGGCGCCGCTGCCGACCGGCCGCAAGGTTGTGGTTGCGGCTGACGGGCGCGGACACTTCTCGTCCACCTTCAAGCTCAACGGCCGTCAGGTCGACGGCATGATCGACACCGGCGCGACGCTGGTGGCGGTCAATACGTCGACGGCGCGCAGGATCGGGCTGTCGCTCAATCCTTCCGATTTCAGTCATGAGGTCAGCACCGCCAACGGCGTTATCAAGGCAGCCGTGGTGATGATCGACCGCCTGCAGATCGGCAGCATCAGCGTCGACGGTGTGCAGGCGATCGTGCTCGACGACAAGGCACTGCGCACCAATCTGATCGGCATGAGTTTTCTCAGCCGGCTCGGCAAATACCAGGCCGAGAACGGCACATTGCTGCTGGTTCAGTAGGGTCCACTCAGCCGCGCGGCAGAATCCGCCGGATGACCGACTTGTCGGCGACCGGCTTCGAAGCACCGATCGCATAGGCTGAAAGCACAGCCGCGGCAGCCGCTTCGGCATCGGAGGGTGAGCGGGCGTGGATCAGCGCCAGCGCATCTCCGGCGTTTACTTCCGCGCCTATGGGCAGCAGCCTGGTGATGCCGACCGCGGGATCGATCTTGTCGTCGGGCCGTGTGCGCCCGCCGCCCAGCCCGACCACCGCGAGGCCGATGTCGCGGGTGGCTATGCCGGTAACGAAACCGTCCGTCGTCGCCTTGACCGCGAATTCCGTTGCCGCCCCGGGCAGGTAATTTTCCGGCTTCTCGATGAAATCCGCAGGACCGCCAAGCACAGTCACCATGCGCGCGAAGGTGACGGCGGCGCGGCCGCTGGCGAGCGTCTCGGTGGCGCGGCGCATCCCGTCCTGGTTGGACGATACCAGCCCCGCCGACTGCAGCATTTCAGCGGCAAGCGCCAGCGTCACGTCCTCCAGCCGCCGGTCGCGCAAGCGGCCGGTCAGGAAATCGACGGCGTTGCGCACCTCGACGGCATTGCCGGCGGCCGAGGCCAGCGGCTCGTTCATGCCGGTGATCAGCGCCGAGACCTTCAGCCCGGCGCCGCTGGCAACCTCGACCAGGCTGTTGGCGAGCGCGGTCGCATCGCGGGATTTTTCCATGAAGGCGCCGTTGCCGACCTTGACGTCGAGCACCAGCGATTGCAGGCCTGCCGCGAGCTTCTTCGACAGGATCGATGCGGTGATCAGCGGCACCGATTCCACGGTTCCGGTGACGTCGCGGATGGCGTAGAGCCGGCGATCGGCAGGTGCCAGATCGGCGGTCTGGCCGATGATGGCGCAGCCTGTTTCCAGCACCGCCTTGCGGAACAGCGCGATGTCGGGCTGGCTGATGTAGCCGGGAATGGCATCCATCTTGTCCAGCGTGCCGCCGGTATGGCCGAGACCTCGGCCCGAGATCATCGGCACATAGGCACCGCAGGCGGCGACGATCGGCGCCAGCATGAGCGAGACATTGTCGCCGACACCGCCCGTCGAATGTTTGTCGGTGACGGGGCCCGGCAAATCCGACCAGTCGAGCACGTCGCCGGAATCACGCATGGCAAGCGTCATCGCCACGGCCTCGTCGCGGTTCATACCGTTGAAGAATACCGCCATGGCGAAGGCCGCGACCTGGCCGTCGGTTACGGTGCCCGACGTCACGCCGTCGATGAAGGCGGCGATTTCGTGAGGCGCCAGCCTATGGCCGTCGCGCTTGTGACGGATGATTTCCTGTGGAAGCATCAGCTCTCCAGCAGCCCGTCACGGAACACGCGCTGCAGCACCGTTGCCAGCCGCGATCCGCCAACCGGCGCCATGTCCTTGGTTTCCTGGTGCGAAAGCTCGGCGCCGGTCATGCCCGCGGCCAGGTTGGTGATGACCGAGCAAGCGGCGACGCGCAGGCCGAGGAAACGCGCGAGAATGACTTCCGGCACGGTCGACATGCCGACGGCATTGGCGCCCATGATGCGCGCCATGCGGATTTCGGCCGGCGTCTCGAAGCAGGGGCCCGAGAACCACATATAGACGCCCTTGTGCAGCGCTGTGCCGGTCGCCTTCGCCGCGCGTTCGATCGCGTCGCGGATGCCGGCATCATAAGCTTCGGTGAGGCCGACGAAACGGCGGTCGCTCGGCTCGCCGATCAGCGGATTGGTGCCGGAGAAGTTGATGTGGTCGGTGAGCAGCATCACCGAGCCCGGCGGCATATCCGGATCGACCGAACCGGCTGCGTTGGTGAGGATCAGTTTCGTGATGCCGATGCCGGCAAGCACTTCCAGCACCGGCCGCATCGCGGCCGCAACGCCATGCTCGTAGTAGTGGGCGCGGCCGGACAGCATCAGCACCGGAACGCCGGCAAACAGCCCGGCCACCACTTCGCCGGCATGGCCGCTGACACCGCTCCGGGGAAAGCCGGGCAGGTCGGCATAGGAGACGCGGATGGGATTCTCGATCCGGTCGACCAGGCCGCCCAGGCCCGAACCCAGCACCAGCGCGGTCGACGGCGCCAGGCCGTCGAGCCTTTCGATAAGATGGTCCAGCGCCTTTTCCGTCATCTCGGCCTACGCATCATTTGATCCAGCTTTTCATTTTGAGCCAGCTTGTCATTTGAGCCAGCTTGTCATTTGAGAATGTCGCCGCGAAAACCATAGGGCAGCATGTCGCCCATGGTCACGGTCTCGGCCACGCCGGTGTTGTCGCACAGATAGAGCTTCGTTTCCGGACGGCAGAATTCGGCCAGCCGCTGGCGGCAGCCGCCGCAAGGCGAGCATTTGGCCATGCGTTCGGCAAGGACGGCGATTTCCACGATCTTGCCGCCGCCGCCCATGATGTAGTGGCCAAGCGCGGTGGTCTCGGCGCACCAGCCCTCGGGATAAGAGGCGATCTCGATGTTGGCGCCGGTGAAGATGCGTCCGTCCTCGGTGCGCAAGGCGGCACCCACCGGGAACTTCGAGTAGGGCGCATAGGCCTTGGCCATGGCGGACTTGGCCGCTTCGAACAGATCATGCGACATTCAGTTGTTTTCTCCGATGATCGTGTCCAAAACCCGGTGCTTCGTCCGCCGAACTGTCGACCCTTAGCGTTCCTTGACGTAGGGCACGCCGCCGGCGCGCGGCGGGATGGCCTTGCCGATGAAGCCGGCGAGCAGGATGACAGTCAGCACATAAGGCAGCGCCTGCATGAACTGCACCGACACCTTGCCGACAATGGGCAGCGGTGTCCCCTGCAGGCGGATCGACGCCGCGTCGAGGAAACCGAACAGCAAGCAGGCGAACATGGCGTTGACCGGCTTCCATTTGGCGAAGATCAGCGCCGCCAGCGCGATGTAGCCCTTGCCGGCGGTCATGTCCTTCACGAAGCCACCATTCTGCACCATTGACAGATAGGCGCCGGCGACGCCGGTGAGGATGCCGGTGCAGATCAGCGCGCGGTAGCGCAGCCAGGCGACCGAGATGCCGGCGGTGTCGACCGCGGCCGGATTTTCGCCGACCGCGCGCAGCCGGAGACCGAAGCGCGTGCGAAACAGCACCCACCAGGTGAACGGCACCATCGCAAAGGCGAAATAGACGAGGATCGAGTGGCCGGAGATCAGTTCGGCATAGATCGGACCGATGACAGGCACGTCCCTGGCCGCGTCGGCGCCAGGCCAGATGATCGCCTCGAACCGCTCGCCCGGTTGCAGCGCCGGCGTGCGGCCGCCCTGCTGGAACCAGGCCTGGCCGAGGATGATGGTCGATCCGGCGGCGACGAAGTTGATCGCCACGCCCGAAACGATCTGGTTGCCGCGATGGGTGATCGAGGCAAAGCCGTGCACCATCGCGAAGGCGACAGAGATCAGGATCGCCATGCCGAGACCGATGAGCGCCGAATGGAACACGGAAGCCGCGGCAGCACCCGCGAAGGCGCCGACCAGCATCTTGCCTTCGAGGCCGATGTCGAAAATGCCGGCCCGCTCCGAATAGAGGCCGGCGAGGCAGGCAAGAAGCAGCGGCACCGACAGTCGGATGGTCGAGTCCAGCACCTGGATGATTGCGTTGAAGATATCCATTTCAGGCACCCTTCCCGGTGACCGCCTGCATGCCCACCGATTTCGGGCTGAACGAAGCGAACAGAGCCTGGATATAGGGCCTGAACATGTGCTCCAGCGCGCCGGCGAAGAGGATGACCAACCCTTGAATGATGACGATCATGTCGCGGCTGATCGCCGGCATCTCGAAGGCGAGTTCGGCACCGCCCTGGTAGAGCATGCCGAACAGGATCGCCGCCAGCACGATGCCGACCGGATGCAGGCGGCCCATCAGCGCCACGGCGATACCGACGAAACCGGCGCCCGAAACAAAGTCGATCGCGACATTGTGCTGGTCGCCCATCACCGGATTGAGCGCCATCATTCCGGCCAGCGCGCCCGAGATCATCATCGCGGTAATGATGATGCGGGTTTCCGAAATGCCGGCATAGCGAGCCGCCTTCGGGCTGTGGCCATAGGTGCGCATCTCGTAGCCGAGCCTGGTGCGCCAGATCAGCAGCCAGACCAGGAAGGCCATCACCAGCGCCAGCAGGAAGCAGATGTTGAGAGGCGCCGAGCGGATCTTGGCGCCGAACAGTTCGATGATCCAGTTGAGCTTCGGCAGTTCCGCGCCGGCGAGGAAGTTGCGCGTCTGTGGCGCCTGCGACCCCGCCGGTTTCAACGGACCGACCAGCAGGTAGACCATGATCGAGGCGGCGATGAAGTTGAACATGATCGTCGTGATGACGATGTGCGAGCCGCGCCTGGCCTGCAGGTAGGCGGGGATCAGCGCCCACAATGCGCCCACAAGCGCCGAAGCGACGATGGCCAGCGGAAATGTCAGCCACCAGGGCAGAGTGCTGTCGAAGGAAAGACAGACGATGGCGATGCCGAGGCCGGCGATGTAGGCCTGTCCCTCGGTGCCGATGTTGAACAGGCCGCAATGCGCCGCCACCGCCACCGAAAGCCCGGTGAATATGAAGGTCGTGGCATAGAACAGGGTGAAGGCGATGCCTGTTCCCTTGCCGAAGGCGCCTTCGACCAGGATGACGGCGGCGCGGAACGGGTTTTCGCCGACCAGCATGACGACGAAGCCGGCGACGATGAAGGCGACCGACAGGTTGATCAGCGGGATCAGCCCATAGTCGGCCCAGGCCGGCAATTTGGCGTAAGGGGTGCTCATTGCGCGGCCTCCTGATGCTCGACACCGGCCATCAGCAAGCCAAGCTCGCCTTCGGTCGCGTCGGGGCCGCGCTCGCCGACGATGCGGCCGGCAAACATCACCAGGATGCGGTCGGAAAGCGAACGGATCTCGTCGAGCTCGACCGAGACCACCAGCACCGCCTTGCCCTGGTCGCGCATGGCGATCAGGCGCTTGTGGATGAATTCGATGGCGCCCACATCGACGCCGCGCGTCGGCTGGCCGACGATCAGCACGCCCGGGTCCTGTTCGATTTCACGTGCGAGCACGATCTTCTGTTGGTTGCCGCCGGAGAAATTGGCGGTCTTCAGGCGCGGATTGCCGGGACGGATGTCGTATTTCTCGATCTTGTCCCTGGCATCGGCCATGATGGCATCGATGTTGAGGAACGGTCCTTTGAGGTAGCGGGGATCGTCATGGTAGCCGAGGATGGAATTCTCGTTCTCCTCGAAGGCCAGCACCAGCCCGACATGATGGCGGTCTTCCGGCACGTGGGCGAGGCCGCGGTCGCGCAATTCGCCGGGATCGGCCTTGCCGGTGAGATCGATCGGCTTGCCCTCGAGCATCACGGAACCGGAAACGGCATGCCTGATGCCGGAAATCGCCTCGAGCAGTTCGGATTGGCCGTTGCCGGCGACGCCGGCGATGCCGACGATCTCGCCGGCGCGCAAATCGAAGGAGACGTCGTCGACCATGGTGACGCCGCGGGAATCCCTGACCGTCAGGTTCTTGACCACGAGCTTGACGGCACCGGCCTCGGCCTCGCCCTTTTCGACCCTCAGCAGCACGCGCCGCCCGACCATCAGTTCCGCCAGTTCCTCGACAGTGGTTTTCCTGGTCTCCCTGGTCGCCACCATCGTGCCCTGACGCATCACCGACACGGTGTCGGTGATGGCCATGATCTCGCGCAGCTTGTGGGTGATCAGCACCACCGTCTTTCCCTGTTCCTTCAATTGCCTGAGGATGCGGAACAGGTGGTCGGCCTCGGCCGGCGTCAAAACGCCCGTCGGTTCGTCGAGGATCAGGATTTCGGCGCCGCGATAAAGCGCCTTCAGGATTTCGACACGCTGCTGCAGGCCGACTGGCAGTTCCTCGATGATCGCATCGGGATCGACTTCCAGCCCGTATTCGCGCTCCAGCCGGTCAAGCTCGGAGCGCGCCTTCGCGATGCTGCTCTTCAGAAGCGCATCGGTTTCGGCGCCGAGGATGATGTTCTCCAGCACCGAGAAATTGTCGACCAGCATGAAATGCTGGTGCACCATGCCGATGCCGAGCGCGATCGCGTCATTGGGAGTCTTGATCGACGCCGGCTGGCCGCCGACACGAATCTCGCCGCTGTCGGCCTGGTAGAAACCATAGAGGATCGACATCAGCGTCGACTTGCCGGCGCCGTTCTCGCCGACGATGCCGTGGATGGTGCCGCGCGCGATCTCCAGATTGATGTCGCGGTTGGCGCGCACCGCGCCAAAACTCTTGTTGATGCCGATCAGTTCGATTGCGGCTTGCGCCATGCAGCCCGTCCCACTCTTATTTTTTATCGCTTGGTCAAGACGCCTAGCATGACGCTCCGCCCGTGCCAATTGTCCGGAGCAGCCTCCACTCTCGACAAATCCCCGCGCTCTTGTCAATTTCGAACGTGGCCGAAACTCTCGCATTCGCTAATATGGCGAGGTCGATTTGACGTTGCGGCGCAAGGTGTCGCGGCACAAAACTGAGGACTTTGCATGATCATGCCCACCGACCGGCTGACGACGCTGGAAATCCGCGCCGCCGAGCAGGAAAAGACCATCGAGGAACTGTCGGGCCAGATCGCCGAGCAGTGGAAGGTGATCGAACGCATGCAGCGCAAGCTTGATGCGCTGACCGACCGCTTCCTGGCGCTCGAAGAGCAGGCGGCACCGGACGTGCCAGTGACCAAACCGCCACACTGGTGAGCAAAAGGGGAGGGTCCTGGCCATGGCAGGTGAAAGCGACCGCATCGCAAGGGCCGGCGATTATGTGCTCGGCCTGATGAACGACGCCGAGCGCGAGCGGGCCGAGCGCGATCTCGAGATCGATCCTGCCTTCCGCGACGCGGTGGTGCGGCTCGCCGAACGCATGCATGTTTTCGACCGCACCGAAAAACCGACCGGCGCCAATCATTGGGCGCTGGTTACGCAACGCCTCGCCGAATTGCCGCAAATGCGCAGCGTTGGCCTGGGCGGCAACGATGCCAGGGCACCGACTGTGATCCGAAGCCTGTCCCGGCCACCACACGGCGTTGGCGTGCACGCGCTTGGCCACCGGCGTGGGTACGTCGTCATGGTCGGGCTGATCGCGGCCTTCGCGCTCGGCTATCTCGTGGGGAAACTGTGATCCAGCCGGCGCGACATCAGCATCATCGTTTCGCCGCCCTGCTCGCACATCTCGACCGTTTCCCAGCCGAGTGCCGCGTAGAACTCGCGCGCTTGCCATGTGTAGAGGTAGAGCATCTCGACGCCGACTGACGCCGCATGCGCTTCGATCGCCTTGACCAGCGCGGTGCCGGTTCCCTTGCCTTGATGAGCGGCATCGACGACAAGCCCGGCCAGCCATGGTGTCACATCATGCGCCGGTTCCAGTTCATGGTGCACCAGCAGGCAGGTGCCGACCGGCACATCGTTGACACGGGCAACCAAAGCCGTTTCAAAGCCGTCGCTGGTCAGAAGGTTGCGGAGCCCTGCCGCATCCTCTTCCAGCGTCCTTCCCGTGCCCTCGAAGAAGGCGGCAATCCGCAGTCGCGCCACGACGTCGATGTCATGCTCGCGCATGGATTCGATCGTTGGCTGCATTCCTCGCTCCTGTGCCATTTGCGAGCTTCGTCAGATCAGGCAAAAGCAAAACCGCCGGGCGTTGCCCGGCGGTTCCAGTCATTGCCGTACGGCGCCGCCGATCAATAGGGGCAGGCGTTATCAGCCGTGTAGTCGTGGACCTTGACCGTGCCGGCGATGATGTCGGCCTTGGCCTTTTCGACCGCCGCCTTCATCTCGGCCGTTACCAGCGCCTTGTTGTTGTCGTCCATGGCGTAGTCGACGCCACCTTCCTTGAGGCCGAGATTCTCGACGCCACCCTTGAAGGTGCCGTTCTTGCCGTCCATGAAGGCCGTGTAGACGGCAACGTCGACGCGCTTCAGCATCGAGGTCAGCACCTTGCCGGGCTGCAGGCCGTTCTGGTTGGAATCGACACCAATGCCGAGCTTGCCGGCATCGGCCGCTGCCTGCAGCACGCCGACGCCGGTGCCGCCGGCGGCCGCGTAGACAACGTCGGCGCCCTGATCGATCTGCGTCTTGGCGATCTCGCCACCCTTGGCCGGATCGTTCCACGCCGCCGGCGTGTCACCAGTCATGTTCTGGATGACGTCGGTCGCGCCGGCCGACTTGGCGCCGCCGACATAGCCGCATTCGAACTTGCGGATCAGCGGGATGTCCATGCCGCCGACGAAGGCAACCTTCTTCGACTTCGACGCCATCGCCGCCATGATGCCGACGAGATAGGAACCTTCATTCTCCTTGAACACCAGCGAGCGGACATTGGGCAGGTCGACGGCATCGTCGATGATGGCGAAGTTGAGGTCCGGGTATTCGGCCGCGACCTTCTTCAGCGCATCCTCCCAGGCAAAGCCGGCCATGACGATCGGGTTGTGGCCGTCCTCGGCGAAGCGGCGCAGCGCCTGCTCGCGCTGCGAGGCGTTCGACACTTCGAACTCGACGTAAGGGGTGCCGGTCTCGGTCTTGAACTTCTCGGCGCCGTGATAGGCAGCCTCGTTGAAGGATTTGTCGAATTTGCCGCCCAGATCGTAAAGGATGGCCGGCTGGACATCCGCGGCAAAAGCCGGAAGAACCATTGCGGTTGCGGCCAGGAGGCCGAGAACGATACGTTTCATGTGATCCACACCCTGTCGGTTATTTTTTCCGTTACGCACCGCCTGCCTGCCCGGTTCTCCGGCCGGCAAACGACGTCAGCCAGGAGTGTATTCCCCTCCCGCTCCCGGGCAATCTGGCACGGCCCGAAACAAAATTCACGCGGAATTTTGACCTTTTGGAAAAGCGCGCCATGGGCAAGCCGCGCCGCGTTCCGATCCTTGCGCGCAAGCTGTCGGGAGGCGGCCGGAATGACGCAGGCGATGGGTCAGTTCGCCGCGAACCGTCCGGTGCGCCGCTGCCGCCGGTAGCCGATGGCGTAAAGCAGGAAGGCCAGCACCGCGAATACGGCAAAGCCCGGCTGGTTGAGCACCCAGGCGATGGCGCCATCCCACAGCAGCGGACTGGCCTTGGTGCGGACGAAGCTTTCGAAGGCGGCCCGCGTGTCCGGCGAGACGGCCAGCCAACTCGCGTTGAGCGGGGTCAGCACAAGGGCCGAAGCCGCCACCGTGCGCGTCGTGTCGAGCACCGCCATGATGACGGAAACCGACAGCGCGACCATGGCTGCAAGACGAAAGACGAAGCGAAACATCAAGGCTCCCCCCCGGTCCCTCCTGGACGCTAACCAGGAGACCTCCGGCACATGTCCCGAAACCAGAAATAGAATGCGTGCGGCTTGTCCGCAATCGCGATACGCGAATTTGAAGCCCCGCGCTTGCTGAACCCTATGCGGCCGGCTCACGCCGGCGGCGGTGAACGAGCAAGACGGCAAGAATGCCCCCGGCAATGGCGCCGACCACCAGCCCGGCCAAGCCGATGAAGGCGGCAAAGTAGCCGCAGCCGCCCTCGAAGCAACTGACCTCGGCGACATCGGCGATCACCGAGCCAGCCAGGAAGCCGCCAACGGCGCCGATGACCGCGCCCAGGATGATGCCGAGCAAGGCAGCGACGATGGAAACGAAGACCGACGGCGCTTCGGCTTGCTGCCTGGCATAGACGCCTTCGGCACCGGAGCCGCGGCGCAGCAGATAGATGCAGAGCAGGCCGATGGCGATTTCGGCGCCGCCTATGAGCAAGCTCCTGGCGGAGAAGACGAAATCGGGCACGGCAAGCACATAGGCCAGCCTCGCAAGCACCCAGATGATGGTCGCCACCTGCCAGATGATGAAGTGGCGCGGGAAGCGCGCCGAGCGGCCAAAGGCAAGGCCGAGAAGGTAGAGTCCCCACAGAATGGTGATGATGTCGACGGCAAGCCCGCCGAGGAGGAAATAGAAGATCCTGTCCGGCAGGCCGGAATTGCCGGTCAGCCACCAGGCCGAGGCCAGGCCGTAGACCGACCAAGCCATGACGAAGATGAGCCAGCCCACCGGCACGTAGGACAGCCCGCTGTCCGGGTGCCCCGTCGGCGCCTGTCCACTGTCCGGCGTTCCGCCCGGTTTTTCACTGCTTGAAGACATCTCCGGACGATGCCCCCCCGCAAAGCCTCCGCTTCACTCGACAGGTGGGCCGCGGCGAAGTCAAGCGCGGCCGGCCCTACGGCCATGGCTGTGCACATCATTCGGGCGGCGGCGGCTTGAAAAACGGGTGCGACGCAGCTTGGCGGAGCGGTGTGTGGCCGGCAAAGCGAATAGACCGCCGTTATGGCTTGGCATTCGGCGCGGGATCGACTAGATGAGCCCCGCGCCTGTTGCTTTGACGGCTCAGGTGCGAAGGGAAGGTGTTTGCTGGTTGGCGGCACCCACGGCGCTGATTTCGCGTACCGGCCTCCCTGAAGGGACTGCATTGTCCCCAACCCGCGCGGCGAAACCGGCCAACGCGAAAAATGCAAGGACGGAGAGGTGGCCGAGTGGTTGAAGGCGCACGCCTGGAAAGTGTGTTTACGGGAGACCGTAACGCGGGTTCGAATCCCGCTCTCTCCGCCATAACGTCCTGATTTTCCTGGATAATTTGAAAATTTTTCAAACCTTGCCCGCCAAGAAGCCCTGTTATCGGAAATGCCATTGGATGCGACTGCATGCAACAGCATCCTACAGCGCGTCACTGCGTTAGGCCGCAATTCCCGCCTGGCGTTGGCTTGGGATGGTCCTTTGCCGCTTTCACAATACGCCGCCTGATAATCGGTGCCACCTCCAAACCGTGGCTCGCTGGTAGTCGTCGAAGGCGACCTCTATCGCCGGTGGTCCGCCGCCTATCCCGAAACCTTTATAAAATTCCTATTTCTTTCCCATCCGCCCCGTCTCGAACCTTTATGGCGATCGGGTCCATATAACACGCCGACAGAAGCTTTGAATGCCGTCGCCATCGAGGCGACGAACAAGCGCGAGCGGTTTTTGGCCTCTTCGATTGCGGCCGAAAGACACGAGTGAAAGCAAGGAAGGCAATCATGGACGTCATTGTTCTCATGGTCGGGGTTTTGTTCTTCGCTCTGTCCCTCGTCTACGTCAAAGCCTGCGACAGAATCTGAGCGGAAGGGTCGAATCATGCTTTTCGATTACATCCTCGGTGGTGGCGTGACCTTGTTCCTGCTCGCCTACCTCACCTACGCCCTCATTCGTCCAGAGCGTTTCTAATCCACCGGCGCACGGAAGCTACATCATGATCATGAACGGATGGATACAGATCCTCCTCTATTGCGGGATCCTCGTTTTGCTGGTGAAGCCGCTCGGCTTCTACATGCACCGCGTCTTCAAAGGTGATCGCACGCCGCTTTCGCCGATCTTCCGCCCGCTCGAACAGGGGCTCTACCGCATTTGCGGAACCAGCGAGCGCGAGGAACAGCACTGGGCCAGCTATGCGGTGGCGCTGCTGCTGTTCAACCTGGCAGGCTTCCTGGTGCTCTATGTCCTGCAGCGCCTCCAGGGCGGCCTGCCCTACAATCCGGCAGGCATGAGCGCGGTCGACCCGGCGCTCGCCTTCAACACCGCCGCCAGCTTCATGACCAACACCAACTGGCAGAACTACGGCGGCGAAAGCACGATGTCCTACCTCGTGCAGATGGCCGGCCTGACTGTCCAGAATTTCGTTTCGGCCGCCACAGGCATTGCCATTGCGATCGCGCTGATCCGCGGCTTTGCCCGCGCTTCCGGAAGATCGATCGGCAATTTCTGGGTCGATATGACGCGCGCCACGCTCTATGTGCTTTTGCCGCTCTGCATCGTGCTTACCCTGGTCTATGTCTGGCTCGGCATGCCGCAGACGCTCGGGCCTTACGTCAACGCCACCACGCTGGAGGGCGCCAGGCAGACGATCGCGCTCGGTCCGGTCGCCTCGCAGGTCGCCATCAAGATGCTCGGCACCAATGGCGGCGGGTTCTTCAATGCCAACGCGGCACATCCATTCGAAAACCCCGATGGCATCTCCAACCTGATCCAGATGCTGTCGATCTTCGTCGTCGGCGCTGCCTTGACCAACGTCTTCGGCCGCATGGTCGGCAACCAGCGTCAGGGCTGGGCGATCCTGGCCGCCATGGGCGTGCTGTTCATCGCCGGCGTCGCCGTCTGCTATTGGGCGGAAGCCGCGGGCAATCCGCTGGTCCATGCGCTCGGCATCGACGGCGGTAACATGGAAGGCAAGGAGACCCGTTTCGGCATCGCGCTCTCGGCGCTGTTCGCGGTCATCACCACGGCGGCCTCCTGCGGCGCGGTCAACGCCATGCATGACAGTTTCACCGCGCTCGGCGGCATGATCCCGCTCATCAACATGCAGCTCGGCGAGGTCATCGTCGGCGGCGTCGGCGCCGGTTTCTACGGCATGCTGATGTTCATCCTGATCGCCGTCTTCGTCGCCGGCCTGATGGTCGGGCGAACGCCCGAATATCTCGGCAAGAAGATCGAGGCCAAGGAGGTCAAGATGGCGATGCTGGCCATCCTGTGCCTGCCGCTGGCGATGCTGGTCTTCACCGCCATCGCGGTGGTGCTGCCGAGCGCGGTGGCCTCGATCGCCAATGGCGGGCCGCACGGCTTCTCCGAAATCCTCTACGCCTACACCTCGGCGGCGGCGAACAACGGTTCGGCCTTCGGCGGCCTCGGCGGCAACACGCCCTGGTACAACATCACGCTCGGCATCGGCATGCTGATGGGCCGTTTCCTGGTCATCATCCCGGCGCTCGCCATCGCCGGCGCGCTGGCGGCGAAGAAGACCGTGCCCGCCTCGGCCGGCACCTTCCCGACCGACGGCCCGCTGTTCGTCGGGCTGCTGGTCGGCGTCATCGTCATCGTCGGCGGCCTGACCTTCTTCCCGGCGCTCGCCGTCGGACCTGTTGTCGAGCACCTGGCAACGATTCATGGACAGACATTCTGAGGCAGACATGTCCTGGTTCAGCAACAAGCGCCGCAATGTCAGGCATCGGGCCGATCCGGGGAAGGAGGGAATGCCGCCTCCTTTCCCGACCCTGTCGACATTTCTTGGGCTTGCCGCCGCCACGATCGCGCTCTGGCTGCTGGCCTACGGGCTTCCTCATCTTTTTCCGGCATCCGACCAATCGGTGCCGCACATCAATATTGAAACCGGATCTTCAAAATGAGCCAGTCAAGATCGGCCAGCATCATGGATGCCGGCATCCTGTGGCCCGCCATCGGCGGTGCCTTCCGCAAACTCGATCCGCGCACGCTGGCCCGCAATCCGGTGATGTTCGTCGTCGCCGTCGTGTCGGCGCTGACATCGGTGCTGTTCGTCAAGGATCTCGTCACCGGTGGCGGCGATCTGCGCTTCACGCTGCAGATCATCATCTGGCTGTGGTTCACGGTGCTGTTTGCCAATTTCGCCGAAGCCGTCGCCGAAGGGCGAGGCAAGGCGCAGGCGGATTCGCTGCGCAAGGCGCGCACCGAAACCCAGGCCAAGCTTTTGACAGGCGAGGATCGCACCAAGTTCAAGCTGGTGCCCGGCACCGGTTTGAAGGTCGGCGACATCGTTCTCGTCGAGGCCGGCGACATCATCCCGTCCGACGGCGAGGTGGTGGAAGGCGTCGCCTCGGTCAACGAGGCGGCGATCACGGGCGAGTCCGCGCCGGTCATCCGCGAATCCGGCGGCGACCGCTCGGCGGTCACCGGCGGCACGCAGGTGCTCTCCGACTGGATCCGCGTGCGCATCACCGCCGCCGCCGGCCATACTTTCCTCGATCGCATGATCTCGCTGGTCGAAGGCGCCGAGCGCCAGAAGACGCCGAACGAAATCGCGCTCAACATCCTGCTCGTCGGCATGACGCTGATCTTCGTGCTGGCCACCGCGACCATCCCGAGCTTTGCCTCCTACTCAGGCGGCTATATCTCGGTGACCGTGCTCGTCGCGCTGTTCGTGACGCTCATCCCGACCACGATCGGCGCGCTGCTGTCGGCCATCGGCATTGCCGGCATGGACCGCCTGGTGCGCTTCAATGTGCTGGCCATGTCGGGCCGTGCCGTCGAAGCCGCCGGCGACGTCGACACGCTGCTGCTCGACAAGACCGGCACCATCACGCTCGGCAATCGCCAGGCGACCGAGTTCCGCCCGGTCAGGGGCGTCAGCGAGCAGGAACTGGCCGACGCGGCACAGCTTGCCTCGCTCGCCGACGAGACGCCGGAAGGCCGCTCGATCGTGGTGCTGGCCAAGGAGAAATACGCCATCCGTGCCCGCGACATGGCGACATTGCACGCCACGTTCGTGCCCTTCACGGCACAGACCCGCATGAGCGGCGTCGACGTAGACGGCTCTTCGGTGCGCAAAGGCGCGGTCGATTCGATCCTGACCTATGTCAGCCAGCCGACATCAGCCACGCATGGCACACGGCCCGGAAGCGATACCGTGCGCGACCTGCAGGCGATCGCCGACGAGGTCGCCAAATCGGGCGGCACGCCGCTGGCGGTCGAGAGGGACGGGCGGCTGCTCGGCGTCGTCCACCTCAAGGACATCGTCAAGGGCGGCATCCGCGAGCGCTTCGCCGAACTGCGCAGCATGGGCATCCGCACGGTGATGATCACCGGCGACAATCCGATGACGGCGGCAGCCATCGCGGCGGAAGCCGGCGTCGACGACTTCCTTGCCCAGGCAACGCCCGAGGACAAGCTGAAGCTGATCCGCGACGAGCAGGCCAAGGGCAAGCTGGTCGCCATGTGCGGCGACGGCACCAACGACGCGCCAGCCCTTGCGCAGGCCGATGTCGGCGTGGCCATGAACACCGGCACGGTCGCCGCCCGCGAGGCCGGCAACATGGTCGACCTCGACAGCGATCCGACCAAGCTCATCGAGATCGTCGAGATCGGCAAGGCGCTGTTGATGACGCGCGGGTCGCTGACCACCTTCTCGATCGCCAATGACGTCGCCAAGTATTTCGCCATCATTCCGGCCATGTTCGCCGTCTTCTACGTCGCGCCAGGCCAAACGAGGGGCCCGTTGCAGGCACTCAACATCATGCACCTTGCGACACCGCAGAGCGCCATCCTGTCGGCCATCATCTTCAACGCGCTGATCATCATCGCGCTGATCCCGCTGTCGCTGCGCGGCGTGAAGTACCGGGCGATCGGCGCCGGCGCGCTGCTCAGCCGCAACCTTCTCGTCTACGGCCTCGGCGGCATCGTCGTGCCGTTCGTCGGCATCAAGATAATCGACATGGCCGTCACGGCCCTCGGCCTTGCATAAGGATCATTCCGATGCTCAAGCAAATCAGACCCGCGATCATCATGATCGCCTTCTTCACCATGTTGACCGGGCTCGTCTATCCCATCGGCATGACCGGCATCGCCCAGGCGCTGTTCCCGCGCCAGGCCAACGGCAGCCTGATCGAGAAGGACGGCAAGGTGATCGGCTCCGAACTGATCGGGCAGGCCTTCGCCAGCGACAAGTATTTTCACGGACGACCTTCGGCGGCGGGCAATGGCTATGATGCCGGCGCCTCGGGCGGCTCCAATCTCGGCCCGACCAATCCGAAGTTGATCGAGCGCATCAAGGACGATGCCGGGAAGCTGAAGGCGGAAAATCCGAATGCGCCGGTGCCGATGGACCTGGTGACCACATCCGGCAGTGGCCTTGATCCGCAGATCAGCCCCGAGGCCGCTTATTTCCAGGTTCCGCGCGTGGCCAAGGCCAGGGGCATCGACGAAGCCAAGGTCAAGGCGCTCGTCGACAGCCAGGTCGTGGACCGGGAGTTGGGCGTGCTCGGCGAGCCGGCGGTCAATGTGCTGGCCCTCAACCTGGCGCTGGATGCCGCGAAATAGGTGATGGCCGGCGCCGGGGATCGACACGGTCCCCGGCGCCATTCATGATCGGACCCGATGCCGGACAACAGAAGCTACGTCGAAAACAGACCATCTCCCGACGCGCTGCTAGAGCATGCCGGGCGGGAAGGGCGCGGCCGTCTGCGCATATTCCTGGGCGCGGCACCGGGTGTCGGCAAGACCTACGAGATGCTAATGTCGGGCCGTGCCAGGCTGGCCGACGGTATCGACGTGGTGATCGGCGTTGTCGAGACGCATGGCCGCAAGGAAACCCGGGCCCTGGTCGAGGGCTATGAAGTCATTGCCCGCCGCAAGGTCGATTACAGGGGGCGTGTCCTCGACGAGATGGATATCGATGCCATCCTTGCCCGGCGTCCGGCGCTGGTCCTGGTCGACGAACTCGCCCACACCAACGCGCCCGGCAGCCGCCACCCCAAGCGCTATCTCGACGTCCAGGAAATCCTGGCGCGGGGCATCGACGTCTATACGACGCTCAACATCCAGCATGTCGAAAGCCTGAACGACGTCGTCGCCCAGATCACGCGGGTCAGGGTGCGCGAGACGGTGCCCGATTCCATCATCGACCAGGCCGACGATGTCGAAATCATCGATCTGACGCCCGACGACCTGATCAAGCGGCTGGAGGAGGGGAAGGTCTATTTCCCCAACACGGCGCAGCGTGCCGTCGAGAACTATTTTTCGCCGGGCAATCTGACCGCGTTGCGGGAACTGGCGCTGCGGCGTACCGCCCAGCGCGTCGACGAGCAGTTGCTCAACCACATGCAGTCCCACGCCATCCAGGGACCGTGGGCTGCCGGGGAACGGGTTCTCGTCTGCGTCGATGCGCGTCCGGGCGGGGCAGCCCGCATTCGCTACGCACGCAGGCTGGCCGACAGGCTTCGTGCGCCATGGACGGCACTTCATGTCGACACGCCTCGCTCGGCCGGCATGTCCGAGGACGACAAGGACAGGCTCGCCACACTCCTGCGCCTGGCCGAGCAGCTCGGCGCCGAGGTGACGACCATTCCGGGCCAGAGCGTCGCGCAGGACATCGTTCGCCATGCGACGGCGAACAATTTCACCCACATCGTGGTCGGCAGGCCGACCCGGTCGCGCTGGCGGGAACTGATCGAGGGATCGCTCACCTATGATCTGATCCGCAATGCCGGCGACATCAGCGTCCATGTCATCTCCGGAACGGAGCGGGACACCGAGACGCCTTCCAGGAGAGTGAGCGCGGCAGCCGAGCAGAGGCAGTTTCAGGCCAAGCCGTATCTGCTCGCCACGGCGTACGTTGCCGGATCATTGGCCGTCAGCACTGTTCTCGACCAGTTCCTCGACGTTCGCAACCTGGCGATCGTCTTCCTGCTCTCCGTGCTGACATCGGCGGTGGCCGGTGGTCTCTGGCCGGCGCTTTACGCCTGTTTCCTCAGTGTCCTTGCCTTCAACTATTTTTTCCTCGAGCCGCGCTACACGCTGACGATCCGGGATCCCGAGAGCATCGTCGCGATTGCCGTCTTCGTCGCCGTTGCCGTCATCGCCAGCAACCTGACGGCGCGCGTCCAGCGTCAGGCCGCCGCCGCCCGCTCACGGGCGCGGGCAACCGAGGACATCTATCTGTTCTCCAAGAAGCTCGCCGGCGCCGGCACGCTCGATGACGTGCTCTGGGCCACCGCCTTCCAGATAGCCTCGATGCTGAAGCTGCGCGTGGTGCTGCTGCTGCCAGAAGACGGCACGATCACCGTCAAGGCAGGCTATCCGCCCGACGACACGCTGGCCGAGGCCGACATCGCCGCCGCCCGCTGGGCCTGGGAGCACAACCGTGCCGCCGGACGCGGCGCCGACACGCTGCCCGGCGCCAAGCGCCTCTATCTTCCCTTGCGCACGGGACGCACGGCAATCGGCGTCGTCGGTCTCGACAATGACAAGCAGGGCCCGCTTTTGACGCCCGAGCAGCAGCGGCTGCTCGACGCGCTGGCAGACCAGGCGGCGGTGGCGATCGAACGCGTCCAGCTCGTCGCCGATGTCGACCGCGCCAAGCTCGCCGCCGAAGCCGACCGGCTGCGCTCGGCGCTGCTGACATCGATTTCGCATGACCTGAAGACGCCGCTCGCGGCCATCATGGGGGCGGCCGGCACACTCAAGGAGTTCGCGCCCGACCTGCCCGAGCAGGACAGGGCGGAGCTTCTGTCGACGGTGATCGACGAATCGGAACGGCTGAACCGCTTCATCGCCAATCTGCTCGACATGACCAAGATCGAGTCCGGTGCGATGGAGCCGAACTACGCCCTTCACTATCTGGGAGATATTGTCGGTACGGCACTCGACCGTGCCCGCAAGATCGCCAGTGAACACAAGATCGAGGTCGATATTCCGCCCGACCTGCCGATGCTGAGGCTCGATCCCGTGTTGTTCGAGCAGGTGCTGTTCAACCTTCTTGACAATGCGTCGAAATATTCGCCGCCGGGCTCGGCGATCCGCATCCAGGCCTGGGCCGACAATGGCTCTGTCATCGTGCAGATCATGGATGAGGGGCCGGGCATTCCGGCGCAGGACCTGGAACGCGTGTTCGACACCTTCTACCGGGTGCGCAAGGGCGATCAGGTGCGCGCCGGCACCGGGCTCGGCCTGTCGATCTGCCGTGGCTTCGTCGAGGCGATGGGCGGCACGATCGCGGCCGCCAACCGGACCGACCGCCCCGGTGCCGCCTTCACCATCAGGATGCCGGTGCCGGCGCAAGCGCGCGGTGTCGGCAACCGTGGCGATGAACCCGGCGTGGACCAGCCTCGATGACCAATTCGAATGTCAGGATACTGGTTGTCGATGACGAGCCGCCGATCCGCAAGCTGCTTCGGGTCGGCCTTGCCAGCCAAGGCTACACGGTCAGCGAGGCGCCCAACGCCAAGGTGGCGATCGAGCTGATGGAACAGGAAAAGCCCGACCTGGTGTTGCTCGATCTCGGCCTGCCCGGCATAGGGGGCCATGACCTGCTGCGCAAATGGCGTGACGAGGGCGTCGACATTCCCGTCGTCATCCTCTCCAGCCGCACCGACGAGGCCGGCATCGTCAGCGCGCTCGAACTCGGCGCCGACGATTATGTCACCAAGCCGTTCGGAATGAACGAACTGGTGGCGCGCATCCGCGTTGCGCTGCGCCACAAGTTCCAGCAACAAGGCGAAAAGCCGGTTTTCCAGAGCGGCGACCTCAGCGTCGATCTGGTCAAGCGCATCGTCAAGGTCGAGGACAGGGAGGTGAAGCTCTCGCCGAAGGAGTACGACATACTGCGCATCCTGGTGCAGCATGCCGGCAAGGTGCTGACCCACCACTTCATCCTGAAGCAGATCTGGGACGATTCGACAGATGTGCAGTATCTCAGGGTCTATGTGCGCCAGCTCAGGCAGAAGATCGAAAAAACCCCCGACCAGCCGCGCTACATCACCACCGAGACCGGTGTCGGCTACCGCCTGCGTGTCGAGTGAATTAGCCGTCCGATAGAAACCTGCGTCAGCCGATGGCTGCGAGCGGCCGGTTTGCCGCCGCCGATATCCGCAAGGCGGCGAGGCAGCCGAGAATGCCGAGCGGCACGAAGGCAAGGAACAGCCAGCTCGCGACACCGGCGGCCGCGTCATGGTTCAGGCCTTGCGAAAAACCGCTGGCATTGGCGACAATGCCGGCAAGGGCGGCACCCACGGCATAGCCGATGCGCTGCATGGTCGGCACCGCGGCCGAGGCGATGGTCTGTTCGTCGTCCGGGGCGGAGGCGACGATGACGCGGGTCAGGAACGGCCAGGCGATGCCGAAGCCGCCGCCCTGCAGCAGGGCGCAGACCAGGATCAGCGGGATCGAGCCCAACGGTATCGTGTAGGCGAAGCCGGCGATGCCCGCCGCGATCATCAGTGCGCCGCAGACGATGATCAGCCTTTCGCGCCGCGGCGGCGCGTTGGCGACAAGGATCGACAGGATCGACCAGGCGATCGATTCGGCGGCGATGATGTAGCCGGTGGTCAGCAGCGGAATGTCGTGCAGGCTGGTCAGCAGCAGCGGCCCGTAGACGCCGAAGGAGCAGGTCGCGATGGAAAAGGCGGCGACCATGGTCATGCCGGCGCCGACCGGCGTGCGCCATGAGAACAGCCGCGCCGGGAAAAGCCGGGAGCGCGGCTTCAGCGCATCGATGTAGAAGAACAGCGCGAGACCTGCCAGCCCCAGCACGATCAGCAGCGAGGAACGCAGCAGGGCGATGTCGACGCCGGCCGAGGCGATCAGCACCACGGCAATAGCAAGGCAGCCAAGCGCCATGAACGGAAAAGGCGGCGCCTTGCCGGCGCTCGTGTTGGGTCTTGTCGCTTCCGGCGTGTCGAGCACGAGGAAGCTTGCCAGCGCCATGGCGGTGCCGCCAAGGGTGAAGACGCCGAAGGCCCAGCGCCACGACAGCAATTCGGTCATAACAGCGCCGAGGAGCGGGCCGCTGAACGCCGCGACGCCCCAGATCGCCGACATGATGCCGAAAAGCTGCGGCCAGATGGCACGCGAAAACAGCCGCTCGACCGAGACGAAGGCCAGCGACACCAGCGCGCCACCGCCCAGCCCCTCGATCAGACGGCCAGCCAGGAACAATTGCATGGAAGGCGAGGTGGCGCAGATCAGCGCCCCGGCGGCGTAAAGCAGGGCGGCGACCACCATGTTGGTGCGCAGCGCCACATAGCTCACCAGCCGTCCCGCCGCGGCACCGGCGACGATGGCGCCGAGTTCGTAGATCGCCAGCGACCAGCCGACGAGCTGCACGCCGGCCAGTTCGCCGACCATCGCCGGCATGACGGTCGCCACCATCGTCTCATTGGTGGCATGAAGCAGGATGCCGAGGCTGATGAAGCAGAAGCGCGCCAGGTCGCCGCTTGCCCACAATGCGCGCCAGTCGACCCTGTTTGTGCTGATCTCGGTCATGTCCATCCCTGCTTTGCATATCTCGACGCAGCCGCACGGCACCAGAAGCCAGCGCGAGGCTTCCGGCAGGACCATGCGCGCCGCGTCGGGACGCTGTTTTGCTCGGGACGGGTTTGTAGAACCTCAACCTCGGTTGAGCTCAAGCGGTTTTTTCGAGATATGTTTGGGCCAGCGTCGTCCTGGATGCACCGCTTGCCGGCAAGCATGATTTGCAATCATGGCAGCGGCGATAGCTGTCCTCGGCATGGCGTCCCCAAAAACAAAACGGCGCGGAACCATCCTATCCGGTTCCGCGCCGCAGAGTGAAGGGTCTGGAGCCAAGGCCCCAAACCGCTTATTTGAGTGAGTGGATCAGCTCCAGCGACGTCACCGCCACGGCGAGATTGACGCCGGTCTGCGCCTGGACGCTGAGCGGCTCCAGCATGAAGGCGCTGTCGAAGCCACCGACCAGCAGGTTGGCGCCGCCACCGGTCACGACGCTCGCCTCGGCGTTGACGCCGTAGTAGCTGCCGGCAAGATCGCCCGCGTCACGGTCGCGGGTCGCGGCAAAAACCGCCCAGATGAGCTGGCCCTGGTGCGTCTTGCCGACATCGACACCGAGCTTCGAGATGACGCCTGTATAGATTTCCGACGGCCCGTGATGATGGGGCCGGAAGACGCAGGACACGCCCTTGTTGGACGTCACGATATAGCCGGTGCCGCCATCGATGGTGCAGTCGAGCGTGCCGAGTTGCAGCCTGCCGGCGCTGGCCGGGGCGGCAGCGAAAACGGTCGTTGCAAGAGCAGCGGCGCAGACGAGTTTCTTGATCATGGGGAGGGTCCTTTCGCAATCAGTCTTCAGTAACGTCTCGAGCGCCGCGACCGTTCCGCCGAAAACTTGGCGCGAACAAGGCGAGGGTTTGCGGCTTGTCGCGGGGGTTAACACAGGGTTGCCGGATTGGCGGCGATCCGCCGCGCCGCGTGTCCTTTCGGACACGCACGATGCAATGGGACGCTTGGCGCGGGCCTGCGGGAGCCGATGTCAGCTGACGCGGGCGAGGCCGTCCTTGGCCGGCTGGTAGGTGGGGTTGAGGCGCACGGCCTCGCGATAGGCCTTCGCCGCCTTTGCCTTGTCGCCGCGCCGTTCGTAGATCAGCGCCTGGTTGGCCCAGGCCTCGGCGTTCTGGCCATCGAGCTTGATGGCCATGTTGAAGTCGGAGAAGGCGTTGTCCTCGTCGCCGGTCGCAAGATAGGAGAGGCCACGGCCGTTGTAGGGCTCGGCGGCGTCAGGGGCCAGCGAGATGGCGGTCGAGAAGTCCTCGATGGCGAATTTGTGCTGGCCCTGGCTCTGATAGATCAGGCCGCGATTGTGGTAGGCGCGGGCATCCGTCGTGTCGAGCTGGATCGCCTTCTGGAAGTCGGTGAAGGCATCCTGGGTGCGGCCCGCCTTGCGATAGAGATTGCCGCGGCCGATATAGGCGGCGTCGTAATTGCCGTTGATCTGGATCGAGCGATTGTAGTCCGCGAGTGCGGCTTCCTGGTTGCCGAGGAAGCGCTGGATGAGGGCCCGGTTCGAATAGGCTTGGTAGAAATTCGGATTGAGCTGGATGGCCTGGTTGAAATCCTTGAGCGCCTGCTGGTACTGGCCGCCGCGGCCATAGGCCGAACCGCGCACATTATAGCCTTCAGGATCCTGGGGATTGCGCTGGATGACCGCCGACAGCGAGGAGATGTTCTCGCTCGACCCTTGCGCCTTGTCGATGTTGTTGAACTCGCCGGCCGGGCCCGACGTCTGGCAGCCGGCAAGCACCAGTCCGGAAAGCAGGGCCGCTGTCAGGGCGAAACCACGCAATGCGGTCCCGCGCTCCACGCTTGTTGCGTTCATGTCTGCCCTGTCCTCACTTGCGCCGTCGTTCAGGTCCGGTTCCCCCCTCCGGGCCGGGTCACAATCAAAATAAAAGGGTGGCGGCGATTCCGCATCGCGCCACCCTGGTATCCTTCGAAAAGGACGAAATATTGGCGATAATCAGCGCGGCGGACGCGCTGCACCGGCGGCACCGCCAGCAGCAACCGGACGCGGGGTCATCGGCAGCAGGCCTTCGCGCTGTGCGCGCTTGCGGGCCAGCTTGCGGGCGCGGCGAACGGCTTCGGCCTTTTCACGGGCGCGCTTCTCGGAAGGCTTCTCGTAGTGGCCGCGCATCTTCATTTCGCGGAAAATGCCTTCGCGCTGCATCTTCTTCTTCAGCGCGCGAAGCGCCTGATCAACGTTATTGTCGCGGACGAGTACCTGCACGGGCAATCCTGTCTTTCGGGTTTGATATCAACAGGCAAGCAGCCATAGCCACAAGCCTCCGCGGCGCTCGACACCACGAATTGTGGCGGCTGATAGCAGAATCAAGCCTCGCTGTCCACAGTCGAAATGACGGACGACAGCCAAATTGCCACGGTCGCCTGGAGATAGGGTGCCTGTTACGCCGTCGCCAGGTGCAGCCGCTCGAAATCCTCGAAGAACTCACCGTAATCGCAGGTGATCTCCTCGCCGACGGCGATATCCCGGGTCGCGGTGGCGCCGCCATATTGCGAAAAATCGGTGTTCGGGGTCGCCGAATGGTTCATGAAGCGGCCATTGTCGACCTCATAGACGATGAAACCGGGCTTGTCCGGGCTCGGATAGGCGTAACGGTCGAGCAATTCCTTCAGGGGGTGCGGCGCCGTCTCGTATTTGTCCATCGGGATCAGCCGATCGAAATCCGGATCCAGGCGCCAGATCGAGGCGCCCTTCCGGATGGGCTCGGCGGCGAACATTCCGACGCCTTCGATTGCACTCTGGGCGACATAGGTTCGGATCAGCATCATGGTTCCAGGACCCGTCTTGGCAAGAAGACCCGTTTAGATAGAAACGGAATCGCCAAATCGCGCCGAAAAAGCAAGACCGGCGGCCTGCGTCACAACGACGAACAGGCCTGTCCCCGCAAAAAATCCTTCACGTCCGGTTGATCGACACGCCGCCATCCGCAAACAGCGCGGTTCCCGTGGTGAAGCTCGAGGCGTCGGAGGCAAGGTAAAGCGCGGAGCGGGCGATCTCTTGCGGCTGCGCCATGCGCTTCAGGGCGTGGAGGCCCTCGACGAAGGCGCGGGCCTCAGGCGTGGTCGTCGTCGCGCCTGGCGTGTCGGTGCCGCCCGGCAGCAGCGCGTTGACGCGCAGTCCCTTCGGTCCGTATTCGGCGGCCAGCACCTGTGTCAATCCGATCAGGCCGGCCTTGGCCGCGGCGTAGGCGGCCATGCCCGGCATGCCGGCGGTGTAACCGACAAAGCTCGACGTGAAGATCAGCGAGCCGCCGCCGCGCTCGAGCATGGCCGGTATCTGATACTTCGCACCGAGAAAGGCGCTGGTCAGATTGGTGTCCATCGTCCCGTGCCATGTCGCAGGCAACATCGCCGGTATCGGACCCATCAGCCCGACGGCGCCGGCATTGTTGAAGGCGATGTCGAGACCGCCGAAACTGTCGACCGCCAGCTCGACGAGAGCTTTCGCGTAGGTCTCGTCGGTGACATCCCCCGCGAGAGCGACGGCCGTGCCGCCGGCATCCTCGATTTCAACGGTGAGTGCATCAAGCTCCGCTTGCCGGCGAGCGGAAATGACCAGCTTGGCGCCTTCCTCCGCGAACAGTTTGGCGGTGGCGCGGCCGATGCCGGAACTGGCACCGGTGACGATGGCGATCTTGTTGGAAAGTGCGAGCATGTCTGGCATCCTTGTCCTTCGCGCCAGCTTTGCCGGCGATCGGATGCTTCGTCGCAAATCGGCAGGACAGCAGCCACCCGAAAGCCGCAGAGGCTCGCACAAACTATTGCCGCAGCAGCCAGGCCAATCGATCCAGCGAGAACACGTAGCTGATGACGATCAGCACGGCCATGATGGTGCCCGTGGCGGCATGGCCTGCCACATGGAAACCGGCCGCGCCGCCGAACAGGACGACGAATTCCAGCGCCAGCCTGACAGCGCCAGGCACCGGTACCGGTGCACTCCCTGAACGGCTCGGATCGCCGGGCACGGCAAAAATCCCCCACAACGCTGCAGCGATGAGTGGCAGGGCAAGGGCCAGGATCCAGTGCCACCAGCCCTCGAAAAGACTCCAGCCTGCCATGCCGAGGCCAAGCAAGGCCGCCAGCTCCAGCAGGAAGCGCAATGTGAGATTCCACCAGGCGTTGCCCACCATCATCCTCCGAATCCCCCGACGCCGGGAAGTGTGACTGAAGCCAATCACAGGGGCCAGACCGGATACCTCTTTTTCAGCACGGCGCAAAACGGCAAGCGCCGTCGCAAACAGCGCAAGGATGGCAGCGCCGTTTCGCTAGTGATACACCTCGCGCGCTGGGCCGAAGGAAGACCCGGCTGCAATCCGCGAGACCTTTTGGCGCGAGGCTGGACCGTGAAGAAATACTCTGTATTCGCCATCGCCCGCGAGGCCATGCGCGGCCACAAGGGCTGGGAGGAACAATGGTCCTCGCCTGAGCCCAGGAAGGAATACGACGTCATCATCGTCGGCGCCGGCGGTCATGGATTGGCGACGGCCTATTATCTCGCGACCGTGCACGGCATCACCAATGTCGCGGTGCTGGAAAAGGGCTGGCTGGGTGGCGGCAATACCGGCCGCAACACCACCATCATCCGATCCAACTATCTCTATGACGAGAGCGCAGGGATTTACGACCATGCGCTGAAGCTGTGGGACGGGCTCTCCCAGGAGCTCAACTACAACGTCATGTATTCGGCGCGCGGCGTCATGATGCTCGCCCACAATGTGCACGACATCCAGGTGCTGAAGCGCCATGTCCATGCCAACCGGCTGAACGGCATCGACAATGAATGGCTGACGCCGGAGCAGGCCAAGGAATTCTGTCCGCCGCTCAACACCTCGAAAGACGCGCGCTATCCGGTCGTCGGGGCTGCCTTGCAGCGCCGCGGCGGCACGGCGCGCCACGACGCGGTTGCCTGGGGTTATGCGCGGGGCGCCTCGGCGCGCGGCGTCCACATCATCCAGAATTGCGAGGTCACCGGCGTCAAGCGGGCGGCCAATGGCGCGGTCATGGGTGTAGACACGACGCGCGGTTTCATCGGCGCCAAGAAGGTTGGCGTCGTCGCCGCCGGCCATTCCTCGGTCATCATGAACATGGCCGGCGTGCGCATGCCGCTGGAGAGCTATCCGCTGCAGGCGCTGGTGTCGGAGCCGGTCAAGCCGGTCGTGCCTTGCGTTGTGATGTCGAACACGGTGCACGCCTATATTTCGCAGTCCGACAAGGGCGAGCTGGTGATCGGCGCCGGCACCGACCAATATGTTTCCTATTCACAGACCGGCGGACTTCACATTCTTCAGCATACGCTGGACGCCATCTGCGAGATGTTCCCGATCTTCACGCGCATGAAGATGCTGCGTTCGTGGGGCGGCATCGTCGACGTCACGCCCGACCGCTCGCCGATCCTGGCCAAGACGCCGGTGCCCGGCCTCTACGTCAATTGCGGCTGGGGCACGGGCGGCTTCAAGGCGACACCTGGCTCGGGCCATGTCTTCGCCCACACAATAGCCAAGGACGATCCGCATCCGATCAACGCGCCCTTCACCATCGAACGCTTCCGCACCGGCCGCCTCATCGACGAGGCAGCGGCGGCGGCGGTGGCGCACTGATGATGGCCGAAGTGGCAGTCGCGATGCCGCTGATGCTGGCGGGGGAACAAGGCATGTTCCATGTTCCCACGGCGCAGGAGGTGCGGCTACAGCCGATCAGCCGTGCCGGAAACGAGGCCGGCTGGCCGTTTTCCGTCGACGAGGGAATGCTCGCCTGCGTCTGGAGTGTCGGCCAGAAAGTGGTGATGTTCTTCGAGGGCAGGCCGCATGGGCTGGATGAGGACGAGGATTTCCAACCGCGTGGCGTCATCGTTACGACCGATCCGATGCAGCTGACGCTCGGCAACATGGCCAACCGCGATCTCTTCAGTGCGGCGACGAGCGTCGAGGAGCGGCTGCGACTCGTCGCTCCCTTCATGACCATGGGCCAGAAGCTTTGCGACCAACCCCCCGGCGCGCGCGTCGGCCACGGCGAATTGTAGGAACAAACACGATGCTTCTCATCCGCTGCCCCTATTGCGAGGAAGAGCGCCCGGAACTCGAATTCCGCAACGCCGGCGAGGCGCATATCGCGCGCTCGGCCAACATGGTCGGCGAGAGCGACGACGATTTCGAGAAGTTCTTTTTCATCCGCTCGAATCCCAAGGGCATCATTTATGAGCGCTGGCGGCACATGCATGGCTGCGCGCGCTTCTTCAACGCGGTGCGCGACACCGTCACCGACAAGTTCGTCATGACCTACAGGGCCGGCGAGCCGAAACCTTCCAAGCTGCCCAAAAACTCCAACGAAGGGCTTGCCAAATGAGCGGCGCGTTGCGCATTCCCGGCGCCGGACGCCTCAGCCAGGCCAAGACCGCCCGCTTCAGCTTCGATGGCCAGTCCTATGCCGGCATCGAGGGCGACACATTGGCTTCGGCGCTGCTTGCCAACGGCGTGCATCTGGTCGGCCGTTCGTTCAAGTACCACCGCCCGCGCGGCATCCTCTCGGCCGGCGCGGAAGAGCCCAACGCCCTGGTGCAGATCGTGCGTGATGACGCGCGCAAGACGCCCAACGTGCGCGCCACCGTACAGGAACTCTATGACGGGCTTGCCGCCAATTCGCAGAACCGCTGGCCGTCGCTGTCCTTCGACGTCGGCGCGGTCAACGATTTGGCATCACCGCTGTTCTCGGCCGGTTTCTACTACAAGACCTTCATGTGGCCGAAGGCGGCCTGGAAGAGCCTCTACGAACCGAAGATCCGCGAAGCAGCCGGTCTTGGCGTTTCTCCCGACAGGCCGGACCCCGACCATTATTCCTCGCGCTACGCCCATTGCGACGTTCTGGTACTGGGCGGCGGTGCGGCTGGTATCGCGGCGGCGCTTGCCGCGGCGGAGACCGGCGTGCGTGTCATCCTTGCGGACGAGCAGGCCGAGTTCGGCGGCAGCCTGCGCTTCGAGTCTGGCGCGAAAATCGACGGCCAGGACGGCTTTGCCTGGGCGCAAGCGGCGATCGCCAGGCTGGGTGCGATGGACAATGTCCGCGTGCTGCCGCGCACCACGGCGTTCGGCTATTACGCGCAGAATTTCGTCGGCCTGGTCGAGCGCGTCAGCGATCACCTGAAGGCTCCCGGCCATGACCTGCCGCGCGAACGGCTATGGCAGGTCCGCGCCAAGCGCGTGGTGCTGGCCTCCGGCGCCATCGAGCGCCACATGGTGTTCGCCAATAACGACCGGCCGGGCGTCATGCTGGCGGGCGCGGCGCGCACCTTCCTCAACCATTATGGTGTCGCGGTCGGAAAAAATGTCGGTGTCTACACCGCCAATGACTCGGCCTACGGCGCCGCGATCGACCTGAAGAAGGCCGGCGTCAACGTGGCGGCGATCGTCGATTTGCGAGACAACCCGACCGGCCCGGTGATCGACGAGGCGAGGGCGCTCGGCATCGAGATCAATTCCGGGCGTGCTGTGATCCGCGCCGGCGGCAAGTTGCGGGTGTCGTCGATGACGGTGCAGCCGAAGAATGGCGGCGGCGAACGCACAATTCCGGTCGATGCGATCCTGATGTCGGCCGGCTGGACACCGTCGGTGCATCTGTTCTCGCAGTCGCGCGGCAAGGTCGCCTTCAACGACGAGACCAAGCGGTTCGTGCCTGGCACCTACGCGCAGGACTGCGTCTCGGTCGGCGCCTGCAACGGCACCGACGGACTGGCGGCGACGGTCGACGAGGCCCATGCGGCGGGCGTCAAGGCGGCCAAGGATGCCGGCGCGAAAGCCGCCAAGGGGACCAAGCCGAAGGTGGACGCCTCGGAGAGCTGGTCGCGCGGCATGCTAGGTGCGGCGCCCGGCGCCGGACCGGACACGACGGTTAAAGCCTTCGTCGATTTCCAGAACGACGTGACCGCCAAGGACATCCGCCAGGCGGTGCATGAAGGCATGCGCTCGATCGAGCATGTCAAGCGCTTCACCACCAACGGCATGGCGACCGACCAGGGCAAGACCTCCAACATGCACGGCCTGGCGATTGCCGCCGAAACGCTGGGCAAGCCGATCCCGGAGGTCGGCCTGACCACGTTCCGCGCGCCATACACCCCTGTCACCTTCGGTGCGATCGTCAGCCACGCGCGTGGGCCGCTGTTCGACCCGACCCGCAAGACGGCAATCCATCCCTGGGCCGAGGCGCAAGGCGCGGTGTTCGAGGATGTCGGCCAATGGAAGCGCGCCTGGTATTTCCCGAAAGCCGGCGAGGACATGCATGCGGCGGTCGACCGCGAGTGCGTTGGGGTCCGCAATCAGGCCGGCCTTTTCGACGCCTCGACGCTGGGCAAGATCGAAGTTGTCGGGCCGGATGCGGCCAAGTTCATGGAGCTGCTCTACACCAACCCCTGGGAAAAGTTGGAGCCGGGCCGCTGCCGCTATGGCATCATGCTGCGCGAGGACGGCTTCATCTATGATGACGGTGTCGTGGGCAGGCTGGCACCGGACCGCTTCCATGTCACCACGACGACGGGCGGCGCGCCGCGCGTCATGAACCACATGGAGGATTACCTCCAGACCGAGTTCCCGCATCTCAATGTCTGGCTGACCTCGATCACCGAGCAATGGGCGGTCATCGCCGTGCAGGGTCCGAAATCCCGCGACATCATCGCGCCGCTGGTCGAAGGCATCGACATGTCCGATGAAGCGCTGCCGCATATGTCGGTGCGCGAAGGCAAGATCTGTGGCGTGCCGACACGGCTGTTCCGCATGTCGTTCACCGGCGAGCGCGGTTTCGAAGTCAATGTCCCGGCCGACTATGGCCAGGCCGTCTGGGAAGCGTTGTGGGCTGAGGGCCAGAAGCATGGCGCCACCGCTTACGGCACCGAGGCGATGCACGTGCTGCGCGCCGAGAAGGGCTACATCATCGTCGGCCAGGATACGGACGGCACGGTGACGCCAAACGATGCCGGCCTCGACTGGGCGGTCGGCAAGAAGAAGGCCGACTTCGTCGGCATCAGGGGCATGGCGCGGCCGGACCTGGTCGCCAAGGGCCGCAAGCAGCTGGTCGGCTTGAAGACCAAGGACCCCAAGGTGGTGCTGGAAGAAGGCGCGCAGATCGTCGAGGACCCGAAGCAGGCAATCCCGATGAAGATGATCGGCCACGTCACCTCGAGCTACTGGTCGCAGAATTGCGGCCGTTCCATCGCCCTGGCGCTGGTCGCCGGCGGGCGTGACCGGATGGGCGATACGCTCTACGTGCCGATGCCGGACAGAGTGATCGAAGTGGAGATTACCGGCATGGTGTTCTTCGACGAGACGGGAGGGCGCCTCAATGGCTAAGGCTGCTGCAAAGACGGCCGCGACTGCTTCGCCCTCGGCGGAGCGGCGTCCGGCATTGGCCGGGCGCACTGTCTCCGCAACGGGCGTCAAGGTCGAAGTGCTGCCGCCGGCCGAGCGCATTTCGCTGCGCGCGCCGGAAGCTTCGGTCGCCGCTCTGTCGAAGGCGCTCGGCGTGACCCTGCCGAAGCAGCCGAAAACATCGGCGTCGAAGGGCGGGCGTACGGCGCTGTGGCTTGGGCCGGACGAGTGGCTTGTCATCGACGAGACCGGCAAGGACCCGCTCGCCGATTGCGCGAAGGTTTCAGCCTTGCACTCGTCGGTCGGCATCTCGCATCGCAACATCGCGATTTCCGTCACCGGCCCGGCGGCCGAAGCCGCGATCAATTCGGGCTGCCCGCAGGATCTGTCGCTCGAAGTCTTCCCGGTGGGCGCCGCTTCGCGCACCATTTTGGGCAAGGCCGAGATCGTGCTGTTGCGCACGGCCGACGAGGCCTTCAGGGTCGAGTGCTGGCGTTCCTTCTCGGACTATGTCTTTACTTTCCTGTCCGAGGGAGCCCGCGACGCCGCCGGCTGACCCCGGTGCGTTTGCCGCCCGCGTCCGTTGTGCGGCGACAAATCGAGGGAGAACTGCCGATGCCGTCGAAGTCCGCGCCGAAATCGCCGAAAACCGCGGCGGTCCGTTCGCTCGAACATGAGCGGCATCGCGAGGCCGACGCCGAAGAGGAACTCGAGGAAGGCCTCGAGGACACGTTTCCAGCCAGCGATCCCGTGTCGATTACGGGATCGTCCATTCCTGGCGCGCCGGCGAAACCCGGCAAGGCCAAGGCCGTCCCCGGCCGCAAGACCCGCAAACCCTGATTCACAAATTTTGGTCGACAGACATCTTCCCAAGACCTCATCGGATGCGATATTCAAAGCGCTTTGGAGAGGAAAAATGCCTGTTAAAGCCGTTGTCTGGGGCGAGAACGTCCATGAACAGACCAATGCCGCCGTGCGCGACCTCTATCCCGTGGGCATGCACGGCACGATCGCCGCCGCGCTCAACCAGGACAAGCGCATCGAAGCGACCACCGCCACCTTGCAGGAACCCGAACACGGCCTGAGCGAGACACGTCTGGCGGCCACGGACGTGCTTCTATGGTGGGGCCATGCCGCCCATGGCGAGGTCAAGGACGAGATCGTCGAGCGCGTGCAGAAGCGGGTCTGGGAAGGCATGGGGCTGATCGTGCTTCATTCCGGCCACTACTCGAAGATTTTCAAGCGGCTGATGGGCACGCCCTGTTCGCTGAAATGGCGCGAGGCGGGCGAGCGCGAGCGTGTCTGGGCGATCAATCGCGGCCACCCGATCGCGCAAGGCATCGGCGAATGCCTGGAGATCGGCGAGACGGAAATGTATGGCGAGCCGTTCGCGGTGCCAGAGCCGCTGGAGACGGTGTTTATCTCCTGGTACGAGGGCGGCGAGGTGTTCCGCTCCGGCCTGACCTATCAGCGGGGAGCGGGAAAAATCTTCTATTTCTCACCGGGCCACGAGACCTATCCGATCTATCACAATGAAGGCGTGCAGCAGGTGCTGCGCAACGCCGTGCACTGGGCGCACAACCCGGCCCCGGCATGGTCCGGCATCACCAACGCGCCGAATGTGCCGACGGACAAGGCCAAGGAGAAGATCGTCCAGAAAGGCCTGCGCCTGCATGCCGACGGTGAGAAGGGGCTGAGCTGATGCATCGCCTGCTTTTGCTCGGCACCGGCTGGATCGCGGCGCATCATATCGAGGAGTTCGGTCAGGTTCCGAGCTGTACCATCGTCGCTTGCGTCGATCATCTGCCGGGCCGCGCGGCGGCGTTCGCCGACGCCAACAAAATAAGCAATTTCTTCGAAAGCCTCGAAGCTGCGATCGCCTGGGGCGAGTTCGATGCCGCCATCAACGCGACGCCGGACCAGGTCCACAAGGCGACGACGCTGGCCCTGCTGGCCGCCGGGAAACATGTGTTCTGCGAGAAGCCACTGGCGCCGAACCATGCCGATGCGCTTGCGATGAGCGAAGCCGCCGAGGCGGCCGGGCTCGTCAACATGGTTAACCTGACCTATCGCAACACGCCGGTGATCCACGAGGCGCGGCGCATGGTGGAGGCCGGCGAGATCGGCGAGTTGCGCCATGTCGAGGCGAACTACCGGCAAAGCTGGCTGGTCAGCAAGTTCTGGGGTGACTGGCGTGTCGACGACAAATGGCTGTGGCGCCTGTCGAGCCGGCACGGTTCGACGGGTGTTCTGGGCGATGTCGGCATCCATATCCTCGACTTCGCGACCTATGGCGCGGCCCAGGATATCGTCTCGCTGCATGCCGATCTGGTGACGTTTCCGAAGGCGGAGGGCGACCGCATCGGCGACTATGTGCTCGACGTCAATGACAGTTTGGCGATAACGGCGCGGCTCAGCTCAGGCGCGCTGGCCACGATCATGGCCAGCCGCTACACGACGGGCCATGGCAATGATTTGTCGCTGGCCCTGCACGGCACCACGGGCGCGATCAAGGTCGAGACCGACGGCAAGGTTTCGCGGCTGTCGGCCTGCCTGGGTGATGACGTCGATCAGCACCGTTGGCGGATGCTGACGCCGCCTGACGTCAAGCACAATGCCCGGCGCTTCGCCGATGCGCTGGACACGGGACGGAACGGCGATCCGTCGTTCCGGCGCGCCGCCGACATGCAGAAGCTGATCGACGCGGCCTTCGAAAGTTCAGCGACCAGGCTGCCGGTCTCGGTCGCCTGAAATCACCATCTGGCCGGCTGAGCCGGCCAGACTTTCGGAAAATCTCAGTAGGCGCTCGGCATGATCCACGGGTTCACCGTGATCCCGAGCCTGGGGCCCTTGCCGTCGGTTGTGGCTTCCGCGGAAGCCTTCTTGGCGACCGATCCGGTCGAAGCGCAATCGAGCTTCACATTGGTCTTGGTGTCGACGCAGGTCGCTGCAGTCGGGTGCTTGACCGCGTGGGAGATGTTGTTGGCGGCAAAGGCCGAACCCGAAAGTGCCAGGACGGCGGCGAGGGTGAGGAGTGTCTTTTTCATGATCAGTCTCCGTTTTCGACGGGTGAATTTTGTTCCGTACATGTACGTTGCTCTGTACAGATACGTCCGTCAATCGCGAAGTTCAAGAGGAATTGTACGCGTACGGTAGACTTTTTGTTAACCAAGAAATCCGCCCCATTCTGGCTGGGAGAGGCGGTGAGGAAATCTGGAAAAACGAAGAGGTCGCGCTCAGCAGTTGACCGGTGTCTCGGTCAATGGCGGCACATCTTGCGTGCTGAGCGTGGCAAGGGTGAAGTCGCACATCCGCTTCACGAAAGCCTGCGCGTCGCCGAAGGGATAGAAGGGGAAGGTGATCAGCAGCGAGATCGTGCCATGGCCGACCGCCCACAGCATGGTGGCGATGGCGCGCGGATCGCCACGCAATTTGCCGGCGGCGACGCAGGCCTCGACCCTGCTGATCAGCACCTTCATCGCCGGGTTGCCTTCCTCCATGTCCTCGTAGCTCCTGCCTTCCGGCAGCTTGGTCTTTTCGGTCATGAAGACAGTGCGGTATTCGTTGGGATTGCCGAGCCCGAAGGCGGCATATTCGGTCATCACCGCCTGCAAGGCCTCGATCGGATCGTCGGACGGGTGCTCTTCGATGCGCCGCGCGAGCGTTTCGAATGCGTCCTCGGCCAGCGCGAAGAGGATGTCCTGCTTGTCGGCGAAGTAGGAATAGACCGACATCGGCGCATAGCCGACCCGCTTGGCCAGCTTGCGAATGGTGAGGCCTTCATAGCCTTCTTCCTGGACGAGCTTATGTGCGGCCGCGACAAGCTCCGAGCGCAGTTCGGCCTTTTGTTTCTCGCGGCGTTTCTGGACGCTCAGCGGCAAGTCCGTTGCCCTTGTCTGGTTGGTGCCTTGGCTAAATTATATACGCTGTACGGAAACGAACAAGGGCGCCGCGGGTTCCCAAGCGGCAGGCGTCGGAAGCGACCCATGACGTCCCCCTTACGACTGCTTTTCGATCAGTTCGGCAGCGAGGTGCGAGAGCAGTTTCACCGCCTCGCCATAGGTTTTGGCCTTCTCCGGATTGGAAGCATTGCCGTCGAGCGCCCGCTTGTAGACACCCTGGCAGATTGCCGCCAGCCGGAAGAAGGAGAAGGCGAGGAAGAATGTCCAGTTGCCGATGCCGGTCAGCCCACGTCGGCGGCAATAGGCGGCGACATAGTCTTCCTCGCTGGGCAGGCCGAGTGCCGAGCGATCGATGCCGCCAAGGCCGCGAAAGCCGGATGCGTGCGGCAGACGCCATTGCATGCATTGATAGGCGATGTCGGCGAAGGGGTGGCCTGATGTCGACAATTCCCAGTCGAGTACCGCCAGTACCCTCGGCTGGTCCGGCGCGAAGATCACGTTGTCCAGCCGATAGTCGCCATGCACCAGCGAGACCCTGACGTCATCGGTCGGCATATGGGTGTCCAGCCAGGCAATCAGTTGATCCATGTCGGCAATGGTGCCGGTTTCGGAGGCACGGTACTGGCTGGTCCAGCGTGCCAGCTGCCGCTCGAAGTAATTGCCGGGGCGGCCGAAATCGCTGAGACCCACCGCCTCGACATCGACATCGTGCAGGGCAGCAAGCGTGGCGTTCATGGCATCGTAGATCGCGGCGCGCTCATCGTTGTCGCGGGCCTCAGGCAGTGCCGGATCCCAGAACATGCGGCCATCGAGGAAACCCATAATGTAGAACATGCGACCGATCGGCGAGCCCTCGGCCGACAGATGCAGCATTTTGGGCACCGGCACGGCGGTGCCCGAAAGCGCCTCCATCACCCGGAATTCGCGGTCGACCTGGTGCGCCGATTTCAAGAGTTGGCCTGGCGGCTTGGCGCGCAGCACGTAACGGCCGCTTGCCGCCGTCAGGAGATAGGTCGGGTTGGATTGGCCGGATTTGAATTTTTCGATTGCCGCGAGCCCGGAAAAGCCCGGGATGTGCGTCTCGAGGTAAGGCGCAAGCGCCGCCTGGTCGAGCGCGTTCGGGTCGCTCATACCGTCTCGGGCTGACGTTCAAGCAAGGTCAGCGTCAGCCAGCGGGCGGTCAGCGCCGGCTTTTTGGAACCTTCGATCTCGATGGTCACGTCATGCGCCGTCTGCACCCAGCCCGATGGCCTGACCTTGACGTCGGCCAGCACGAAATGGGTGCGGATGCGCGCGCCAGTCTTCACCGGCGCCAGGAAGCGCAGCGAATCGAAGCCATGGTTGACGCCCATCTTGCCGTTTTCCAGCGGCGGCATGGTCTCGAACGTCATCGCCGACAACAGCGACAGCGACAGGAAGCCGTGCGCGATGGTGCCACCGAACGGCGTTTCGCGCTTGGCCCGCTCCGGATCGCAGTGGATGAACTGGTGATCGTCGGTGGCGTCGGCGAACTGGTCGATCATGCGTTGCGTGACCACGCGCCAGGGCGAAACGCCGACCTCCTTGCCGACACTGGCCAGAAGCACATCGAGACTGATCGGTTCCACGCTCATGTCCTCCTGTTTCACTCCCGGCTTCTGCGGCCGGAAAATGTCATTCCTTGAATAAGGTCAACCCATGCTGCACCGACTGCCCGCCGTCGATCGGCAGGATGGCGCCGGTGACATAGCTGCCTGCACGGCTGCACAAATAGAGCGTTGCGCCGGCAATGTCATCCGGCGTGCCGATGCGGCCGATCGGGACATGGCTTCCGACATGCCTGGCCTGTTCGTCCGTGCCGGTGGCGAATGCGGTCATGCGGCTCTGGAATGGGCCTGGTGCGAAGGCGTTGACGGTGATGCGGCGGCCAGCGAATTCGAACGCCAGCGTGCGTGTCAGATGATGCACGGCGGCCTTGGAGGCGGTGTAGGAATAGGCATCGTCGGCCAGCGGCTGCATGCCCATCACCGATCCCAGATTGATCACCCGGGCCGGATCGGCGTCGCTTGCGGCAGCATCAAGCAGCGGCAGCAATTCGCGTGTCAGATGGAAGACCGCGGTGACATTGACGCCGAACACCTTGGCCCAGGCGTGATAGGGAAAGCTCTCCAGCGGCGCGCCCCAGGACACGCCGGCATTGTTGACCAGAATATGCAGTCTTTCGGTCCGTGCCTTGACCTCACCGACCAGGGCGGCAATGCCAGCCTCGCTGGAAACGTCGGCGGCAAAGCCCTCCGCCCGGCCCGGGGCGCCAAGTCCGTTCAACTCGCTGGCGACCTTGATGCAGTCCTCGCCCTTGCGCGAGGCGATCATGACGCTAGCGCCGGCCTTGACCAGCGCGGTTGCCGCCATGCGGCCGATGCCGGTCGCCGCTCCCGTCACCAGCGCGGTCTTGCCGGCAACCGAAAACAGCTCATCCAGATAGCTCATCCAAATTCTCCGCGCCTTCGCCCGCCGGCAAACAGTTCGCGTTGACAAGGCTATCCGAAGTACGGTCATCCTTGCCACGGATAAAATGCCCGGCCTGCATGAAGGGTTAGCGACCGATGACGCAGATGAATCTCGGCATGACCGTGCGGCTGAAGCCGATCCACGCACGCGTCGCGGCCATGGTGCGCGACGAGATCATGCCGCTCGACAAGGAGTTTCTGGGCGAAGTCGGCAAGGCCGGCGACCGCTGGGTCTACAGCAAACGCCAGAGCGAGATCCTCGAAGGGCTGAAGAAGACCGCACGGGAGCGCGGCCTGTGGAACTTCTGGTTGACCGGCTCGGAACGTGGCTACGGCCTGTCCACTGTCGAATACGCCTATCTGGCCGAGGAGATGGGCAAGGCGCATCTCGGCGCCGAAACATTCAACTGCTCGGCACCGGACACCGGCAATATGGAGGTTCTGGAACGCTACGGGTCGGCCGAGCACAAACGGGAATGGCTCGAGCCGTTGCTGGACGGAAAAATCCGCTCGGCCTATCTGATGACGGAGCCGGATGTCGCCTCCTCTGACGCCACCAACATTTCCATGCGCTGCGAGCGGCAGGGCAGCGACTACGTGCTCGACGGCGAGAAATGGTGGGCGTCGGGCGCCGGCGATCCGCGCTGCGCCATCTACATCGTCATGGTGCGGACCGGCGGCGATGACGAGCCGCAGCACCGCCGCCACTCGATGGTCCTGGTACCCTCGGCCACGAAGGGCGTGACCAAGGTCCGTCCGATGCAGGTCTATGGCGACGATGACGCGCCGCATGGCCACATGCATCTTCGCTTCGACAATGTGCTGATATCAGCGTCGAACCTGATCCTGGGCGAGGGCAGGGGTTTCGAGATCGCGCAAGGCCGGCTCGGCCCCGGCCGCATCCATCACTGCATGCGCGCCATCGGGCAGGCCGAGATGGCGCTGGAGATGCTGTGCCAGCGTTCAGTGCGCCGCGACGCCTTCGGCCAGAAGCTGGCGAAGCTTGGCGCCAATTTCGACATCATCGCCGAATGCCGCATGGAGATCGAGATGGCCCGCCTGCTCTGCCTCAAGGCGGCATGGATGATCGACCAGGGCGACGCGCGGGCCGCCGCTCCCTGGATCAGCCAGATCAAGGTCGTCGCGCCACGCGTGGCGCTCAAGGTCACCGACGAGGCGGTGCAGATGTTCGGCGCCCAGGGGATTAGCCAGGATACGCCACTGGCGCGCTCGTGGACGCATCTGAGGACGCTGCGCCTCGCCGACGGGCCTGACGCAGTCCATCGCCGCCAGGTGGCGCGTACGGAGTTGAAGAAGTACACGCAGGAGAAGCTCTGAGCGGCAGTTCGGCTGGCCACATACGGGTTTTCCCGCGGCAACCAAGGAGTGTCAGTGATGACCATCCCCTCCGAAATGAAGGCGCTGCTCTTGATCGGTGACGGCTATACCAGGACGCCGAGCGGCAGTGCGCTCGAGGCGATTGAGCCCTATCTCGAGCCGGGCAGCATCGCCGTGCCTGCGCCCGGACCGAGCCAGGTGCTGATCAAGGTCAGCCTGGCTTCGATCAATCCATCGGATGTCGCCTTCATCAAGGGCCAGTATGGCCAGCCTCGCGCCAAAGGTCGGCCGGCCGGCTTCGAGGGCGTCGGCACGGTCGTCGCGGCTGGCGAGGAGGCCTATCCCAAAAGCCTCGTCGGCAAGCGTGTCGCTTTCGCCACCGGTCTCAGCAATTGGGGCTCGTGGGCCGAATATGCCGTCGCCGAGGCGGCGGCCTGCATTCCGTTGCTCGATACGGTGCGCGACGAGGACGGCGCCGCGATGATCGTCAATCCGCTGACCGCGATCGCCATGTTCGACATCGTCAAACAGGAAGGCGAGAAGGCCTTCGTCATGACCGCCGGCGCCAGCCAGCTCTGCAAGCTGATCATCGGCCTTGCCAGCGAGGAAGGGGTCCGGCCTGTTGTCACCGTGCGCCGCGACGAGCAGATCGCCATGCTTAAAGAGCTTGGCGCGGCGCATGTCCTCAACGAGAAGGCACCGGATTTCGAGGCCACGCTGCGCGAGGTGATGAAGGCCGAACAGCCGCGCATCTTCCTCGATGCTGTCACGGGCCCGCTGGCTTCAGCCATCTTCAATGCAATGCCGAAACGGGCGCGCTGGATCATCTACGGCCGGCTCGATCCCGAGGCCACGGTCATCCGCGAACCCGGCCAACTGATCTTCCAGCACAAGCACATCGAGGGCTTCTGGCTGAGCGAATGGATGCGGCAATTCAAAGATCGGCGTGGTCCGGCGATCCTCGAGGCGCAGAAGCGTTTTTCCGATGGACGCTGGTCGACCGACGTGACGGCGGTCATTCCGCTGGCCGAGGCAATGGCACGCGTGCCGGCGGAACTGGCCAAGCCCAACGGCAAGGTGTTCATTCGGCCTTAAAGCGGTGACCTTGCTCTCGACGCTCGACACAATCACGTGTCCGGCGCTATCGGAACGGCCGGATCGTAGCTTGCGCCATTGAGCCCCCTATGCCTGGTCGCTTTGTCCGTGATATGCCGCCGCCATCGAATGCCGGGACGACGCCAGGCTGAGGCGCCTTCCGCGATGGCGTGCGGGGTGTGTTGATGACGATTTCCAAGCCGGTTTTCGACCGTTTGGGGCTGGGTATGTGGGTCGGGGCGTTCCTGGTCGTTCTCGGCCTGGTGCTATGGTCGCCCCACACGCGCACGGTGATGCAGGCCTACGGATATGGCAGCGAGGCATTCCTCAGCGGTCAGCCGCTGTACAATCTCCAGTCGGAGATGGGCTATCTCTACGCGCCGGCCTTTGCCGCACTCTACATTCCGGTGCTGAAGCTTGGACCGTATCTGGGCGGCGTGGTGTGGCATGCGGTGGGCTTCGCGGCGCTCACCTTCGCGGCGATGCGGCAAGTGCGCAAAATAGGCGGCGGGGAATTGCCGTGGCTGCTTTCCTTCGGGCTCTTCCTTGCCCTGCCGATGGCGCTGGGTGCGATCCGCAACGGCCAGGCGACGATCCTCTTGACCGCCGCCTGCTGGCTCCTGACCCTGTCGGCGCTCGAAGGGCGGCGCGCCGAGACCTTCTTCTGGGCTTCGGTCGCCATCATTGCCAAACCGACCGCCATCATCATGCTTTTGCTGGTGGGAGCCCTGCGCCTGCGGCTGATACCCGTGCTCGTGCTGGCGGTGCTGTTCGTGCTCGCCATACCGTATGCCTTCGCACCTGCCGGCTATCTCAACGCGCAGTACGGTGATTTCGCCCGCATGCTGACCTCGATGGCCGTCGACCAGTCCGGCCACTTTGTCCCCACCGACTTCACGGCGCCTTTCACCTCGGCGGGAGTGCCCATGCCTGAATTCGCCGCCACGATCGTGCGCGTCGTCGTGGCACTGCTTACGCTATCGATCGTCCTCTGGTTCGACCGCAAGCTCCAGCCTGGGATGGCCGGACTGGCGATCTTCCTGACGGCCGCCTTCTACATGTGCGTCTTCAATCCGCGCGTCGAGCCAAATACCTATGCCATGATCGCCGTGCCTGCCGGTCTCGCTATCGCCACACTGTGGCGGGAGGAGCGTGGTGGCGTCTTGGCTTCGGTGCTGTCGACGGTATTGTTCCTCACAGGTTTGACCAGCGTCGAGCGCCACATGCATAATTTCTTCTACCCTTGGTTCCGGCCGCTCGCGGTCACCTTCATCGCCTGTTCGCTGATCTGGTGGTTCTGGGCCAGAGCGCGCGACAAGGCGGTGAATGTCGGACCCGTTGCACATGGCTGAGTCGCGGCAGAAACTCGATATCGTAGCGCCCTTCTTCAACGAGGCGCAGTCGGCGTCGGCCTTTGCCGGGCTGCTCGAGAGGCTCGAGGAAGCGGTATCAAGCCGTTTCGGCATGGCCGTCCATAAGATCCTGATCGACGATGGCAGTCGCGACGATGGCGCCGAGCGGTTTTCGCTGGCGCTGTCGGGTTCCTGGGAGGTCGTGCGGCTCAGCCGCAATTTCGGCAAGGAGGTCGCGGTGCTCGCCGGCCTCGACCATTCGCGCGGCGACATGGTGCTGATCATGGACTCCGACCTTCAGCATTCCATGGATGTCAGCCTGCAGATGATTGCCGAGTTGGTGGAACACCCCGATATCGACGTCGTCTACGCCCAGAACGACCGGCGCGAGGCCAGTTGGCGGCGCAGCCAGCTGGCGAAGCTGTTCTATAGCCTGATCAACAGCAGCCAGCGTTTCGATATCCCCGAGAATGCGGGAGACTTTCGCGTCATGCGCGGTACCGTGGCGCGCGCGCTGACCAGCCTGCGCGACAAGCGGCGCTTCAACAAGGGCCTGTTCGCCTGGGCCGGCTTCCGCCAGAAAGCCATACCCTATTCGCCGGAGAACCGTGCCATCGGCACATCGAAATGGAGCCGGCTCAACCTGATCGCCTTTTCGCTGGAAGGCTTTACGTCGTTTTCCGTCATCCCGCTGCGCATCATCAGTCTGAGCGGCATGCTGGCGGCGCTGGCGGGCGTCGTTTACGGCGCCAAGGTGTTCTTCGAAGTGATGTTCTACGGCATTGCAGTGCCTGGCTATCCCAGCCTGATGGTCGCCGTCGTCCTGCTCGGTGGCCTCAACCTCACCCTCCTTGGCTTGATCGGCGAATATGTCTGGGTCACGCTGTCGGAGAGCAAGGACCGTCCGGTGTATATCGTGCGCGATGTCGTGCGCAGCGACGTTTCGGACGGCGCCCCGGGCGCGTCCCGCGGATGACGCGGCGCATTCGCCTGATCGCCGATGACTACGGCCTGGCGCCAGGGGTTTGCGCCGGGATTCTCGACCTGCTCGACCGGCGACGCCTGACCGGCACCAGCTGCATGACCGGTTTTCCGGAATGGGCTGGGGCGGCGGCGCGTATAAGGCCACTGTGCGGCCACGCGGCGATCGGACTGCACCTGACCCTTACGGACCAGCCAGCCGTCACGGGCAAATCGAGCCTGGCGCCTGAGGGCCGGCTGCCGCCGCTTCGTTCGCTGGCCCTGCCGGTCTTGCGCGGCCGGATCGACGGGCGCGACGTCCATGCCGAACTCGGCGCGCAGTACAGTCGTTTCGTCGAGGCGCTGGGCCGCAAGCCCGACTTCATCGACGGACATCAGCACGTGCATTTCCTGCCCGTCGTGCGCGGATGGCTGCGGGCGCATTTTCGCGAAGCTGCCGACAGGCCGGTGTTGCGCGGCGCTCCCGCGCTGGGCGATGCCGCCGTACCGAAGATCGCGGCAATCGCTGCCGTGGCCGCCGGCTTCAACCAATCGATGCAACGCGCCGGCTTTGCCGTTTGGAAGCCGCTCGCCGGCATCTATGACTGGCGGCAACCCGAAAAATTTGCCCCATTGCTGGAGGCTGCGGTCGAAGCGCTGCCGGACCATGGATTGTTCATGTGCCACCCCGGCCATGTCGACGAAACACTGTGCGCGCGCGACCCGATGCAAGGCGTGCGCGAAGTGGAACTTGGGGTTCTGGCCTCGGATGCGTTCGGCGCGCGCCTGGCCCGCGCCGGTGTCGAGATCATGGACGGCATGGGATGAGCGGCGGCAAACAGCCCCAGCGTTCGACCGGCAGCAAGATCATCCGTTTTGCGCTTGTCGGACTGGCGAACACGGCCATCGATCTTGCCGGCTTTTCCCTGCTGCTCAAGCTGCATGTCCCGCCGCTGTCCGCCAATGTCGTCTCGTGGTCGATCGCCGTGATCTTCTCTTTCGTGGCGAATGGCTTCTGGTCGTTCGAGCGCAATCATGCCATCCGGCTGCATGACGCCTTCCTGCGGTTCGTCACGGCTGGGGCGTTGATTTCGCTCGGCGTTTCCAGCCTGTCGATCGCACTCTTCGCCGGTATCACCGGTGTGTGGCCGGCAAAGATCGGCGGCGTCATCGTAGCGGCTGTGTTGAACTTCCTTGCCGCCCGCTGGTCGATCGAAGGCCGGCTGCTGAAATAACTATCTCTATTGCGCCGGTTCCACATTGGTGTAGGCGGCTTCCTCGAGTTCGCGCTTCAGCCGTGCTTCCTCGTGGGTCTTCGGGGTGACGAAGCGGCCAAGCAGGAGGTAGGCGACCGGTGTCAGGAACAGCGTCGAGACGGTGGCCAAGCCAAGCCCGCCGACTATGACCCAGCCGAGCGCCACGCGCGCCTCGGCGCCCGCGCCGGCGGCCAGCACAAGCGGCACACCGCCGAGGATTGTGCAGATCATCGTCATCATCACCGGCCGCAGTCGGATGGTGGAGGCCTGCTCGATCGCTTCGCGCACGCCCATGCCGCGGTCGCGCAGCTGGTTGGCGAATTCGACGATCAGGATGCCGTTCTTGGCCATGACGCCGACCAGAAGCACCAGGCCGATCTGGCTGTAGGCGTTGAGGCTGGTGCCCGAGAGCAGCAAGGCGAAAATGGCGCAGGCAAGGCCGAGCGGCACCGTCGCCATGATGATGACGGCGCTAACGAAACTCTCGAACTGGGCGGCCAGCACCAAGAGGATGATGACCAGCGCGAAGCCGAAGATGGTGACCATGGCGCTGTTGGTTTCGCCCAAAGTCGCGGCTTCGGCCAGCGGCAGGATGCGGCTGCCGGGCGGCAGAAGCGGCGCGGCGATCTCCTGCGCGCGTGTCAGCGCATCGCCAAGCGCGAAATTGCCTGAGAGGTTCGAGGTAATCGCCACCGAAGGCTGCTGCTGTTCGCGCGAGAGCGACGGCGGCACGGCGCGCTCGGTCAGCGTGGCGATGGTCGACATCGGCACGAAGCGGCCATCCGCCGTCTTGAGGAAGACATTTTCCAGATCGGTCGGGTCGTTGATCGGGTTGGTGGTCGAGACCAGCTTCACCCCATAGCTACGGTCGGCGATGTAAACATCGACGACGTCGTTGCCGTCGAGCATGGCTTGCATGGTGTTGGCGAGCCCGGTGATGTCGATGCCGAGATCGGAAGCGCGCTCGCGGTCGATGGCCACGGCGAGCTGCGGCTGCGTCGGGTCGATCGACAGGCGCGGCGTCTGGAAACGCTGATCCTTCTGCATTTCGGCGATGATCTTGACCGCCGCGTCGCCAAGCGCCTTGCGGTCGTTGCCGACCAGCGCGAATTGGAGGCCATTGCCGGCGCCGCGGATGCCGAGGCTGTTGGGTTGGACCGGGAAGATGCGCACGCTGGGCACCTGCCTGGTCAACTGGCTGATCTCGGCCATGATCTCCTGCTGGCTGCGGCTGCGCTCGTCCCACGGCGCCAGCGTCATCACCATGAAACCGGAATTGTAGGAGCCGTTCTGGCCGGCGTTTTCGAAGGTCGAGCGGATCTCGCCGGAATCGCGCATGGGCTGGATCAGGCGCTCGATCCTCTGCATCTGCTGCGTCGTATAGTCGAGGCTGACGCCTTGCGGGGCGTTGATGCGCAACAGCACGGCGGCGCGGTCCTCGGTTGGCGTCAGCTCCTGGCGGATGGTGCCGAACAGCGCAAACGCGATGCCGGCAAACAGAACCGCGACCAGAACCACGATCCACGGCGCGTCGAGACATGCATGGAGGGCACGCTTGTAGCCGGCATTCAGGACGCCGCCGATGCGCGCGCCAATGCCATGGCCGCCTTCGTGGTGTAGCGACGCGCTGGTCAGCATGCGTGAGGCAAGCATTGGACAAAGCGTCAGCGCCACCACGCAGGACAAAAGCACCGACATCGCAAGCACGAAGCCGAATTCGCGGAACAGGCCGCCGGTCTGGCCCGGCAGGAACGAGATCGGCACGAAGACGGCGACCAGCGTCAGCGTCGTGGCGACGACGGCGAAGAAAACCTCCTGCGCCCCGAGCACGGCGGCCGCGCGCGGGCCCATGCCTTCGTTACGCCGTCGCACGATGTTTTCCAGCACCACGATGGCGTCATCGACGACAAGGCCGGTGGCCAGCACCAAAGCGAGCAGCGTCAGGATGTTGACGGAGAAGCCGGCCAGATAGATGGCGGCTATGGTGCCAATCATGGCGACCGGCATCGATAGGCCCGGGATGAGCGTGGCGCGCCAGTCGAGCAGGAAGACATAAATCACGATCAGCACCATGGTGACCGACAGGCCAAGCGCGATCTCGACCTCGTGCACCGCACCCTTGACGAAGACAGCGTCGTCGCTGGTGATCTTGATCGACATGCCCTTGGGCAGGTTCTCCTGCAGCTTGGCGACGGCGGCCTGGACGCCGGTCGAAATGTCCAGCGTGTTCGATTCCGCCTGCCGGATGATGCCGATGCCGATGCCGGTCTTGCCGTCCGAACGCAGCGTCGTCTGGCCGACATCGGGGCCTAGCGTGACGGTCGCGACATCGCGGATGCGCGTCGTGCCGCCGATGATGATGTTCTCGAATTCCTCAGGCGTCGTCACGTCGGCCGTGGTGCGGACGATCAGGTCCTGGTTTGTCGTGGTGATCGACCCGGCCGGGGAATCGAAGGCGACGGAGGCAAGCGCCGCCCTGAGGTCGGCGACCGTGAAGCCAAGGCTGGCCAGCTTGTTCTGGTCGACATCGATGCGGAAGATCTTGTCGCGGTCGCCATAGACCTGGACGTCGGCGACACCAGGCACGGCGGCCAGTTCGTCCTCGATCTGGTCCTGGACCACCACCGTCATGTCCTGGATCGACATGGTATCGGAGGTCACCGCCAGCCGCATCACCGCGTCGGAATTGGCGTCGGCCTTGACGATGCGCGGCGGATCGGCCGTGTCCGGCATCTGGTTGGCGACGCGGCCGACCGCGTCACGCACGTCCGAGGCGGCGACGTTGAGATCGACACCGTCGTTGAACTCGATGGTGACACGGCTCGAGCCGAAGGAGGAGGAAGACGAGATCGACTTGACGCCGGAGACGCGGGCGACTGCACCCTCGATCGTGTCGGTCAATTCGCGGTCGACGGTTTCGGCGGCGGCCCCTTCGAAGGTGGTGGAGACCGTGACGACGGCACGGTCGACGTCGGGCAATTCGCGGATCTCGACACCGTAGAAGGCAGCGAGGCCGGCAACGGCAATAAGGGTGTTCAGCACGAAGGCCATGACCGGCCTGCGGATGAACAGCGCGGTGAAGCCGGTGTCGCTGGAGGCGTTGGCGGGACCGGTCATGAGCCTTCCGCGGCGTTGGCGGCGCGCTGGTCCTGGCCGGCGATGCGAACCTCGCCGCCTTCGCTGACACTTTGGGTGCCTTCGGTGACCACCATGTCGCCGCTGTCGATCTTCGCGTCGATCAATACGGTCTCGGTGTTGCGCTGGATGATGCGAACCGGCAACCGCCTGGCCTTGCCGTCCTCGATCTGCCAGACATAGGCGCCCTCCGATCCCCACAGGATCGCCAGCGGGCTGACGGCCGGATAGGTCTGGCCGGGGAATTTCATGGTGATGGAGAACGACATGCCGGCGCGCAGCGAATCGGCCGGGTTGGCGATCTTGGCCTTGACCAGCAGGGTGCGGCTCTTTTCATCGATGTGGTTGTCGATCGCCGACACCGTCCCGGTATAGGCCTTGCTCGGATTGGCGATCGGCGTCGCCGTCAATTGCGCGCCGACCTTGACAGCGGCGGCGAAGCGCTCGGGCACCTGGAAATCGACCAGGATCGAGGAGCGGTCGTCAAGCGTGGCGATCGCCGACTGGTTGGTCACATAGTTGCCGGCCGAGATCGGCAGGATGCCGACGGTACCGGCGATAGGCGCCAGGATCGAGCGGCGCTGCAGCGCAAGCTCGGCATCCTGAAGCGCCAGCTTGGCGCCGGCCAGCACCACTTCGGCATCGGCGACCGCGACCGGCGTCGCGGCGTTCGAGGCACGCAACGACTTGACGCGGTCGAGCTTGGACCGGGCATCCTGCAAAGCGAGCTTGGCCCGGTTCTGGGCGATGATCTCCGTCTCGGAATCGAGCGTGGCGATGATCTGCCCTTTGTCGACATGGCTGCCGGATTCGACCAGCAGTTCGGCAAGGCGGCCGGAACTATAGGGATTGACGGTCACCGAGGCGTTGGCGCGGCCGGTGCCGATCGCCTGCAGGCGGTCGTTGATCGTGGCCATGCTGGCTGGCGACGCGACGATAGTGGCAATCCGGGTGCGCTCCGTCTGCCGGGCGCCAGCCGCTGCGGTGTCCTTTGCTGAAGGCGTCGCGCCATACGCCCAGTCCATCCCCCAGCGTGCCAGCACTTCGGGAGCGCCGGGGTAGAAACGCGCCCACGCAACCACGGCGGCGGCCACGATCACAAATGCAAGGACAATCTGTTTCCAGCTCGACATCGATGCTCCAGCGGCAACAATCGTCCGCTGGGTTCCAGGTGGAAGCGGATGCAGCGACGATGCGGGCTGGCGGCAACAACCGGCCACGCCACACCCCGATATCATCGGTTTATGGCAATTATCACGCAATCGTGCACATTAAATCTCGGTAACGTGAATTCGGGACGCCGTAGTGGAGCCGATGCGATGCCGCGGGGAATCTGCTTATCGCAGGCCTTCCATCTCGCGGATGCGCCGGGCGCCGTCGGCCTCGAGCTGCCTTGTGACGGCGCCGATCAGGGTTTCGGCGACGACGAAGAGCGCCGCCGAGGAATCCCATGCGGAAGGCACGGCGGTTCGCCCGGCGATGACATGGCGGGCAAAGCGGGCGATCGGCGACAGCCACTGATCGGTGAACAGCACGATCTGCACGCCGCGCTGATGCGCCTTCTCGGCAAAGCGGAGGAGGCTGTCCTGGTAGCGCCTGATGTCGAAGATCACCAGCACGTCGCGCTTGCCCATGTCGATCAGCCTGTCGCGCCACATGCTCTCCTGGCCGGCGAGGTGAAAGACATCGGGCTGGATGACGGCCAGATGGGCTGCCATGTAGCGCGCCAGCGGATCGGTGAAGCGGCCGCCGATGAGGAAGGTCTTGCCGCGCCGCTCGGCCAGCCTGGTGGCAATGTCGGCAAGCTGCCTGTCGGACAGATGCCTGAAGGTCTCGCGCATGTTGTCGAGCGTCGCTTCCAGCATGGGCGACACCGTGCCGCCATTGGGCGAGGGCGGATTGAGCGTTCGTATCGCCGGCGACTGCAATTGCGCCGCCAGTTCGTCCTGCAGGCTCGACTGGAACTCGGGATAGTTCTGGAAGCCGAGCCGGGCGACAAAACGCAGGATCGTCGGCGAGGAGACGCCGGCCGCGGATGAGAATTCGGCGACCGTCTTCAGGCCGATCATCGGATAGTTCGCGATCAGCGTCTGCGCCGCTCGCCGTTCGCCGGCGGGCATCGCGCCGATACGGTCGGCGATCAATTCGGCAATGTTGGAAATCATCTTTTCCCCACCCTGGCCCGTCGACGGTCTTTTCCCCAGATCGCATTTGACAAAGCCAAACAAACTGTATGAAATCATCCGTAGGGACGCAATGAGGCAAAATACGTAACATACGATACAGCGCTCCCCGGGGACGGCAGACTATGGAGAAAGCACGGCCCGCCAGCCTTGCATCGTCTGATACCGTGCGGGTGACGAACCCCGGCGGATCGAGCCCTTTCGTACTGACCTGCGACCACGCTTCCAATTTCCTGCCGACCGAATTCGGTACGCTCGGCCTCGCCGCCGAGGACCTGACGCGCCACATCGCCTGGGATCCCGGTGCGCTGCCGGTTGCGTCGCGGATGGCGCAGGCACTCGATGCCACGCTGGTCGAAACCCGGATTTCGCGATTGGTCGTCGACTGCAATCGGCCGCTCGACGCGCCGGACCTGGTGCCGCGGGTCAGCGAAACGACAGCCATACCGGGCAATACCGGCCTGTCCGAAAAGCAGCTCGCGGCGCGGGTGGCCCTGTCATGGCAGCCATTTCACAGCACGATCGATCGCATCGTCGAGGAGCGGCTGGCGCGCGGCCAGGAGACGCGGCTGGTCTCCGTCCATTCCTTCACGCCGGTCTACAAGTCCAAAAACCGGCCCTGGCACATCGGCATTATCCATGACGAGGATCGCCGCCTGGCGGCGCCGCTGATCGCGGCACTCAAGCGGCTTGCCGGCGTAACCGTCGGCGTCAACCAGCCCTATTCGCCGGCCGACCGCGTCTATTTCACGCTGGAACGGCACGCACGTTCGCGCGGCCTGCCCTGCGCGATGATCGAGATCCGCAACGACGAAATCTCCGGCGAGACCGGGCAGCGGAAATGGGCGGATCTGCTCACCGGCATTTTTTCGGATCTGGAGCCAGAGGAGGCCATGGGCTCCCGACAACGCGCAGTAGGAAAGTCAGTACTTTCGGCCAGCTAAGAAACAAAGGGGACTAACATGTCAGCGCAAGACTACACGGAAGTCGACAAGCACGAGGACCTAAAGGTTCTCCACGGAATGGGCTATGCCCAGGAATTGTCGCGAAGCATGAGTCGCTTCTCGAACTTCGCGATCTCGTTCTCGATCATCTGCATCCTTTCAGGCGGGATCAATTCCTTCGCCCAAGCCACGTCTTCGATCGGCGGTGCCGGTGCCGGCATCGGCTGGATCGTCGGTTGCGCCGTATCCGGTTTCTTTGCCCTCGCCATGGCACAGATCGCCTCGGCATTCCCGACAGCTGGCGGTCTTTATCACTGGGCCTCGATCCTTGGGAACCGCTTTACCGGCTGGCTGACCGCCTGGCTCAACCTGCTTGGCTTGATCACCGTGCTCGGCGCAATCAACATCGGCACCGCGTTCTTCTTCACCGGAACGTTCGGGAGCTGGTTCGGGATAACCGGGACTCCTGGAGAAATTGTCGGGTTCGTCGCTCTGATTACCGTGCTGCAGGCTTTGCTCAATCATTTCGGCATCAAGTTGACCGCCATGCTGACCGATGCTTCCGGCTTCATCATTCTCGCCACGACCGCGGTGTTGATCGTGGCCTGCCTTGTGTTTGCCCCGGCGATCGACGTCACGCGGCTGTGGACTTTCACCAATTACTCAGGTGACGCCGGCGGCGGCGTTTTCCCGCAGACCGACTCCATGAGCTATCTTTTCCTGCTTTGCCTGCTTTTGCCGGTCTACACCATCACCGGATATGATGCTTCGGCACATACGTCGGAAGAGACGCTGAAGGCTGCGCACTCGGTTCCGCGGGCGATCGTTTCGTCCGTGGTCTGGTCCTCGCTGATCGGCTGGGTGATGCTGTGTGCCATCGTTCTGGCGATCCCGGACCTGGCTGCGGGCGCCAAGCAGGGCTGGAACGTCTTTTTCGCCACCATGGACGCGATCTTGCCGGTCTGGTTGAAGGAACTGCTCTATCTGGGAATCCTGATCGCGCAGTTCCTCTGCGGTCTGGCCACGGTGACCTCGGCTTCGCGCATGCTTTTCGCCTTCTCTCGTGACGGCGGCATGCCGGTCGGCTCGGCCTCACTCGCCAAGGTCAATCCGACTTGGCGCACGCCGGTCAACGCCATCTGGACCGCTGCGATCCTCGAGATCATCTATGTCTTCCTTGCCCAGTTCATCTCGATCGGCGGCACGAATATCTATACCATCGTGGTCAACTCGACGCTGGTCTTCCTGTTCCTCTCCTTCATCATTCCGATCGTGCTCGGCATGATGGCTTTCGGAACGGCGAAGTGGCCGAGCCCCGGTCCATGGAATCTCGGCAGCGGCCTGTTCAAGCTGTTCTGCGCCCTGTCTGTCGTCGGCATGGCGATCATTTTCTACATTGCCGTCCAGCCGCCGAATGACAAGGTGCTCTACATCACCATCGGCTTTCTGTTGCTGACCGCTGTGCTCTGGTTCGGCTTCGAGAGCCGCCGCTTCCAAGGTCCGCCGATCGGTGACCAGATTGCCAAGCGCCAGGCGGCGATCAAAGCTGCCGAACAGGCGGTCGGCGAAACCGGCCACTGACATCCGCCATCATGGCCATGGCCGGCGTCGCGCCGGCCATGGTTTTGTTTCTCCCTTTCAACGACCAAGCACTGGAGCGCCAAAGGAATGGCCGGAAATTTCTCGTTCGATCAGTTGAAGAAAGCGGTCTCCAATGGCGAGATCGACACGGTGCTGGCCTGCATCGTCGACATGCAGGGCCGACTGGCGGGAAAACGGTTCCTGGCGCAATATTTCGTCGATTCCGCGCATGACGAGACGCATGGCTGCAATTATCTGCTGGCGGCCGACATCGATATGGAACCGGTGCCGGGTTACAAGGCGGCAAGCTGGTCGAAGGGCTATGGCGATTTCGTCATGAAGCCGGATCTGGCGACGCTGCGGCGCATTCCCTGGCTGGAAAAAACGGCGCTGGTGATCTGCGACGTGCTCGACCACCACACCCATGACGACCTGCCGCATTCGCCGCGCGCCATCCTGAAGAAGCAGGTCAAGCGGCTGAGCGAGCGCGGCTATATCGGCTATTTCGCTTCCGAGCTCGAATTCTATCTGTTCAACGAGAGCTACGATTCCGCCCGCAAGAAGCACTGGCAAGGTCTCGACACCGCTTCGCCCTACATCGGTGACTACCAGATCGGCATCACCACCAAGGAAGAAGGCGTCATGCGCCGGCTTCGCAACGAGATGGAAGCGGCCGGCATTCCGATCGAGAATTCCAAGGGCGAGTGGGGTCCGGGCCAGGAAGAGATCAATGTGCGCTATGCCGAAGCGCTCGACATGGCCGACCGCCACGTCATCCTGAAGAACGGCGCCAAGGAAATCGCCGAGTCCGAAGGCAAGGCGATCTCCTTCATGTCGAAGTACAATTACGGGCTCGCCGGCAATTCCAGCCACATCCACAACTCGCTGTGGAGCGCCGACGGCAACACGCCGCTGTTCTTCGACAAGACGGCCAACTGGACCTTGTCGACGCTCGGCCAGCAATGGGCGGCCGGACAATTGAAATACGCCAAGGAATTCACCTGGTTCCTGGCGCCCTACATCAACTCCTACAAGCGCTTCCAGGCCGGCACCTTCGCGCCGACCAAGATCATGTGGAGCGAGGACAACCGCACCGCCGGCTTCCGCCTGTGCGGCGAGGGCACCAAGGGCATCCGCATGGAATGCCGCATCGGCGGCGCCGACCTCAATCCCTATCTCGCTTTCGCGGCGCTGATCGCGGCCGGCCTTGCCGGCATCGACGAGAAGCTGGAATTGCAGAAGCCTTTCGTCGGCGACGCCTATCAGGCTTCCCGTTTGCCGGAGATTCCGAAGACACTGCGCGATGCCACGGAGACGCTGGCCAAGTCGAAGATGCTGAAGCAGGCGCTCGGCGAGGATGTGCTCGAGCACTATGTCCACACGGCGAAGTGGGAACAGTTCGAATACGACCGCCGGATCACGGATTGGGAACTGCACAGAGGGTTCGAACGATATTAAACCAAGCCGCCGCTGCCCTCTCGGGCCATCGCTGGAATGGCGGCGGCGCCAATCAAGATTCATGAAGTGCGAGGACTGAACGAATGACCGAAACGGTCAAGTTAAAATCTCCCATCGACGGCTCGATCTACGCCGAGCGTCCGATCGCAACGGATCAGGCGATCAACGCCGCGGTCGAGCGCGCCAAAGCGGCGCAGGAGAAGTGGGCTGAGACGCCGATCGTCGAGCGCGGCAAGTACATGCTGGCGATGCTGGAAGCGCTGGTCGCGATGACCGACGAGATCGTGCCGGAGATTGCCTGGCAGATGGGGCGGCCGGTTCGCTATGGCGGCGAGTTCGGCGGCGTCAAGGAACGCACCAACTATATGGTCGAGATCGCTGAGCAGGCGCTCAAGTCGGTGCCGGCCTCCAACCCGAAGGACGGCTTCCGCCGCTATGTGAAGAAGGATCCGCTCGGCGTGGTCATGGTGATCGCGCCGTGGAACTATCCTTATCTCACCGCCGTCAACACCATCGTACCGGCGCTGATGGCCGGCAACGCCGTTATCCTGAAACATGCGGCGCAGACATTGCTGGTCGGCGAGCGCTTCCAGCAGGCCTTCGACAAGGCCGGCCTGCCTAAGGGCGTGTTCCAGAACGTGGTTCTCAACCACGCCCAGACCGAAAAACTGCTGGGTTCGGGCAAGATCGACCATGTCAATTTCACCGGCTCGGTCGGCGGCGGCCGCGCCATCGAAAAAGCGGCGGCAGGCACCTTCATGACGCTCGGCCTCGAGCTTGGCGGCAAGGATCCGGCCTATGTGCTGCCCGATGCCAAGATGGACCATACGGTCGCCAATCTGGTCGACGGCGCTTTCTTCAATTCCGGCCAGTGCTGCTGCGGCATCGAACGCATCTATGTGCACGAGAAGGTCTATGACGAGTTCGTCGAAGGCTTCATCGCCGAGACCAGGAACTATGTCGTCGGCAATCCGCTCGACCAGGCGACCACGATGGGGCCGATGGCGCAGGCGCGTTTCGCCGACCTGATCCGCGAGCAGAAGGCCGAAGCGCTTCGCAAGGGCGCTAAGGCCCATATCAACATGAAGGTGGCTAACGACGAGCCCGGCTCGCCCTACCTGGCGCCGGAGGTGTTGACCGGAGTCGACCACCAGATGAGCGTCATGCGCGAGGAAAGTTTTGGCCCGATCGTCGGCATCATGAAGGTGCGCAACGACGAAGAGGCGATCGCTTTGATGAACGACAGCGCCTATGGACTGACGGCCTCGATCTGGACGCGCGACACCGAGCATGCGGTGGCGATCGGCGACGCGGTCGAGACCGGCACGGTGTTCATGAACCGCTGCGACTATCTCGATCCGGCGCTGGTCTGGACCGGTGTCAAGGACACCGGCAAGGGCGCCGGGCTGTCGGCCATCGGCTATGACAATCTGACGAGGCCGAAGTCATTCCACCTGCGCGAAGCCATCTGATTTTTGAAAGACAAGCAATGTCCAAGCTCATCTCCAAATGGAACTACCCCACCACCGTCCGCTTCGGCGCCGGGCGCATCAAGGAATTGCCGGAGGTGCTCGCGGCCACCGGCATCAAGCGGCCGCTTTTCGTGACCGATCCGGGCCTGGCGAAACTGCCGGTCGTCGCCTCGACGCTCAGGATTCTCGATGAGGCCAAGGTGCCCTACGGCGTGTTCTCCGAGGTGAAGCCGAACCCGGTGGACTCCAACCTCACCGCCGGCATCGCGGTGTTCAAGAAGGGCAAGCATGACGGTGTCATCGCTTTCGGCGGCGGCTCGGCGCTCGACCTCGGCAAGCTGATCGCTTTTCAGGCCGGCCAGACGCGGCCGGTCTGGGATTTCGAGGACGTCGGCGACTGGTGGACGCGCGCCGACTCCGATGCGATCGCCCCGATCATCGCCGTGCCGACCACGGCAGGCACCGGCTCGGAGGTCGGTCGCGCCGGTGTCATCACCAATGAGGCGACCCATACCAAGAAGGTCATCTTCCATCCTAAACTTTTGCCGGCAATCGTCATTGCCGATCCGGAACTGTCGGTCGGCATGCCGGGCTTCATCACCGCCGGTACCGGCATGGACGCGCTCGCCCATTGCCTCGAAGCCTATTGCGCGCCGGGCTACCATCCCATGGCCGATGGCATTGCCGTGGAAGGCGTGCGCCTGGTATTCGAGAACCTGCCGAAGGCTTATGCCAACGGTGGGGACCTCGTCGCCCGCGCCCATATGATGAGTGCAGCCGCCATGGGTGCTGCCGCCTTTCAGAAGGGGCTGGGCGCCATCCACTCGCTGTCGCATCCGATCGGCGCGCTCTACGACACCCATCACGGTATGACCAATGCCGTGTTCATGCCTTACGTGCTGGCCTTCAACCGGGACTCCATCGAGGAGCGTATTGCCAGGCTTGCCGCCTATTGCGGCATCAAGGGCGGCTTCGACGGCTTCGCCAAGGCAATCATCAAGCTGCGCAAGGAATTGAAGGTGCCGCACGCGCTGCCGGGCCTGATCAAGGGGCTCGACATGGACAAGAAGCGCAAGGCGCTGATCGCCGACATGGCGGTGGTCGATCCGACTGCCGGCGGCAATCCCGTCAAGCTGACCAAGAAGGCGGCGCTGACACTGCTCGAAAACGCTATCGCCGGGACGGTCTGAGGCTGGTTCCGGGGTGCGGAAGTTGATCGGGAAACGAGGGGAAAGGAAAGGGGAAGGGGCAATATAGGGCGTATTAATGATTAGCCGGAAAATTAAGTGATGGCTAATTGCTACAGTCCGTTAAAAAGAGTTAACTTTTCACGCTGCGAGGCGCCGGTTTCACAAAGCTTTCATCTGGCTGTCACACGGAAACGATACCGCATCGCAGACGTCCAACGGCGTCAGTTCAATGGAGAGAACACATGTTCAAATTCACGGGGAAGGTGCTTTCCCTTTCGGCCGCGACCCTCATGGTGTCGTCGGTGATTTCGTCCGCTGCTTCGATGGACGATCTCATCAAGGCCGCGAAGGCCGAAGGCCAGCTCACCACGATCGCCTTGCCGCATGACTGGTGCGGCTACGGCGACGTCATCGCCGGCTTCAAGGCGAAATATCCGGAAATCACGGTCAACGAACTTAACCCCGACGCCGGTTCCGGCGATGAAGTCGAGGCGATCAAGGCCAACAAGGACAATAAGGGCCCGCAGGCTCCTGATGTCATCGACGTCGGCCTGTCCTTCGGCCCGACCGCCAAGGCCGATGGCCTGTTGATGCCTTACAAGGTGTCGACCTGGGACTCGATCCCGGACAGCGCCAAGGATGCCGATGGCGCCTGGTACGGCGATTATTACGGTGTGCTCGCCTTCGAGGTGAACAAGGATCTGGTCAAGGAAGCTCCAACCGACTGGGCCGACCTGCTGAAGCCGGAATTCGCCAACTCGGTCGCGCTTGCCGGTGATCCGCGCGCTTCGAACCAGGCCATCCAGGCCGTCTACGCCGCCGGCCTTTCCGGTGGTGCGGCAGCTGGTGAAGCCGCCGGCACCGCTGGCCTCGACTTCTTCAAGAAGCTCAACGCCGCCGGCAATTTCGTGCCGGTCATCGGCAAGACGGCGACGCTCGCCCAGGGCCAGACGCCGATCCTCGTCACCTGGGACTACAACGCGCTTTCGGGCCGCGACACGCTGAAGGGCAACCCGCCCGTCGACGTCATCGTGCCGAAGACCGGCGTTGTCGCCGGTGTCTACGTGCAGGCGATCAGCGCTTTCGCGCCGCATCCGAATGCAGCCAAGCTGTGGATGGAATACCTCTATTCGGACGAGGGGCAGATCGGCTGGCTGAAGGGCTATTGCCACCCGATCCGCTTCAACGATCTTGCCAAGAACGGCAAGGTCCCGGCTGATGTGCTGGCCAAGCTGCCGCCGGCGGAATCCTATGCCGCCGCCGCGTTCCCGACGCTCGACGAACAGGGCAAGGCCAAGGAAGCCATCACCAAGAACTGGGACGCTGTCGTCGGCGCCAACGTCAAGTAACTTGAAATCCACCGGGCGGCCACGTGGCCGCCCGGTCTTTCCTCGAAGACGGTAGCCGGCGCATGACCGATCTTACGCTTTCCAGTCAGGCCATTGCGGGAAAGACCGCGCCCCCAGGAGAAGCGCGCGCCTTGCGGTTTCCGACGCAGTGGCTCGGGGTGACGCCGTTCTTCATTTTCGCCATCATGTTTCTGATTTTGCCGACGCTCTACCTGATGCTCGGCGCATTCCAGAACGATGCGGGCGAATTCACGCTGGATAACATCTTCGCGTTGTCGCAGGCGAACATCGTTGCCGCCTATTGGATATCGATCAAGGTAAGCCTGGCCTCGTCGCTGATCGGCGCCTTTGCAGGCTTGGCCATTGCGATTGCCATCGTACGAGGCGGTCTGCCGAACTGGATACGGTCGGCAACGCTGACCTTTTCCGGGGTGGCTTCGAATTTCGCCGGCGTGCCGCTTGCGTTTGCTTTCATCGCCACGCTTGGCCGCCTTGGGCTGGTTACCGTTCTGCTCAATACACTGGTTGGGCTGAATCTCTATGCGCATGGTTTCAACCTACTGTCGTTCTGGGGGCTGACGCTCACCTATGTCTACTTCCAGATCCCGCTCATGGTGGTCATCATCGTGCCGGCGATCGACGGGCTGAAAAAGGAATGGGGTGAGGCCGCAGCGACGCTCGGCGCGACACAGTCGCAGTACTGGCGCATGGTTGTGATACCCGTGCTATGGCCGAGTTTCCTGGGCACCGTGATCTTGCTTTTCGCCAACGCCTTCGGCGCCATCGCCACCGCCTATGCGCTAACGGGCTCTTCGCTCAATATCGTGCCCATCCTGCTCTACGCGCAGATACGCGGCGATGTGCTGCACAATGCCCACCTCGGCTATGCGATTGCGTTCGGCATGATCTTCATCACCGGGCTGGCGAACATCTTCTATATCTGGTTCCGCTCCCGTTCCGAGAGGTGGCTCAAATGAAGGCTGGCAAATTCTGGGCCTGGGTCGTCTTCATCCTCGGCGCGGCCTATTTCTTCATACCGCTCATCGCGACGATCGAGTTTTCGCTGCGCATGCGTCGCGGCGTCTATTCCTTCGACGCCTACAAGGTCGTGCTCGGCGATAGCCAGTTCCAGACAACTTTCATGTATTCGGTGATCGTGGCGGTCTTCACCATCCTTCTTGGTGTGCTAATCGTTGTGCCCACCGCCTATTGGATCCGGCTGCGTCTGCCCCAGCTTCGCCCGGTGGTCGAGTTCATCACCTTGTTGCCGCTGGTCATCCCGGCCATCGTCATCGTCTTCGGCTATATCAGGATGTACGGCTCGAATTCGCCCCTGCCGTTCCTGTCTAACAATACAGCCACAAATGCTCTGCTGGTCATCGGCTACGCGGCGCTGGCGCTGCCCTATATGTACAGAGCAGTCGACACCGGCCTTCGTACCATCGACGTGCGGACGCTGACGGAAGCGGCCCAGATCCTCGGCGCCGGCTGGGGTACGATCGTCACCCGCGTGATCCTTCCCAACGTGTTGATCGCCGTGCTCTCCGGCGCCTTCCTGACGTTCGCGATCGTCATCGGCGAGTTCACCATGGCAAGTCTGCTCAATCGGCCCGCTTTCGGTCCTTATTTGCAGAACCTGGTTGCCAACCGAGCCTATGAACCGGCAGCGCTGTCCATTATTGCTTTCGTGATCACCTGGGGTTGCATGTCGCTGATCCAGGTCCTGTCGCGGTTTGCGCCGAAGTCCGCCAACCGCCCGAATTGATTGAAAGAAAGAACCATGGCCGAGCCATTCCTCTCCATCCAGCACGTCCGAAAATCCTTCGGCGCCACCACGGTGGTGGAGGACTTCAATCTCGACGTCGAGCCGGGTGAATTCGTCTCGTTTCTTGGGCCGTCCGGCTGTGGCAAAACCACTGTGCTGCGCATGGTCGCCGGCTTCGAGGAGCCATCAGCCGGCAAGATCGTCGTAGCCGGCAAGGACATCACCCGGTTGAAGCCCAACCAGCGCAATGTCGGCATGGTGTTCCAGGCCTATGCGCTGTTCCCGAACCTAACCGTGGCGCAGAACATCGGCTTCGGCCTGAGGGTCGCCGGCATGCCCAGGGCGGATATCGATGGCCGCGTCGCCGAGATGCTCGACATGATCAAGCTGCCGCAGATGGCCGACCGCTATCCCTATCAGCTCTCCGGCGGCCAGCAGCAGCGCATTGCGCTGGCGCGTGCGATCGCGCCGAAACCGAAGCTGTTGTTCCTCGACGAGCCGCTGTCGGCGCTCGACGCCAAGGTACGTGTGTCGCTGCGCGAGGAAATCCGCTCGATCCAGAAGAAGCTCGGCATCACCACTATCTTCGTCACCCATGACCAGGAAGAGGCGCTGTCCATCTCCGACCGCATCGCCGTCATGTATGGCGGCAAGGCCGAGCAGGTCGGCACACCGTTCGAGATCTACAACCGGCCGGCAACCAAATTCGTCGCCAATTTCGTTGGCACGCTGAACGTGCTCGAAGGCAAGGTCACTGACGCCGCATCCGGCACGGTGCAGGTCAACACGCAGGAAGTCTCGCTCAAGGGCAAGCTCAACGGCTCGAAGTCCGGCGACATGCTGTCGCTGGCGCTGCGGCCCGAGGCAATTTCGCTCGGCCGCCAGCCCGGCCGTGATTCCAGTCTTTCGGGCGAGATTTCCGAAGTACACTTCCTCGGCTCGGTGATCCGTGTTCGCGTCGGCATCGGCGGCAACACGGTGTCGCTCGACACGTTCAACAGCCCGGCGACGCCGCCGCCCGCGGTTGGTGAAAAGGCCGAGATTTCGTTCTCGTCGAGCGATATGCTGGTGTTGCATTGACAGTAGCACAGGCCGTTTGGTCAATTAGGGCGGGCAACGCCCCCAAAGGAAAGGCATTCCGAAGCCGAAATCAACTTCCAGCAGGATGTTTGGCGACATCATCATCAACGAGCTTGTTCCGTTGGCATTTCTCAATATCTGCGTGCTGGTGGGCTCCGAGTCGCCGAGGTTGTCTATTTGTTGCTGGATGTTCCATCGGTAGTTGTAGGACATTCCCATTTTGAAAATATACTCTTTATGGATCGGCTGTTTCGCGTGACGGAGGACTGCCTGTGAGGTGACTTCAAAGGAATAGTCCGTTAATTTTCTGAATGTGACTCCAAATTCACGGCAGTATTTATTCAGGCGGTCTTCGCTGGTCAGATCGGAGTATCCGAGATCGACCCATTTCCCTTCTAGTGTGGACATCAATCTCTCATTTGTCTGTTTCGCCCAGAGTCCCATGCCCGGATCTGGTCGCTGGGTTCCCAGAAGTTTTACCTTCGCGACCAGTAGTTCTTCGTAAAGTGCGGACGCTGTTGCCATTGGCGGGAGCAGTATCAATGCGCACAGTGTCGCGAACAATCTCAGCATGGGACTCTTCAATCAGCTAAATATCGAGATATGACTTTTGCAGTTGGTAATAGAGGACCGCTGTCGTTGAAAGGTCAAGACTCATCGTTTGACCAATTGGCATCAGGCAAATGTTTCTGTCGGCTCGCCTTTCCTGGCCTGGCCGCGCGTTCGGTCTGTCCGGCTGAAGGCGGTTTGAGACGTACTGCCAGAGGGCTTGAGTTTGGTGGCCAATCCACCGCATCCTCCAGGCATGTCGAGGCAGGCACTCCCGTCGCATGGATTTAAACGCCCATGGCTCTTTTCGAACTGACGCTTATCCTGCTTTTGACCGCCGTCGCGCTGACGGCACTGTCGCGACGGCTGGAGATTCCCTATCCGTCCCTTCTGGCCCTGGCCGGCGTCGCGATTGCCTTCGTACCCGGTGCGCCAGTGATCGAGATCGATCCGGAACTGGCGCTTGCCCTGTTCATCGCGCCGGTGCTGCTCGATGCCGCCTATGACACGTCGCTGCGCGACCTGAAGCGCTACAGGCTGTCGCTGGTGCTGCTGGCGCTCGGCGCCGTGGTCTTCACCACCTTGGTCGTTGCCTTCGTCGGCTGGAAAATGGCCGGGCTGCCGATCGCGGCTGCGGTCGCGCTTGGCGCCATCGTCGCACCGCCGGATGCGGTGGCGGCCAGCGCCGTGCTCGGCCAGTTCAAGGTGCCGTACCGCCTCACCGCCATCCTGCAGGGCGAGAGCCTGCTCAACGATGCCACCGCGCTGCTGATCTACCGGTTGGCGGTTTCGGCCGCGCTCGGCTCGATCCTGCTGAGCAACGCCATTCCGGTGATCTTGCTGTCGACGATTGGCAGTTTGGCCGCTGGTTATGTGCTTGGCCGTGTCTCGCTGCTGACACTTAGCCGGATCGACGACGCCGCAAGCAGCACCGTGGTGCAGTTCGCCGGGACATTCGGGGTGTGGATCCTGGCCGACAGGCTCGGTCTTTCCGCCATCATCACCATCGTCGTCTATGCCATCACCATTGCGCGCAGTGCGCCGCGCCGCATGTCGGCGAGACGCCGCGTCAGCACCTATTCAGTCTGGGAATCGGCGGTGTTCGTGCTCAATGTACTGGCTTTCGTGCTGATGGGGCTGCAGGCACGCTCTATCGTCGGCCGGCTCTCCGGCGACGGGCAGGGCGGAGCCTTTCTCTTTGCCGCGACGGTGCTGGTTGTCGTCATTCTGGCACGTCTCGTCTGGGTGGCGAGTTACGTTGCGATCATCCGATGGTTCGCCCGTTTCAGCGGCGAAGACAGAAGGCGAGAAGCGCCGACATTTCGCGGCGCCGTGCTGGTCGGCTGGTGCGGCATGCGGGGATTGGTGACGCTGGTGGTGGCCATTGCCCTGCCGGCCGGCTTTCCCGGCCGCGACCCGATCGTGCTTGCGGCCTTCGCAGTGGTTCTGGGCACGCTGGTGTTGCAAGGCATGACCTTGAAGCCCTTGCTGCGGATACTCAACTTCGAACGGGACACGAGTGTCGATCGCGAAGTGGCTCAGGCGCGGGTTGCCATCATGCAGGCCGCCCTTGATGTATTGAGCCGCAAGACGTCGGCCGCGGCGGCCGTCGTGCGCGAGCAATACGAGGCTCAGCGCGTGGTCGCGGAAAACCCGGAGGACGCGCAGGCGGCGACCGAATACGACCGGCTGCGGCTCTACGCCATCAACCGCCAGCGCGACACGCTGGAAGAACTGCGCAGCAACGGCACGATCGGCGATGAAGCCTATCACCGGCTGGAGGAAGAGATCGACTGGGCGGAACTGGCGGCGTCGCCGGCAGGCCGGTTCCAGCCGTTGACCACCGACTAGCAGATGCCGCGTCTCGACCGCCGCCCTGCTGGCCCAAGCCCCGTCCGTCCTCCTGCACATTGCAAGCGATCGACCGAACCGTTACTGCCAACACCGGGAAGTGAGCCGGATAAGCAATGAAGCTGGTCAGCTACAACATCCAGTACGGGTTCGGCAGCGACGGGCGCTACGATCTTTCGCGCGCCGCGCGCATGATTGCCGGCGCCGACATCATCGCCTTGCAGGAGGTCGAGCGGCACTGGCAGCGCAGCAATTTCGACGACCAGCCGGAGCTGCTTTCACGGCTTCTGCCTGATTATCACTGGGTGTATGGCCCGGCCTTCGACATGGATGCCAGCGAATGGCGGGACGGCCGTCTGGTCAACCGCCGCCGGCAATTCGGCACCATGGTCCTGTCAAAACTGCCGATCGTCTGGTCGCGGCTGCACGCGCTGCCGATGCGCCGTACGCTGCGTCCGCTCAACACCCGCAACGCCGCGCTCGAATGCATGATCCGCACGCCGGCCGGGTCGGTCAGGGTGCTTTCGCTGCACCTCGCGCACATCGCCGCGGAAGAGCGGCTGGACCAGATCGACTATCTCTTGGCGCAGCATCGCCGGGCGCCGGGGGAAGGCGGACCGTGGAGCGGCGTGGACGACGAACCTTCGCGCAACTGGACACATGGGGAGGTCGAGCCGGAAAATCCGCTGGCGGCGATCTGGCTGGGCGACTTCAACATGGAGCCGGACAGCGCCGAATACCGTCGCATCGTCGGCGGCACGCCATATCATCGTGGAGCAGCCTATCTCGACGGCTTCGTCGATGCCGCCGCCGTGGCGGTTGAACCGGCTGGTGATTTCCATACGCATGAGAAGATCATCGACGGCAGACTGGCAAAGCGCCGTCTCGACCATTGCTTTGTCGGCGGCACGTTGGCCGGGCGTGTCCGCTCGGTCGGCGCCGATATCGGCGAGGTTGCTTCCGATCACTTCCCCGTCCGGGTCGACATCGATCTCGAAACGCCCTCCGGCTCCGGAGGTCGATGAGCTCCATATGACGCTTTTCGTCTTCTTCGCGGTGCTTGCCGCGGCCGCCATGCACGCGATCTGGAACGCGCTGGTCAAGGTGCATCTCGACCGCTTCCTGTCGATCACTTTGATGACGTTCGGCATGGGGGTCGCTGGCCTCGTGGTGCTGCCTTTCGTCGAGGTGCCCAAGGCGGAAGTCTGGCCCTATATTGCCGCTTCGGTGATCTTCCACATGGGCTACCGCACCTTCCTGATCGGGGCCTACCAGGCCGGCGATTTTGCCCAGACCTATCCGTTGGCACGCGGAACGGCACCTCTGCTGGCCGCGATTGGCGGGATGTTCGTCGTCGCCGAGGTGCCGGCACCGCTTGCCGTTGTCGGCATCCTGCTGTTGTCGGCCGGAACGCTGGTGATGTCGTTTCGTGGCGGGGCGCATCTGGAGAAGCTGAACCTGCGCGCGGTCGCATTTGCGCTGGGCACGTCGATCTTCATTGCCAGCTACACGCTGTCAGACGGCAGCGGCGCGCGGCTGGCCGCAACCGCGCAAAGCTATGCCGCCTGGTTGTTCATCTGCGATGCGCTTGGGGCGCTGGTGCTCTGCCTCGTTTTCCGAGGACCCAAGGCGCTTCCGGTGTTGGCGCGCGACTGGAAGACCGGGCTGTTCACCGGCGTACTTTCCGGCGCCGCCTACTGGATCGTGATGTGGGCGATGACCAAGGCGCCGATCGCCTCGGTGGCGTCACTGCGCGAAACCTCGATCCTGTTCGCCATGATGATTTCGGTCTACGCGCTCGGCGAGAAAATGACGGGCTGGCGCGGTGCCGCCGCGCTCAGCATCGTCGCAGGCGTCATCGCGCTGAGGATGGGCTGACGTTTCAACCCAGCACCGTCATTACCTGACCGCGCCGCTCCGGACTGAAGCGGATGACCACGATGATGCAGACGGCGACCACGCCGGCAAACAGCGCCAGCGCGTAGCCATAACTGCCGCCGGGTGCCTCCGCGATCCCCGCTTGATACGGACCGCCGTAGGAGGCAGCGAGATTGCCGGCCTGGTATATGAAGCCGGGCAAGGTGGCGCGCACCGCGCCGGGCGAAAGCTCATTGAGGTGAACCGGGATGACACCCCAGGCACCCTGGACCGCGACCTGCATGATGAAGGCGCCAATTGCCAGCATGAAGGGCGTGGAGCTGTAGGCCCATAGCGGGATCGCTGGCAGGGCGATGATGCATGCGAGGGTAATGGCGTTGATGCGGCCGATCTTCTCCGACAGCGCGCCAAACGCCAGGCCGCCGACAATGGCGCCGATATTGGCGACGATGGTGATCCAGCTCACCGTATGCGGATCAAAGCCATGCTGTTTCTTCAGGAAGGTCGGGTAGAGGTCCTGCGTGCCATGGCTGAAGAAGTTGAAGAACATCATCAGCACCACGGCATAGAGCGCGACGCGCCAGTGCTTCCGCAGCGTTTCCGGCAACCCCGGTCTGACCTGCTTTTGTGCCTCGACGAAGGGGGGCGATTCCGGCACGTGCGAGCGGATGAACAGCACCATCAGCGCCGGTATGAAGCTCAGCAGGAACATGAAGCGCCAGCCGAGGACGAAATCGCCGACCTTCTGTCCGTAGAGCAGCCCATAGGCCACCGCCGCCAGGAGGTAACCGGCGGGGTAACCGCATTGCAGGATACCCGAGACCATGCCGCGTGCCCGCGGCGGTATGGATTCCATGGCAAGCGAGGAGCCGAGGCCCCATTCGCCGCCCATGGCGATGCCGAACAAGGCGCGCAACGCCAGGAAGATGCCGAGATTGGGCGAGAAGGCGGCCAGCGCGCCGATCACCGAGTAGCTGACGATGTTCAGCATCAAGATCGGCTTGCGACCGTATTTGTCGGCAAGCATGCCAAAGAAGAACGCACCGATGAAGCGGGTCGCCAAGGTTAGGAACAGAGCCTTCGACACCGCGGGGACATCGGTCCGGAATTCAGCCGCAATGTCGGTGAGCAGAAATGTCAGAAGGAAGAAATCAAAAGCATCGAGCGTCCAGCCCAGAAATGACGCCAGAACGGTTTTCTTCTGCTCGGCGGTGAGGTTCAAGGCGTCCTCCTTTGTACCCCCAAAGGAACGATATGTCGCCTTGTCGGCAAAAGAGAACAGCGATCAGCCGGCCTTCGAAAGGCCGGCGGTTCACTTTTTCGTAAGATCGAGGTCGAAGACCATCAATCCGTCGGTGCCGCCTTCGAGGGCCGCGACCAGCCGGGCGCCGGCACGCTGATGCGCCTCATGGACGAGATAGGCGTCGCGCGCCGCTGCATCGCGGAAATCGATGGTGAAGCCATGGCTGAAGCCCCGCGCGAAGGGCTCCGGACTGACATTGGCGCCGAAATGAACCGTTTCCATGCCTTCGATCGCCTGCCGCAACGCTTCGAGGTCGGCGTGGATAGCCGTGCGGTCGGCCGGGGACACATCACTACGAAATCTTGCGAAAACACAGTGCCTGATCATTTTACCACTCCCTAAGCAGCACGATTGCCGGAAAACACCGCCGGCGCCAGCGGCTCGCGGCCAAGGATCAGATCAGCGCCCTTTTCGCCAACCATGATGGTCGGCGCGTTGGTGTTGGAAGAAGGCACACGCGGCATCACCGATGCGTCGCAGACGCGCAAGCCTTCTATACCGCGCAGCTTGAGATCCGGCGTCACCACCGCCATCTCGTCATGGCCCATGCGGCAGGTGCCGACGGGATGGTGGTCGGTCTTGGACGTGCGGCAGGCATAGTCGATCAACTCGTCATCGCTGGCGAGCGACGGACCGGGCAGCACCTCGCGCAGCACGTAGGGGGCAAGTGCCTTCTGCCGCATGATCTCCCGCGCCAGCCGCAGCCCCTTCAGCGACATGGCGCGGTCATAGGGATCGGACCAGTAGTTCGGATCGATCAGCGGATGGTCGGCTGGATCGGCGCTTTTCAGCCGCACCGTTCCGCGCGAGCGCGGCCGCAGGAAAGCCGAGTTCAAGGTGACGCCCGGGTTTTTCAGCTTCTCGACGCCGGCCTCGATGCCGGAGCCGAGACCCAGATGGAACTGGATGTCAGGCGAGGCGGCGGTCGGATCCGCGTACCAGAAGCCGCCGGTCTCGAACAGGCTGGAAGCCACCGGTCCCTTCTTCAAGAGCAGATATTGCAGGCCGGCCCAGGCCGTGCGGTGCAGCTTGGCGTAATTGTCGTAGGTGTGATCGCCTGTGCATTCGGCAATGACGAACAGGTCGAGATGATCCTGCATGTTGGAGCCGACGCCTGGCAGATCGTGTACCGGCGTGATGCCGACCGATTTCAGGTGGTCGGCCGGGCCGATGCCCGACTGCATCAGAAGCTTCGGCGAACCGATGGCGCCGGACGAGACGATCACCTCGCGGTCGGAATGCAGGATTGTTGTCTGGCCGCCCGGTCTGTCGACCACCTCGACGCCGATGGCACGGCCGTTCTCGACGACGATGCGGGTGACCAGCACATCGGTCCGGACAGTGAGGTTCTTTCGGTCGCGGATCGGCTTGAGATAGGCCACCGAAGCGGAGGACCGGCGGGCGTCCTTCTGGGTGAGCTGGTAGTAGCCGACGCCTTCCTGGCTGGCGCCGTTGAAATCCGGGTTGAAAGGAATGCCCATCTCCTGGCCGGCACGGAAATAGGCCTCGCAGATCGGCAGCGGTGAGATCGGGTTGGAGACGCCGAGCGGGCCCTGGTCGCCGTGAAAATCGTTGGCGTAACGCTGATTGTTCTCGGCGCGCTTAAAATAGGGCAGTACGTCGCGGTAGCCCCAGCCGGCCAGCCCTTCTTCCTTCTCCCACGCGTCGTAGTCGCGGGCATTGCCGCGCGTGTAAATCTGGGCGTTGATGGAAGAACCGCCGCCGACCACCTTGGCCTGCGTGTACCAGAAGACGCGGTCCTGCATGTGTTTCTGCGGCACGGTCGACCAGCCCCAGGAGGCGATGCCCTTGGTCATCTTGGCGAAACCCGCCGGCATGTGGATATAGGGGTGCCAGTCCTTGCCGCCGGCTTCGAGCAGCAGCACGGAATTGGAGGGATCCTCGCTTAGCCGGTTGGCCAGCACGCAGCCGGCCGGACCGGCGCCCACGATGATGTAGTCGGTCATTGTCTCATCCGTTCACAGCCGGGGCACGGAGAGCGCGCCGTCGACATTGATGATCGAGCCGGTCGAAAAACCCAAGCTGCCGGCAGCGAGCGCCGCCACCATGGCACCGATATCGGAGGCTTCGCCCCAGCGTTTCGCCGGCACCAGGCCGCCGTCGATCAGCGCGTCGTATTTGGCACTCACGCCTGCCGTCATGTCGGTGCGGATGATGCCCGGCCGCAGCTCGAACACGCCGATGTTTTCCGGGGCGAGCCTGAGCGCCAGGTTCTTCACCCACATGGAAAGCGCTGCCTTCGACATGCAATATTCGGAGCGTTCCGGAGAGGCCATCTCGGCGCTGACCGAGGTGATGGTGATGATCGACTTGGCATGATCGCCCGGCTTGGCCAGCATCGCCTTGGCGACGGCCTGGCTGAGGAAGACGGTGCCACGCAGGTTGACGCCGAGCGCACGGTCGAAATTATCGGGTTTGAGGTCGAGGAGGTCGCCCCGCACCACGGCGCCGACGCCTGCATTGTTGACCAGGCAATCGATGCGGCCGAAGGCTTGCATGGCGGCGTCGACAAGGGCGGCATGGGCGGAAAGATCGGCGACGTCGCAGCCGACATAGGCAAACTTCGCGCCGCGCGCGGTGATGTTTGCGGCGAGCTCGCCTGCGGCTGTTTCGGCAAGGTCAGCGACGAGAATGTCGAAGCCGGCGTCGGCCAGCGCCTCGGCGCAGGCAAGGCCGATGCCGCGCGCGCCGCCGGTGACGATGGCTGCGGGGCGGGTCATGCGGCAAGCTCTGTTTTGCGGATGTGATCCGCTACCCGCAGCGCCTGGGCGGCGATCGACAGCGCCGGATTCACGGCGGCCGAGTTCGGCAGGAAACTGGCGTCGACGACGAAGAGGTTCCGGTGATCGAAGGTGCGACAGAACGGATCGAGCGGCGACGTCGCCGGATCGTCGCCCATTTTCACCGTGCCGCACTGGTGCGAGGGCGTGCGCTTGTCGAATGGGCGCGACAGCACGATGGGATAACCGCAGGCGCGGAAATTCGCGCGCATCACCTTGGTCAGGCCGTCGAGCGACTGCATGTTGGAGCGTCGCCATTGCATGACGATGTCCTTGCCGTCGACCATGATGCGGCTTTCGGGATCGGGCAGGTCTTCGCACATCAGGTACCAGTCGATGGCATGGCCGGCCATGAAGTCGAGCGCGAATTTCGGCACCTGTTTCACATTGGCCTTGAGCATGTTGCCGTCGATCTTGCCGAGAAGCTGGACATTGCCGAGCGGTTTTCCGCCCCTGCCGTCCGTGAGGTAGTAGTCGTTCAGCATCAGCGTCTTCTGGTAGACGGCATCGTTCCTGCGGCGCGGATCGATCGCCAGCATGGCGCTCGAATTGTGATTCATGAAGTTGCGGCCGACCTGGTCGGAGCGGTTGGCCAGGCCCTTGCCGCCCCCCTTGCCATTACCGGGTGAGGGCGAGCGCAGCAGGATGACCGCTGAATTGACCGCGCCGGCCGACAGGATCACCAGCTTTGGCGCGACTTTCCTCGGCTCGCCGTTCTGGCGGTAGTGAACGGCCGAGATGGTTTTGCCGTCCGGGGCTGTCTCGAGATATTCGACACAGGCGCCGGTCTCGAGCTTGATGTTCTGGTCGGTCAGGGCCGCCGTCAGCGGTCCGGTCTGCGCGTCGACCTTGCCCTGGCCGGTATTGGGAAAAGCGTCCCAGCCGGTCCTGCCCTCCTTCAGCCAGGTGTCGATGTCGACGCCGAGCGGCAGGGAGGCCGGATGCAGCCCCAGCCCCTTGAGTTCGGCACGGGCGCGCGCGATCGGCGCCTCGTCGGGCACCGGCTTGAAGGCATAGGGAACCGAATGAAATGGCTCGGTTGGATCCTCGCCCAGCGCGCCGCGCACGCGGAACAGCTGCTCTGCCATGGAATACCAAGGCTCGAACTCTTCATAGGAAAACGGCCAAGCCGGCGAGACGCCGCCAAAGTGTTCCATGGCGGAAAAGTCTTCCTTGCGGTAGCGGATCAGCACCGCGCCGAAGAATTTCGAATTGCCGCCGACATAGTAGTAATTACCTGGGTTGAACGCGGCACCGCCAGCTTCGCGCCACATCTCCTTCGGCCGGTAATGGCCGTCAACGAAGATGGCACGTGTGTCGCGCGCGTGCGGCGTTGCCGGCAGCGGCTCGCCACGCTCCAGCATCAGGATAGAGGCGCCGCTGCCGGCCAGACCGGCGGCGATCGTGGCGCCGCCGATGCCGGAACCGATGATGACGATATCGGGGTTTGCCATCGCCTAAAGCGCGCCGCGTTTGAATTGACACATGCGACCCGCTTCAGGTCTTTTGTTTTGATGCATGTCGTTGCCCCAAAACCGGATCCACTTTTGGGCGACACGCATCAGCGAATACGGCTCTCGGTCGCCGGATCGAAGAACACCGCCTTGGTCAGGTTGAAGGCCAGCGGCGTGTTGGTGCCCGGCTGGATGTTGGCATCGGCGCGCAGCCGCGCCACCACGCCCTTGCCACCGAGATTGGTGACGGCGAAGGTGTCGGAACCGGCCGGTTCCACAACCTCGATATGACAATCGGCGGTGGCGATTTGCGAGGCGTTGCGTTCCGCGCCTTCCGGATCGGTGAGCGCCTCCGGGCGGACGCCGAAGATGATCGGCTTGCCCTTGAACGCTGACAGTCCGGCCGGCGCGTTGGCCATCGGCAAGGTGATCGGCTGGCGTGCCTCGCGATCGAGCACGACAGCCAGATCGCCGCCATTGCCGCCGATGGTCGCCGGGATCAGGTTCATTGCCGGCGACCCCATGAAGTCGGCGACGAAGACATTGCTCGGGTTATTGTAGATTTCCGCCGGCGTGCCGAATTGCTGCACCTCGCCGTCACGCATGACCGCGATCTTGGTCGCCAGTGTCATCGCCTCGATCTGGTCGTGGGTGACGTAGACGATGGTTGTGCCCGTGGTGGCATGCAGGCGCTTGATCTCGATGCGCATGTCGACGCGCAGCTTGGCGTCGAGGTTGGACAGCGGCTCGTCGAACAGGAACAGCTTGGGGTCGCGCACCAATGCCCGGCCCATGGCGACGCGCTGGCGTTGGCCGCCGGAGAGCTGGCTCGGCTTGCGCTGCAGCAGATGGCCGATCTGCAGCACCTTGGCCACCTTGTCGATCGCCTTCTGGCGTTCCTCGGCTGGTACGCCGCGCATCTCCATGCCGAAGGAGATGTTCCCGGCCACTGTCATGTTGGGGTAGAGCGCATAGCTCTGGAACACCATGGCGATGTCGCGCTTGGACGGGTGCAGATCGGTGATGGTGCGGCCGTCGACGCGGATATCGCCAGACGTGATCGTCTCCAGTCCGGCAATGGTGTTGAGCAGCGTGGACTTGCCGCAGCCGGAAGGGCCGACCAGCACCAGGAAGCCGCCCTTTTCCAGCTCGAGGTTAATCCCTTTCAGGATCTCGACCTGGCCGAAACGCTTCCTCAGACCATCAATTTCCAGAAAAGCCATTGGGTTATCCTTTGACCGCGCCGGCCATCAGGCCACGCACGAAATAGCGGCCGGCGAGCACATAGACGAGAAGGGTGGGCAGCGCGGCGATCATCGCAGCCGCCATGTTGACGTTATATTCGACGACGCCGGTCGAGGTGTTGACGACATTGTTGAGCGCCACCGTCATCGGCATCGCGTCACCTGTGCCGGCATAGGCGGAGGCGAACAGGAAGTCGTTCCAGATGTTGGTGAACTGGTAGATGACGGTGACGACAAAGATCGGCATCGAGTTCGGCAGCATGATGCGCCGGAATATCTGGAAGAAGGAAGCGCCGTCCACCTGCGCGGCCTTCACCAGTTCGGTCGGGAACGCCTCATAATAGTTACGGAAGAACAGCGTGGTGAAGCCGATGCCGTAGACGACGTGGACGAACACCAGGTTGACCGTCGGGTTGCCGAGGCCGAAGCTGGTTCCGACCGTGTTCTGCAGCGTCACGCCGAACCGTCCGAGGCTGCCCAGGATCGTCGCCATCGGCAAGAGCACCGACTGGAACGGGATGAAGCAGGCAAACAGCATCAGCCCGAACACCAGTGTCGCGCCGCGGAAACGCCATTTGGTCAGCACGTAGCCATTGAGCGCGCCGAGCATGGTCGAGATCAGCACGGCGGGAACCACCATCTTGATGGAGTTCCAGAAATAGCCCTTGATGCCGGCGCAGGTGAGGCCAACGCAGGTCTCGCCCCAGGCCTTCAGCCAGGGCTCGAAGGTCGGCGCCTTGGGCAGCGCCAGCATGTTGCCGTTCTGGATTTCGTCCATGGTCTTGAACGAGGTCACCAGCATGACGAACAGCGGGATCAGGTAGAACAGCGCGAACAGCGCCAGAAGCCCGTAGATGACGATGCGGTTGACGATCTTGACGTTCATGCCGCCGCTGGCCTGGCGGGTGGGAGTGGTCACGGCGCTCATCGCGACTTCTCCCTGAGTTCCGAATAGAGATAGGGCACGATGATGGCGACGATGGTCATCAGCATGATCACGGCACTTGCCGAACCGACGGCCATTTCGTTGCGCTTGAAGGTGTATTCATACATGAAGTTGGACGGCAGCCAGGCCGAGCCGCCGGGGCCACCGCTGGTCAGCGCCACAACCAGATCGTAAGATTTGATGGCAAGGTGCGCGAGCACGATGAAGGCTGACAGGAAGATCGGCCGCAAGAGCGGAATGACGATGCGGCGATAGAGCTGGAAGGTGGTGGCGCCGTCGATCTGCGCCGCTTTCATGATCTCGCCGTCAATGCCGCGCAGGCCGGCCAGGAACATCGCCATGATGAAGCCGGAGGCCTGCCAGACACCGGCGATGACCACGGTGTAGATGACGAAATCCTTGTTCTTGATCCAGTCGAAATGGAAGCTCGTCCAGCCCCATTGATGCAGCGTCTGCTCGAGACCGAGGCCGGGGTCGAGGAACCATTTCCAGGCAACGCCGGTGACGATGAAAGAGAGCGCCATCGGGTAGAGATAGATCGGACGCAGCACGCCTTCACCGCGGATCTTCTGGTCGAGCAGGATGGCCAGGAACAGGCCGAGCGCCAGGCAGATCAAGATGTAGAGAAAGCCGAAAATGCCCATATTGGTGATCGACGTGTACCAGCTCGATGGCGGGTCGGTGTCGAAAGTCCAGCCCCAGAGTCGCTGATAGGCGCGCCCGCCCGTTATGGCGTAGGACGGGAAGGTCTTGGAGTTGGTGAAGGACAGGTAGATCGTCCACAGGATGAAGCCGTAGACGAAAACGATAGTGATGGCGAAGCTCGGCGCCAGCACGATTTTCGGCAAGGCGTCCTGCAGGCGCGACCGCACAGAGGTGCGCGGGCGGGCATGCTCCGGCGTCAGCTTGATCTGGCTTGTCGCAACTGTGCTCATGGGTTCCTCCCGTCGGCGTCCGGCCGACCGGCCTCACGGGACCTTCCCCGCCGGAGCGGGGAAGGTGTTTTCGTGCGTAACGCTTACTTGGCGTCGTCGATTGCCTTGACCAGTTCGGTCACGGCCTCGTCCGAGGTCTTGATCTGACCATGGACGAATTTGGAGATGACGTCCTTGTAGGCATTGGCAACAGCCGGGGGCGCGCCATAGCCCTGGGCGAGCGAGCCGAACAGCGTGCCGCCTTCATTGGCCTTCTTCAGGTCGGCAATACCCTTCTTGCCGCAAGCGTCGAAGTCGGTGTCAGGCACGTCGGTGCGGGCCGGAACCGAACCCTTGACGACGTTGAAGGCCGACTGGAAGCTCTTCGACAAAGTGGCGGTGGCGAGTGCAACCTGGGCGGCCTTGCGGTCGTCCGGGACGTTGAACATGCCGAACATGTCGGAGTTGTAGATCACCGAGCCGTCGGTGCCCGGGAAGCGATAGCAGAGGAAGTCGGTGCCCGGGGTCTTGTTGGCGGCGTGGAATTCGCCCTTGGCCCAGTCGCCCATGACCTGCACCAGCGCATCGCCCTTGATGACCATGGCCGTGGCGAGGTTCCAGTCGCGGCCCGAGAAGTTCGGGTCGACATAGGTGACGAGCTTGGCGAGATTGTCGAACGACTTCTTCATCGTGTCGGACTTGAGCGAAGCGTCGTCGAGGTCGTTCATCGCCTTCTTGTAGAACTCCGGCCCGCCGGTCGACAGCACGACGGAATCGAACATGGTGGCTTCCTGCCAGTTCTGACCACCAAGCGCGAGCGGGGTGACGCCGGCCGCCTTGGCCTTGTCGAGCAATGCCACGAAGTCGTCGAAGGTCTTCGGCTCGGTGCCGCCGATCTTGTCCATCACCGCCTTGTTGATCCATAGCCAGTTGACCGAGTGGACGTTGACCGGAGCCGCGACCCACTTGCCGTCATAGACGGCGAATTTCTGCAGGGCGGCCGGAACCGACTTGTCCCAGCCTTCCTTCTTCGCCGTCTCGGTGAGGTCGCCCATGACGCCGGCAGCGGCATAGTCGAGCACGGTGTAGCCGAGCATCTGCGAGGCGGTCGGATAGTTGCCGGCCGCGACCATCGCCTTCAGCGCGGTCATGGCGGCATCGCCGCCGCCGCCAGCCACGGGAACGTCCTTCCAGGCATAGCCTTCCTTGGCCAGATCGCCCTTGAGCACGTTGAGAGCAGCCGCTTCGCCGCCCGACGTCCACCAATGCAGCATCTGCACTTCCTTAACATCCTCGGCATGGGCCGCGAAAGCCAGGCCCGAAGCGAGCGCCGTTCCGATAAGCAGTTTGCGCAACATGTACTTCCTCCCTTGTTGCATTACACGACCGGTGGCAGCCCACCGGGTTCTTCCCAACTCAGCCGACCCACCAACCGGTGCGCTGGCCGCGATGAAACTGGATTGTCTTTTCCTCGGTATAGTCCTCGACGGCGCGCTTGCCGAGTTCACGGCCCAGGCCCGACTGCTTGTAGCCGCCGAACGGCAGTTCTGGATAACCTTCCATGAACGTGTTCACCCAGACCGTCCCCGAACGCACGCCCCGCGCCACCGACATGCAGGTGTCGATGCTGGCGCTCCACACACCCGCCGACAGACCATAGGGCGTGTTGTTGGCGATGTGCAACGCCCTTTCAATCGATTCAAAAGTCAGCACCGAGAGCACCGGCCCGAACACTTCCTCGCGGGCGACGGCCATGTTTTCGGTGACGTGGCGTAAGATCGTCGGGTCTAGATATTGGCCGGCATTGGAGCGGAGTTGCCCGCCGCCGCTGTAGATGCTGCCGCCGTCACTCGCGGCCGCCGCCACGTAATCCGTCACCTTGGCCAGATGATCGGACGAAATCATCGCGCCGACCTTGGTCCTGTCATCGAGCGGATCGCCCACCGTCACCCTGGCGGTCAACGCCTTCACCGCGGCCAGGAAATCATCGGCGATCGCCTCGTGCACGATCAGCCGGCTGCCGGCATTGCAGCATTCGCCGGCATTGAAGAAACCGCCGAACACTGCTGCGTCGGCGGCCGCCTCGAGATCGGCATCAGGAAAGACGATCTGGCCGTTCTTGCCGCCGAGCTCCATCGACACCTTCTTCAGGGAATTCGAGGCCGCCGCCATGGTCATCTTGCCGACGCGGGTGGAGCCGGTGAACGACACCATCTCGACCAGGGGATGGCTGACCATCGGCGCGCCGACATCGGCGCCGAGGCCGGCGAGGATGTTGACGACGCCGGCGGGCACGCCGGCTTCGAGCAGGATGTCGCCAAGCACGAAGGTCGAGGCCGAGGTCATTTCGCTCGGCTTGACCACCGCCGTGCAGCCGGCGGCGAGCGCGAAAGGCAGTTTCTGGCTGACGATGAGGAACGGGAAGTTCCACGGCGTGATGATCGAGACGACGCCGATCGGCTCGCGCAGCACCACGCCCAGCATGGCGTCGCCGAGATTGGCGTAGCTTTCACCGTGCAACGTGCGGGCCAGCGAGGCGGCATAGCGCCAGATGTCGACGGCGCCGCCGATCTCGCCGCGCGCCTGGGCGATCGGCTTGCCGGATTCCAGTGCATCGAGCCGGGCGATGTCTTCCAGCCGCGCCTCGATCAAGTCGGCGGCCTTGAGCAGGATCGCGGCGCGCTCGGCCGCTTTCATGCGCGGCCAGGGACCGGTCTCGAACGCCCTGTGCGCGGCCTGCATCGCGGCTTCCACTTCGGCGGCACCTGCCTGGGCATAGTGTGAAACGGTGAAGCCGTGGCCGGGGCTCTTGCGTTCCAGCATGCGGCCGTCGCGGGCATCGACATGCTTGCCGTCGATCAGAAGCCTGTATGCCTTGGGAGCCGCGGAGGCTTCGGCAGGCATGGAAATCTTGAGAGGTGCATTCATGTGATTTCCACTCTGTCCTAGGAACGCGAAAACACGGGCTTCTGCTTGGTCTTGAAGGAGTCGACGCCGGCCTTGAGATCGCCGGTGAGCGCTATGAAGCCGCTGGCCAAGGCTTCGGTCGCGGCAGCGCTTTCCTCGCCTTCCGCCACCGCGATCATCAGCTTGGCGGCTTCGGTCGCCAGCGGCCCGCGTTCGGCGATTTTTTCAGCCCATGTCTTGGCTTCACCCGACGCTTTGCCGGTTTCGACGACGCGGTCGACGACACCCAGCGCAAGCGCTTCCGCCGCCAGAAAAACCTCGCCACCGACAGCCATGCGACGAACCGTCTGGGCGCCAAGGCGGCGCACCGCGCGCTGCGTGCCGGACCAGCCGGGGACGACGCCGATCGAGGTTTCGGGAAAGCCGAGTTTCACCTGCGTTTCCGCGACGCGAAAATCGCAGGCGACAGCCAATTCGAGCCCACCGCCGAGCGCATGGCCGGACAGAACGGCGATAGTCGGCTGCCGCAGCCTCGCCAGCCGGTCGAAGACACGGTGGCCGTAGCGCACCCATTGCACCTGGAAATCGGCGGCGCTCATGCCGCCCCAGGCCTCGACATCGCCGCCGGCGCAAAAACCCTTGCCTTCGCCGCATATGAGCACCACGCGCACACCTTCGGCGCTTTCCGCCTCGTCGAGCGCTGCTTCCAGCGCGCGCAGCATCGGGATGTCGAGCGCGTTGAATTTTTCGGGCCGGCGCAAGGTGACGATGCCGATCGCACCATCCTGCTCGAAGGTGACGAGGCGCTCAGCCATGCGCGCCTCCGAGCGAGGTGCTGCCATTGAGCGAAAGGCCGATCGGCCGATCCTGGTAGAGCGCGGCCGGCGTCACCTTGAGGTCGTTGGCTACATTGAGCGGGATCTCGGCTTGACCAAGCACATCGCGCTCGAGGTCGATGCCCGGCGCCAGTTCCGTCACCATCAGCCCATCTGATGTCAGCTTCATCACGCAACGCTCGGTCACATAGGTGATATCCTGTCCCTGCGCGACGGCGCGCTTGCCGGAGAAGGAGATGTGCTCGACCTCCTCGACGACTTTCTTGACCTTGCCTTCCGCGTCGATGCGGATGCCGCCATCGGCGAGCGACAGCTTGGCTCCGGCATTGAAGAAGCCGGAAAAGACGATCTTCTTCGCTCGCGACGTGATGTCGACGAAGCCGCCGGCGCCGGCGGTGACATGCGGCCGTGCCGAAAGCTTCGAGACGTTGACCGAGCCGTGGCGGTCGATCTGCAGGAAGGAGAGCAGCGAAGCGTCGAAGCCGCCGGCCTGGAAGTAGATGAACTGGTGCGGCGAGGGCATGATCGCCTCGGCATTGGAGGCGCAGCCGAACTTGAAGTCGAGCAGCGGCACGCCGCCGACAGCACCCTGTTCGATCAGCCAGGTGACCTTGCCGTGCTGGCCTTCTTCCAGAAGGATGCGCGGCACGTTGGCCGAGATGCCGAAGCCGATATTGACGGCCATGCCGTCGCGAAGCTCCATGGCGACGCGGCGCGCGATCACCTTCTGAACGTTCATTTCCGGCGTGCGGAAGCTCGACAGCGGCCGGAAGATTTCACCCGAAATCGCCGGATCGTAAGGCGTCAGCGTCGTCTGCAACTGGTCGGGCGCGACGACGATATGGTCGACCAGCACGCCGGGCACGCGCACATCATGCGGCTTCAGCGTGCCGTTCTCGACGACGCGCTTGACCTGCGCGATGACGATGCCGCCATTGTTGCGGGCGGCGAGCGCCTGTTCCAGGCCGCCGAGATAGGCGCCCTCATGCTCATAGGTCAGGTTGCCGCGCTCGTCCGCGGTGGTGGCGCGGATGATCGAAACCTGGGGCACGATGGCGCGGAAATAGAGCCATTCCTCGCCGTCGAATTGTTGCACCGACACGATCGGCTCGCCGGCGGCGGCGTTCATCGCGCAGCCCTGGTGGCGCGGGTCGGCGAAAGTGTCGAGGCCGACCTTGGTCAGCACGCCCGGCCGCTTGGCGGCGGCCTCGCGGTGCATGTCGAACAGAATGCCGGACGGCACGTTATAGGCGGCGACTGAATTGTCGCCGATCATCTTCCAGATCCGCGGCGGCTCGGCGGAGGAGGGACCCGACGGATAGGAGCCGCACAGCGTACGCTTCAACAGGCCCGGCTTGGCCAGATGATCGATACCCTTGATGCCATACATGTCGCCGGCGGCGATGGGGTGCAGCGTGGTGATGTCCTTCGGATGGCCCTCGCTGTCGAAGCGTTCACCGATGGCGGCGAGCACGGCGTCCGGACAGCCGAGGCCGCTCGACGAGGACACCGAGACGACCATACCATCCTTGATCAGGCTGGCTGCCTGCGCCGACGAAACGACCTTGCTCAATTCATGCTCCCGAGTTTCGGGTCGATCTTGACGGCTCTGCCGGAATTGGCTGATTGCAATGCCGCCTCGGCCGCGGCGAGCGACCAGATGCCGTCCTCGCCGGTAGCGGACGGCTGGCCCTCGCCACGGATCGCGGCATGGAACCGGTCGACCGACCTGACATAGAGATTCTCGCGGTCGAAGCTCAATTCTTCCTCGCCGCTGGCGGTGCGCAGAAGAACCGAGCCGACCGGTTTCTGCGTCATCACGTTACGGGCGATCAGCGAGCCTTGGGAGCCGTGCACCTCGAAGCCGGTGCCGGCAAATCTGGTGGTGAAGCCTTCATGCGATTGCGCGATGAGGCCCGACTCGAAGCGCCAGATGCACATGGCGCCGTCTTCCAGCCCGCTGCCGGCCATACCGGCGGATTGCGTGAAGGCGGAAACCTCGACCGGATCGTCGCCAAGCACGAAGCGCAGCGTGTCGGCATCGTGCACGGTGATGTCGAGCACCACGCCGCCGCCCGCCTCAGGCCTGGCGATGCGCCAACCCTGCAGGTTTTCGGGCAGGTAGACGGCGTGGAAGACCCGCGCGGCGATCGGCTGGCCTATGCGACCGGCGGCAATCGCCTCGCGCATGGCACGGTGCGCGCCGGCGTTGCGCAGATGATGATTGGTTCCGAGCACGATGCCCGCGGCCTTGGCCGCAACGACCATTCTGCGCGCGTCGTCGCTGGTCAGCGCCAGCGGCTTCTCGCACAGCACATGCTTTCCCGCCTTGATCGCGGCCAGCGCCTGTTCGAGGTGCAATTCGTTGGTGGTCGAGATATAGACGGCGTCGATGTCGGATCCGAGCAAGGCATTGAGATTTGATACGGCGGATGGAATACCATTTTCCGTCGCATAGGCCGTGGCGCGTTCGGGGTTGGAACTCATCACCGCCGCGATCTCGCCATCGGCTTGCGCGCGAATGGCGTCGATCATGAATTGCCGGGCGATCGTGCTGGCGCCGATCAGCCCCCATTTGACGCTCATGTCGCGGCTCCCGTAGGCGCGGGCCTTTTTTGCGTGCGGCGATCTGGGCCGCAGCTTTCCCTGACCACGAGATTGACGGCGCCGATATGGTCCTCGGCGCGCGTGGTGCGCGACTGGATCATCTTGATCATGACGTGGGCCGCGCGTTCGCCGAGACCGGCGGAGTCCACCGCGACGCTGGTCAGCGGCGGCATATAATGTTCGGCCTCGACCACATCGTCGAAGCCGACGACGGCGAAATCCGGGCCCGGCTCAAGTCCGCGCTTGCGCAGCGCCAGCATGACGCCGAAGGCAACGGCATCGTTGAAGCAGAGCGCCGCGGTTGGCGGCTCCGCCATTGCGAGTGACGTTTCCAGGCAGGCCATGCCGCCCTTGCGGTTGGTCTCGCCCTCGATGATGAGCGCGTCGCGAGCGTCGATGCCGAGCGTCTCGCAGGCCTCGCGAAAGCCGCCCAGCCGCTCATGGTAGACCACCAGATCGGACGAGCCGCCGAAGAAGGCCAGCCGTCGATGCCCCTTGCCGACGAGATGAGCGGTGGCGAGATAGGCGCCCCGATGATTGTCGGGAGCAATCACCGGAATGCGGCTTTCAGGCAGCCGGCGCATGGCGAAGGCAATCGGCAGACCGGCTATTTCCAGCCGCCGGAACGCCCCTGGCGTGGTTCCGCGCGCCGGGGAAACGATGAGCCCGGCGACGCCTTGTTCCATCAGAGACTTCAGCACTTCTTCCTGGCGCACCGGATTTTCGGCCGTGTTGGCGATGAAGGGCACGATGCCGGCTGATTGGAAAACACGCTCCATGCCCACTGCCAGTTCCGCGAAGAACGGATTGGTGAGATCGTTGATGACCATGCCGATGACGTTGGAGTGGGCCTTGCGCAGATTGGCGGCGCCGCGGTTGTAGACATAGCCGACATCCTCGATCGCCTTGCGCACCTTGACCGCGGTTTCGGGGCGGATCAGGCCGCTGCCCTGGAGCACGAGCGACACGGTCGATTTGGACACGCCCGCCTCGCGGGCAATGTCGAAGATCGTCGCCTTGGCCCGGCTGGCCATCCTGATATCCTCCCGGTTTTCTCAATCGACTTTTATTGGAACGTTCTAATCTCTGCTTCGTGGGCAAGTCAATCGGGATTTTTTCTCAATCAGAAGGAAGCGACCATACGCGGTCAAGCAATATGCCATCCAAGGCCCTTTTGTGTTGCAACGCAGCATTGGCCGGCCGGCTATTTCGAATCTCAGAGGTTCTTGATTTATTGGAACGTTCCATTTAATAGGCGCCGAAAAGGAAGAGATCGATGGATATTGCCTTGCCGGGCGAGAGTGGCCGCAGCACACGTTACGCGCTTGTCGGACAGCCGGTCCAGCCGGTGATCGGCGCGCGGTTCCCGCGCATCGCCTATGCTGCAGCGCACGTCGTTGCCGATCCCCTCAAGATGACCGATCCGTGGTCGCGGCCAGTGGTCGACTGGGACAGGACGATGGCGTTTCGTCATCATCTGTGGCGGCTCGGCTTCCGCATCGCCGAGGCCATGGACACGTCGCAGCGCGGCATGGGCTTCGATTGGTCAAATGCGCAGGAATTGATCCGCCGTTCAATCGCGGAGGCGCGAACCGTCGCCGGCGCCGATCTCGCCTCGGGCGCCGGAACCGACCATCTGGCGCCGGCGTCGGCCAGGACACTGGACGATGTGATCGCAGCCTATGAGGAGCAGTTCGCTTTCATCGAAGGGCAGGGCGGCAAGGCGATCATGATGGCCAGCCGCGCGCTGGCGGCCGTGGCGAAGGGACCGGACGATTACGCCCTGGTTTACGATCGCATATTGGGCCAAGCCTCAGGCAAGGTCATCCTGCACTGGCTGGGCGACATGTTTGATCCGGCCTTGAGGGGCTATTGGGGCAGCGACGATTTCGAGACCGCGCTCGATACGGTGGTCGCCATCATCGAGCGCCATGCCGGCAAGGTCGAAGGCATCAAGATATCGCTGCTCGACGCCGGAAAGGAGGTGGCGCTCAGGAACCGGCTGCCGGACGGCGTGTTGATGTTCACCGGCGACGACTTCAATTATCCCGAACTGATCGCCGGAGAGGGCAAGCGGCACTCGCACGCATTGCTCGGCATTTTCGACGCGATCGCACCGGTTGCCAATGCCGCGCTGGCGAAACTGGCTGACGGCGATCGTGCCGGCTACGACGCGCTGATGGCGCCGACCGTGCCGCTGTCACGAAAAATCTTCGAGGCGCCGACCGAATATTATAAAGCCGGCATCGTCTTCATGGCCTGGCTGAGCGGCCACCAGGATCATTTCGCGATGGTCGGCGGCATGCAGTCGGCGCGCGGCATCCGCCATTATGCCGATGTCTTCCGCCTAGCCGACCAGGCTGGCCTGCTGGCCGATCCGGAGATGGCGGTTGCCAGGATGAAGAGCCTCTGCGCCGTCGCGGGCATCTAAACGAGTTTCGCGATCGGATCAGCCGTCGTCCATCCCAGTCGGCGCCAAGACGGGCGCTCCGCGATGCAAGGTCCGATTGTCCGGGTTGGATGATGGGCGTGACAGGGCTGTCCACCATCGCCTTGAAGCCCAACGGTGCCGGGCATTCTGGCAAAGCAGGGAGACGAAATGTCCCCCTTTGATGTCCCACTAGCTACCAGCATTGCTGATTTGAGGCAATTGATAGGCCGCAGTCGTAGGCTGTTCACGAGCTTTGTCAGTCGACCATTGACGCAGCTATTACTTCCGGCTCTTCTAGACTAGGGTATGCAGACATGCTGGTGGAAGGCGGGTAGTAAGAAATGGTAGGTAAGGATATCGGTGCGCTTACAAGCTTGTCAGTTGGAAATATGGCAAAGAACTCGGAGGGGAAAACTGGGCTTCCTTCCATTGGAACTGAATTGGTTCAACTGCTCGATTCGTACGAGGACTATCTGCCCCTTGGCTGCCCGCCCCATGGCGCGCAGCAGATAGAAAAGGTAGTCTACCGTCTTGTACGAAATGACCCGCCCACGGCGCTCGATTTTCGGACAGCGCATGAACTGAACAATCATAAAGACAAAGATCCCTGCCAGCGCTGTAGTCTGTCGGTCTCGGGATCATTGGACGCGAGTGAAGAACTTCGACGTTTCGTGCCTGCCTTCAAAGGTCGGAAAATTTCCTCTGGTGTCATAACCCCTTTAATTGGCGTGATAATGGATACTTCAGAGAAAGTTCAGGACGACCACTGGTCTTGGTGGCCAAGAAAAGGTTTGCAAAGGCACACTTACTTCGCCGTGGTCCCCTAATGTTGCCGCCTCCCAGCTCTCCGCTTGGTCCGCTAAAACTTGATAAGGTGTTCATCGAGTACGACAGCCCGCAGCTGTTCACCTGTAAGGATGCTACCGGTTCGCATTTTCTGGCGGTGCATGCGTTCGAAGACGAGCATAGTGATCAGTGGATCTATGTCCGTGTGAGCACCAGGCGTCTCCGTCAATTGCAAAAGGGTAGTTTGGATCTCTACGAAGCTTTTCGTAAAGCAGAATCCGAGCATCTCGATATCGTGTATTTTAGGGAAGGATCGTTCGATAGAATCGAGACGGTAAGATCTGACGATATAAGAAATGATTTAATGCCGGAGAGAAATACATTTCTTAGTAGTATAATAAAGCCAAACCAAACCCTTGAACCTGCATCGAATTATGCGATTGCGAGTAATGAAACATATGAATTTGAGGATGAGGGTCGCGTTTTAGCTATCGCCACTGAATCTGCGCCCATGTGGGAAACTTCTCCGATTGTACTAGATTATTTGAAAAGAATGCGGACCCCGGTGCACGTCGCGGCTGAGCGGAGTCGTAGGGTTGTCGCTGATATTGTTCTGAAGCAGGCGGAGAGTGTGGTAAATGTGCCGTTGGCTGCTCTGGGCGCACTGCTTGCCACGACGCAGAGGTTAGTTGACGCGTTGGGGTCGCCTTCAGGTGGTACGAGAGGGCCGATTGGTTCGGCTCTTGCGCAATGGACGAAGCTTGACGCGGTCGCACCGTTCCCTTCGTCCTTTGGCATACGTGTAGAAACTCATGAGCCGAGCATGTTTGGCGATACGGGTGGGCAACGCGCCGTGGAACTCATGGTCTCGCTGATAGCGATACGAGACGAAAGCGTGCTGCGCGCAGCTTTGGAGAATGTGCACAAAAGGGCCCTGTTGCATTACAAAATGTTTGTTAGGGCTGTCGCAAAGACCGGATCAGACCTGAATTTCTCGGTTGGCGTACCAGGCGCCCCTTCTGTCCTAGAATCAAGCATGCGAGCCAATGAGGCTGAAACCGTCTACCAATGGCTCGATTCGGTAGTGCAAAAGGATGACGCGGACATCACCTTTGAGGGGCGGCTTGTAGGCGTCAGTCTGAGGAGCAGAACGTTTCTGTTGGAAAATGAGAAGGAAAGTTATGAAGGTCGAATTGCGGAAGAGTGTCTAAAGGAAGTTGATCAGAAGCGTATTAACATGATGCATGTCGCTACCATCGGGGTTCGCACTGAATTGAACGAAGCGACAGGCGACGAGTATCAGCGCTACACATTGAAAAAAATTGCTGCTCAAGGTAACGAGCAATCTTAGTGATGTTCTTTGCACTACAAAGGCTCATGGTATCGAGCCCCTATGTTCGCTGAGGTCGGTGTCTCATCGGGTCGAATTTCCGGAGCGATAGCAAGGCGGCTCAGTGCAATAAGTCTGGCTGTTATTGTTTGCCATTTCGGAGCAAACACTTCTCCGAGTGGTTGACCTATTGGAGGGCGTTCTCGAAGGTCCGCGCCGCCTTACGCATTAATGCTGTTTGATTGAAGGTGTGCATCCTGGCAATACAAACGATGGACTTACGCTCTGTCGTCTGCAGGCCACGTTGGCCTTATGTTTGACCCATCCAAAGGGGTGTAAACAGGTTTGTGGCCGTCTTCAACGCACGGACCAAACATTCCTGGCCTTCGCGCTAGTGTGCCAACCATCATCGACAAGTTTGCGTTTTGAAGGTCGACCATGCAGTTTACCATCTCTACGCCTCGCTCAGTACGCCGGTAAGTTGATTGCGAGTCGTTTGGCCAGTGGATGGCGAATCCACATAGCAGATCCCTATCATCGACTAGAACCTCCATCAATCCCTTGTATTGAAGGTCATAAGGAACCGCCGTGCCTTTATGAAGACCCCATACCTGCCTGGTAGTCATCTCAATCTGAAGGTAGGCCGCAATGAATGCCTTCGCCTTAGTGACGAAATTATCCAGCTCTTCAAACGTTAGTTTAAATGCTCTAGTCCCACTTAAATCGCTACGACTCCGGAATCCGTCCTCTGCTAGGATGAAGTCTGAATGTTGAACTGCGTTTCGCAGTCTGCTGTTGTAAAACTCGTCGTATAGATCGCCAATTTTTAGTCCGCTCTCTATCGACAACGACTTTATGATCTCGATCTTTCTACCCGTTCGAATTCCGGACTTTCGAAATGCCGATTTTTCCTTATCAGTGAGCAGGTCAAAGTATGGATTGGGGCTGTATCCCTTGCCGAGCCTAAATCGCAGCAGGTTTGTGAGCACCTCATATGGCGCATCCATCTCAACGATGTGGCTGTAGAGCAGAAGCCCGATCCGCCACATAGTCTTCTCGCCATCGGGGAATCTCTGTTTCGGGAGCCTCACCTTCATCAATCGATTTAGGTCATTCAAGATGTTGCGGCTTTCGGCATAAGGGTCCCACCCCTTGTCCTCCATACCAAGTACCCGTAGCAAAGACGAAAAATAGCAAACTATATCGTTGCTGATAGGACTGCTGGGAAGGAAGAGCGGCTCCAGGAGCCCAATATACCGGTCGCGATGTTCGTAGAAGACGGAGCCAGTTTCCGTATCGGTCATACCGAAGCTTTCAAGCGTCAACGTCTATTCGTTACAAAATTTTACAGTATTCCCTAAGTGAGGGTATATCACCGATATACTGCTTCGCATACCGAAAACTCTCCGACGAAATCATGTTCGCATCTGGAGCTTTCGGTCTGGAGGCCCAGCTCTCAGCCGTTTTCTGCTCTGCCATGAACTTGGCTGCGACGTCAGTAAGGGTGTTCACAGGCCCGGACGCGGGTTTCGCAAACGTTGAGCTTAACGGAATGACGGTTTCGTCGAAGTCGAAGCTATCAAAGGAGTGATCGTGAGCCAAAACCTTTGCGCTGTAATCTCTGTAAGCCTTCCGCATTTCGATTTTGAATGTCTCGAACGCAATTGAGCCCGGAGCTAGAGGGAGACGGTACTTTTCGGCAAAGCCAATGGCTAGCGAGTCATCGCTAATGTGCGGCAAGATATCAGCGCCGGTTGCGACAGCTTCCTCCGCGAACCCGACCCCGTTCCGTAAGGCGTCTGTGTGAATGGCCGAAAGTCGTCCTTGCGCAGCCATCTCGCTTTTGCGGCGCGCTAACGCATCTTGAAAGTGATTCTTAAGAGCTTCACGTATCTCATCATAGCGCATGCCGGATGCTGACCACTGTTTCATAAAGGCTTGGCCGACATAGCTTAGGTGTCGAGCCAGAGACAAGGCTTCCGAGCCTACGCTCGTACCAAGCGAAATTTTGAGACTTGTTGGAGTCCGACTGCCGGAAGCGCAGGACCTAATGAGTGGCCAGCGAAAATAGAAAACCCGGTGACGTGAGATTTCGAGATAGGTCGGATTATGCATTCTGGTGCATCCTCTGGATGCCTCACCAGCAAATGCTCAGCGTAAGCCATTGATTTTCAAGAGGATGGTGGGCGTGACAGGGATTGAACCTGTGACCCCTGCAATGTCAATGCAGTGCTCTCCCGCTGAGCTACACGCCCATCCGAAGCCGCGCATACACCATTTTTGGTCCGGCGCGTCAATAGCAGGAAAAGAGGAAATACATGTCGTCTCGCCGCGGCTGTGGATTGACGCCCGGCGGCTTGCGGGAGGCGGGTCAGGCCGCCTGCAGCATCTTCTCGACCTCGTTGACGAGATCGCGCAGGTGGAAGGGCTTGGACAGCACCTTGGCGTCTTTCGGCGCCTTGGAATCCGGGTTCAGCGCGACGGCGGCAAAACCGGTGATGAACATCACCTTGAGGTCCGGATCGATCTCGGTGGCGCGACGCGCCAGCTCGATGCCGTCCATCTCCGGCATGACAATGTCGGTCAGAAGCAGCGAGAACGGTTCCTCGCGCAGCCGCTCATAGGCGCTGGCGCCGTTGTCGAAATCGCTGACCTGATAGCCGGCGCGCTCCAGCGCCTTGACGAGGAACCGACGCATATCGTCGTCGTCTTCCGCCAGAAGAATGCGTGCCATGATATCCCGTCCGAATCACCCGCCCGAGACTGCCGTGGGGCAGGCCCGTTAACCATCCTGTATATGAGGAGGTGAGAGTAAACATCAAGTGAACGCGGACGCGCTTGACCCACATTTGCCCAGCGGCACGACCGCCGAAATGCTGGACATGCGGCCAGCAAGGTGGCAGTTTCATGCCATGATGCACTGGTGTTTTCGGGTTCGTTCAAATTGAAGACGGCAGCCGAGGATTTTTCGGTCTTTCCACCCTTCGAAATCCGTTCGGGCGCCGAGCAGCGCGTCCCCTTTCTCTTCAATTCACCGCATAGCGGCCGTTACTATCCCGAACGCTTCCTTGCCATGGCAAGGCTCGATCGCAACGCCATCCGCCGCTCGGAGGATTGCTATGTCGACGAGCTGTTCGGCGGCGCCGTGGCGCTGGGCGCGCCGATGCTGGCGGCGAATTTCCCGCGTGCCTATCTCGACGTCAACCGTGAGCCCTGGGAACTCGACCCGCGCATGTTCGCCGAGCCGGTGCCGTCCTTCTGCAACATCCGCTCCGCGCGCGTGGCCGGCGGGCTCGGCACCGTGCCGAAGCTGGTGGGCGAGGGGCTCGACATCTATGCGGGCCGCTTGCCGCTCGCCGAGGCGGTTGCTCGCATCGAGGCCGTCTACAAGCCCTATCACGAAACGCTGAAGCGGCTTTTGACCAGGACCCACGCCCGTTTCGGCTTTGCCGTGCTGATCGACTGCCACTCGATGCCGGCGAGCATCCGCGTCGGTGACAACGGGCTGCGGCCGGATTTCATCATCGGCGACCGTTTCGGCATCTCGGCCACCGCGGCCCTGACCGAAACCGCGATCGGCCTGCTGACCGCGATGGGCTATACCGTCGCTCACAACAAGCCTTACGCCGGCGGTTTCATCACGGAACACTATGGCCGCCCTGCGCGTCATCTGCATGCGCTGCAGATCGAGGTCAATCGCGGGCTCTACATGAATGAGCGGACATTCGAGAAAGCCGCCGGCTTCGACGCGCTGGCCGACGATCTGACGCGATTTTCAGCCGACCTGATGGCGATGCCAGACCATCATTTCATCGACCTGCCGCTGGCCGCGGAGTGAAGATCACGCCTTGTCTCATGCGTGCCACTGCCCCAATACACTTTGCAGTATTTGGACCCTTTGCAGTATTTGGGCGGCACGCTGCGGAAGCGGCGGTGAAAAAAAGACCGCATCGTTTGCACGATACGGTCGAAGTCTAGGGAGGAAACGCCCAAGGAGGGCATGGACAGGAAACCCTGTCCGAGATTGAGGGTATTGTGCAGCGCACAAATGTCAAGCGACGTTTAGGCTTTTTTAATTCAGAGTGATGTGGAAATTGCGTTTCGTTGGCGGGAACGTGACATTTTGGCAACAGACGTCGCTGGCGAATAATCCTCGAACACCCTTGTTTTGGCACGAAAGTGGCGGCAAACGACAGTCCGGGCATGCCGTAATGCGGGAGAATCAGTTGGACATCAGCATCGACTTCATGCGCCGCATCGCGCAAGCGGCGGCCGCCGAAACCTTGCCGCGCTTTCGCGCCCAAGGTGCGGTCGCCAACAAGGAGAAGGGCAGTTTCGACCCGGTCACCGAGGCCGACCGCGAGGCCGAGCGCGCCATCCGGGCGCTGATATCGGCCGAGTATCCCGACCACGGTATCCTGGGCGAAGAGCATGGCAGCGAGAACATTTCCAGCCGGCATGTCTGGGTGATCGACCCGATCGACGGCACGCGCGCCTTCATCTCCGGCCTGCCGGTGTGGGGGACATTGGTCGGCCTGACGGTCGATGGTGACGCGGTCGCCGGCATGATGGCGCAGCCCTTCACCGGCGAGCTGTTCTACGCCAATGGCTCCGGCTCGCACTACGAGGGGCCGGGAGGTCCGCGAAAACTGTCGACCCGCAAGACGACGAAGCTGGCCGAGGCGACGTTGTTCACCACAACGCCGGCGCTGTTCAAGGGCGAGGCGCGCAATCGCTACGACGCGTTCGAGCGGCAAATCCAGCTCGCCCGTTATGGCGCCGATTGCTATGCCTTCGCCATGATCGCCTCGGGAAGCGTCGACATCGTCGCCGATCCCGGATTGAAGCCCTATGACATCGTGGCGCTGATCCCGATCATCGAGAAAGCCGGCGGTGTCGTCACCACTTTCGACGGCGGGCCGGCGGAGAATGGCGGCGATATTCTGGCGGCGGCGACACCGGAGCTTCATGCCGCCGCCATGGCCGCCCTGCGCGGCTGATATCGTCCCTGGTCAGCGCGGCCTTATCGAGCGCTGGAATTCCGCAGGGGTGCGCCCGTAGACCTGCCGGAATGCCGCCTGCGTCCGGGAGAGGTCAGGCCGTCGGATCGTCCGAGCCGGGGACGAAGGCGTCGAAGGCGGCGAGGAATTGTTCGCGGTAGAGGTCGGCCTCCTGCAGGATTTCGTGTTTGGCGCCGTCGATCATCAACAGCGAACCGAGTCTCAGATTTCTCGCATATGCTTCCACCGCCTTGGTCGAGACGACCTGGTCGGCGCCGGCGGCGATGATCAGCAGAGGCACCTGAATGCGGGCCATGAAGTCGGGATCGCATATGGCTTCCGACGCCTTCGCCGCCGCCTGCAGCCAGCGGACCGTCGGGCCGCCAAGTGCCAGTTGCGGATATTCTTCATAGATGCGCGTGTTGCGGCGATAGCGCTGCGGATCTGATGTCACCTTGTTGACCTCGAAGGGCAGCGTCTGTCTCGGGCGTGGACCCCAGGCGGCATAGAGCCTGCCGAGCCCCAGGGCGCAGAAAATCGAACAGACCCGGCGCACCGTCCCTATCGAGACCGGCAGGTCGGGCAGCGTCAGGAATGGCGCGATCAGTACCATGCGCCGCACGCGGTTCACCATCGACGGCGCGGCAAGCAGCGTGATTACCGCCCCGGCGGAATGGGCGAGGATGTAATAGGGTCCACGGCAGTCCGGCAGCACGATCTCCTCGAAGAACTGCTCCAGATCGGCCGTATAGTCGCGGAACGACCTGACATAGCCGCGCTGGCGATCGCGGATCAGCCGGTCGGAATCGCCCTGGCCGCGCCAGTCGAGGGTGGCGACACCGAAGCCCCGCGCGGCAAGGTCGCGGATGGTCTCGAAATATTTCTCGATGCACTCGTTGCGGCCGCCGAGCAGCACCACGGTGCCCCGCATTGGACGCGCCACCGCCGCGAACAGGCCATAGCGGATCTTCTTGCCGTCGCGCGTGGTGAAAAAGCCGCCCGTGACGTTTTCCGGTCGCGGATTGCCTTCAACTTCGTGAAAAAGGGGTGTGTCGTGGAAAAGATCCGTCATTCGGCGCTTTGTGCTCGGCGTCTTGGCGCGCCAGCCCTTCACGGCCAGCCTCGTCAAGGTGATAGACGCCCACACATCAAAAGCAAAGCAAATCCGGGTTACGGAGGCCTGCAGCGGGGAAGGCCGGAAGCGGCTTTGAGCGCGCTTCCGGCCCCTGTCGATCCGGGAGGAAGGGACGTTAACACCCGGTTCGGCCTCGATGCGGCACCTCTGCAAATGCGGCGCCGCCAATCCTTGATCTTGAAAGCCACTTTAGCGGCGGTTGTCTGAACGGGCGCCGAAGCGCCGGTTCATCTGCCGTTCATCAAAGGCGGGCGGCCTCACTCTTTTTGCCGTCAAACGAAACTTGAAATGCTTTCGAACGCTCCCCAGATGTGGGTTGCGGCCGCCAATGTTGGGGCCGCTGGTCCAGCCGAAACGCCACTTACGGGTTTCGCACCGGCCATACGCAAACCATGTTGCTCAACAGGAGAACACCTCATGCGTCACGTTGATTTTTCCCCGCTTTATCGTTCGACCGTCGGCTTCGACCGTCTCTTCACCATGCTCGATTCGCTCGCGCAGCCCGATGGCGCGCAGACCTATCCGCCCTACAACATCGAGCGCACTGGCGAGGATTCCTACCGCATCTCGATGGCGGTTGCCGGCTTCTCGGATGACGAGATCTCCATCGAAGCCCACCGCAACGTGCTGACCGTGAAGGGTGAGCGCAAGGACGAGGGCACCGGCGAAGGCTCCGAGCTGCTCTATCGCGGCATTGCCTCCAGGGCTTTCGAGCGCCGCTTCCAGCTTGCCGATCACGTTGAAGTCGTAGGCGCCGCGCTGAAGAACGGTCTGCTCTTCGTCGACCTCAAGCGCAACATTCCCGAAGAGCTGAAGCCGCGCAAGATCGCGATCACCTCGGCTCCGGCCAAGGCCAAGCAGATCGAGGCCAAGACGGCAGCCTAAAGGTTCAGTCTCCCTCCCGAGACGGAAAGCGGCGCCGAAAGGCGCCGCTTTTTTGTTGTCGCGAAGGCTGATTATCCCGCGATCAGCTGGCCAAAGCGGTCGACTTCCTCCGAGGTCGTCGCAAAGCTGGTGACGAAGCGATAGAGCAGTTCCTCCTCGCCGATATGGCCGTCAAAGCCGTGCGGCCTGTGCCAGTCGTAGAAGGCCGCGCCCGCCGCCTGCAGCTTCTCGGCTTCGGTTTTCTTGATCACCGCGAACACTTCGTTGGCCTGCGGCAGCCAGGCGAGCTTTGCCGTGGCCGAATCCTCGATCGCGGCCGCCAGGCGCGCGGCCATGGCGTTGGCATGCCTGGCGGTGTCGAGCCATAGCCCGTCCTTGAAATAGGCTTCGAACTGCGCTGCGACGAAACGCGACTTCGAAAACAGCTGTGCCGCACGCTTGCGCAGGAAAGCCAATTCCTTGGCGCGGTCGAGATCGAACAGCACGATCGCCTCGGCGCACCAGCAGCCGTTCTTGGTGCCGCCGAAGGACAGGATGTCGACGCCGCGCTTCCAGGTCATTTCAGCCGGCGTTGTGTCGAGCGCGACCAGCGCATTGGCGAAGCGGGCGCCGTCCATGTGCAGCGGCACGGAATGGTGTTTGGCGATCGCCGCAATCGCGGCAATGTCGTCCAGGCCATAGATCGTGCCGACCTCGGTCGACTGGGTGATCGAAACGGCCATCGGTCGGCCCCAATGGACCACCTCGCCGGCGAAACGGCCGATCGCCTTGTCCAGATTGTGTGGCTCGATCTTGCCCAGCGGGCCATCGACGGCGTGAAGCCGCGAGCCGCCGGAAAAATATTCCGGCGCGCCGCACTCGTCCTCGATGATATGCGATTCGCGGTGGGCGAAGGAAATGCCGCCGGGCTTGTTATAGGCCGTCAGCGACAGCGAATTGGCGGCGGTGCCGGTCGCCACGAAGAACACGGCCACTTCGCGTTCGAAAATCTCGCTGAAGCGCTGATAGACGCTTTGGTCGAGGGCACCATCGCCATAGGCGGTCGAAAAGCCGGCGGTATGGGCCGAAAGGCCGGCTGCAATGCTTGGGTGGGCGCCTGCCCAATTGTCGGAAGCGAAGAACATGCGTCTGCCTGTGCTGGGGAAATCGCCGGGACCTTGACCGGTTTCATGACCCGCCCGCAAGAGCCAGACACAAGAAAACGGGTAAAGCCAGCGTCGGGCTCGCGGTACGTTCAGAGACCGAAGCTTACGTTTTGCAACCGCCTCACGAAATTTTGTGTCGCGACGAGGCCAAGTTTTTTGTGAATCGGTCTTGTATGGGTCCTGGATTTCTGTCATAAAAATTTAGGACAGTAGTGCTGTCTTATTTTGTCGCACAAAACAGGCTGGATTGGCGTATCGTTTAGGCCACTCCGGCTTTTGCCGCGAGCGACAGGTGGACGGACCAGCTCTGGCCTGTACGATACCGGATGTGAACCAGCGGCGCGCCGCTTGGTTCGGCGATTTCGCAAGACGTGCCGCAAGGATGAAGGGCGAGCCCAAGTGCTCGCCAAGGCAAACCAGCGCCCCCAGGCTGACCAAGGCCAAATGGCGCGGAACGGAGGATAGGACGATGACGGAATTGACGCTCTCTGCGACGAACGGCCAGGCCGCGCAGACGAAAGCGGCCGCCGTCAAAAATACCTCCACCAAAAATCGCGCGACCACCGGCGGCCTCACCGCTCAGGGTCTCTACGACCCGCGCAACGAGCATGACGCCTGCGGCGTCGGCTTCATCGTCAACATGAAGGGCGTGAAGTCGCATCAGATCGTCGAGGACGGGCTTGCGGTGCTCGAAAACCTGACGCATCGCGGCGCCGTCGGTGCCGATCCGCTGGTCGGCGATGGCGCCGGTGTGCTGGTGCAGCTTCCGGATCTTTTTTTCCGTGAGGAGATGGCGGCCCAAGGTATCGATCTGCCACCAGTAGGCCAGTATGGCGTCGGACACTGGTTCATGCCGCAGGATGCCGTCCTTCGCGCCCATGTCGAAGAGATCATCGCGGAATCGGCGCAGTCCGAAGGGCTGCCGCTGCTGGGATTCCGTGACGTGCCCGTCGACAATTCGTCGCTGTCGAAGGCGGCTGACATCGTCGCGTCCGAGCCTTTCCACCGCCAGGTCTTCATCGGCCGCACGGCTGATATCACCGACGACGAGGAATACGAGGCCAGGCTCTATCTGCTGCGCAAGGTCATCTCGGGCCGCATCTACGCCGAGAACGACAACAAGGACATCGGCGCCTATTGCGTGTCGCTGTCGGCGCGCACCATCGTCTACAAGGGCATGTTCCTGGCCTATCAGGTCGGCGCCTACTACAAGGACTTGACCGATCCGCGTTTCGAGACCGCGCTGATCCTCGTCCACCAGCGTTTCTCGACCAACACCTTCCCGTCGTGGAAGCTGGCGCATCCCTACCGCATGGTCGCGCATAATGGCGAGATCAACACCGTGCGCGGCAACAACAACTGGATGGCTGCGCGCCAGGCGTCGGTCGATTCCGAACTGTTCGGCAACAACATCTCGAAGCTCTGGCCGATCTCCTATGACGGCCAGTCCGATACGGCGTGCTTCGACAACGCGCTCGAGTTCCTGTTCCAGGGCGGCTACAGCCTCAGCCACGCCATGATGATGCTGATCCCGGAAGCCTGGGCCGGCAACAAGCTCATGGATGCCGACCGCAAGGCTTTCTACGAGTACCATGCGGCGTTGATGGAGCCGTGGGACGGGCCGGCGGCGGTTGCTTTCACCGATGGACGCCAGATCGGCGCCACGCTCGACCGCAATGGATTGCGCCCGGCACGCTACATCGTCACCGATGACGACCGCGTCATCATGGCTTCGGAAGCCGGCGTGCTGCCGGTGCCGGAGGAAAAGATCGTCCAGAAGTGGCGGCTGCAGCCCGGCCGCATGCTTCTGATCGACCTGGCCAAGGGCCGCATCGTCCCCGACGAGGAGATCAAGTCGGAGATCGCGACCAAGCACCCGTACAAGACCTGGCTTGGCAACACGCAGCTCATCCTGGAAGATTTGAAGCCGGTCGAGCCGCGCGCGCTGCGCAAGGATGTCAGCCTGCTCGATCGCCAGCAGGCGTTCGGCTACACCCAGGAAGACACCAAGCTGTTGATGTCGCCGATGGCGACCACCGGCCAGGAAGCGGTGGGCTCGATGGGCACGGACACGCCGATCTCGGCGATGTCGGACAAGTCGAAGCTGCTCTACACCTATTTCAAGCAGAACTTCGCCCAGGTCACCAACCCGCCGATCGACCCGATCCGCGAGGAGCTGGTGATGAGCCTGGTGTCCTTCATCGGACCGCGGCCGAACATCTTCGACCTGGTCGGCAATTCGCGGCGCAAGCGGCTCGAGGTGCGCCAACCGATCCTGACCAATGGCGACCTCGAGAAGATCCGCTCCATCGGCCACACCGAGGACCGCTTCGACACCAAGACGATCGACATCACCTATGGATCGAGCGAGGGCGCTGCCGGCATGCAGGGCGCCGTCGAACGTCTGTGCGAGCGGGCCGAAGCGGCGGTCGCCGGCGGCTACAACATCATCATCCTGTCCGACCGCCAGCTCGGGCCGGACCGCATCGCCATCCCGGCACTGCTGGCGACGGCCGCCGTGCACCACCATCTGATCCGCAAGGGACTGCGCACCGCGGTCGGCCTGGTCGTCGAATCCGGCGAGCCGCGCGAGGTGCATCATTTCTGCTGCCTCGCGGGCTATGGCGCGGAAGCGATCAATCCCTATCTCGCCTTCGACACGCTACTCGACATGCACAAGCGCGGCGAACTGCCGGAAGAGGTCGACGCCTATGAAGTGGTGTCGCGCTACATCAAGTCGATCGGCAAGGGCATCCTCAAGGTGATGTCCAAGATGGGCATCTCGACCTATCAGTCTTATTGCGGCGCGCAGATATTCGACGCCATCGGGCTGAAGTCGGATTTCGTGCAGCAATACTTCACCGGCACCGCGACGCTGATCGAAGGCGTTGGACTGGATGAGGTCGCAGGCGAAACCGTCAGCCGCCACACGGACGGTTTCGGCAGCGATCCGGTGCTGCGCAACAGCCTGGAGGTCGGCGGCGAATATTTGTTCCGCATGCGGGGCGAGGCGCATATCTGGTCGCCCGACGCGGTCGCCACCTTGCAGCATGCGGTGCGCCAGGGATCGTGGGAGACGTTCAAGGACTATTCGGCGCAAATCGACAGCGAGACGGCCCGTGCCCAGACCATCCGCGGCCTGTTCAAGATCAAGCTGGCGGGTGAGACCGGCCGCACGAAGGTCGCACTCGACGACGTGATGCCGGCGGCCGATATCGTCAAGCGCTTCTCGACCGGGGCGATGTCGTTCGGCTCGATTTCCAGGGAAGCGCACACCACGCTGGCGCGCGCCATGAACCAGATCGGCGGCAAGTCGAACACCGGTGAAGGCGGCGAAGAGGCTGACCGTTACCTGCCGCTGCCTGGCGGCGGCAAGAATCCGGAACGCTCGGCGATCAAGCAGGTCGCTTCGGGACGGTTCGGCGTGACTGCGGAATATCTCGTCAACTCCGACATGATGCAGATCAAGGTCGCGCAAGGCGCCAAGCCCGGCGAGGGCGGCCAGTTGCCAGGTCACAAGGTCGACGCCACCATCGCCAAGGTGAGGCACTCGACGCCTGGCGTCGGCCTGATCTCGCCGCCACCGCACCACGATATCTACTCGATCGAGGATCTGGCGCAGCTGATCTACGATCTGAAGAACGTCAATCCGGCGGCCGACGTGTCGGTCAAGCTGGTGTCGGAAGTCGGTGTCGGCACGGTCGCGGCGGGCGTCGCCAAGGCACGCGCCGACCACATCACCATTTCGGGATATGATGGCGGCACCGGTGCCTCGCCGCTGACCTCGCTCAAGCATGCCGGCAGCCCGTGGGAAATGGGTCTTGCCGAAACGCACCAGACGCTGGTGCTGAACGGCCTGCGCTCACGCGTGGCGCTGCAGGTCGACGGCGGTTTGCGCACCGGGCGCGACGTCATCATCGGCGCGCTGCTCGGCGCCGACGAGTTCGGCTTCTCGACCGCGCCGCTGATCGCGGCCGGCTGCATCATGATGCGCAAGTGCCATCTCAACACCTGCCCGGTCGGTGTGGCGACGCAGGACCCGGTGCTGCGCAAGCGCTTCAAGGGCACACCCGAGCACGTCATCAACTTCTTCTTCTACGTGGCGGAAGAGGTGCGGGCGCTGCTGGCCGAGATGGGCTTCACCCATATCGACCAGGTCATCGGCGACGCCGACCTTCTGGAAAAGCGCGACGTGATCCAGCACTGGAAGGCGCGCGGGCTCGACTTCTCGAAGATGTTCTACAAGCCCGATGCGCCGCATGAAGCGGTGCACTGGACCGAACGGCAGAAGCATCCGATCGACGATGTGCTCGACCGCAAGCTGATCGAACTGGCCAGGCCCGCGCTGGAGACCAAGCAGCCGGTCAAGATCGAAGTCGACATCCGCAATGTCGACCGCTCGACGGGCGCCATGCTGTCGGGTGAGGTGGCCAAGCGCTTCAGGCACAAGGGCCTGCGCGAGGACACGATCCAGGTCAAGCTCACCGGAACCGCGGGGCAGTCCTTCGGCGCCTTCCTGGCGCGCGGCATCTCGTTCGAGCTCGTCGGTGCCGGCAACGACTATGTCGGCAAGGGCCTGTCGGGCGGACGCATCGTGATCCGGCCGCCGCAAGAGGCCAGGATCGTCGCGGCCGACTCCATCATCGTCGGCAACACGGTGCTCTATGGCGCGACCGAGGGCGAGGCCTATTTCGCCGGCGTAGCGGGCGAGCGTTTCGCCGTGCGCAATTCGGGCGTGGCAGCCGTCGTCGAAGGCGTTGGCGACCATGGCTGCGAATACATGACCGGCGGCGTCGTCGTCGTCATCGGCAAAACCGGCCGCAACTTCGCCGCCGGCATGTCGGGCGGTGTCGCCTATGTGCTGGACGAGGCGGGCGATTTCGCCGAGCGCTGCAACATGGCCATGGTCGAGCTGGAGCCGGTTCCGGAAGAAGACGACCTCATGGAAAAGCTGCTGCACCATGGCGGCGACCTCGATCACAAGGGTCGCGTCGACGTGTCGGGCGACATGACCAGCCATGACGAGGAGCGGCTTTACCAACTGATCTCGAACCACGTGCATTATACGGGTTCGGTGCGCGGCCGCGAGATCCTCGACGACTGGACGATTTTCCGGCCGAAATTCCGCAAGATCATGCCGGTCGAATACCGCCGCGCGCTGATCGAGATGGAACGCATGCGCATGGGCGTCGCGGCCGAATAGATTTTTGAGAATTGCCGGGGAGCCCAGGTTTCCCGGCCCCTTTCATCGACAGTTTGACCTCGGGCTCAAGGTTGCCATGGCTGCCTCAAGAGGTTAACGGGTGCGGCGAAAACCGCACCATCTGGACAGCAGGAACTGGACTATGGGCAAGGTAACAGGCTTTCTCGAAATCGACCGGCAGGTGCACAAGTACCAGCCAGCCTCGGACCGCATTCGGCACTTTCGCGAGTTCACGCTGCCGATGTCGGACAAGGAGGTCGAGAAACAGGCCGCGCGCTGCATGGATTGCGGCATTCCGTTCTGCCACGGGCCGACGGGCTGCCCGATCCACAACCAGATCCCCGACTGGAACGACCTCGTCTACAACAGGGACTGGGACAACGCGATCCGCAACCTGCATTCGACCAACAATTTCCCGGAGTTCACCGGCCGCATCTGTCCGGCACCCTGCGAGGAAGCCTGCACGCTCAACCTCGAGGACATTCCAGTCGCCATCAAGACGGTGGAGCAGGCGATCGCGGACAAGGCTTACGAGACCGGCCATATCAGGCCTTATCCGCCGGAGAAGAAGACCGGCAAGCGGGTCGCCATCATCGGCTCTGGACCGGCCGGCATGGCGGCCGCCCAGCAGCTTGGCCGCGCTGGCCACGACGTGCATGTCTACGAGCGCGAGAGCCGCCCCGGCGGGCTGATGCGTTACGGTATTCCCGACTTCAAGATCGAGAAGCACTATATCGACCGGCGCATCGAACAGATGCAGGGCGAGGGCGTCACCTTCCATTGCGGCGTCAATGTCGGCGTCGACAAGCCCGTCGTGGAACTGCTGACCGAACATGATGCCGTGCTCTATTGCGGCGGTTCGGAAACGCCGCGCGCCGCCGGAATTCCCGGCGACGATCTCGGCGGCGTGCATGACGCGATGCCCTATCTGGTGCAGCAGAACCGCCGCGTCGGCGGCGAACCGATCCAGTCCGTGGCATGGCCGTCGCATCCGATCATCGCCGGTGGCCAGCATGTCGTCGTGGTCGGTGGCGGCGATACCGCGTCCGACTGCGTCGGCACTGCCTTCCGCCAGGGCGCGGTGCGCGTCACCCAGCTCGACATCCGCCCGCAGCCGCCCGAGAAGGAAGACAAGCTCTCCGTCTGGCCCTACTGGGCGACCAAGATGCGCACCTCGTCCTCGCAGGCCGAGGGCGCCGAACGCGAATTCCAGGTGGCGACGCTCGAATTCATCGGCGAGGAAGGCCAGCTCACCGGCGTCAAGTGCTGCGAGGTCGACGAGAAGCGCAAGCCGATCGCCGGCACCGAATTCGTCATCCGCGCCGATCTCGCCTTCATCGCCATCGGCTTTGCCGGCCCGGCGATGGCAGGCGTTGCGGCGGAACTGGAGGGTGAGATGAAGATCACCACGGACAGCCGCCGTTCCAGGAATGTCGAGGCCAACGACCGCGACTACAGGACCAGCGTCGACCGGCTCTACGCGGCGGGCGATGTGCGCCGTGGCCAGTCGCTGGTCGTCTGGGCGATCCGCGAGGGCCGCCAGGCCGCACGCTCGATCGACGAGGCGCTGATGGGGACGACCGTCCTGCCGCGTTAGAGCTGTTCAGCGTTTGATAGACTCGCTGACCCGCTCTAACTCTTTGCTTTCACGCAATTCCCTAGGGAAAGCGCTACGCGCTTTTCCCGGAAAACCGTTACACACTTTTCCTGGAATTGCTCTAAGGGCTGATCGCCGTCGTGGTGTCGCTTGCCGCCGCCGCGGCTGCTGGACTTGCCTTCGGCGGCCATGAGAAATCATCAGCGCGACCTGGGGAGGCCTCCGGTGCCTTGCCCTCGATCACCAGCCTTTCCCCGGGAAGAGCTGGATTGGCTTTCGGCGGCGGGGCAGCGCCGAGCAATTCGGTGCCGCCGTCGAGCGCGGGATCGCTGAGCAGCATGGGTTGGGTGCGATCGATGACGATGGGCGCGGCCGCCGGAGCCGGTGCTTCGACGGGTGCGCCTGCCGGCGCTGCCGTCGGTGCCACGCTTCCCGGCGCTGCCAGTCCAAGGATCTTCAGCAGCGGCTTTTCGGTGTAGAAAGCGAGCTTGCGCTTGCCTGCCTTGGACACGTTGATGCCGTCATCGGCGCGCAGCCGCACGGGCTGGCCGTTCATGTCGGGGCCGCTGGTAATGAAGGCGCCGTTCTCGTCGACGAAGCCGTCCCAGACATCGACGAATTCGCCGCCGTGGCTTTCGGCCGCCTTGTGGTAAATATCGTTGAAGGCCAGCATGTCCGAGGTCATCTTCGGCACCCGGAAGGCCGGCATGCCGACCCACAGGAAAGGCACCTTGGCGGTGGCGATCGCCTTGCCGAACTCATCGGTACGGCGTTCGTATTCCTTGGTCCAGTTTTCGGAGCGAGGCTGCTCGCGCACGTCGCCGACCTTCATCTGCTGGCGGTCGTTAGACCCCAGCATGACGACCACCGCGGCGGGTTTTTCGGTTTCGATCAGCGATTTGATCTGTTCGGGCCAGTTGTAGAAATCATCGCGCACGAAGCCTGACGAGCCATTGCCGCGGACAACGATCCTGACACCGGTATTCTCGGCGAAGGCTTCGTCCAGACCCTCGGCGAGGCCCGTCGCCATGAAGTCGCCGACCACCAGGACGGTGCGGGCGTCCGGCGCCTTGTCGACCACGGGCGTTGCCGGCTCCTCGGGTGGACGAGGCGCACGAGGTTTCTTCTTCGGCTTAGGCCTCGCCTGCTGGATGTCCGGCGGCGGCTCGACCCGCTCGCTGCGGCGCGGAAACAGAAGGTCGCGCAACGACCAGCCTCGGCTCTGCTGCGGCTGCTCCTGCGCCATGGCTGGGGCATGGACGGCGCCGGCCACCGCAATGGCGAGCACGGCGAAGGCCAGGATCAGCACCGGCATGCGACGAACGAACGTGCCGATGCGCGCAGGCCAAACCAATCGCTCCCTCCCTACTCAACGTCAGGCTCTATTTCTGCCTGAGCCATTTCAGCACTTCCAAGCTCGGATAGCCATCCTGGGTCAAGCCGACCTTTGCCTGATAGGCCATGATGGCCGTCTTCGAGCCGTCGCCGATCTTGCCGTCGAATTTGCCATCATAAAGGCCATGCTGGGAAAGTCGCTTCTGCAACTCCTGCCGTTCCTCGAAGCTGAGCTTGGTGAAAGGCCGGTTCCAATCCTGGACCAGGCCGCTGCCGCCGGCGATCTCATCGGCAAGCAGACCAACGGCCAGCGCGTATTTGTCGGCATTGTTGTAGGCCTTGATGACAGAAAAATTCCTGACCATCAGGAAGGCTGGTCCGCCACGCCCGTCCGGCACTTTCAGCGTCGCCTTGTCGGTGAGGTTCTTGAACGGCTTGCCGCTGGCCCTGACGACGCCGAGCGCCTGCCATTGTGCCAGTGTCTTCGATCCGCCCGGCAATTTGCCTGCCGGCAACGTGACTTCGTAGCCCCAGGTCTTTCCGGCCTGCCAGCCATTCTTCTTGAGCAGGTTGGCTGACGTCGCCAGCGCATCGGGAATGGAATTCCAGATGTCGCGCTTGCCGTTGCCGTCCATGTCGACGGCATAATGCTGGTAGCTGGTCGGGATGAACTGGGTCTGGCCCATGGCGCCCGCCCAGGAGCCCATCAGGTGGCTCTCGTCGATATCGCCGGTTTGCAGTATCTTCAGCGCCGCGACCAACTGGGTGCGGGCATATTTCGAACGTTTCGCGTCGCCGTAGCCCAAAGTCGCCAGCGAACGGATGACGTTGCGCATGATGTCGTCGCGCTTGAGGATCTCGCCATAGTTCGATTCCATCGACCAGATGGCAAGGAGAACGTAGCGGTCGACGCCGAACCTTGCCTCGATCCTGTCCAGCCAAGGCTTCCACTTTTTCGCCATCTGCTGCCCGACGGCGACGGACTGATCATGGACGCGGTTGTCGAAATAGTCCCAGGCGGGGGCGGTGAATTCGGGCTGCGTTCGGGCCTTTTCCAACACCACCGGATCGGGCTCGTTGATAGCCCTGAAAGCCTGGTCGTAGACGGAGCCGGAAACGCCGCCCGCCACGGCGGTGGCGCGGAACCCGGCGACCCATTGCCGGAAACCGGCGTCGGCGAAAGCCGGCCCGGTCGGCATCAGCAAAGCGAGCGAGAGGCTGGCCGCCGTCATGACGCTGGCGGCGAAACGTTTTGCGGCATTGCGAACGGACATCTTTTCCTCCTTCTCTGTCTCAGGAAAGACCATTCATCGCCGAACCGGGTTAGGAATTAGTTTACCATAGGCGTCGCCTGGAACGAAAAGACACCTGGAAGCTTAACCGGTGGAAGTTTCCCTCAGTTGCCCCAGTAATCTTCAATTCCGGCGTGAAAATGTCGCGAGACGGGGATTGCGGAGCTGGCCTGCAAACGGATAATTGAAAGCATGAAGAGAGTTCGCAAGGCAGTTTTCCCGGTCGCCGGTCTCGGCACGCGGTTTCTCCCGGCCACCAAGGCTGTTCCCAAGGAGATGCTGACCGTCGTCGACAGGCCGGTCATCCAGTATGTCGTCGATGAGGCGCGCGAGGCGGGCATCGAGCATTTCATCTTCGTCACCGGCCGCAACAAGGCGGTCATCGAGGACCATTTCGATATCCAGTTCGAGCTCTATGACACGCTGGCACAGCGCGGCAAGGACGAGCAGCTTGCCCGCCTGCAACGGCTGCAGCCGGCGCCGGGGCAGACCAGCTTCACCCGCCAGCAGGTGCCGATGGGTCTCGGCCATGCCGTCTGGTGCGCGCGCGAATTGGTCGGTGACGAGCCGTTCGCCCTGTTGTTGCCGGATATGATCATGCAGTCGGAGAAGAGCTGCACGAAGGCAATGGTCGAGCTCTACGAGGAAACCGGCAACAACATCATCGCCGTGCAGGAATGCGATCCGGCGGAGGCGCATAAATACGGCATCGTCGGGCGCGGCGAAGACACGCATCACGGGTTCCGCATCACCGAAATGGTGGAAAAGCCGAAGACCGGCACGGCGCCGTCCAATCTCTACATCAACGGCCGCTACATCTTGCAGCCGGAAATCTTTGGGATTCTGGAAGGGCAGGAGAAGGGCGCCGGCAACGAGATCCAGCTCACCGACGCGATGCTGAAGCTGGAGAAGCAGCAGGCCTTCTACGGCTACCACTATCAGGGCCGCACCTTCGATTGCGGTTCGCCGGAAGGTTTTGTCGAGGCCAATGTCGCCTTCGCGCTGTGGCGCAGCGACATGAATGAGAACATGGCCGGCGTCATCCGCACGCTTCTCGACGAGGTGAGCCCATCCGAGCGCCGCGGGGCCGCATTTTAGTCACCGCACTTTCGTCATCCTCGGGCAAAGCAGGAGCGTGGCGACGTCGCGGAGACCCCAGGATGACGAAGCTTATACGCCTTCAGCGCTGCACTTTCACGCCGAGGTAGATGCTGTTGGCGGTGTAGTCGCGGCCGGGCAGGTTGCTGGTCAGCTTCTCGGTTCTCACCCCGGTGGTGAGGCCGGCATACCGGTTCAGCCACCAGGTCAGTCCGGCCTCCGCGCTCAAGATCCTGTCATGGCCGTCGATGCCGACATAGTCGCGCCAATCCAGGCCCAGAGCCGCATTCGCGGTAAGATTGGATCGGATCACACGTTCGCCCGTCAGGCGTCCGGAGTAGAGGATATCGCCGCTTTCGCCTGACGTGGTCGTGGTCTCGACAGTTGTCTTGCCGGTCAAGCCGATCAGGGTGCCGCGTTGCGGCGACCATTTGACATCCGCGTTGACGGTGGCCCCAGAAATCGCTTCCAGGCTCTTGTCGTCGACCGCTTCCCTGAGCCAGCCGGCCGAGAATTCACCCGACAGCTTCTCGCCCATGTCGAGTTGCAGGCCCGCGCGGGCGCCAAGCCGCGTCGAGGAGCGCTCGAAGCCTTCATTGTCGACGCGCTGGTCGTAGGCCCGGCGGCCGACCTCGATTTCGGTGAAAGGCGTGAGCGCCGGGGAAATCTCGTAGCCGGTGCGCAAGGTTGCCGTGTAGAGCGTGTTGTCCTGGTCTTTCTGCGACAGCGAGGTGCCGTCCGAGAGCTTGGCGTCGCCATAGAAGTCGTGTGAGACCGCCCCGGTCAATGTGTACTGCATCTTGCCGACCGCCTTCTCGACGCCGAAACTGCCGTCGATCGACTGCCGCAGGGGCTGGGTGCTGACGCCGGCGATGGCATCGGGCGAAGACGCGGATTCCGGCACGGCTTCGTAGCCGAGCTTGGCGATGGCGCGCATTTCCTTGTCGAGGTCGACATTGAGCTGGCCTTCGATGCGGCCCTGCGCATCGTGAACCCGGTAGCCCGACACGGTTTCGCGGAAAATGCCGTAGCCGTCGATGGTCGCGGAGTTTTCACGCCAGTCGGAGGCGGCGGTAAAGCGCAGCGCCGTCTCGGACAGCAGCGCCGATGTGCCGGCACTGCTCGAATCGCCGTTCGTCGTGGCCGTCAGCCCCTGTTCGATGGTCGGCCGGATGACGAAGGAGCCCCATTTGACGCCGGTGGCGGCGAACGGATCGTCCTCGGGTTTCTTGTTCCGGCCCTCGATCGCAGTGGTGCGCTCGGCGCCGGCGTCGAGTTTCTGCTTGTCCGCACTGTCGATGGTGAGTGCACGGCGGTTGGCCGCGTCCTGGTCCGCCGCGATGCCGTCGGTGTCGTCCGTTGTGGCAGTGGTGGTTGGATCCGTAGCCGCCGTAGTGCTCTTTTTCTTCTTCGACTTGTCGGTCGCCCTGTCCTTTGCCTTGTCGGCCGCATTCTGCCTGGCGGTCGAAGTGCGGCGCGGCTTGGGCTGCGTGGGCGCATCAGGGGGGGTATCGTCGCTAGCCTGGGGCGGGTCGAAGGCGCTGCTGGTCGAGTTCGCGGCGTCCGTGTCGTCAGGCACGGCGTCGGCGCTGGCCGGCAAATAGGTGCGCGCCGGCGCATTGTCCCGCGCGTCAGCGTTGGCCGCCGTTTGCTGGGCGAGAACCAGGCTTCCCGCCTTGCGCTGCTGGTCGGACAGGATCGCCGATTCGGATACTTCTCCACGCAGTTCCGTTTCCTGGGCATGGAGGGGCGCAGGGCGCAGCAAGGCAAGGATGCTGGTCGCCAGCAGCAAGGCGCAGGCCGCCTTGTCCCGTCGTCCTCTCAATTTTTCTGGCTGGACCCCGGACATCGCCACCACTGCTCGCGCGGCGCATGCGCGCCATACTTACCGAACCGTAAATGGGGATGGTTAATGGAGGGTTGAGGCGGCACGCATCACCCCCGGCTCAAACGCGATTTCCGCGGGCGACAATGCGGGTCCGGGTCGTGCCTCTGTTTTGATCCTTGTCCTTGCCCCAACCGCCGCACACTCGACCTTGATGCCGGAGGGCCATTTCCGTTGGACAGGCGGGCGGCAAAGCGCTAATCGCATCATCCATGCATGCTAGATCTCTCGATAAGAAGCCTCTGGACAGGCAAGCGTCGATCGAATCGGCGCTGAGAACGGTGGCAACCGAACAGGCCGGGATCGCGGCCCTTGCCGAGGCACTCGAGAACGGACTGGCAGCACCCTTTGCCCAGGCCGTCGAGATGATCTCGAAGATCGAGGGCCGGCTCATCGTCACCGGTATCGGCAAAAGCGGCCATATCGGTTCGAAAGTCGCGGCGACGCTGGCCTCGACCGGCACGCCGGCCTTCTTCGTCCATCCCGTCGAGGCCAATCATGGCGATCTCGGCATGATCGCCAAGGACGATGCCATCATCGCGATTTCGTGGTCGGGCGAGAGCAAGGAGATGATGGGCATCGTCGCCTATTCCAGGCGTTTCTCCATCCCGCTCATCGCCGTGACCTCCGGGGAGACGTCGGCGCTGGCGCGCGCGGCCGACGTGGTGCTGCTTTTGCCACGCACCCCCGAGGCATGCCCGCATGGCCTGGCGCCGACGACATCGACGCTGCTGCAACTGGTCATCGGTGACGCGCTGGCGATCGCGCTGCTCGAGGCGCGCGGCTTCACGCCTGACCATTTCCGCACCTTCCATCCCGGCGGCCAGCTCGGCGCCAACCTGACCATGGTCTCCGAGATCATGCGGGCCGGCGACCAGATGCCGCTGGCTTCGCTCGGCACCAAAATGCCGGAAGCTGTGATGACATTATCGCAGAAGAAGGTCGGCTGCGTTCTGATCGTCGACGCGAATGGCGAACTGGCCGGGATCATCACCGACGGCGATGTCGCGCGCAACCTGCACCGCAACCTGGCCGACGTCATCGTCGACGAAGTGATGACCCGCACGCCCAAGACGGTCGACCCGCAGACGCTTGCAGGCACGGCCATCGCGCTGCTCAACGAGCACAATATCGGCGCGCTGGTGGTGACCAGGAACAACATGCCGCTGGGCGTGGTGCATTTCCATGACCTGCTGCGCATCGGCGCCGCCTAAGGCGTGTCGGTATTCAGGTCAGGCCGAGCCGAGAACGACAGCCTCCTGCGCTTCCCAGTTCTACTGCGTCGCAGTAGAACTGTGCTCACGGACTTAATGCCCGCTCCGCTCCGGTTCTCGGAGGCCACCATTCTCGGCTCGGCCTGACCTGAATCTCAACACACCTTGTGCCGGTGCTATTCAGGTATTGGGGGTCGGAAACTCAGACCTGTTCCACCGTCAGTTCCAGGTCGGTGTCGGCAGCGGCGGTGACGCGCACCTGTGTGCCGGCGGGCAAATCCGGGCCGGAAACCCGCCACAGCGTGTCCCCGAGCTTGATGCGGCCGCGGCCGTCGCGGATCGGCTCGGCAAGCGTCGCCATCCTGCCGATCATCTGCGCACCACGGCGGTTGAGCAGCGGCTGGTCGCTCGGCTGGTCGTGTCCGCCCATGAGTTTCTTGCCGGCAAAGGCTGAAACCAGCGACAGCACGAGGAATAGCAGCACCTGGACCTGCCATGTCCAGATGGCGGCATCCCAGATCAGCAGCGACACCGCGCCGACGATGAGGGCGGCGATGCCGATCCAAAGCATGAAGAAGCCCGGCGCGATGACCTCTACCACCAGCAGCACGAAGCCCAGAACCATCCAGTTCCACGGGCCGAGTTCAGAAACGATGCGGTCGATCATGAGAGTGGCCTATCTCAATTCTCGCTCGGGCGGACCACCGGCGGACGTGCTGCCTGCCTTTGCGCACCGGTCGTGCCTTCGCTGCGGAAGACTTCCTTGGCGATTTCGCCAATGCCGCCAAGTGAGCCGATCAGAGACGACGCCTCGAAGGGCATCAGCACGATCTTGCTGTTGGTGGCGGTGCCGATCTTGCCCAGCGCCTCGGTGTATTTCTGGGCGACGAAGTAGTTCAGCGCCTGCACGTCACCCTTGGAAATCGCTTCCGACACGACCTGGGTAGCGCGGGCTTCGGCTTCGGCGGAGCGTTCGCGCGCCTCGGCATCGCGGAAGGCGGCTTCCTTGCGGCCCTCGGCTTCGAGGATCTGCGACTGCTTGAGGCCCTCGGCGGCCAGGATCTGCGCGCGCTTGTTGCGCTCGGCGGTCATCTGGCGGCCCATCGATTCGATGAGGTTGGCCGGCGGGTTGATGTCCTTGATCTCGACGCGGGTGATCTTGATGCCCCACGGGTGCGCCGCCTCGTCGACGACGCGCAGCAGGCGCTCATTGATGGCGTCGCGGTTGGACAACAGCTCATCGAGGTCCATCGAACCCATGACGGTACGGATGTTGGTCATCGTCAGGTTGAGGATGGCGTTCTGCAGGCCGGCAACCTGATAGGCGGCCTGTGCCGCATTGAGGATCTGGTAGAAAGCGATGCCGTCGACACCGACGATGGCGTTGTCGCGCGTGATGATCTCCTGGCTCGGAACGTCGAGCACCTGCTCCATCATGTTCATCTTGGCGCCGATGCGGTCGACGAACGGCGTGATGAGGTTGAGACCGGGGCTCAGTGTCTTGGTATAACGACCAAAGCGTTCGACGGTATAGTTGTATCCCTGCGGAATTGTCTTGATGCCTTTGAACAGCACCAGAACGACAAGCGCGACAAGAACAACGACCGCAATATCGAAACCACTGAAATCCATTTGCCTCTCCCTCAAAAGCAGGTCGCGCGAGCCATTCCCGCGCAACCAACTTCACCAAAGACTTAAGTGTGTTTCAAGAACGTTACAATCAGGTGATGAGGGATTGTTTGCGGGGCCGCACTCAGCGGTTGAAGGCAAACAGGCTTGCATCCGTGTCTTCAAGCCCGTCGATCGACGCCGAGACGATCTCCGCAGCGATCCGCGAGAAGGTGATGCCATTGCCGCCGTAACCCAACACGGCGTGGATGCGCGGGTGCCTGGGAATGGCGCCGATATAGGGTAGGCCTGACGTCGTGATGCCGAAGGAGCCGGCCCAGGCAAATTCGGGCCTGACGTCGAGATGCGGAAACATCAGGCCGAGTTTTGCGGCGATGCGTGTGCTCTTGTCGCCGATCAGTTCATCGCGCCGCGTCTCGTCGATGAAATCCTCGTCCTCGCCGCCGCAGATGACCCTGCCGTCGACCGTTGCCCTGACGTAGAGATAGGGATCGGAAGCTTCCCAGATAAACGCCGCACCCGGCCAGAGTTTTCGCGTTTGCGGGCGGGTTGCGATCGCCCATGTCGATATGACCCGATGAGCAGCCGCCGGCACCATGTCGACCAGTTCGTAACCCGTGGCCAGGACAACATGCCGTGCCGTGATGGCGGGGCCATCCCTGGTTGCCACGATCACCTCGTCGGCACTGTCCTTGATCGCCGCCGCTTCGACCGGCGTATAGAGACGTGCCTTGCGCTCCTGAGCCTTGAGCAGCAACCCGGCCGTCAGCTTGCGCGGGTCAAGCGCGATGTTGCCATGGCTTAGGATGGCGCCAGCGCGATCGATGCCGAATGTTTCGGCCAATGGCGCCGGTGTGAGATAGGTCGCGCCGATGCCGGCCATCTGCCGCGCCTCGGTTTCGTCCCGGAGTTCCGAGGGGCCGAGCGCGGTACCGGCCAAATAGAGCGATTGGGTGCGGCTCATGCCGCATTTGATGCCGAGTTCGGCGATGCGGGCGGCGAGATTGGAAATAGCCAGCCGCGAACGTCGCCAGGCCTGCCGTGCCTGGGCCTTGCCAATCATCCTCGACAGAGCCGAAAGCGGCTGGTCGATTTCGAACTGCACCAGCGCCGTGGTTGCTGCCGTCGATCCTTTCAGCGGCCCCCGCCGGTCGATGCAGATCACGGAGTGACCGTCCGCTGTCAGCGCCTCGGCCATCATGGCGCCGCTGATGCCCATGCCGACGATCAGCACATCGGTCTTGACGTCCCGGGTCAGACTGCCCGTCGGCACCGCGGGCGCCCGATAGGCGGACCAGACGGGCCGGCCAGTGCTGAGGTCGAGTTTGCGGAGCATTGAATTCTCCGGAGGCGCTGCTCAACGCTTCGGAGCTTGTGTTGTTCCGGCGTCAGACCCAGCCCGACAGTTCGCGCCGCACCATCGCTTCGATCACCGCCATGCCCTCGGGGCTGTCGTTGAGACAAGGAATGTGGGCGAAGCTTTCGCCACCGGCATGATGGAAGGTCTCGGCTGCTTCGCGGCCGATCTCGTCCAGTGTCTCGATGCAGTCGACGGAAAAGCCTGGATTGAGGATGGCGATCGATCTGATGCCGTCCTTGGCCAGTTTCTCGACCGTCTTGTCGGTGTAAGGCTGCAGCCATTCCTGCGCGCCGAAGCGCGACTGGAAGGTGGTGATCAGCTTGTTTTCGTCCCAGCCGAGTTTCTCGCGCAGCAGCCGCGTCGTCTCCAGGCAATGCGCCTGGTAGGGATCGCCCTTGTCGGAATAGGGTTTCGGGATGCCGTGATAGGAGGTGATGACCACCTCCGGTTCGAAATCGAGCGTCGCCAGATGCCGTTCGATCGAACTGGCGAGCGCTTCGATGTAGACCGGCTCGGCATAGTAGGGCGGCACGCTGCGGACGGCAGGTGCCGTGCGCATCTTCATCAACGCCCGGAACAGCTGGTCGTTGGCGGTTGCCGTGGTGGTCGCCGAATATTGCGGATAGAGCGGAAAGCTCAGGATGCGGTCGCAGCCTTGCGCCACCAGCCTTTCGGCGACGCTTGATGTCGAAGGGTTGCCGTAACGCATCGCCCAGTCGACGATGACATTGGGCAAGTCGCGCAATGCCCCGGTCAGCTTTTCGGATTGCGCGCGCGTGTAGGTGCGCAAAGGCGACTCGTTCTTCTCCCGGTTCCAGATCCTGGCGTAGTTGGCACCCGACTTCTTCGGCCGCGTGGTCAGCACCAGCCCATAGAGGATCGGATACCAGATCGCCTTGTTGAGCTCGATAACGCGCGGGTCGGACAGAAATTCGCGGAGATAGCGCCACATAGGCTTGAATTCGGTACCGTCGGGCGTGCCGAGATTGACCAGCATGACGCCGACCTTGCCGGCCTTGGCCGGCGCGTGCCCCGCCGTCGCGCCGACCGGCTTGACCGTCTTGGGGTCGACAACATTGGTAGGCGTCATAAGGGTTCTCCGGAGACGGCGTGAAACTAGCGATGGCGCGCCGCTTTTCAATGCTGCGTCTGGCCGCACCATACCGCCTTTCCGTCTGGAAAAAGAACACCCGCCAGGTTTCCCCGGCGGGTGTTCTCGCTGGAAGCGAAATGAGGTTACTTCGCGGGGATGGTCAGTGTCGCGCCCGGCACAAGCCGATGCGGCCTTTGACCCTTGTTCGCCTCATAGATGAGTTTCCACCTGGTCGCATCGCCATAGGCTTTCTTTGCCAGATCCCAGTAGGTATCGCCGGCCACGATGACATGGCTGCCGGTGGCTGGCGCGGCTTCAGCGGGCTTTGTCGGTTCTGCTGCTGGCGCCGTCGGGGCGGGAGCGGCAGGCGCGGGGGCGGTCTCGGCAGGCTTTGCCGGTTCGGCGGGTGCCGGCGGCGAGGGTGCCTTTTCCGTCGATATGGCGGGCGGCGTGTTGGCGATATCGCCAGAGTTGGCAGGCAGTTCAGGCATTGCCGGTGCGGCCGGTTTGGCGGCTTCGGCCGGTGCCGGCGCTGCCGGTGCGGTCTCCGCTGGCTTTGCTGGTTCGGCGGGCTTGGCCGGCTCGGCGGCGGGAGCTGCCGCTGTCGTCGCGGCGATCTCGGTGATACGGCCGTCGAGCTTTGGCGTATAAGGCCGGTGCGCGCCGAGATAGTCGGCGACGACCTGTTCGAGGCCAGGGCCGTAATCATAGGCATTCCTGGCCTTTTCGGCGAAGACCTTGTAGCCGTCGCCGCCCTGGCGGACATAGTTGTTGGTGGCGACCAGATAATCCTTGTCGGGATTGATCGGCGTCCAGGCGCCGTTTTCCATCACCTCCACCGACTTCACGCGGCCGGCATTCGGCGCGACCGATTTGTCGAAGGAATATTTGAGCCCCGCGACCTGCGGGAAGCGGCCGGCGCCGTCCTCGATCTGGCTGAGACCGCCTTCGAGCCCGGCGACCAGATCCTTGCCGGAAATCTGGAAGGTCGCCAGCGTGTTCTGGAACGGCAGCACGGTCAGCACCTCGCCCATGGTGACGGTGCCCTTGTCGATCGAGGCGCGCAGGCCGCCACCGTTGGAGATGACGATCTCGACGCCCTGTCCCTTGACGCGGTCGAGTATGGCGTCGGAGACGAGATTGCCCATCTCGCATTCCTTGGCGCGGCAACTCTCACGGCTGCCGTCGATCACGTCGGTGGTCTCGGCCACTTCCTTGTTCTTCAGTGCCTCGATCGGCGCGCCGAGTTCCTTGATGCGGGCGAGCACCGCGGGATCGGGCGTGATCGACTTGTCGAGATGGATCGGGTCGCCGCTCGCCGATTTGACGACGCCATTGTCGTCGAACACCACCTTGAACTCGCCGAGATATTTCGAATAGGACGCCGCCTGCACCACCGGAACCTTGTAGCCGCCAGGGTTGTCGACCATCGTCGGGTAGGGGCCAGCCGCCTTCGGATCGGTGTTCGACAGGAGCGTGTGGCTGTGGCCGCCGACCACGACGTCGATGCCGGGGATCTTGGCAATGATGTCGCGTTCCCTGTTGTAGCCTATATGGGTGACAGCGATGATCTTGTTGACGCCTTCTCCCTTGAGTTTCTCGACCTCGGCCGTGATCGACTTGACGTCGTCCTCGATTGTGATGTTGGGGCCGGGGGAGGCGAGTTCGGGCGTGTCGTTGGTGACGGCGCCGATGATGCCGATCTTCTGGCCGCCGACCTCGATCACGATCGACGGCTTGACGCGGTCGCCGAGCTTGGACTGCGCGTTTGCCTTGACGTTGGCGCCGAGCACCGGGAATTTGATCATGTCGAGGAAGGGGGCAAGGGCGGCTTCGCCGTCGTCGAACTCATGGTTGCCGAGCGCCATGGCGTCGAACTTCATGTCGTTGAGGAACTCGCCTTCGACCTTGCCTTTGTACGTCGTGTAGAACAGCGAGCCTTGGAAATTGTCGCCGGCGCTGAGCAGCAACACGTTCTGGCCTTCCAGCTTCTTGCGTTCCTGGGCGATGGCGGTGATCAGCCGGCCGGCGCCGCCGATGCACTCGCCCTTGGTCTCCTCCTCGGCAGAGCAGGTCGACTCATATTTGTTGTTGCCTTCGATGCGGCTGTGCCAGTCATTGATGTGCAGGATGTTCAGTGTGTAGTCGGCAAAGGATGCCCCGGCCGACAGGCCAAGCGTCGACGCGGAAAGGGCGGCAATGGCGGCAAGCTTCTTCATCTTGGTCTCCCGGTAGGCTGATCGGACGCGTCTAACGCCCTTGCTTGACTGGGATATTACAGCCAGCGTTTCGATCATGTTCCCATCGCGTTCCGGCTGACGCAAGCGGAAATGCGGCGGTATTTCCAGGCGCGAAATGAGGGGGATTGCCGGCACAAAAAAACGGCGACCAAGCGGCCGCCGTCCTTTGTGACTGGAATGATCGCCGGGGTCAGGTGCGCCGCGTCAGCACGAAATTCTGGCCGGCGGAGCTGGTGCAGTTGAGCTGGCTGGTCGACACCATCAGGCAATTGAAGCTCACCGGGGTTTGGCGGATCAGCGAGGTGCCGTTGATCTGCACCGACGTGGCGCCGGTCATCGTGTAGCTGCCGTCGGCAAGCTTCTGTCCCGTGTCGGTGGCGACGGTCGTGAAGCTGCCGCCGGTGAAGGTCGACAGGCCGGTACCCTTGGCATCGATCCAGGAACCTTCGACGCCTTTCGGCGCGGCAGCCATCGGCGGCTGGTCGGGACCGCTGGTGGCACAGGCAGCAAGCATCGAGGAAAGGGCACCCGCCATGCCCATCGAAAGAACTTTGCGCGCAATCGTCATATGAAATCCTCTCCAAACGCGTCGGTCCAAAAATCGGGTCGATTTCTGGAAGCACGACGCGAACGTCCAAAGTGCTGGGGTATGCTTCAAGCGTCCAGCGGACGCACATCGCCACCCCAGGCCGCATCCCTTCAATCGCCCGATTTCCGGGCGATTGCAAGGCAATGGCACATGGTCCGGGTGATGCTATCGCACGAGGATGTTGCGGAATTGCCACGGGTTGCTGCGGTCGAGGTCTTCCGGGAAAAGGCCCGGGCGTCTGTCGAGCGGCGTCCAGTCGGTATAGTAGCCCTTGACCGGTCCGAGATAGGGCGACTGCACGTCCAGGCAGCGCTTGTAGTCCATCTCGTCGGCCTCGACGATGCCGGCGGCCGGATTTTCCAGCGCCCAGACCATGCCGGCCAGAACCGCCGAGGTGACCTGCATGCCGGTGGCGTTCTGATAGGGGGCCAGCTTGCGCGCCTCGGCAAGCGACAGCTGGGAACCGTACCAGTAGGCATTCTTGTCGTGGCCGTAGAGCAGGACGCCGAGTTCGTCGACACCGTCGACCAGTTCGTTCTCGTCGAGCACGTGGTGCACTGGCTGCGGCTTGCCGGCGGCACCGAACATCTCGTCCAGCGACAGCATGGCATCGTTGCAGGGATGATAGGCGTAGTGGCATGTCGGGCGGTATTGAACCTTGCCCTTCTTGGAGTGCACGGTGAAGAAATCGGCGATCGAGATCGCCTCGTTGTGCGTCACCAGCAGGCCATATTGCGGTCCCGGCGTCGGGCACCAGGAGCGCACGCGGGTGTTGGCGCCAGGCTGCTCCAGATAGATCGCGGCCTTGGAGCCGTGCTTGTGCTTCTTGCCGTTCTTGGGCATCCAGGTCTCATGCGTGCCCCAGCCGAGCTCGGCCGGCTGCAATCCCTCGGAGATGAAGCCCTCGACCGACCAAGTGTTCCAGAACACATCCATCGGCTTGGGCTTCTTGGTGCGCTGTGTGTCGCGCTCGGCGATGTGGATGCCCTTGACCCCGGCCTTCTTCATCAGTTTCGCCCAGCCCTCGCGGTCTTCCTGCGCCGGCTCGGAGAACTCCATGCCAAGATCGGTGGCCAGATTGACCAGCGCCTGCTTGACGAACCAGGACACCATGCCGGGATTGGCACCGCAGGTGGAGACGGCGGTGGCGCCGCCGGGCTTGTCGTGCTTCTCCTTGAGCAGCGCCTCGCGCAACGCATAGTTGGTGCGGCTGGCATTGTCGGCCTTGGCGTCGAAATAGAAGCCAAGCCAGGGCTCGACGACAGTGTCGATGTAAAGCACGCCGAGCTTGCGGCAGAGTCGCATCAGGTCCACCGAGCCGGTGTCGACCGACAGGTTGACGCAAAAGCCCTGGCCACCGCCATTGGTCAGCAGCGGCGTCAAAAGCTTCTTGTAATTCTTCTCGGTCACCGCTTCCTGGACGAAGGTGATGCCGCGCTCGTCGAGCAGCTTGCGATCGGTATCGCGCGGATCGATGACCGTCATGCGCGACTTGTCGAACTTGAAATGGCGTTCGATGAGCGGCAGCGTTCCGTGTCCGATCGAACCAAAGCCGATCATCACCACGGGGCCGGTGATCTCACCGTAAACGGGCCAGTTTTCATTCGCCATTTTATCGAGCACTCCTTCAACTGCGTGCAAAAGCCCGGCAACGACGTGCAAAGACCGAGCAACCACTTGCAAAAACCGGGCATTTTCGCTCAACGGCCATGCGCTACATCACAGATCATTGTCATAAACCAGCGAAAACCGCCAACCCGCGACTACGCGTCTTTCGCCATGTGGTTAAGGACAGCAGTCAGCCGATCGCGATCCGACGTCAGGCCCTTGTAGTCAAGCTGCGTCTGGTCCAGCGCATTAAGCTGGTCGGCGAAGGAGACCGCCAGCGTGGCCCGTTCGGGGTGCCGCGCCAGCACGGCGAGCGGGTCGAGATGGATGCGGATGGTGAACAGAACATCGCGCGAAGCCGGCAGTTTGCGCAGCGTCTGACGCTCGACGCGGATGAAGGCGTGCGCCTTGACGTCACCGTCGGGGAAACGCGTCGGCCGGTTGGTGGCGCGGTCGATGCGCTCGATATTGGAGAGCGGATGGTAGAGCGCGTCGCCTGACTGGATCGACCAATTGTAACGCTCGACGGCCTGGCCCTGGAGGCCATCGAACATCCGGTTGATGAGATCGGCCGGCCTTGTGTCCGGGCCGAAGCCCGGCACCGGCTCATGGATCCGCTGCAGCGGCTTGCCGAATTTTTCGGTGAGCGCCCAGGACGAGGGGAAACACAGCGAACCCGCGGCCAGACGCCAGCCGTCTTCGCCCCGCCGCATGAGGATCAGGTCTTCCTGGACCAGCAGCGAGGCTGCGACCAACGGAGCGCCGGCGAGGCTGGAAGGGATGGCGGGATGGCTCGTCGCGCCCACGACCGCAACGCCCGCATCGCTGCGCCGGTGGGTGTCGGGAAATCTTTCCGGCAGGTAGGCGCCGAGCAAGTCGAGCACCTCATGCTGGGCAGCGCGCGTGCCGTCCTCCTCGACGAAGACGCGCGCGGGGATTTCGTCATAGAGCCGGCGCTTTTCGGCGAGATAGGGCAGCAGGTGACCGTCGACCTCGATCCAGTTCGCGGGGTCGAGCGGCTTCAGCCCGATGGTGAAGAGTTTCGACGAGCCATCATAGGGCGTGTGGGTGGGTTGCCGGAAACTCATGCCTCTTTGAACGAGCCCAAACCGGCGGCGGTCATCCGCGCTGTGAATTCGGTGATGTCGTAGTCGGCGGCGCCCGCCTGGGCGAAAGGATCGGCTGCCAACCTGGCATCGAGCACTTCGCGGGAGCAGCGTGCGATGATGACGCCGCCGGTTCTTGGCCGCTTGGGCCCGGACGCAACGAAGATGCCTTCGGCATAGCAGGCTTCCAGCCATTCGATATGGCCTGGCGCCAAGCGATCGATCTCGCTGAGCGGCACTTTGTAGTTCAGCGACACGACGAACATTGCATTCTCCGGGCTTGGGTCACGCCAGCCTGGCGGGGATCAGCCCGCGCAGCGAATTGCCGACGAACAGCGCCTTGGCGGATTTCAGGTCATCCAAGCTGTAGATCGCTTCAGTGGCGCGGCCTTCATCCAGAAGCACCGCGCGCAATACGCCAGGCAGCAGGCCGCAATCGAGCCGGGGCGTCGCCAGGATGCCGTCGCCGAAATCGGCGAAGACATTGGTGATCGTGCCTTCGCAGATTTCGCCGCGCTCATTGGCCAGCAACACCTCATCGGCCTGGGTGATGAGATATTCGGAGCGGGCACGGGTGTAGAGCTGCCGCCGGCTGGTTTTGTGGCGCAGCAGCATGTTGCTCGAATCGAGCCTCGTCCGTGCCAGCCGCAGCGCCCACACCTTGTCGGCGGCAAGCGGTTCATAGGACTGCGCCGAGGCGTTGGCCTCGCCATCGCGCGACAGAGCGAGCCGCGTGCGCATGGCGATGGGTGATCGATCGACCGCGCCGCTCAGGGCTTCGCCGACCTTTTGCGGATCATGGCTGAAGCCCAGTTCCGCCGCCGATCCATAAAGGCGTGCAAGATGGCGATCGAGGCGCAGGAAACCCGAGGCGGGTTCCCAGCGCATGGTCTCGATCAGCTCGAAATCGGCGGCGTCCCCGTCGCGAAGCGGGCTTTGAGCAGACATTCCTGGTACTCCTCTTCCGCGACCGAATCGAAGACGATGCCGCCGCCGACATTGTAGACGGCCTCGCCGCTGGCAAAGAGCGAGATGGTACGGATCGCCACGGAAAAGCGCATCGTGCCACCGGGTGCGATCCAGCCGATGGCGCCGCAATAGACGTCGCGCGGCGTGCCTTCCAGATCGTGCAGGATCTCCATGGCGCGGATCTTCGGCGCGCCGGTGATCGAGCCGCAGGGAAACAGCGCCGCGAAGATCTGGCGTATCGAGAGGCCGGGCAGCAGCTGGGCCCTGACGTCGCTCACCATCTGGTGCACGGTCGGGTAGGTCTCGATGCGAAACAGTTCCGGCACCTCCAGCGTGCCGACCTCGCTGATCAGCGATATGTCGTTGCGCAGGAGATCGACGATCATCCGGTTCTCGGCCTGGTTCTTCTCGTCGTTGCGCAGGAAATTCTTCTGCCGCTCGTCCTCGTCCCTAGTCGCGCCGCGCGGTGCGGTACCCTTCATCGGGTGCGTCTCGATCCTCCCCGCCGCATCGATCTCGAAGAACAGCTCGGGCGAGCGCGACAGAACGATGGGATCGCCGAGCGCGACCAGCGCGCCATATTTCACCGGCTGGCGTTCGGTCAGCGCGTCGAAGGCGGCGAGCGGATCGCCGGACCATTGTGCGTGCACCGGAAAGGTGAGGTTGCCCTGGTAGCAATCGCCTTGCCTGATGTGCCGGTGCAGCCGCGAGAACCGCTTCTCGTAGTCCTCGAACGACCACGTCGCCCTTGCATCGAAGATCGGGCCGTTGGTCGGCGTGCTTGGCGACGGCACCGCCTCTTCATCGGGAGCATCGAAGACCCCGAGGCAGACCAGCGGGGCCCGGCGCCGGCCCGGCAGCAGGGGAACGAGTTTCGGCTCGAGCAGGTAACCGGCCTCGTAGGAGAAATAACCGGCCAGCCATTTGCCGGCGTCGTGCGCGGCCTGCGCCGCTTGCAGTGCGGCCGGGAAATCCTTGGCCTCATGCGCGACGATAACATCGGCCGGCCGCTCGAAAACGAGCTGGCGCGCGCTTTCGTCGTTGCGGAAAATTGCGGCGGGCAGGGACATGGGGACCGGGATCGATGTAGCCGACGATCGCTCTATATGGGGGGCCGGGCGCACGCAATCGAGGGAACGGCACCGTGTCCCTCAAAGCCGACCTTTGCCGCATCGAACCTTGCCATCAAAAAAGAAAGCGGCGGCGCCTTGGCGCCGCCGCCCCATGGTCCCTGTACCCATCGTTCAGGTGTTGCTGGCGGTTCCGGCCGTTGGAAACTGCTTGGCGAATTCGGCCTCGTTGCCGGCGGCGAGCAGCTTGGCCTGCTCGATCCAGCGTTCGCGCGCGATGCGGCCGTCGAAGTTCATGACGTCCTCGATCCGCTTGATGTCGGCTGATGTCCAGGCGGCGATCTGGGCGAAGCTGGTAACGCCTTGCGCCTTGAGCAGCTTTTCGTTGACCGGGCCGATGCCGATCAGCCGGCGCAGATTGTCGGGCTTGCCCGACGCCGGCTTGGCTGCTGCTGTTGCGGCCTTCTTTGCGGCGGGCGCTGCCTTGGGCGCGGCCGAGGTCTTCGCCGGAGTTTTGGTCGCTGGAGCCTTGGTCGGCGAAGCCTTGGCCGCCGGTGCCGAAGCGGTTGCGGATTTGGCCGCCGCGGGCTTCGGCGCCGTCTTTGCCGGGCCGGCTTTCGCCGCGGCTGGCTTGGCTGTCGCCGGAGCGGATTTGCCAACGCCAGGCGTCGACATCAGGGCTGCCGGTGGCTGACTTGACGCCTTTGCTCCGCCGGCGCCCGACGAGGCCTGCGCCTCGCGCAGCTGAAGCTCGAGATCGGAGCGGGTCTTGCCGCATGCTTTGAGTTCGCCGGTCAGGCGGTCGCTGTCGGCGCGCAGCTTGTCGCGCTCGCTGCGGGTGCGATCGACGTCGCCGCGCAAACTGTCGAGTTCACCGCGCAGACGCCCCCAGATGAACCAGCCGACCAACACGCCTACCAGGAACGCCAGGACCACATAGAAAAAAGTGCCCATTGTCTCTCTCCAGTCAGATCCGTCTGCCGTGGGTCAAGACCTTCGGCGCAGGACTACTCGATGATGGTTCCGCGGTTCGCGGAACAGCCGGCTTCGGTTCGAGCTGTCGGCGATCGGCTTTGCCTGCCCATGGCCAACGGCCGTCGTCGCGTTCGCCTGAGCGCACGGCCGGCCGGGACTTTCCCTCGCCGATCCGCATGCGCTCCGGCTGAGCTTAAAGGGAAAGCTACCATAGAGCTTGCGGAAAGCTATGGGAAAATGTTCGCGGAGAGTTCTTCAAGAACAAATATTTAGGGCAAGAATAGCGCGGCCCAAACATGCATTCCGGCTAATCTGTTCTTGCCGGGCAAGTGGCGACTCAATCGTCCAGCGTTTCCAGTTCGTCGATCAGGCCGCCGATCACGGCGAGCCCGATCTGCCAGAAGGCGGGGTCGGTGGCGTCGAGACCGAAAGGCGCCAGAAGCTGAGAATGGTGCTTGGTGCCGCCGGCACGCAGCATCTCGAAATATTTGTCCTGAAAGCCGCGCTCGGCATTCTGGTAGACCGCATAGAGCGAGTTCACCAGACAGTCGCCGAACGCATAGGCATAGACGTAGAAGGGTGAGTGGATGAAATGAGGGATGTAGGTCCAGAACACCTCGTAACCCTCGCGCAACTTGATCGCCGGTCCCAGGCTCTCGGCTTGCACCTCCAGCCAGAACTGGCCGAGCCTGTCGGATGTCAATTCACCGTTGCGACGCTCGGCATGCACCTTGCGCTCGAATTCATAGAAGGCGATCTGGCGTACCACCGTGTTGATCATGTCCTCGACCTTCTGGGCGAGCATGGCCTTGCGCTCGCGCCGGTCGGTGGTCCGCTCGAGCAGCGAGCGGAAGGTCAGCATCTCACCGAAGACGGACGCCGTCTCCGCCAGCGTCAGCGGCGTCGAGGCCATCAGCGCGCCCTGGCCGGCGGCCAGCACCTGATGCACGCCGTGCCCGAGTTCATGCGCCAGCGTCATCACGTCGCGCGGCTTGCCCATGTAGTTGAGCAGCACATAGGGGTGAGCCGATGGCACGGTCGGGTGGGCAAAGGCGCCGGGAGACTTGCCCGGACGCACCGGCGCGTCGATCCAGTTGCGGTCGAAGAAGGTGCGCGCGATCTCGGCCATCTCGGGTGAGAAGCGGTGATAGGCCGACAGCACGGTGTTCCTGGCCTCGTCCCAGCCGATCACCGCCTGCGGCGTCTCCGGCAAGGGCGCGTTGCGGTCCCAGTGGTTCATCACCTCCATGCCGAGCCAGCGCGCCTTCATGGCGTAGTAGCGGTGCGACAGGCGCGGATAGGCCTCGCGCACTGCGGTGGCGAGCGCATCGACCACGCCGCGCTCGACGCGGTTGGCGAGGTGGCGTGAATCGGCGATGTCCTCGAAGCCGCGCCAGCGGTCAGAAATTTCCTTGTCCTTGGCCAGCGTGTTGGTGATCAGCGTGAAGGTGCGCAAATTCTTGCGGAAGGTGGTGGCCAGTGCCTCCGAGGCGCGCCGGCGAACCTCGCCATCGGCGTCCTGCAGCCGGTTGAGGGCCGGTTCCAACGTCAATTCCTCGCCGTCGACCTCGAAGCGAAGATCGGTCATCGTCTCGTCGAACAGGCGGTTCCAGGCGCCGCGCCCGGTGATCGATTTTTCGTGGAAAAGCTGCTCGACGCGGTCCTCGAGCTGATAAGGCTTGTCCATGCGCAGATCGAGCACCCACGGGCGGTAATGCCCGAAGGCGGGGTCGCTGGCCAGCGCGCCTTCGATCGCCGCATCGTCGATCAGGTTCAGCTCGAGCGCGAAGAACAGAAGATGCGCGCTGGCGTCGGTCATCTTCTCCTGGATGTCGCCATAGAGCTTGGCGCGCTGCGGATCGGCGGTGTTGCCGGCATAGACGAGGCCGGCATAGGAGACGATGCGGCCGATCAGTTCCTCGAGTGCCTCGTAGGCGGCAAGCGCCTCGCCCAGCCTGCCGGCGCTGCCGAGCCCGGCCTCGGCGGCTAGCGTGCCTTTCCAACGGGCCTCGAATGCGATGGCGTCGGCGGCCGCTTTGGCAATGTCGCGCTTCAGTTCCGGCGCCTCCATGCCGGCATAAAGATCGGCGAGGTTCCATTCCGGCAGATCGCCAAGCCCGGCCGCCGCACCCTGACCGGACGCTGGCGCCGCAATCCGCCGATCAAACATCATGCGCATCGACATACCTTCTTTGAATCAAGTGGCCTGAGTTGAATCAAGTGCCAGACTCAACGGGAATGGAGAAGCCGGTCAAATCCTAAGGAATTCGTTCACCGGGTTTTTTGAAACCTTATTTAGAACCCTGTGCCAAGATGATCCATGGGGAATTCGGGCTCGGGCAAACCAAGACAGTCATGACAGGTTCCATACTCATAGTCGATGACGATCCCGTGCAGCGCCGGCTGCTCGAGGCGGCGGTGACGCGGTTCGGCCATACCGCAATCATCGCCGATGGCGGTGCTGCCGGCCTCGAAGTCCTCGACGGGCCTGGCGCCCTCGATGTCTCGGTCGTGATCCTCGACCTTGTCATGCCCGGTCTCGACGGCATCGGCGTGCTGAAGGCGATGCGCGAGCGCGACATCAGCGTGCCCGTCATCGTGCAGACCGCGCAGGGCGGCATCGAAACCGTGGTTTCGGCGATGCGCCACGGCGCTTTCGATTTCGTCGTCAAGCCGGCTTCGCCCGACAGGCTGCAGGCCTCGATCTCCAATGCGCTCAAGGTCGAGGCGGTCGAGGGCGAGGTCAAGCGCACATCGCGCAAACGCGGCGGGCTGCTGACCTTCAGGGACATGATCACCCACAGTCCGGCCATGGACAGGGTGATACGCCTCGGCCAGAAAGCGGCGGCCTCCAACATCCCGATCCTGATTGAGGGCGAATCCGGGGTCGGCAAGGAGCTGGTGGCGCGTGCCATCCAGGGCAGCGGCGACCGCCGCTCGAAACCGTTCGTCACCGTCAATTGCGGCGCCATCCCCGACAATCTGGTGGAATCCATCCTGTTCGGCCACGAGAAAGGCTCGTTCACCGGCGCCACCGACAAGCACACCGGTAAATTCGTCGAGGCGCATTCCGGCACGCTGTTCCTCGACGAGATCGGCGACCTGCCGCTCGACGTCCAGGTCAAGCTGCTGCGCGCCGTCCAGGAGGGCGAGGTCGATCCGGTCGGCGGCCGCTCGACCGTCAAGGTCGACATCCGGCTGATTTCGGCGACGCACCGCAACCTCCTGCAGCAGGTCAAGGACGGCAAGTTCCGCGAGGATCTGTTCTACCGGCTCAACGTCTACCCGATCTTCGTGCCGCCGCTGCGCGACCGCCGCGACGACATTCCCCATCTGGTCACGCATTTCATGGAAAAGGTGGCGCCCGCGGACCCGCGCCATCGGCTGAAAGGCATTTCGGCGGCGGCACTCGCGGTGCTGCAGGCCTATGACTGGCCTGGCAACATCCGGCAGCTCGAAAACGCCGTCTTCCGCGCATCGGTGCTGTGCGAAGGCGATGTGTTGACCGCCGATGATTTCCCGCAGATCCGCGCGCAGGTGGAAGGCACTGTCAATCTTGAGGTGGACGACACGTTCGAAACCAGCGGGGCTGCGCCGCCGCTGGCGCCGCGCGACGAGGACGTCGTGCCCGACGAAACCGCTCCTGCAACTGTGCAGCCGGCCGGGGCGCAGCCCCGCTTCGGCACGCTGCGGGCGCTCGACGAGCGCGGCAATGTGCGTGCGCTGGCCGATGTCGAACTCGAAATGATCAAGCTCGCCATCGATCACTACAATGGCCAGATGAGTGAGGTCGCCCGCCGGCTCGGCATCGGCCGCTCGACGCTTTACCGCAAGCTCAAGGAATACGGCATCGACCCGGAAACCGGCCGCGTCGACAGGCTTGCATCCTGAACCGCAAGGCCGGGACCAGCTTCCCTCGTCATTATGTGGGCTGACAGGGTGCCTCCCCGGACTATCGCGGGTCGGAGGCGGCACTCGATGTGGGTATTGTTCACGCATTGAGGCCAGTGGTAACAGATCGTGTTCGGCCAAAGCCGGAATCCTGATCTAAACCAGCGGTTTACCAAGAAACCGCGCGGACAATTTTTGACGGGATATCGCCACGGTGTTACCGCATTTCGGCTTCAATAAGCGATGATTAACCATTAGGATCGATATTCGGATGTGAAAACGACACGTCCGTTTGGGCAAATCCGGGGACAAACGGCAGCCTGCAAGGCCTTTTGATTTGAACAGAATCGAACGACTCACAAACGGGCGGCACTATCATTTGAGCGTCTGGCCGAGATGGTTGGCGGCGGTGATTGTCGCATTTGGTTTTATTGCCGCGGCCGCCACGGGCGCCCAAGCCGAAGTTCGTTCGCTGAAGCTCTACCACCTCCACACGCACGAGAAGGCGGAGATCGTCTACAAGCGCAATGGCCGCTACGTTCCCGAGGGCCTGAGGAAGATCAACATCATCCTGCGCGACTGGCGCCGCAACGAGCCGACCAAGATGGACCCGCGTCTGCTGGATCTGGTCTGGGAGGCTTATCGCGAAAGCGGCGCCACCGATTATATCCAGGTCGTCTGCGGCTACCGCTCGCCCTCGACCAATTCAATGCTGCGCAGCCGCAGCCGCGGTGTCGCCGAGAAGAGCCAGCATATGCTTGGCAAGGCGATGGATTTCTATATTCCCGGCGTGCCGCTGAAGAAGCTGCGCAACATCGGCCTCAAGATGCAGGGCGGTGGCGTCGGCTATTACCCGACCTCCGGTTCGCCGTTCGTCCACATGGACGTCGGCAATGTGCGCCACTGGCCCGGCATCAGCCGCCAGGAATTGGTCAGCCTGTTCCCCAATGGCAAGACGCTGCATGTGCCGAGCGACGGCCGGCCGCTGCCCGGCTATGAACAGGCGCTGGCCTCCTACCAATCGCGCAAGGGTTCCGGCACACCGAATATCGAGATGGCCAGCGCCGGCGGCAGCGGCAAGAAATCCGGCGGGTTCCTCTCTGCCTTGTTCGGCGGCGGTGGCGACGACGAGGCCGACGACAGCGCCGACGTGGAGACCGCTTCGGCCGCACCTGCGCCCAAGGCTAGAAATCTGAAGCCGGCCGCCGCCGCCAAGAGCAGCAACGTGCCTGGCATCGCCATCGTGGCCCCCGAGAATGCCCAACGCGCCGACATTCCGCAGGTTGCCGACGAGCAGGCTCCGGAACCGGAGAAGGACACGCCGGAGACAATTATCGCGGCGCTGCCGGCCAAGGAAATACCGCTGCCCGATTTCGCGCCGCGGCCGAAGGCCGATGTCGGCGCGCAGCCGCCTGAAAATGTTCCCTTCGCCACGGCGGATGCGACGGCCACCACCGAGCAGGCAGTGGCGACCGCGCAGGCACCGGCGAACATGCCTTTCGGCAAGTCCGATCCGGCAGCCATCGCGGAAGCCGCGGCCGCCGATCCGGCGCAGGTTGCCCTCAACAACATCCCACTGCCGACATGGCGCCCCGAGCGCTCGCTGCCGGCGGACCTCGCACCGCCGCCCAGCAAGGATGTGCTGATGGCGCTGGCCGAAACGGCTGACCAGGGGAAGACCGCGACGGATGCGTTCTCCGTGTTGCCGACAGCGCGTCCCGAGCCGACCAAGCCGGACGCCGTCAAGGCTGTGCTCGACGAGGCCAACGCCCAGGTCGGCACCGCCGACGAATATCAGGTGGCGTCGTTGGCCGAAGAACCGCGTTCGGCCTTCAACGATCCGTCTGGTGTCGATGCGGCCTCGCCGCGCCAGGCTGTTGCCGCCCGTCCTGCCGGTTCCGATCCGGTCGCCGTGATCGGCGCCGGTGTGAAGACGACCCGCAAGGAAGCCAGGGCCACCGTCCGCGACCAGAAACCCGGCCCCAGGGCCGTGGTGGTTGCCGCTGCTCCGCAAGCCGCCCGCTGGGCGCTGACCAGCGGCGAAAACGTTGCCACCGTTTCGAGCGCGACGACCGCGCCGGGTTACGCCTACAACATCGTGCATACGCCGCCGAGCGAGGTCTATACGACTGGCTTCCAGGCGGGTAACCAGATGGCCGACGCCAACCGTTTCACCGGCAATGCCGTCAAGTTCCTGTCGGTCGCCCGTTTCCAGACGAAGTAGCGAACAGCCCGGAATATTGCTGAAGCCGCGCCGGGCGACCCGCGCGGCTTTTTGCTGTCCAGAGGTGCGACGCAGGTGGTGCCTGATGCCGCAGGATCAGGCGCGGCTTGTCGTCAAGACCGACAATCATATGCACATGATGAAGAAGCGCTGCCGCACCACGGTGGTGACGCGCTGCCGGCATCACCCCAAGCAGACGGTCAAGGGTCTGCAACGGATCGCACCCCCAGCCGGTCAAAGAGGCCCGGTCGACGCCAGCCGGCCGGGGTTTTCGTGCCGTCCGGAAAGGTTATTTCGCGAGTTTGCTGGCGGCGCGTGCGAGCGCTTCGATCTCGTCCCACTTGCCGGCCTTGACCATGTCGTCGGGCGCCACCCACGAGCCGCCGACGCAGATGACATTGGACAGGCTGAGATAGTCGGCCGCGTTCTTGCCGGTGATGCCGCCGGTCGGGCAGAATTTGACGTCGGCCAGCGGCGAGGCGAAGGCCTTGAGCGAAGCGATGCCGCCGGACTGCTCGGCGGGGAAGAATTTCAGGAAGCGCAGGCCGGCTTCGCGCGCGGTCATGATCTCGCCGGGCGTGATGGCGCCGGGCAGCAGTGGAACCTCGCTGCCGGCGGCGGCAGCCAGAAGCTCGCGGGTGATGCCGGGGCTGACGATAAATCGCGAACCGGCACCGGCGGCCTCGTCAAACTGCTTGCTGTCCAGAATGGTGCCGGCGCCGACGATGGCCTCCTCGACCTCGCCGGCCACGCGACGGATCGCTTCGAGCGCATCCGCGGTCCTGAGCGTGATCTCGATCGCGGGCAAACCGCCGCGCGCCAGAGCACGGGCCAGCGGCACCGCATCGGCTACATTGGCGATCTTCAACACCGGAATGACCGGCTGGCCATTCAGGAGCGACAGGAGTTTCTCGGTCTTGCTGGGCATCTGTCTCTCCTTGTCGAGGGCCGCATCGAGGGGCATTTCAACCGATTAGCAGACGGGTATTGCCCTGTCCACGAAACCGGTCGCGGCGCGATGTCACGTGTTGCCGCCGAGCTTAAAGGTTCTTTCCCGACAAGGCCATGACAGGCAGCCCACGCGTATGCAGATGCGCTGCTTCACGCGTTTGACCAATGCGTTCTCAAAGAAGTTCGAGAACCACGTCATATGGCCGCGATCTACACGGTATGGTACAACTTTGTCAAAATGCACAAGACGCTAAAAATGACGCCGGCAATGGCCGCTGGCATGTCCAAGACGCTCTGGTCTATAGATAATCTTTGCGAGAAGATGGACGAGGTTGCGCCGAAACCCGGACCGCGCGGACATTACAAAAAGCGCCCAAACAGATGAACGTTCTTTTTCCAATCGTATCTCTAATCGGCCCGATTTACTTTGCTCTCAGAGCATTGCCCCTTGAATTTGTCGTGGCATGGGCCGCTGTGTGAACCGTACTTCGTTTTCTCGCCGTTTGGAACCAGGCCCTTGCTATCCTCAACGAGAGCGATGGCGAGCCGCCCTCATGGTTCGACCGATATCCTTCAGTTATTCTCGTCGGAGCCTTTGTCGTTACGCTAACGATGTTCGAAGCAACGCATGTGGTGGTCTATTTCACGATCTGCAGGTTGATCCAAAATTCACACTGAGACATTTACCCAGCCCGACCCGTTTCGCCTTGAATCGGCGTCTACGAGCGTCTAGTTGCTCTGGCGATGACAACTCTACCTGCGCCATCCCAGCCAGTCCGCGTCGCCGCGCTCTACCGCTTTGCCCGGCTTGACGCTTTCGAGGCATTGCGCGCGCCGCTTGCGGCCTTCTGCTGCGGGCGCGGGATCAAGGGCACGCTGCTCCTGGCGCATGAGGGCATCAACGGCACCGTCGCGGGCAGCGAGGAAGCGATCGCCGCGCTGATCGAATACATCGAAGCGATCCACGGCCCGTCGGGTCTCGAGGTCAAATACAGCAGTGCCGCGGCCATGCCGTTCCATCGCATGAAGGTGCGGCTGAAACGCGAGATCGTCACCATGGGTGTCGAGACCATCGACCCGGCGAAAAGCGCGGGCACCTATGTGGAGCCGGGCGACTGGAATGCGCTGATCTCGCAGCCCGACACGATCGTCATCGATACGCGCAATGCCTATGAGGTCTCGATCGGCACCTTCAAGGGCGCCGTCGATCCGGCGACGGCGAGCTTTCGCGAATTCCCGGCCTGGGTGGAAGCGCACCGGGCGGATCTCGAAGGGCGCAAGGTGGCGATGTTCTGCACAGGCGGCATACGCTGCGAAAAGGCGACCGCCTATGTGAAGTCGCTCGGCTTCGAGGACGTGTTCCACCTCAGGGGCGGTATTCTCAAATATCTCGAGGATGTTCCAGCGGAGCAGAGCCTGTGGCAGGGCGAGTGCTTCGTCTTCGACGAACGGGTTTCGGTGTCGCACGGCCTCGCGGAGGGCGAAGCGGAACTCTGCCGCGCATGCCGCCATCCGCTGACGGAGAGCGAGCTGGTGTCGCCGAAATATGCCGCCGGGGTTTCCTGCCCGCATTGCTACGACGCCCGCTCGGAAGAGGACCGCAAGCGCTACGCAGAGCGCCAGCGCCAGGTCGAGCTCGCGCAAGCCCGGGGCAGGGGACCGCATATCGGATCCTGATCGAGGCGCCGCGGCCGGGCAAACCGGGTCGCCTGTCATTGCAATATCAAGCTTCGGGACCTACGTCTTCGGCGTTCGAAACCTGCCCGTTCGGCCGGGCAAATCCTGGAGGCATTGATGTTCGATCCCAAGAAGCTTCTCGACGATCTGCTCGGCTCGCAAGTTCCCGGCACCAGCGGCACGGTCCGCGACAAGGCCGGGCAAGCGGTGCAGATGGCCAAGGACAATCCGCTGGCCGCCGGTGCGCTGGCTGCCGTGCTGCTTGGGACCGGCGCCGGCCGGCAGGTGACGGGTGCCGCGGTGAAGCTCGGCGGGTTGGCCGCCATCGGTGGTCTCGCCTACAAGGCCTATCAGAACTACAAGGCCGGCAACGCACCGGAACAGGCGCCCGCCGCCGGCGAGCCGGAATTGTTGCCGCCACCCAAGGACACCGCCTTCCACCCGTCGCAGGCGCCGCAAGGCGAGGATGAGTTCACGCTGACCCTGGTCCGGGCCATGATCTCGGCGGCCAAGGCCGACGGCCATGTCGACGACGAGGAACGCCAGAAGATCGCCGGCAAGCTCAACCTCGCCGGGATCGGCACCGATGCGGAAAAATTCCTGATGGCGGAGCTGGAGAGCCCGCTCGACCTCGACACGCTGGTGGCCGGCGCCAGGACCGACGCGCAGAAGCTCGAGCTCTATACGGCGTCGCGCCTCACCATCGACCCCAACACGCGCGCCGAGCGCGGTTATCTCGACCTGCTTGCCGGGCGGCTTGGCCTGCCGGATGCGCTGATCGACCATGTCGAGGCGACGGTTTCGGCGGCGAAAGTGCCCGCCGCCAAGGGTACGTCACCCAATCCGCAGAGGTAACCCGGATTGGCACGGAGGGCCCGGAGGCGGTTTACCTTTCGTTAACTCAGGAAGCGCATCATTCTACACAGTCGGATCGGCTTTTCCTCCTCCCAAGCCCGGTTCAGATCAGGGCGGTCGCCAATGACCGCCCTTTTTGTCGGCGCTCGCCGGCTTCCCTCCAAAGAAACGGGTTTCACTTTTCGAGGGCATGTCCCGGTGGCCGCGCTTGCCATCGCCGCCATCATTTGCGATGCCTTCTCCACCCGAACCAAACTTGTAGATGAGGCGAGCACGCACAGCGCTGCCGGAGGACAACTGCCATGACCGAGCAAAAAACCGCCATCGTCACCGGCGCCGGCACAGGGATCGGCAAGAGCGTCGCCACGGCCTTGCTCAAGGCGGGCTGGAACACGGTGTTCTGCGGGCGCCGCAAGCCGGTGCTGGATGCCGCGATCGCCGAGATCGGCCCGACCGAGGCCAGGGCTTTGGCGGTTTCCTGCGACATCAGCAAGGCCGGCGAGGTCGACGATCTGTTCGAGACGGTGGCGGAGGCTTTCGGCCGCGTCGACCTGCTCTTCAACAATGCCGGCATGGGCTACAAGTCCACGCCCATCGACGAGATCCCGGTCGAGGTGTGGAACGATATCGTCGGCGTCAATCTCACGGGATCTTTCCTGTGCGCGCGCGCCGCCTTCGGCGCCATGCGCAAGCAGAAGCCGATGGGCGGCCGCATCATCAACAACGGTTCGGTGTCGGCTTATGCGCCGCGTCCGGGCTCCGTGCCTTATACAGCGACCAAGCACGCCATTACGGGGTTGACCAAGACGCTGGCGCTGGATGGCCGCCCCTTTGACATCGCCTGCGGCCAGATTGACATCGGCAATGCGCTGACCGACATGGCGCAGCCGATGACCGTGGGCGTGCCGCAGGCCAATGGCTCGATCGCCGCCGAAGCGGTGATGGATGTCCAGCGCGTCGCCGATGCGGTCGTGCACATGGCCAGCCTGCCGCTCGACGCCAACGTGCTGTTCATGACGGTGATGGCGACCAAGATGCCATTCGTTGGGCGTGGGTGAGCAGCCGGTTCGCGTAAGCGAATTCATCGTGCCTGTGGTACGATGAAAGGCCGGCGAACGCTGGCACGCAGCGCAGCAGCGGGGATCCAACCGGGGTATCCTATTTTCCCTGCAATGGCACGCCGGGAAGATAGAGTGCGATTGGGCGTATCTCGTAGACGGCGGTCGGGTTGACGCGGCGCAGGGCGCGCGCGATGGCGATCGCATCGTCCGAGGTGGCGCAGTCGACGACGTAGAGGCCGAGCAACTGCTCCTTGGTCTCGGCGAACGGCCCGTCGATGACGGTCCCCTCACCAGGCCCGCGCAATGTGAAGGCCTGCTGTGTCGCGCCAAGCCGCGCGGACGGGCCGAGGCTGCCGTCGGCGTAGAGCCCGTCGTGGATCTTGAGCAACTCGGTCATGAGTGCCGCATCTTGCTGCGGCGTCAGCGCCTTGATCGCATCTTCCACGTGATAGGCAAGGATTGCATAAAACATCTGAGGTCACCCGATCTCGATCCGGTCCGGGCAAGTCGTAGCCTTTTTCCGCAAGCCCGCCCAGACTTGGCCATGCGACTCCCGACGCATCATGACGTCGTCATTGCAGCCGGCGTGCCACGGCTACAGGACGAAATGAAGCTCACTTCGCCAGGAACGTTCCGATCCGCTCCAGCGCGCGCAGGATGTTCTCTTCGGAATTGGCGTAGGAGAGCCTGATATAGCCTTCGCCGAGAATGCCGAAATCGGGGCCGCCGATCAGCGCTACACCGGCCTCGTCGAGCAGCGCCGAGGCGAGCTTCTTGGCCTTCCAACCGGTCTTCGAGACATTTGGGAAGGCATAGAAGGCGCCCTTGGGCGTGATGCAGGAGACGTTTGGCAGGGCGTTCAGGCCTTCGACCACGATCTTCCGGCGGTTGTCGAAAGCGCGCATCATCTTGTCGACATCGTCCTGCGGGCCGTCGATCGCGGCGATGCCGGCGAACTGGCTCGGCGCGTTGACGCAGGACCAGCAATTGACCGCCAGCTTGCGCACCTTGTCATAGAGATGGGCGCCCTTGTCGCCGTTCGGCCAGATCGACCAGCCCATGCGCCAACCGGTCATCGCCCAGGTCTTCGACCAGCCGTTGAGCACGATCAGCCGGTCGCGGATCTCGGGAAAGCCGAGCAGCGAGCAAGGCGTCTCGCCGTCATAGGTCATGACATCGTAGATCTCGTCGGAGAGGATGGCGACATCTGGGTGCTTCTCCAGCCCCTTGACCAGTTTTTCAATCTCGGCCCGGGGCGTGACGCCACCGGTCGGGTTGGCCGGCGAGTTGAGGATCAGGAGCCTGGTCTTCGAGGTGATCAGCGCCAGCGTCTCTTGCGCCGAGAAGGCGAAGCCATTCTCCTCGCGCATCGGCACGGGAATGGGGGTCGCACCGGTGAATTCGATCATCGAGCGGTAGATGGGAAAGCCGGGGTCGGGATAGAGGATCTCGGCGCCCGGTTCGCCGAACATCAGGATGGCGGCGAACATGGTCGGCTTGCCGCCGGGCATGATCATCACCGCCTCCGGCGAGACCTCGACGCCGGTGGTGGTCAGCGTGCGGCGCATCACCGCCTCGCGCGTCGCCAAAAGGCCGTTGGCCGGCGTGTAGCCATGGTGGCCGTCACGCAACGCCTTGATCGCCGCCTCAACGATGTGCTGCGGCGTCTTGAAGTCTGGCTGGCCGATGCCGAGGTTGACGATGTCGCGGCCCTGCTGGGCAAGTGCCGTTGCTCGCGCCAGCACCGCGAACGCATTTTCCTCGCCGAGACGGTCGAAGGCCGAAATCGTGTGGAGCATTTTTCCCGTCCCTGTGGTTCTTACTGTGCGGCAGCGTTTTTGTGAGCGTCCGCTCGCAAAAGTCAACGGATTGGAGCTTTCGGTGTCGGAAAATCTCAAAGACTGGCAACCGCGTCCGCGCCCGGAGCACAAGGTGCTGGAGGGCCGCTATGTCAGGCTCGAGCCGCTGAGTGCCGCGAAGCACGGCGACGGTCTCTATGAAGCCTCGGCCGTCGCCGATGTCGACGGCCGCTTCGCCTGGCTACCCGATTATCCGCCGGAAACCCGCGCCGCCTTCCAGCCCTGGCTGGACAAGGTGGAGGCCAGCGAGGATCCACTGTTCTTCGCGGTCATCGACAAGGCGAGCGGCAAGATCGCGGGACGCCAGACGCTGATGCGCATCGATCCGGCCTATGGCGTCATTGAGATCGGCAACATCTACTGGGGACCGCTCATCTCGCGCAAGCCGGCGGCGACGGAAGCGCAGTTCCTGTTCATGAAATACATCTTCGACGAACTCGGCTATCGCCGTTACGAATGGAAGTGCAACAACCGCAACGAGCCATCGAAGCGCGCGGCGGAACGGTTCGGCTTCAAATTCGAGGGCATTTTCCGCCAGCATCTCATCGTCAAGGGTGAAAACCGCGACACCGCGTGGTATTCGATCATCGACAAAGAATGGCCGGCTCTGCGCAAGGCTTATGAAGCCTGGCTCGATCCTGCCAACTTCGACGCCGATGGCCAGCAGAAGCGCCGCCTGGAGGATTTTCGCGCGGAATTCGGCGCCTAACGGGAGTTTGCCATTTGGCCCATACCCACGACCACGGCGGGCACGATCACGGCGGGCATGACCACGGCGCCGGCCACGTGCATGGCTCGAGCGACAAGAAGCGCGTGCTGATCGCGGCTTGCCTTACCGCCGGCTTCATGGTCGCCGAGACGCTCGGCGGCCTGTTTACGGGGTCGCTGGCGCTGCTGGCCGATGCCGGCCACATGCTCGCCGACGCCATTGCGCTCGGCCTGGCCTGGTATGCCTTCCATCTGGCAGGCCGGCCGGCGACCGGCCAGCTCACCTACGGCTTCGGCCGGGTCAAGACGCTGGTGGCCTACACCAACGGCATCGCCATCTTCGTCATCGCGCTGTGGATCGTCTACGAGGCATGGAATCGCCTGCTGACACCTGCACCCGTGCTGGGCGGTCCGATGCTGGTGGTCGCGATCCTCGGCCTGCTGGTCAATATAGGCTCTTTCCTGGTTCTGCATGGCGGCGATCGAGACAACCTCAACATGCGCGGCGCCATCCTGCATGTGCTTGGCGATCTGCTCGGCTCGGCCGCCGCGATCGTGGCGGCACTGGTCATCCTGGCGACCGGCTGGACGCCGATCGACCCGATCCTGTCCGTGCTGGTCTCGCTGCTGATCCTGTCCACCGCCTGGTCGCTCATGCGTGCCGCCGCCCACGTCCTGCTCGAAGGCGTGCCGCCAAGCCTCGACCGCGACCTGATCGCCGGGGATATCCAGACAACCGTCCAGGGCGTGCGCGAAGTGCACCATATGCATATCTGGTCGATCGACGGCACGAGCAGCATGGCGACCCTGCACGCTTGCCTTGACGAGGGGGTCGACGCGCATCAGGCGGTCAGCGCCATCAAGAAGCGGCTTGCCAGCGAGCACGGCATCAGCCATGCCACCGTGGAACCGGAATTCGGCCACTGCGCCGACGACGGCGACGCCCACGACCATAAGCACGGGCACGATGCGGCTCCGCATCACGGCCACTATCACTAGGCCCGATCGATGATCATTGACCGGACCTGCCTCAGGAGTTCTCCAGCTTTGAAACTCAACCCGATGAACGATCGCCGCTCCGGTCCGGCATGATGGACCGCGACACGCGCAATGCGGCCATCGCGGCGGTCTGGATCATGCTTCTGTTCGGCATTGCCGTTTTCTACCTGCCGACCGTGATGTTGGCACTCGGCAACTATTCGACCGTGCTGGCGGGTATCTTCGGCACCGCCTTCGTGCTGGCGTTCTTCTTGGTGTTCTGGCTGCGCGCGCGCAGCCAGCGCAAAAATCGGGACAAGTAAGGGATATCGGACATGCGCATTCTGATCACTGGCGCGGCGGGCATGGTCGGCCGCAAGCTCATCGCCCGGCTGGCCAAGGACGGCACGCTGCGCGGCAAGAAGATCACCGCGCTCGATCTGCATGACATCGTGCCGCCGCAGGCGCCAGCCATGGACGGCGTCAGCGTCGCAGCGCACACGGGTGACCTTGCCGAAGCAGGCGCCGCGGAAAGCCTGGTTGCGTCGCGGCCCGATGTCGTCTTCCACCTCGCCGGCATCGTGTCGGGTGAGGCGGAAGCGAATTTCGAACTCGGCTACCGCGTCAACCTTGACGGCACGCGCGCGCTGTTCGACGCCATCCGCCTGGCGGGGTTCGCGCCGCGCGTCGTCTTCACCTCGTCGATCGCGGTGTTCGGCGCGCCGTTCCCGGATGTCATTCCGGACGAATTCCACCCGACGCCGCTGACCTCCTACGGCACGCAGAAGCAGATGAGCGAAGCGCTGCTCGCCGATTATTCAAGGCGCGGCTTCTTCGATGGCATCGGCGTCCGGCTGCCGACGATCTGCGTGCGGCCGGGCAAGCCGAACAAGGCTGCCTCCGGCTTCTTCTCCGGCATTATCCGCGAACCGCTGAGCGGGCAGGAGGCGATCCTCCCGGTGCCGCGCTCAGTGCTGCACACCCATGCCAGCCCGCGTTCGGCTGTGAATTTCCTGATCCACGCGGCTGGCATCGACGGTGCCGCCGTCGGGCCGCGCCGCAACCTGACGATGCCGGGCGTCGCCGTCACCGTCGGCGAGCAGATCGAGGCACTGGAACGCATCGCCGGATCGAAGACGGCAAGCCTGATCCGCGAGGTGCCCGACGAGACGATCTGGGCGATCGTCAAGGGCTGGCCGACCCGGTTCGAGGCGCGGCGGGCGCGGGAACTCGGCTTTAGTGCCGAGAAGAGTTTTGACGAGATCATCCGCGCCCATATCGAGGATGAGCTGGGCGGCAAGATCGCCGGTTAGGCGTTGCGGCGCCTATCCCATTCCAATGGGATGGATGGGTCTAGACGCTGCCCGTCAGGCTCGCTGACAGCAACAGCAGTCCAAACAGGAATACGAAGGCCGCGCCGCCGATCTCGACGATCGAATGGATCCGGTTGCCCATGCGGCCGCCGCCAGCGAAATACACCGCCCAGTTCTTGGCGGTCACGGCCAGCGTCGCCAGCGCCGAAACGGTGATCGCGGTTCCAATCGACATCGCCAGCACCGACAGCAGGCCGCCGAGCCAGAGCCCGTTGAGAAGCGCGAAGCTCAGCACGATCAGCGCGCCGGAGCAGGGGCGGATGCCGACCGCCGCCACCGCTGACCACGCCGTGCGCCAATCGAAGCGGTCGCCCGACAGCAGCGCCGGGTCGGGTGCATGCGAGTGGCCGCAGGTTTCGCAGACCTCCCCGCTGGCGTGGTCGTGATGCGCATGATCGTGCGCGCCATGGTCGTGCCCGCCATGGTCGTGATGGTGCTCGTGCGCGCCGTGGTCGTGATGATCGTGCGAATGACCATGCGCATGGTCGTGATCGTCATGCGCGTGAAGTGCATGGGAATGAGCGTGCGCAGCATGGTCGTGGGCGCCATGCGAATGGCCGCCGGCATGAGAATGGCCCGCGTGGGAATGACCTGCGTGAGCCGCGGACAGGCTGTAGGCCGGCCCCTTGCCAAACAGGCGCAGGACGGCTGGACCGAGCTTGCGCCACAAAAGCCAGGCGCCAAAGAGGGTGACCAGGGCAAAGCTCATGATCTCCATGAACCAGGCCGCATCGGTCATCGAGATGGTGGTGCCGCGCAGGACGAAATAGGCAAGCAGCATCACCACGATCGCCGTCAGGCCCTGCAACAGCGCCGAGACGAAGGACAACAGGATGCCGCGCTTCAGCGCCACTTCGTTTGCCACCATGTAGGAGGAGATCACCGCCTTGCCGTGGCCGGGGCCGGCGGCGTGGAAAATGCCATAGGCGAAGGACAGGCCGATGAGCACCCAGAGCTTGCTGTTGTCCTGGCGCATCGCCTTCATGGCTGTCGCCAGCGCGCGATAGAATTCCTGCTGCCTGAGATTGATCCACATCAGGATATGGGCGAACGGACCGGTGGTCGGCGCCATGCCGTCATTGACGCCGATGCCGAGCGAACTCTGGGCGTGCGCGGCATTGGCGAAATGCATCACGGCAAAGGTGAGGGCCATCAGGCCGAATGCCAAACGCAAGGACGGTTTCGAACAGTTCCCGATCAGGTTCACCGGATCTATCCTTCTGGCTGGCAGGTCAGTTCGAGCTTGGTGGCAAAGATCTTGCTCATATCGGTGCCTGTCGGATCGTTGAAGAAAGCATCCGTCAGGGTCTTCTGATTTTCCTTGATCGCCTCGTCAGGGTCCGGCCGGATGACCTTGCTCGTGCAATTCGACGGCAAGCCTTCAACCGTGATGTTGGAATCCTCGGTGAAGTCGATCGCCGTGTAGAAGGTCGGATCGTAGACACCGATGTTGATCGTGCCGGTTAGCTTGATCGGCACCTTGGGTTCGGACTCGAACAGGATGATCAACTGGTCGTTGTCGAAATTGGCCATCAGATGCGGCGGCGGCACCATCGTCACGTCCTTGCCGTTCTGGGTGACGAGCTGGAAATAATTGAACTCGGCCAGCGAGGCATGGACGGTATCGGCGACTTCCTTCAGCTCCTTGTCGTCAAGCTTCAGGTCGGAGTTCTTGTCGAACTCCATCATCACCGTACTCGAAAACAGGTCGTCGAAGCGCCACAGATGACGCAACGCTTTCACACTTTGGTGATCCGGGGACAGGATCACGTCGAGGCGTGCCTCGGCGAAGACGTGCGGATGCACCTGGGCGGGTCCTGTCGCGGCAAAGATCGCCGCCAAGGCCGAAGCCAGCATGATTGCGTGCCGTTTCAAATGCATTCGCGGTCGCGATTCCCTTGGCTTTCGGAGAGAGTTGTCGAAGGTTACCAGAAAGGGGGCGAAATTGGGACCGCCAGTGCGCGTCGCCCAAAAGTGCGAAGCGGTTTTGGGACGACACGCACACAACACAAGGCGTGTCGTCCAAAAGTGCGAAGCGGTTCTGGGACAGCGGCACACACACTGAAGCCGGGTCAGGCGTTCTCGCGCGTCCTGAACCACTGCACCAGGAAGTCGACGAACACGCGCACCTTCGCCGGCAGATAGCGGCGGTGTGGATAGACGGCGAAGATGCCGCCGCCCGACAGGATGCGGTCGTCGAGCACCGCCATCAATTGGCCGCTCTTGAGGTCGGGCGCGGCGATGAAATCCGGCAGGATGCAGAATCCAAGCCCCGACAAGGCCGCGGCGCGCGCCGCCATCGGGCTGTTGACCTCGATCGGGCCCGACACGGCGATGCTCACCGGATCGCCATTGTCGCCCTTGAACGGCCAATTGTTCAGGCCGCGGCCATTGGTGTCGACGATGCAGGGCATGTGGCCGAGATCCTGGGGTCGTGTCGGCATGCCATGCCTGGCGATCAGTTCGGGAGAGCCGCAAAGCTTGATCGAAAACGGCGCCAGCCGTCTGGCGATCAGCGACGAATTCTCCAGCCGCGAGATGCGCACCGCGAGGTCGAAGCCTTCCTCGACCAGATCGACGAAGCGGTCGTCGAGCTGGATGTCGAGCACGATGTCGGGATATTGCTTGGCGAAGTCGATCAGCGACTGGCCGATCGGCGCGTCGGCGAAGGTGCGCGGCGCCGACAGCTTGATCCGGCCGCGTACATCGCCGGAGGACTCGCGCACGGCGTCGGCCAGGCTGTCGACCTCGCGCACGATCTCCGAGGCGCGACGGTAGTAGGTGTGGCCGGCTTCGGTCATCGAGAACTGGCGCGTGGTGCGGTTGAGCAGCAGCGCACCGAGTTCGTCCTCCAGTTCGCGCACATATTTCGACAGCAGCGCCTTGGAGCGGCCGATCTTGCGCGCCGCCGCCGAAAAGCCCTCGGCCTCGACGACATCGATGAAGGCGCGCATGCGGGTCAGTGTATCCATTGTTCAGGCTCTTTGTGCTGCGTCGAGAAGTTTTCGGCCGAGCCGTATCAGGGCTATGTCGCTGCCGGAAGGGCCAAGCAGCGACAGGCCGAAAGGGGCGCCGGCGACCGAGCCGATCGGCAAGGTGATTTGGGGAAAGCCGGAGAGCCCGGCCAGGCACAGAAGATGCAAGGCGCGCTCGCGGTATGCCTGGAACTGCTCGGGTGTGCTGTCGACGTATGGCGCCGGGCCTGGCACCGTCGGCAGGACAAGGAAGCCGTCCTCGCCGAGCAGGGCGCGCAGTTCGTCGCGAAAGCTCAGCCGGCGCACTTTTTCGGCCTGAGCCGTCCGGTCGTCGACGGCACGGCCGAAGCCGAACCGTTCCTCGACCCCGGAGCCAAGATTGCGCTCGCCGCTGGTGATCCATTCGCCATGTACCGCCCAGGCCTCCCTGGCCTGCAGCCGGCGAAAGCACCAGTAGAGTTCATCCGGGGGAGAACTGAAGCGCGTCGTCGGCGTCGCCGGCGTGCCGAAAACCACGCTCGCCAGCGCCTTCATTCCCGCATATTCGGCGAGTGCCGGCCGGGCGACCATTTCGTCCAGCCAGCCGAGCGTCAGCGGGCGGTCGAGCGCATGCTGGTGCGGGTCGCGGCCGAGCAGCAGCTTGCCGACTGTCTCGTAGGTTTCGATGTCGTCGGCGAACCAGCCGAACGTGTCGAAACTCGGCGCCAACGGCATGGTGCCCTCGAGGGAAATGCGGCCATGCGTGGTGCGGAGCCCGATCAGCCCGCAGAAACTCGCCGGCGCGCGGATCGAACCACCGGTGTCGGATCCCGTGGCGATGTCGGCCAACCTACCCGCAACCGCCGCTGCCGACCCGGACGACGAGCCTCCGGTGACGCGGTCGGGAGCCGCCGGATTCGCCGGAAACGGAAAATGCGCGTTCTGGCCGAACAAAGCGAAGGCGAGCTCGTCGGTCTGGGTCTTGCCGACGAAACGCGCGCCCGCGTCGAGAATCATCTGCACGGCGGGTGCCGTGCGCGAAGCGGCGTGGCCTTCGGCGGATTTCCGCAAATTGCCGCAACCGGTGCGATAGCCGACAACATCGTAAATGTCCTTGACCGCCAGCCGCAGGCCGGCCAGGGGCCCAAGCTCGGCATGCGCCACCGGCATCTGGCGAAGATCGAGAAAGGCGTTGAAGGGGCCGTGCGTGCCTGTCATCGTTCGATATCCGGATACGGTTGCGCCAACATTGTTCGATGCCAGAAATTTTACAACCTGGGATACGATTTTTATTGATTGTGAAATGCTTCGCCCCTATATCGCGCTTGCCCAAAGTCGCACGTGCCTGTGGGTGTCCGCCGGTCCTCGAATGGTGAGGGAAATCGGTAAGGTAACTGGAGCCAACCCCTCCAGTCGGTTTAGCGGCCAACCGCCAGACCGAGGACACCTTGAAGCAACGACGGTGCGGGCCTTTCTGGTTCTCTGCCGGTTGTCCAAAGACCGGGGTTACTGAAGAGGCACACCTTCATTGCCGGCAGTGCGGAACGGGGTTCTCCCAATCCAAGCCAAGGCAGACAAAGCGAACCGAAGCCGGGCAAGGCCAAGGTTCATCGCCGCGAGACGGCGTTTCATGGTTCCGGGGTCTCCACCGGCTGGTTCCATGGATTTTCCGTCCCGCCTTTGTTTGACCGCGTGTTCGCGAGGCCGAAAGCCCGTGTCCGCACCCCTGTGCGCGCCGAAAGGCGCGATGGAGAAACCCGATGGCTACACAGCGCATCCTCGACTTCCTCGCCACCCGACGTCCGTCCGGCCCCTGCCTCGTCGTCGACCTCGATGTCGTGCGCGACAATTTCCGCGCCTTCGAGAAGGCTCTGCCCGATTCCAAGATCTACTATGCGGTGAAAGCAAACCCGGCGCCGGAAATCCTGCGCCTGCTTGCTGCGATGGGCTCGTCCTTCGACACCGCTTCCGTTGCCGAAGTCGAGATGGCGATGGACGCCGGTGCGCCGGCGGACCGCATCTCCTTCGGCAACACCATCAAGAAGGAGCGTGATATCGCACGCGCCTACCAGCTCGGCATCAAGCTGTTCGCGGTCGACTGCGTCGAGGAGGTCGAGAAGATCGCCCGCGCCGCTCCCGGCGCCCGCGTGTTCTGCCGCGTGCTGACCGATGGCGAAGGCGCCGAATGGCCGCTGTCGCGCAAGTTCGGCTGCGTGCCAGCGATGGCCGTCGACGTGCTGCGCCATGCCAAGGGCCTCGGCCTCGACGCCCATGGCGTGTCGTTCCATGTCGGCTCGCAGCAGACCGACCTGACCGCATGGGACCGTGGGCTGGCCGACGCCAAGAAGGTGTTCGCCACGCTCGCCGAAGAAGGCATCGTGCTCAAGATGGTCAATATGGGCGGCGGCTTCCCGACGCGCTATTTGCGCGACGTGCCGGCGGCGCAGGCCTATGGCCAGGCGATCTTCTCGGCGCTGCGCAAGCATTTCGGCAACGCCATTCCCGAGACGATCATCGAGCCAGGCCGCGGCATGGTCGGCAATGCCGGCGTCATCAAGTCGGAAGTCGTGCTGATCTCGAAGAAGGCCGACAACGACAATGTGCGCTGGGTGTTCCTCGACATCGGCAAGTTCGGCGGTCTGGCCGAGACGATGGACGAGGCTATCCGCTACCCGATCGTCACCGCGCATGACGGCACAGAGACCGCGCCTTGCGTGCTCGCCGGCCCGACCTGCGATTCGGCCGACGTGATGTACGAGAAGACGCCATATCCGCTGCCCCTGTCGCTGACCATCGGCGACGAGGTGCTGATCGAAGGCACCGGCGCCTACACGACCACCTACTCGGCGGTCGCCTTCAACGGCTTCGAGCCTCTCCGATCCTACGTGATCTGACGGCTCGCTAGAGCTGTTCAGATCATCCGGCGCGGGCGAAGTGATCGTCCGCACCGGCTCGCCTGTGGAACAGATATCCGCTCGTGAAGGATTGCGGAAATGGACGTTGCAAATTTCATTGTTGAAGCTGGACAGCGCGATTGGCTGATCTCCCCCCTCGAGGAGGAGATGGCCGGCAGGCCAGAGGGGGTCGCCTCCACTGCCGCGGCCTCTCTTCGCGCCGGCGCTCTGCGCGCACCGACCCCCTCTGTCACCTTCGGCGACCTCTCCCCCTCAAGGGAGGAGATTAGCGTTGTCGCAGAGACCTCGGCCGACGTTGCAGCGCGCGAGGCGCTGCTCGACAACGCCATGGGGCCGAAGCGCAAGACCAAATCGTCGGAGAAGTTGCGGCGCGGCCGCCGGCCCTCGGAGGGCCTGGCCTTCGTCGCGCGCGATGCCTCGGGCGGCTTGGCCGGCACGGTGCGGCTATGGGACGTCACGCTTGGCGAGGGCGGTCCGGCGCTGCTGCTTGGCCCGCTCGCCGTCGACCCGTCGCTCAAGAGTGCCGGCATCGGTTCGGCGCTGATGCGCCATGCCATCGCGGAAGCCGCGCGCCTCGGCCACGCGGCGATCCTGCTGGTCGGCGACGAGCCTTACTATGGCCGCTTCGGCTTTTCGGCCGCCAGGACCGGTGCGCTCGCCATGCCGGGACCTTACGAGCGGCACCGCCTGCTGGCGCTGGAACTGGTGGAGGGCGCGCTCGACGGCGCCCAGGGCACGCTGAAGGCGTCCGGCCGCAAGCTCAAGGCACAGACCCTGGCGGCGTGACGCTTTAAGCACAACTGCCATTCAAACAAAACGCCGCCTGAAAAGGCGGCGTTTTGTTGTCTCGAAGCCGCTTCTGGCGGCCGCATCCGTTCAGCCGATCAACTGGCTCAGCGCCATGGCGACGGTCATGTCGCCTTCGACCTTTATCTTGCCGGTCATGAAGGCCATGGTCGGGTTCAGGTCGCCCGCGATCAGCGAATCCAGATCGTCGAGCGACAGCTTGATGGTGCAGTCGGCGGGAGCGTCCGTGGTCGAGACGGTTGCGCCGTCGATGACGATGACGCCGTCGCTGCCGGTGTCGAATTTCACGGAACGATCGAACCCGCTGCTGGCCACGCGCGACTTGATCTTCTCGGCAATCTCCTGAACGCTCACGCTGTTCTCCTGTCTGGTTGCATTCTGTCGCGCAACGGCACTTCGGTCCCGCCGAAGTCCATGCGGCATCACTGGCGATCACGATCGCTGCCGCATATAGCTTTGGATTGACGTTTACGTCAACGCGAATTGCAGGAATCGGCCCCGACGCCGACTGCTATCGGGACCACCGGCACCGGGCCGATGGCGGGTAGTTCAATGCGCGCCGACCGGCTTAGGCGCCTCGGGCGCCGGGGTGCTGGCATCCTGGCGTCGGCGCAGCCAGTTGTCGCGGATCTCGTCCTTGCTCAGGAAATTGACCTGATCGATCAGGACCTCATGCACCAGGGTTGCGCCGACACGTGTGTTGATCGTGTCGCGGATGGCGGCGCGAAAGGCATCGAGGTCGACCGTCGCCTTCTTGCTGAAGTCGATCTGGGGGTGGGCGTAGAGATAACTGTAGACCTCGTCTGTAATCAGCGCCTCGGCCGGGATCGACAGCTTCTTTATCTGTTCCGGCTCGACGGTATAAACGAGCTTGGCCAGGAAGTAGCCGTCGATCTTGGAGTCGTGGATCAGCGGCACCGAAATGACGTCAGTCTTGACGTAGTCCAGCCCGCCCAGCATCGGCTTGGGTTTTTCGCCAACGCCGCGTTCGCCGGCGGCCTGGAACGAATAGAACACCGCGCCGAGCGTGGCGGCGCAGATCCAGACCGCTATGGCGATGACCTTGATCATTTTGAACCCGGGCCCGGCATCGCCGCGCTCTAACCTTTCTGCCTGCCGAACTCGCCGGCGGAGTAGGTGCCGTCGGTTTCGGCGCGCTGGATGGCGCTGCGCAGCAGGCCGGCAACTTCGTTGACGGCGCTCAGATGCGCCAGGATCGCGGCCTCGTTCTTCGCCAGCTTCTGGCGCAGCCGGGTCAGGCCCTCGCGGTGCTGCTCGAGGAATTCGGCCTCGCTGCCGCCCTTCATGGCGCGGGTCAGCTCGTAGAGATAGCGGCTCTTGCGGGCGTTCGACGCCTTGAGGTCATAACTTGTGTCGCTGCGGATGCCGGCGGTCTCTTCCTCGACCACCTCCTCGATGCGGCCGATGATGGCGGCAAGGTTTCCGGGCCGAGCGAACGGGGTCGGTGCGTCCGACGCGGTTGCTCGCGCTGGCAGGTTGGCGGTGAATTCGGAAGAGTCGGCCATGGTGTTTCCCAGTCTAGATCTTGATGTCTGTTTTTATGGTTGTCTCGTCACCGGTCATCGACCTGGCGGCCTTGCGCTGTAATTCCTGGACGAGCGAGGTCGACAGACGAGTCTGCTGGTCGATCTCGGTCTTTTCCGGTCCATTCGAAACCGGGCCGATCGGTACCTTGCGCTTGCCGTCCATGTAGTGGTCGGCGAGCAGCGACTTGGCGATGCCGATGCCGCCGCGATCGGCCATGACGTCGGCGACGCGCTCGGCGAGTTGCGATTTCCACATGTCGCCGGCGAGACCCGTGCCGTAGACGCCCTCGGTATCCTTGGGCAGCATGTTCTGGATGAAGGTCTGCAAGACCATCGCCTCGAACTTCTTGAATTTCTTGGCAGGATCGGCCGTCGCCGCGGCTTTGTCAGCCGTCGCGCGCGACAGGATCGAGCCGGCATCGACCGAGGCCGCGGTGTCGACCGAAAACGTGCCGGCGACGCTCCCGGCGCGCTTCGTCAGCGCGGCGCGGGCAGCCTCGATATCCATCGGATCGGCAGCTCGGGCGACATCCATCACGATGTCGCTGGGTGGAGAAATCGCCAAGAAGGTCCGCCTTTTGCCGGGTTTCCTTAGCCAGGACCATGCCTCAACAAGCTTGTGGCAGGCTTGCGGGGAGGCGGGCTTGATCTGGTTTCTGCGGATCCAAGTCGCCTAGCCAGGTTCCATCAGGAAGCAGGAAGGCCAGCTCTCGACAGCATTTCAAGGAACCTCGCGTGATGATGATCCTTCACATAGCGCGGCACAAAACCGGGGCAGACATTGCCCAGGTTGAGATGAGGAAGTTGTGACAGGCAATGGTGTATGGCCCGTGAGGCTTCTTCGCTGTTTCCGGTTGCCGACGCGGACGCGGCCCAGTAAAGGGCGCCGCGAACAAATCCCGGCTTTGTCCTGACCACCCTGCGGGCGACTTCGAGCGCCCGTCGATCGTCGCCTCCCGCAAACAGTGCGACAACCAAGCCATGGTGACGCCAGAAGTCGATGACGTCATGCGTTCCGAGGCGGATTGCCTCGTTGGCCTCACGCACTGCTTCGTTCACCTGTCCGCGCAATGCAAAGAGCATCGAAATGTCGCCGTGGCCGCTCGGATAGCTTGGATTGAGACTGATCGCGTGCTGGCATTCCGCCATCGCCTCGTCGATGCGGCCACAGCTTTCGAGCGCGAATGACAGGATGCAGCGGGCAATTTCGTCGTCAGGCACCGCCCGCACCGCCGCCGCCGCAAGCTCGACCGCCCGCTCGATCCGACCCGCCTCCCTGGGCAGCGAGCCGAACGCCACGCCCATTGAAATTATAATCGAGAGCGTCCGCTTCGCACGAGCGTTGTCAGCGCCTATCGAGACAGCTTTCTCGGCAAGCTCTAGCCCGATCAAAAGCGAGTCCCGGGTCATCTCAAAATACTTCATCAAAGCTTCGTTCACCAACCTGCGCACTTCGGGGGGACCAGGCGGGCTCTTGTCGCGGACTTTCCAGTTGGTCAGTTGAAGGTCGAGGATCACGGCCAAGACAACAGCCTGTGCGATCCTGTCCTGGAATTCGAGCGCATTCTCGGAGTGCCCGTCGAACTTCTGAGCCCAGACGTTGTGGCCGTCAGCGGCATCGACAAGCTGGATATTCACCCTCAGCCCATGGCCCGATCTCTGGACGCTGCCGCTAAGCACGTATCGCGCGCGGAGCGTTCCCGGGATCTTGGTTCCTTCGGCAGCACCACTCTTCTCCGCGGGTGGCGGTGCGGAGAGCACCACATAGTCAGCCACCTCGGAAAGAGCCGTGGTGATGTCCTGTACGAGTCCCTTGGAGAAAAAGTCGTCGCCTTGCTTTCCGGTCAGATTGATGAAGTCGGCGACGCTGATCGATGGGCGCCCGTGGCTCTGATTGGCTGGACCAGCATTTGCCGACTGTGTATTCGACGCCGTGTCGGCCGACAGCATGGATTGCCAAAGCGCTCGCGTCTCCGGGCCGACCTCGACCCCGAACTCTTTCTTCAGCATGCTTTTGCAGACTTCGTATGTCCTGATCGCCCTGTCGCGTTGACCGGACGCGAGCAGCAATTCCATCTTGAGCCGATAGGACTCTTCCCGTGTCGGTTCCATGACGAGAACGCGATCGACCAGGATGATTCCGGTTTCCGGGTCAACGAGACGGGCCAATTTTTCGAAAGCTTCAAGTGCGCGGCTCAGCAATCTGTCGCGTTCGGATGTGACCCAGCCATCGAACCCATCGCTTCCCAGATAAAACCCGTCGAGGAACGGCCCGGTGTAGTTCGCCAGAGCCTTTTCGAGTTCCGGCACAGAACGGGCCGTGAGGCCTGCTTCGAAATCGTCCACGTCAACCCGAACCACTTCTGGCGTGAGGCCAATCGATTCCCCGCGGGAATGGATAAGATCCACGCCTGCTCGCAATAAGTCCCGGCGCAGGATACTGAGAGTTTGCCGCAGACTGTTGCGGGAGTGTTCGCTATCGCTGTCACTCCAGAATAGATCAGCCAGTCTCTCCCGTGTCGCTGCCATGCCTGGAGACCGGGACAGATAAGCAATGATCGCAGGCCCTCGTTTTCCTGTCAGCCGCAGCGAATGCGCCGTTTCATTTTCGATCCTGAAACCACCGAAGAGTGAGATTCTATTTGTCTCGCCCGCATCTTCATTTTGCATTTGCTCTCACCGCCTAACGAAATTCTAACTCAAAACTAACGCTCCGCAAACAGTAGCGCCCCGCCCTCAAGCGCTGCCGTGATGCAGGGTGGTCTAGGTCCGGCGAGTTAGAGCGGCCGAGTCATCAAGACCTTGGCTTGAGGGGGGTGCCGGGTGTCCGAGACCAGAGCCAATTTGCTGCTGCTGTTGGCGGCCGCTTTATGGGGCCTCGGCAATGTCGCGCAAAAGACGGTGCTTGCTCACCTCGATGCTCTAAGCGCCGTCGGCCTGCGTTGCCTGATCGGCGGGCTGCTGGTGCTGCCCTTTGTCTTGAAGGAGAGGAGACTGCCTGCCGGGCCGGGCTATTTTGCCAGCCTGACCAAGGTGGGTGCGCTGTTCGCGATCTCCATCACGCTTCAGCAGCTTTGCTATCTCGGCGCCACAGTCACGAATGCAAGCTTCCTGGTGAGCACCGCTACCGTGATGACACCACTGGCCGCCTGGCTGCTCATCGGCGAACGCCCGACAGCGAACCTTGCCGTAGCCGCCGGTCTGACCATGCTTGGTGCCCTGCTTTTGTCCGGCGGAATCGACGGTCTCGGTGGCGGCGATCTCACCGCTGTCCTGTCGGCTGCCTGCTATGCGCTGTGGATGGTCGAACTTGGCCGGCACATGCGGGCCCATCCGCGACCGTTCACCGCCTCGGCGACACAATTCCTCGGGGCCGCCGCCTTCGCCCTGCCGCTCGGAGCGCTGCAAGGCAAACTATCGCCGGCCGCTGTAGTCGCGGCTGGCCCGGAATTGGCGGTCCTCGGCGTGTTCTCCACCGCGATCGCCTTCGGCATACAAACCGCCGCCCAACGCTTCACCACCGCCAGTCATGCCGCCGTGATCGTCAGTGCCGAAAGTGTTTTCGGGGCGCTCGCAGCGGCGATCTTCCTTGGCGAACGGAGCTCACCCGCGGCCGCACTGGGTGCCGCGATCATTCTCGGTGCGATCCTGTCCGTCGCAACGAACGGAACGCGGGCACGCGCGCCCCTGGCCGGGCCGGTTCCCTTCGGCGCGGCGCCTGTCTTCGCGGTCGCGCCCCCACCCCAGGCGAGCGATCGTCCCGCCACCAATTCAGGTTCAGTGGAGAGACGTGATGACCCTTGCCATTGATGAGCACGTATTCCCAACCCTACCGCCGCTCGGCATGGCGCGGATCACTTCAAACGGCTCGGCAGCGGTCGCTGCCGCGCTTGTCGTGAGGTCGCCGCGATGATCGCGCGGGCAGCTCCGGTCGCATATTTGGTGGCGGCGCTCCGCGCCCGCGTGAAGGGGCCCGGCGGCTATTACAACGGCGGCAATGCGCTCGGCCTTGTCGTGGGTGTCGCGATCCAGATTGCCACGGTGCCAGTCGGATCGCATGAGAGAAGCGACGTCACCACCGCGATGATGGGCTATTTCGCCGGCAGCCATGGCACTGTTGCGCTGACCCTGGCTACTCTGGTTTTCTTCCTGGGCGGTGAGGCCTATCACCGCGCATGGTCAGGGCCGGATGCTCCCGATCCCGCCCTCAACCGTCTGGGCGACTTCCTGTCAGGTACAGGTGCCCTCGGACTCGGCGCTGCCCTCCTGCTGCTCGGCGATCCCCTACTGGCGGCGACTTCCGGCCTGCTGCATGCGTTGGGTAAATTCGGCAGCGCCATTCATAGGACGGGCACGCCGCTTCCGTTATGGCCGGCCACCTGGCCGGATCCCTTCCGCAGTGCAGTGCTCGCCAGCCGGTTGCCGGCAATGCTGGCGACAACCGTGGCCCTCGGTGGGACCTTGCGGCGGGTCTGGTCAGGCGGGTCCTTCGCGGCGCTCGCCATGCAACTGACTTTGCTGGGCTGTTACCTTCTGTGAACCAAAGCGGATCTGCTGCTGCTCGGCGCGCGGAGCAAGGCGCTTCGCGAGATTTCCACATGTTGAAAAATGACTGCTTTGAAAATGCCCATTCTTGAGATGGAGGATAACATGTTGAGAAATATGCATCGTGGCTTGGGTGCTTTGTCCGTAGCGGCCTCTTTTCGCGAGCAGGTGCGCGCGATACGCAGGGGCACTCTGACGTCGGCGACAGAGCGATCAGCCGGAGCGCCGGCAAAGCGTGCCAGTCTATTTCTGGCGCTGATGGGGACACTTGCAGCTTCGGTGTGTTGGGCGCCGCAGGCGTACGCGGCCAATGTCGATGTCGCCGTTGTGTTCGCCGTCGATTTCTCATCCTCGATCGATCCAAAGGTCGCCGATCTACAGCGCGAGGGTCATGCTGCGGCACTCACTTCTCCAGAGATTATCGCCGCCATCGCGCGCAATTACGTCGGCTGCATCGGCGTTGCCTACTTTGAGTGGTCGAGTCCTGGACACTCACGCGTCGTGCTGCCATGGACGAACATCTGCGGGCTGGAAGACGCCAGGGCGGCCGCATCGGTGATCAGCAACAAAGGAGATACCGGCTTCGCTCGCCGGGGGCGGAGCGGAACGTCCGTATCGTCGGCTATTGACGTCGGTAGCCTTCTGCTCGACCAATTTCCGGGAACGGCAGCAAAGAAAGTAATCGACATCTCTGCCAACGGCGAGAATAACGATGGGCTTCCTGTTCAGCCGAGCAGGCTGAACGCCGTTGCCAAGGGGTATACGATCAACGCGATCGCCATTCCAACGCAAGATGAGGATCCCGATCAACCGTTGGCATCCTATTTTGCCAAATCGGTCATCGGCGGTTCCCAAGCCTTCGTTATAACGCCGAAGGGACCGAGTGACTATGTGATGGCCCTTCGCCGCAAGCTGGTTACGGAAGTAAGCATGGACGTTAGCCGGCAGGCGGATGGGCTTTCTAAGCAACACTGATGAGTTCGGGCCGACGATCGGGCCCCGCCACTATTCCTGTCCCCGCTTCTGCGCGATCAGGTCCAGGCGCTCGCGGTCTGATCTCTCGCGTTCGTCGCGGTTGCGCACGTCCTTGTAGGCGCGCTCGACCATGTTGGTGCGGGCGCTTGCCGCGGCGATGAGGCCGGCTTCCTGCCTCGCGCTTTCCAGGCTTTCCTCCTGGCGCACGACGGCCTGGGCGATGCGGCGGTGGTAGAGATCGGGGAACAGGCTGGAGAGGGAATTGTCCTGGTCGAAATGGCCAATCAACTCGCGGGCTTCGGTCTCGGCGGCGTTTGCCGCGGCGACGAAGGCGGCGTGGCGGCTTTCGTGCAAGGCTTTCACCTGTTCTTGCACCTTGACCAGTTTCTTCAAGCGGTCCTTGCGCGTGCTCATGTCACCTTGCCAGTGTGAGGTCGACGAAGCCGTCGACGAACAGCGACAGCATGGTGCCGATGGCGAAATAGAAGATCAGCATGCCGCCGGCGATGACGAAGGGCTGGGAGATGAAATAGATCGGGATCTGCGGGGTCAGCTTGTTGACGAAGCCGATCGTCAGATTGACGAGAATGGCATAGGCGACGAACGGGCTGCCGAGGCGGATGACCAGGAAGAATGTGTCCGACACGGTGTCGGTGATGTCGACCAGCGCTGCCTGCGGGTTGAAGAAGACATTGACCGGCGCGACCGTGTAGGACGTCACCAGGGCACGGACGATCTCGTGGTCGAAGTCGAAGACGAACAGCATCAGCAGCGCCGAGAACGAGATGATGGCGGCAAGCGCCGCCTGCGGTTCCGGCTCCTCGATCGCCGGTCCGCCGGGGCCGCCGTAGCCGATCAGCATGGCGATGGCCGAGCCCATGAAGCGAAGCGCCTCCATGTAGAGCCTGGTCATGGCGCCGATCAGCCCGCCGACCAGCAGCTCCGAGATGATCATCGGCACCAGGACCTGCGGGCGCGGATCGACGAAGGGAAAGATCTTATCCCACAGAAAGGCGAGCAGGCCGCCGGTGGCGGCGACCGCGACGAACAGCCTGACCTGCACCGGAACGCGGGCGCTGGACAGGCCCGGCATCAGCATGAAGCAGGCGCCGATGCGGCAGAAAGCGAGAAACGCCGCGATGACGACGGCCTGCGAGAGAACGCTCACGATATGGTCCCGAGCACCCTGATCTCGACGCCCTTGGCGATTTCGACGTGGGAGAGCACCGGCAGCGTGGTGAACAGGCGCTCGATGATCATGCGCACATAGGGGCGCGCGTCGGGCGCGGTGACGAGGACGAAACGCTCGCCGGCTTCCAGATGTTTCTTGATCGCCTTGGTGGCGTCCTGGCCGAACTCCTCGAGCTGGCGAGGATCGATGTCGAACTCGCGCACCTCGCCCTTGGCGTCGCGCTTGAGGCTCTGGTGGAAGGCAAGGTCCCAGCGGTTGCCGAGGCGCAGCACCTTGAGCACGCCGCCTTCCGAGAGGTCGCCGCAGATCTGCTGGGCCATGCGGATGCGCACATGCTCGACGATCTGCTCGGTGCGGCGCACATGCGGCGCGATCTCGGCGATGGCCTCGATGATGAGATGCAGATTGCGGATCGAGACGCGTTCGGCAAGCAAAAGCTTCAGCACCGCCTGCAGGCCGGGATAGGAGATGTGGGTGGTGCAGATCTCGTCGGCGAGCTTGCGGTATTCCTGATCCTGGCGTTCGAGCAGCGCCTTCATGTCCTTGTAGGAGAGGAGCTGCGGCAGGTTGTTGCGGATGACTTCCGAGAGATGGGTGAGCAGCACCGACATGTTGTCGGCGAAGGTGAAGTTCTCGCGCTTCAGATCCTCGGCGAAGGTCTCCATGACGGAATAGGCGCGCATGCCGAAGGCGGGCTCGCGGATCTCCTCGCCGGGGATTTCGGGGATGTCGCGGTTGCCGAGCAGCACCATGATCTCGCCGACGCGCATCGAATATTCGGCGACCACGGTGCCGTGCACTTTGATCTGATAACTTTTCGGCGGGATGGCGAAGTCGTCGGCGACGCGGACTTCGGGCACGACGAAGCCGTATTGCTGGGCGAATTTCTTGCGCATCTTGGACATGCGGAAGACCAGTTCCTGATGCGAAACCAGCAGCCGGGTCGAAAGCTGCTTGCCGATCAGGAGTTCGATCTCGGCGGTGGCGAGCGAGGCCTTGATCGAGTTCTTTTCTTCCTCGGCCTTGGTCGCTTTCTCCTGGCTCTTCAGCGCCTCTGCCTCGGCGACTGCCCGGTTGTGGCGCATCGGAATGACATAGCCGAGGCCGGCCATGCCGGCGGCCAGCGCGAAGAACGGGAACAGTGGCAGGCCGGGCATCAGGCCGAGCAGCACCAGCAGCGCGGCCGCCACGTAGAGCGCGCGCGGATGGGCACCGAGCTGGCCGAACACGGCCTGATTGGTCGAGCCGCGCGTGCCGCCCTTGGACACCAGCAGGCCGGCGGCCAGCGAGACGATCAGCGCCGGAATCTGGGTGACGAGACCGTCGCCGACAGACAACTTGATGAACACGTCGGCGGCCTCGCCCATGCCCATGCCGTGCCTGATGTAGCCGATGGCGATGCCGCCGACGATGTTGATGGCGGTGATGATGAGGCCGGCGATGGCGTCGCCGCGCACGAATTTCGAGGCGCCGTCCATCGAGCCGAAGAAGGAGGATTCCTCTTCCAGTTCGCGGCGGCGCAGCTGCGCGGTCTTGTCGTCGATCATGCCGGCGGAGAGGTCGGCGTCGATCGACATCTGCTTGCCGGGGATGGCGTCGAGGGTGAAGCGCGCGCCGACCTCGGCGATACGGGTGGCGCCCTTGGTGATGACGATGAAGTTCACCACGATCAGGATCATGAAGACGATGAGGCCGATGACGAAGTCGCTGGCCATGACCAGCTTGGAGAAGCCGGCGATGACATAGCCGGCGGCGTGCGTGCCCTCATTGCCATGCGACAGGATCATGCGCGTGGTGGCGATGTTGAGCGACAGGCGCAGCATGGTGGCGATGAGCAGCACGGTCGGGAACGAGGAGAAATCCAACGGCCGCTGGATCCACAGCGCTACCATCAGGATCAGCACCGAAAGCGCGATCGAGAAAGCCAGTCCGATGTCGATGAGAAAGGCCGGGATCGGCAGGAACAGCACGGCCAGGATGATGACGATGCCGAGCGCGAAGAAGATATCGCGGCCGTTCTTGGCCACCGCGCCGGGCTGGATGCTTTCGCTGATCGCCATTCTCGTCCTCGAACCACAGGGCTGCCGAGCATGCGACAGCCCGGCGAGGGTAGCTGGCCAAGCTTGCGCGAGGGTGGGAGAGTGGCCGGATCGACTCTCTCGCGAAGGACAATCCATGCTGCTGATCATCGGTACGATCCGCCTGCCGCCCGACAGGCTCGACGAGGCAAGGCCGGTAATGGAACGCATGGTTCGCGCCAGCCGCGCCGAGGACGGCTGCCTTGAATATTCCTATGCGCAGGATGTGCTTGATCCCGGCTTGATCCGGGTCACCGAGGCGTGGCGCGACAGGCCGGCACTCGATGCGCATTTCCGCTCGCCGCACATCGCCGACTGGCGCGCGAGTTGGCCGGGCCTCGGCATCGGCGAGCGCAATCTCATGCTTTACGTGGCCGGCGAACCCACGCCGAGCTGAGCGGTCCGGCGCCCGGATCCTTGCCCAGCAAGCAATCAGGTCTCGGCCGTGTCTGCGGTGGCAACGCCGACCAGCCACCGCCTGAGGGCTCGTTCCTCCGGCGCCGACAGGCCGGCGGTCAGTTCGCTCTCGCCTGAACCAATCCGCTCGGAGACATCGACATCAAGCCCGTTTGCGAGCGATCCATCTCTTCGCCGAGAATGCCAGCACCACCGAGCCGGCCGAACTGCTGGCGACCTTTATTGCCGACGATTGCGGTCCGCTGACGATCCCGGATTGACCACCGCGCCGGTGGCTTTCCACGCCCGGGGCGGGAAAGGCCGCGTCAGGCGGCATCGCGGCCATATTGGCGCCTTTGATGTCGGCATTGTGGTTGTCACGACGTGCCGCCCGGCGTATCAGGCGGGTCTTCCGTTGCCTTTGATATCGGCGAGCCGTCCCGGTGCTTTCCAGAAACCAACCCCAAGTCTACGCCCGCCGGCTGCGCGCGGTGCTTCTGAGGTCAGTCCCCCTCTTGGAGGCGCGCGGCATCGCCGTGGTCATCCTGGCGGGCGTTGTCGGCATCATGGCGGGCATACTGGTCACCGCGATGAGCCAGATCGTGCAGGACCTGCACGGACTGCTGTATGGCGTCCAGCCCGGCGGACGCCTGTCCGGCATGTTCTCGCTCGCCAATCCGATGCAGGCGCTGATCCCCGCGATCGGCGGCATCCTGCTTGGGATATCGGTGGTCTGGCTGAGGCTTCGGAAATTCCGCACGCCGGTCGACCCGATCGAGGCCAACGCGCTCTATGGCGGGCGCATGTCGCTCACCGATACCTTCATCATCGTCGTGCAGACGATGATTTCCAGCGGCTTCGGCGCTTCGGTCGGCCTGGAGGCCGGCTATACGCAGATCGGCTCAGGGGTCGCCTCGCGGCTGGCGCGTGCCTTCCGGTTGCGCCGCAACGATGTCCGCATCCTCGTCGGCTGCGGCGCCGCCGGCGCCATATCAGCCGCCTTCGATGCGCCGCTGACCGGCGCCTTCTACGGTTTCGAGCTGGTCATCGGCATCTACTCGGTCGCCAATGTCGCGCCTGTCCTGACCGCCGCGATCGCGGCGTCGCTGACAGCGGAAGTGTTCGGCGGCGTACCGTTTCCGCTAGAGCTTTCAGGGTTGCCGCAACTCACCGCCAGCCAATATGTGCCGTTCCTGTTGCTTGGCCTGCTTGGCGGCGCGGCCTCGATCGCCATCATGCATCTGGTGACGCTGATCGAGCGCGGGTTCAACAGGCTGTCCGTCGATGCCTCGCTGCGCCCCGTCATAGGCGGTGTCCTGGTCGGCCTCCTCGGCCTGATCACGCCGCAGGTCCTGTCCAGCGGCCACGGCGCGCTGCATCGCGAGTTCGCCATGAATTATGGGCTGGCGGTGGTGGCCAGCGTCTTCGTGCTGAAGCTGGCGGCGTCGGCCATCTCGCTAGGCTCGGGCTTTCGCGGCGGACTGTTCTTCGCCTCGCTGTTCCTTGGGGCGCTGCTCGGCAAGTCGTTCGCCGGTATCATGGCGCTCGTCTCGCCGGCGACCGGCATCGACCCTTCCGTCGCCGCCGTCGTCGGCATGACGTCGCTCGCCGTCGGTGTCGTCGGCGGCCCGCTGACCATGACCTTCCTGGCGCTGGAATCGACCCGTGACCTGACGCTCACCGGCGTGGTGCTGGCCGCCTCGATCATGGCGGCGATCCTGGTGCGTGAGACCTTCGGCTACTCGTTCTCGACCTGGCGCTTCCACCTGCGCGGCGAGACGATCCGCAGCGCCCACGATGTCGGCTGGATGCGCAGCCTGACCGTCGGCTCGATGATGCGCAAGGACATCAAGACCATCGACGCCTCGACGACCCTGGCCGCCTTCCGCAACGAGTTCCCGCTGGGTTCGGCCCAGCGCGTGATCGCCGTCGACCCGGGGGACGAGTATGTCGGCGTGCTGATCGTGGCCGAACTGCACAGCGATCCCTCCGCAGGCGAGGTGCCGGTGCGCGATCTTGCCCAGTACAAGGATGCCGTCCTGGTGCCCAGCATGAACGTGCAGGCCGCCGCCGAGACCTTCCAGCGCGCCGGCGCCGAGGAACTGGCCGTGGTCGAGGACTTCGCCGACCATATCGTGCTCGGGCTTCTGACCGAGGGCCATTTGATGCGGCGCTATGCCGAGGAACTCGAAAAGGCGCGCCGGGACCTGTCGGGGGAAGGGTAAGGAGCCCGCGGTCTCCGAACGCGTCAGTGCTCGATCGGTCCCTTGGCCGGCACCAGCGCCGTGCCGGCGGTTGTCGGACGCTCGATGACGCGGCGCACGCGCGGCGGCTCGTCGCCTGAGTGCAGCGCCCTCAAGCGTTCGCCGACCATGGCGTCGGCATGGGTGATGCGGCCATTGTGCCTGACATATTCGAGCCAGGTCGGCGTGTGATAATGCTCGATCCAGATCGACGGATTTTCGAGATCGCGCGCCAGCGTCCAGTTTCGGGCGCCGTCACGGCGGCGGATGCGCCCGCGCTCGGCCATGGTGGCGAGGAATTCCGCCTCGTCCTCGCGCCGGATCACATATTCGATCATGATGGCGATCGGACCGCTGCGCGGCTTGAGGTCGAGCGCGAGGTGCGGCTCCTTGAAGCGATTGAGCGGGTCGAGGTTGAGCACCTGCTGTTGTGGCAGCGGCAGCACGAGACCAATGGCGCCGCCGGCCAGCATGGCGATGGCCGCGGCGATCAGCGCCGTCTCGGCGCCATGCGCGTCGGCGACCACACCCCAGATCCAGCTGCCCAACGCGATGCCGCCGAAGGTGGCGGTCTGGTAGACCGACAGAACCCGGCCGACCACCCAGCGCGGCGTCGCCATCTGCACGGTAACGTTGAAATGCGAGAGCGCAATCACCCAGCAGGCACCGCCGACCAGCAGGCCGAGCGAGGTCTGCCAGGCATGCTGGCTGATGGCGGCGTTGAAGGCGCAGGCAGCGAAGCCGGCGAAGGCACAGCGCACCATCGTCTCGCTGGAGAGCAACTGCCGAAGCCGCACGCTGATCAGCGCGCCGCCGACGGCGCCGATGCCGAAGGCGCCCAGCATGATGCCGTAGGTCAGCGCGTCGCCCTTGACGACGTCGCGCGCCACCAGCGGCAGCAGCGCCAGCACCGCGCCGGCGCTGAAGCCAAAGGCCGCGCCCCTGACCAGCACCTTGCCGATGTTGGGCGACATGGCGACGTAACGCAGGCCGGCGCCCATGGCGGCCCCCAATGACTCGCGCGGCAGGGTCGAGACCGGTAGATCCGGCTTCCAGCGTGCCAGCACGACGATGAGGCCGATATAGCTCACCGCGTTCGCCGCGAAGGCGGCGGCCGCACCGGCGGCCGCGACGATGATGCCGCCGATCGCGGGCCCGACACTGCGGGTCAGGTTGAAGCCCATGGAATTCAACGCCACGGCGGCAGGCACCTTGTTGCGCGGAACGATATCGCCGACGGAGGCTTGCCATGACGGGCTGTTGAGCGCCGTGCCGCTGTCGATCAGGAAGGTGAAGGCCAGCAGCGTCCACGGCGTGATCAGGTCCAGATAGGTGAATACGGTCAGAAGCACCGAAACGACCAGCATGAAGGTCTGGGCGATCAGCATCACCTTGCGGCGGTCGAAGCTGTCGGCGACGGCGCCCGCGACAAGCGCGAACAGCATGATCGGCAAGGTGGTCGAGGCCTGGACCAGGGCGACCTGATAGGGCGAGGTGGCGATGGTGGTCATCATCCAGGCGGCGCCGACGCCCTGGATCAAGCCGCCGAAATTGGAGACGAGACTTGCGCCCCAGACGGCGCGGAAGATGCCGTGCCGGAACGGCGCCAGCGCCGAGACGCTTTCGCTATCCGGCTTTTCGTCAATCATGGGCGGGTTCCTGCCACGGCGTGCCGATCCTTGCGGTGATCCGTTTCCCCGCATGATTTGCCGAAACTATGGCATCACGGCGCAAAGGGCGAATGCCTTGCGGGGAAGATCATGGTCCAACAAGGGGATAGCGAAGGGCCACACGCTCGTGCCGGAAGGCGCCGAGCACCGTTTCTGGAATCGCTCAGAAACCGTTCTGGATCCGCTCGAAGATGACATTGGTGAAGGCCGATATCTGGCCGCCGATGAAGGGGCCCGTAAGCGCCACCACCAGCATGATGGCGACGATCTTGGGCACGAAGGTCAAGGTGATTTCCTGGACCTGTGTCAACGCCTGGATCAAGGCGATGCCGATGCCGACGGCCATTGCGACCAGCACCACCGGCGCGGATGCCGTCAGCACCGTCCAAACCGCGTACTGGACGATGTCGAGAGCGTCGGCTTCGTTCATGTCGGCGGTCGGCCTAGCTCGCCGGCTTGATCGACACGCCCGCGCCGACGGGGACCTGGGTGCCGTCCTGCAGCACCGCGATCAGTCCGCTGCCGGCGAGCGTCACCGAAGCCACTATTCCGGTGGTCTTGCCGTCGGCCGACGTGATCGAGCGGCCGATGATAGCGTCGGCCTGCGACAGCGCCGAGGATTGCATGATCTGGTCGAGCTTGGTGTTGCTCTGTACCGATTGCTCGACCTGGGAGAAGGTGGCGAGCTGGGCGACGTACGCCGTCGAATCCATCGGCTTGGTCGGATCCTGGTTCTTCATCTCCGCGATCAGAAGCTTCAGGAAGGACTGATAGTCGACCGCTGTCTTCGAGGTCGACTTGGTGGTCTGGTTGGTGCCAGCCGGTATCGTCGTCGTCATATCCACGGTCATTAGTATCGTGCCCCCACGGCCAGCGGGCGCGCGGCACCCGGAACGTCGTCATTGCCGCCAAGCGCGCGGCGTTCGAGAGGATAAAGCGAACGGATCGCCTTCAAGGCCTCGTAGATGTGATCCTCGCCGACCATGCGGTCGACCTGTTTCAGCGCGCTGCCGATCTCGGCGTCTTCGAAACTTGCAATGAGCAGCGGCAGCGAGCGGCGGAACATCCCGCGTGCTTCATCGGCGCCAGCGGGGTTCATCAGCATGACCTGCACGATGAAATAGAGCTGCCGCAATGGCGTCGACGCCTCGTCGGCCTGGATCACATGGCTCTCGAGCAGGAACTGCACGTCGTTCATCAGCTCGACGGTGACCTTGCGGTCGACGCGGATGACCGCGCCGTTGATGTAGATCTTCTCATTGGGCTTCAGCGATATCTTCAGCGTGTTCGTCATTGAATGCCGTCGCGGATGATCTGGGACACTTCGATCAGCCCCTCGAAATTGTCGGTGCGGCCCTGGCGGATGTCCTCGGCCTCGCGCAGCAGCCACAGGCCGATGGAAATCAGGTTGGCGCGCAATTCCTTGGGGAGCGCATTCTCGCTGGAGCCAAGGTCTTCGACGAAGACAGTCCAGACGCGATTGGTGAAATTCAGTGCCTCCACGGCCTCCATCGAATCCTGGCCGGCCACTGCCGCAGCCGACAGCATGTCGATCGAGCGGGTCAGCAGCTCGCGCTCGCGGTCCTTGGCGTCCGCGACGGAGGTGCTCTGGACGTCGGCGTAGGAGAATTGGTACATCGTTGGCTCTACCGTTCCGGTTCAGAGTGCTTTCAGGTCAGGTACTTCAGCAGGCTGAGCTGCTGCAGGCGCGCCGTCAGAGCGAACGACGTCTCGATATGCTGCGTCAGGTTGGCGACGCGGGTCGCGGCTTCCGCCGGATCGACTGCTTCGAGATCCAGAATGTGCCGTTCGAACAGGTCGATCTGCGTCTTCATACGGTCGCTGGCGTCGGAGACGCGCTTCTGGACGATGCCGGTCTGGGATTGGACCTGCGCGATGCCGCTCAGCGCTTCGCCGACCAGCAACTGCGAGTGGTCGACAATGCTGTCCTTTGCCGCCCGGCTGATATTGGTGGACATCAGGCTGGAGACCAAGGCGGCCGCCATGGCGAGCTTCCTGATACCGTCGCTGTTGGCGCCGGTCGAGGTTTCGGTGGTTTCGTTGAGCGCGATGCGGCTGACGATCTGCTGGTCGGTGGCATTCGACATGTTGGTCTGCCAGCCCGCGCCGAGGAACTGCGGCGTGACATCGTTGGTGATGAAATCGTCCATCTGGGCCGCGGTGATGTTGGCTGCGGCCGGGTCATTGGGCGTGAAGCCGAATTTGGCGACGAAGGAGGCGTCGAAGGCAGTCTTGGCGGGAGAGCCGGGGGCCGTGAAATCGTTGATGGGCTTGACGTCGGTGTTGGTGCCGGCGAACAGATATTCGCCGTTGACGCTGGTGTTGAGGATCGACGTAAGCTGCTGAATAGTTGTCTGGCCGGTCGATTGGGTCAGGCTGTCGGAGTTGACGCCCGACGATGCGGTGGTCAGGCTGGACAGGAAAGTCTGCGCGACGTTGGAGAGTTGGCCGAGCGAGGTCTGGGTCGATGAGAGCCGGGCGGCCACCAGTCCGTTGGAATCGACAATGACGTTGAGCCGGTCGAGGTCGCGCGAAAAGGTGACGGACTGGGCCGTGCGCCCACCAAGTGCCAGGCCGACATCGGCGACCTTGCCGGTCGAGGACTCCTTCGTGGCTTTGACGAGATCGGCCTGCATGCGCATCTGCTGATAGCGCATGGCATTCGTGAGGGCAGCAGAGGAGACAAAGGTCATGGCTTATCCCACCGCGTTCAACAGGGCCGTCATCATGTCGTCGACGGTCTTCATCATCCGGGCGGATGCCTGATAGGTGTGCTCGAGATCGAGCATCAGCGACATCTCTTGATCGACATTGACGCCGGTTGCGTTGGACAAGGCATCGGCACTGCGCTGTGCCAGGGCTTCCTTCGCGTCGGCGGCGGTCGAAGCCTGCTGACGAACGCCCTGCAGCCAGCCGATCGAATTGGCGGCGTAGTCGGCAACGCTGGAGGTTGCCGAGATTCCGGCCGAGGGATCGAACGCCATCGGCTTGTCGAGCCGGTCGCCATAGGCGACCAGAAGGTTGGAGTATGAAGGTCCGCCAGTGGTGTTGGCGACGTAGGCGACGCCGTTGGCGCCGCCGTCGCGCAGCAATGTCGGATTGCCGCCAATGCTGGGATCCATCGCGGCATTGATCTTGATCGTTCCAGCAAGGCCATCGACGAGCGTGCTTGCGGCTGGCACCGCCGGTGCGCCCGACCAGGTGAACAGGCCCGCCGCGTTGGGCTTCGACGGTGCGGTTTCGGCAAAGGCGGTGATCAGGCCGCGCGCGGTTTCGTCGAGCTGGCTCTGCATGGTCGAGGCGACGCCGTCGCGCAATTGCAGCATGCCGGCAATCGTGCCGCTGGCGCTGGTGTTGCCGCCGCTGCCCGCCGAGACCGGCACATTGTCGATATAGACCGTGTTGCCAGCCGCACCCGCGGCATAGCCCGAAGATGGGGCGAAGCTGACGGTGCGTGGGATCGTTTCGAACAATGTCGTGCCGTCACCCGTAGTGATGACCATGTCATTGTCGCCACGCGTGAAGGTCGATACCGGAATGTAATTGGCGATCTTCTTCAATAATGCGTCGCGTTGGTCGAGCGCATCGGAAACGTCAGTGCCGGAACGGGTTCCGGACATGACCGCCGTGTTGGCATCCTGGAACTGGTTGAGCAGCGAGTTGAGATCTTTGACGGCGGTATCGATCTGGCCGTCGGTCTGGGTACGAAAATCCTGAATGGCCTTGGAGCCTTCATTCAGGGACCGCACGACCTGTTTGGCAGCGTCGATGACGCTCGAGCCTAGATTCTGGTTGGACGGCGCGGTGGCGTATAGCTGCAGCGCCTGCTGCAGATTGGCGATGGCGGTCGAAGGTGAGGAGGCGTTGTCGACGCCATTCACTGAAACGTCGAGCTGATCCATGCCGCTGTAGAGCGCGTTCTGGCCGGCGTAGGCGGACAAAGCGCCGAGGTTCTGGCGAAACAGCAGGTCGTTGGCCGCACGCTGGACATCAACCGAACGCGCGCCGGGCGTCGTGCTGGTGACGAGCGCGATGCGGCGCGAATAGTTCGGATTGTCGGCGTCTGTCACGTTGCGCGTGACGACGCTTGTCTGCCGCGAGGTGGCCAGAAGCGCCGATTGGGCGATGCTCAGTGCGGAGGAAAGCGACATGCTGGTCTTTCACGGGCGGAGCCCGGTTTATCTCTTCAGGTTGACGAGGACGTCCATCAGATCGGAACCGGTCTGGAAGACTTTGGAATTGGCGGTGTAACTGCGCTGTGCCGCGATCATGTCGGTCAATTCCTCCGCAATATCGACGTTGGAATTTTCGAGCGCGCCGGAAATGATCGAACCGGCCTTGCCTTCATTGGCAAAGCCGACACGGATGGCACCGGAGTCGGTGCCTTGTGAGTAGACATTGCCGGGGAGGGCCTTGAGCTGGTCGGGGCTCTGCACGTCGGCCAGCGGAATTTTGTAGAGCGGCTTGGAGGTGCCATCCTTGTATTGGGCGTAGATGGTGCCGTCCTTGCTGATCTGCACCTTGTCGATGGTGCTCGGCGCGTTGCCGTTCACCTGAGCGTCGGAGACGGTGAAGCCAGTGCCGAGCTGGGTCAGCTTCGAAAGGTCGAGATTGAGGCTCGCGCCGCCCGGCACCGTGAATGAAACGTTGGTGGGTGTGCCGGTGAGTTTGCCTGTGGTGGTATCGAAGGTCAGGTTGGCCGAGCCCAGTGCACCGCCAGCGTAGGGGAAGCCAGTTCCGGCCGTCGCCTTCGATTGGTCGAAGACCGCCACCTGCCAGGTGCCGGTGCCGGTGTTGGTGAAATAGACGTCGAGCAGCTTCTTGTTGCCGAGGTTGTCATAGGCGACCATCGACGATTTCGAGGTGTACTGTGCGGTGGCGGCGTTGCCGCCGGGCAGGTTGGCGGTGGCGACCGGTGTCGCACCCGCCGGCAGATTGCCACTGAAATTCCCCTGGGTGCTCGGCGTCGCGGTCAGTCCCTGGTCGGAAATGACGACCGGCTCCAGCCCTTCGAAGCCGTTCACCGTGGCTGCCGGCGTGCCATTGGCATAACTGTAGGCCATCAGCTGGAAACCGGCGGCATTGACCAGCCGGCCCTGTGCATCGGGAACGAAGGCGCCGGCGCGAGTCAGGAAGGGCGTGCCGCTCGGGTCCTGGACGACAAAGAAGCCATCGCCGCTGACGGCAAGATCGGAGACCGAGGTCGTGTATTGAAGTACGCCCGGATCGCTGACCGCCTGGCGGATCGTGGTGGTGACGCCGCCGGAATTATAGGCGCCGCCGGTCGACGGCATGATCAGCGTCGAAAATTCGGCCGAGGACCGCTTGTAGCCGGTGGTGTCGGAGTTGGCGATGTTGTCGGCCGTCGTCGACAGGCGGTTTGCCTGGGCGTTCATGCCGGAAACGCCAGTCCGCATCATTCCGTAGAGGCTCATCGAGATGTCTCCGCAATATCCTTGCCACTGGCTTGGAGGCTACGCCTCCTGTCTTGCGCGAGGCTGGCGCGGTGCCGCATCAGAACACGAGCCGGTAGCCGAGGAAGCGCTTGGAATCGATCGGGTCGGTGCCCAGCTTCTCGCGCAGTTTCTTGCGCAGTTTGCTGATGTGGCTTTCCACCACGTTCTCCTCGACCTCTTCGTCGAAGATGCCATAGATGGCGTTGAACACCTGGGTCTTGGTGACGCGGCGGCCGCGATTGCTCGCCAGATATTCCAGGATGCGGCGCTCGCGGCGCGGCAAGGGCAGCGGCTGGCCGTCGATCTCGGGATCGCGGCCGTCCATGAAGATGCGCATCGCGCCGATCTCGGTATAGGCGACGTCCTCGCTGGCGCGTCGGCGGATGGCGGTGATGCGGGCCAGGATTTCGCGGATGTGCACCGGCTTGCGGATGACGTCGTCGACGCCGCTCTCGAACAACCGCAGCGTGTTTTCCAGCGAATGCTGCTCGCTGAGCGCAATGACCGGAGCTCCGGTGCGGTCGCGGATCTGGCGCGGCGAGATCGCGCCGTCGCGACAGTCGCCGATCAGGAAGGCCCGGACCGATCGCAGATCGGTGTCGGCGGCCGAGTTGACCCACTCGCCGAATTCGCCCGGCGCGAAACCGGCGCAGGCGATCCCCTCGCGATCGAAAAGTGAATTATAGCCCTCTGTCACGAGCTCTCGCTCGTCAACGATAACGATCATCGGCCCCGCCTCCGAATCAGCACATTTGCCCCGTGGGGAAAGGCGTATCCGCTGGCGAGAATCCTGAACAACCGTCATTTCTTGTAACTAGTTTCTTGGGAGTCTGGAATCGGAGCGGTTGCATTAGCGTGCAGCCAGATATGTTTGTGAGTCCAAGTCTTGACCAAGTCGAATGGACCGCTTCGCATCCAGGGAGTTGATGTATTAGAAGCAGAAAATGCGCTTATGGGTTGCAGAAGGCGCGAGCGTTCGTGGTCCATTTGCCGAAGCCGGTGGCCACCATGTTGGCGATCACCCTGCAGACATAGACCTTCTGCGCCGGATCGTTGTCGGGACCGGCATGATAGCGGGCGACGGCCATCGACCAGGTCACATGGCGGGCATGGAGGCTGGCCAGGAAGCTTGCCGCGTAGTCGACGTTCTGGCGTGGGTCGAGCATGTCCTCGACGCTGCGGAAATGCGAGGCATGGTAGTGATGGTTGATCTGCATGCAGCCCAGATCGATCAGTGTCTTGCCCTCGCGCTGGGCGTTGGCGAAGGCGGCAAGCGCTTCGGCCCGGCTTCTCGGGAAGACTGCTTTTCCCTCTATGTTCAAGGCATTAGGCTGAAGACTGCCCTTGTTGCCGGTTTCCGTCAATCCGACGGCATAGAGGATGCCGGCGGGTACGCCATAGCGGTCGGCGGCACGCAGGATCTCGGGTTCGCAAGGATTGGTGGCGGCGCCGGCGCTGTTCGCGAGGCTAGATAAATATATCGCCAGCGCGCTCGCGAGAAGGCGAAGCGGCGCGGCCGTGTGCTTGCGCTTCATCATGGTTACCCCTTGCGGATTGCTGACCCGACTGCTGGCCGCCGGCTCCATTATTGCCGCCGCCGGAATTTCCGGGCTGGAAGGATGATGGATCGCGGCCGGGGGCAGCGCTCACGGAGGCAGTTGCATCCGTCCGGGTTGTAGAAGGAATTACAATCGAGGGTTGCATGATGGTGACTTTATCAACCTCGAATCCCAGCCCGCGCAGCGACTTGACGATCGCCTCGCTGTCGCTGGAAAGCCGGCGATAGGCATCGTGTGTTTCGGGTTTCAATTCAATCGACAGTTGTTCTCCGGAGAGCCGAAGATGGGCCGTGACCATGCCCAGTTCGGCCGGGTGAAGTTCGATCTTCAACACATGTGTCGGAACGGCAACAGAGCCCGTCAGTCGAGCGGTCGCGGAAGCCGTGGAAAGCGTCTGGTTCGGGCCCCCATCGGCTGAAATGGCGCCGATCACGTTGAGGGCTGCCTGGCTCATCGGTGCCTGCGGCGGCGCGGGAAAGCTGCGTTCGGAAACCACGTCGATGCGCGCCGCTGCCGACTGCTGTTTTCCCGGCTCGGACCGCAATGAGGACTGAAGATCGGCGATGGATTTCAGCTGTGGCGGCGCCTGTTCCACGCCTGGCACCTCCGCGGGCGCCTCGGGCAGGGGGCCGGCCGCGATGGCATTGTCGTGTTTCGGCGCGCCGGCGGCATCGCGGACGAGCTTGCCGTCGAGTTTCGTCAACGGTCCGTCGACGAGCAATACCCGCTCAGGCTCGGACATGGGTTCGAGACCGTCACGCCCCGTAGCAGATTTCTGCCGATAGGCCTTCGACGGAAGCTGCCCATCGATAGCAGAGCCCTGTCCTGTTTCGCTCGCGCTCGAGTCGTCCGACTTGGTCGATGTCGAGAAATGGCGCAGGTCATGAAATGCCATCAGCAGCGGCAGATGCCCGTCGAGCGGCGTTGCACCCGGATCGGCGGCCGGCGCTTCGGCATCGGCATCCTTGTCCGTCCCGGCGTCCTTGCCGTCCTTCATAGATTTCGCGGCAGACGATCCGCTCGGCGTGGCCCTTGCCTTGCCGGCGGGCATCGGCTTGTCCTCGCCTGCCTTTGCCGCAAGCTCCGCGGCAAGCCTGCTCCACCGCGGATCGCGGGAGCCTGCCTCGGCCGGTGGCTGCTTCTCCGAATGGCCAGGGCTCGCGCCGCCGTGCACCATCTCTCCGAAACCGGTGTCGTCCTTTCTTCCGGACGCGGCCGGCTGCTCGGCCGTGCGCGCGGCGGTAAATCCTGGCAGGGCCGGGCCGAGGCTGGGGGTCATTTCGGGGCGGCTCCAAGCATCTGGTCGATCAGGTCTAGCTGTCGACGGGTTTTCGTCATGGCGGCGTCGGTCGGGTCTGTCGTGCCGGCGCTGGCCGCCGGCGCCGATGCCGATGCCGGCAGGACGGTTGCCGCGTCGGTTGCGGGCGTGGATGCGTTCGGCGCAGCCGCTGCTGTGTCCAGGGATGGCGCTACGGTGGTCTGTTCAGGGACGGCGCCCTCGACAGGTGGCAATCCGGCGGCATCGGTGGTCGGCGCGGCCGCAACCTCGGGTTCGGGCGATGGCACAACCGCGGCGGGCGCCGGATTTGCGGCCGGAGGGGAGGCAGGCGGCGCCACCACTTCACCGGCGATGGTCTGGGCCGCGTCGAGCAAGGCGCGGTCGCCGTCCGACAACCTGCTGCGGTCGATCTTGCCCAGTTTGGCGCGCACGTCCTCGATGGTATCGGAGGTCACCGTGGACAGGCTGGAATAGAGCAGGGCACGCGGATCGCCCTGATTGGTGTTGCCGTCGCGACCCTGCTCGGCCCGTGCCGAGGCGAAGGCCGACAAGTCGCTCATGCCGTCAATCGCGGCGCGGCGGGCGATGCGCAGATAGATCACCTTCTCGCGCTCGGGATCCATCATCGAGGTGATGTCGGCAAGCTTGTCCTGGCTGATCGACATGTGCAGTGCGATGACGCCTGAGACGAAGGAGTCGGCGAACTGGCTGGCGTAAGGCGAATAGAGATAGCGCTCGACATACTGGGTGGAGGCAAGCGCGAACCGTGCCGCGTCGCCTTGCGTCACGGCAATGCCGACCGAGCGCCGCAACGCCGCTTCCTCGACCAGAGTGCCGGGGCTGAGCAGCTTGGCCTCGTCGAACAGCGTGAGCGCGAGCGCCGGCTGGTCCGTGGCAAGCAGCGACCCTTTGACCAAGGCGAGGAACGCGCCGAGATCGCCTGGCAGGGCCATCGGATCGATCGGCCTCAGGGCTTCGATCGCCTCGCCGGGCCGGCCGTTCAGGTAGTCGATCACACCTTTGGCCATGGCAAGGTTGCGCGGATCGGAGGCGGCGCGCGATACGGCCGCCTCGACCGTCACCGGATTGCCGCCGCTCATGCCGTAGACCAGGAGCGCGCGAAAATTCCTGGGATCCTTGAAATCCTCGGCATCGGCCGCGCGCAACCGCGCATCGGTCATCTCGAGCAGCTTGGCCTGCATCGGCATCGCGGCGTGATCGCCGGCCGCGATACGGTCCTGGACGAGCTGCAACGAGCGCACCAGCTGATAGGGCTGCAGCGTATCCTGGGCGAGGCCCGCCGACGGATACGCCGTGGCCAGCAGCAACAGGCCCATCAGGCGGCTGGTCAGCGCCGTCCGCTTCATCCGCCGGTCGCCATCAGGATCTCGATGCGGCGGTTGGCCGCCGACATTGGGTCTGCCGGATCCTTGGGCTGGCGATCCGCGAAGCCGGCAACCTCGGTGATGCGGCGTTCATCGACGCCGCCACGCACGAGCATGTAATAGGCGGAGTGCGCCCGCGCCGTCGATAGCCGCCAATTGTCGTAGCTGGCGCTGCGGAAAGGGCGCGCATCGGTGTGGCCGTTGATGCTGATGGTGCCCTTCTGGCTGTTGACGATGTGGCCGATCTTTTCCATCGCCAGCACCAGCTCGCGGCTCGGCACCGCCGACCCGACCTCGAACATGCCGAAGTCGAGCTGGTCGGTGATGGAGATGACGACACCCTTGTCGGTGGCTTCGACCGAGACACCGTCATGCAGCTTGTCACCGGGCTTGAAGGCATCGGCGAGCCGCTGCTTGACGTCGGCAGCCGCCTTCAGCGCGGCGGCGGTCGGAGCCTTGTTCGCCGCCTCGGTTTTTACGGCCTCCTGCTTTGCGACCGCATCAGCGGCCTTGTTGTCTCCAGCGTCGGCGTTGCCCGCCTTGGTATCCCCCGCCTTGGCATCGCCGGCCTTGGCATCGCCCGTCTTGACCATTGCCGCGGCGGTATTCTTGCCATCTCCGGCCAGGGGTTCGAGCGGTGTGTCCTTGACCGGCGGTGCGGGCGGCACGGCCTTGACCTTGGCGACCTGAGTCTCGGCCGCCTTGTCGCCGGACTTGAGCGGGTCGCCCTCGATCTTGGGACGCTGGGCGCTCGCCTCGGCGCCGGGCGCGGCGACCTGCTGCGACCAGAAGTCCGGCTCGAAGGGATCGCGGTAGGACGCGCCGCCCGAGGCACCCGTCGCCGGGCCGGAATTCTGCGCGCCGCCATCGCCCTTCTGGCTGACATTCTGCATGACGCCGGTATCCGTGGCGATCTCCGAGAGCACCGCATAGGGGTCGGCGAAAAGATGCTCGTCGGACTGTGGCGACTGCTGCGGCTCCTGCTTTTCCTGCTTGCGGTTGGATGAGCCCGCGGCGCCGCTGCCGTCCTGCCCGGCCTTGGTTGTCGCTTCCTGCGGGTCGTCGGCCATCAGCCCGACCGAGCGCGGCCCATTGCCGAGATCCTGGAGGCCCTTGCGGCTCGACTCACGGTCGACCAGCTTGACTGGATTGAAGTAGCTGGCGACGGCGGCCTTGGTCTGTTCGTTGGCGGCATTGATCAGCCACATGACCAGGAAGAAGCACATCATCGCGGTCATGAAGTCGGCGAAGGCGATCTTCCAGACGCCGCCATGGTGACCTTCGTCGTGGTCGTCATGCCCGCGCCGCACGATGATGATCTCGTGCCTGCCATGATCGGCATCTGCGACGCTCATGACAGCACCTCGGAAAGTGTTGCCGACCATTCGGCCATGCGCGTCTCGAACACGGCCTCGTCGATGGTGACCGTCAGGTCGAAGCCGGGCGCCTCGATGAAGTCGAGATTTTCGGCACGCGGCCCAAGCGATGCCTTCAGCGTTTCGAACAGCGAGAGCGGCCCGCGGACCGTGATGCGCACGGCTTCGCCATCGCCAACGGCGTCGCGGACCGCGCCGGCGAGCGCTTCAAGCGAGCGCTTCAGCAGATCGTCGCTGACCACGCCGCCGATGATGCGGGCGACCGTGGCGCCGACAAGATCCGTCACGCGCGCCTCCATGGCGTCGAGCCGCGACGAGACCGCCTTGCCGACATCGCCACCGATGCTGTCGAGAAAGGCCTTCGCTTCCTCGGCATTGGCCTGGCGTTCCGCTTCCAGCGCTGCTTCATGCGTCGCGGCAAGCCGTTCGCCGAGCGCTGCCTCCGCCTGGGCAACCGCTTCGGCGATCAGCGTGCCGATATCGGCCGGCGGTGCCGCCTCGGGTTTGTGCTCGGTGGCGGCCTGGGGCTGGCTGGCGCGTTGCGCGCGCGTGCCGAAATCAGGGAGAAGATCGAAGAGGGCTGCGGAGGGCATGGTCTACGCCGCGACTTCCTGGGCCGCCCATTTGCGCAGGATCTGCGCGGTGCGTTCCTCGTTGATGTCGACCATGCGGGCAAGCCGCTCCTGCGGGGCCGGCCTGATCTTCTGGCGCAGATCGTCGAGCGGGGTGGCGCCGGCACGCGTGCCGGGCAGGGCGCCAATGGCGGCACCCGCATCGGCGGAAGCGGCTGCCTCCGGCGTCGGCAGAGAGCGCTGGACTTCATCGAAATTGGGGCCTGCTATGGCGGGCGTCGCCCTGGCCGTCAACGCGGCCGCCATCGGCCGCAGGCCAAAAAAGGCGACCAGGAACACCACGACGATGAAGGCGCCGGCATTGATCAGCGTGCCGGCGTGCTGGCCGATGGAATCGAGCATTCCCGCCTGGGGCACCGCCTCGCCGTCCAGCCCGTCGATGAACTCGACGGCCGAGACGTCGATGACGTCGCCGCGCTTGTCGTCGAAGCCGGTGGCGGAGCTCACCATCTTCTGGATTTCGGCGACGCGCTTGGCGATCTGCTCCGGTGTCGCATCCTTGCCCAGGATCGTCTTCAGCCGATCCTGGTTGACGACGACGGCAATCGACATCTTGGTCACTGAATAGCCGTTGGAGACGGTGGCGATCTTCTTGGAATTGATCTCGTAATTGGTGATCTCCTCCTTGCGGTCGTTGGCCGAGGAGGTCTGCGGACCCTCGGTGCTGGTTGCCTGGGTCTCGGGCAGGTTCTGCTCGACGCTGGCGGGAGTTGAAGCCTGCTTCTGGTTGCTGTTCTCATTGGCGCGCACCGATTGCACCGAGCGCTCGACGCGGGAATTCGGGTCGAAGATCGTCTCTTCCGTCTGACGGGTGTCAGTGTTGACCTCGGCCTTGACGCTGGCGCGGAAATTGTCCGGGCCGAGATAGGGTGTCAGAGCGCGGCGGATGTTGTCACCGATCTGCGCCTCCACGGTCTGCTCGACGCCGAGCGTGCGGGCGGCACTGGTGTTGGAGGGATCATCACCCGCGGCCAGCAGATTGCCGTTGGAATCGAGCACCGTCACCTTGTCGGCCGACAGACCAGGCACGGCAGCGGCGACGAGGTGGCGGATCGACATGGCGCTCTTCTCCGCGTCGATGCCGGCGTAGCGGATGACGACCGAGGCGGAGGGCTGCTGTTCGTCGCGGCGGAAATTGGCGCGCTCGGACATGACGATGTGGACGCGCGCCGCCTTGATGCCGGCGATGGACTGGATGGTGCGGGCGATCTCGCCTTCGAGCGCACGCACGCGGGTGATCTGCTGCATGAAGGAGGTGAGGCCCATCGCGCCGACATTGTCGAACAGCTCATAGCCGGCATTGGCGCTGGTCGGCAGGCCCTTCTCGGCAAGCAGCATGCGCGCCTGCGCCGTGGTGCCGGCCGGCACCAGCACGGAGGTTCCGTCCGCGCCGACGTCGAAGCCGATGCCGGCTTCGCCCAACACCAGGCCGATCTGGTTCACGTCGGAGCGGTCGAGCCCGACATAGAGCGTGTCGTAGGCCGGGCGGTTGAGGTAGACCGAGGCAATGCCGATGACGCCCATCACCAGGACAGCGATGCCCGCCAGCATGGCGAGGCGCCTGACGCCAAAGCCGCGGAGATTCGAGATGATGCTCTGGATCTGTTCCGGCACGATTGAGCGACTCCAGCATGACTGTCCGCCGGAACACTAATCCTCGAAGCTTGTGCGAAAATGGGCCGCCGCGCCATTGCCCAGGCGGGACGACCAAACCTGATCGCGTCTGTTGCGAGCAAGGAACCGAAAAGGCCGCGCTTGAAGCGCGGCCTTTTCAGCGAGACAGGAAGGAGTTCAGCCCGACCAGCTTAGTTCTTGAACAGCGCCAGGATGCTCTGCGAGTTGGAATTGGCAATGGAGAGCGACTGGATGCCGAGCTGCTGCTGGACCTGCAGCGCCTGGAGGCGGGTCGATTCCTTGTTCATGTCGGCGTCTACGAGTTGGCCGACGCCCTTGTCGATCGAGTCAGAAAGGTTCGACAGGAAGCTCTTCTGGGTGTCGATGCGTGATTTGGCAGCGCCCAGTTCCGCGGCGGCATTCGCCATCGAGCCCAACGCCCTTTCGACGTCCGTAAGCAGGTTGTCGAACTGCAGGGATTCGGTCGCACCGGGCACGCCGACAAGATTTGTGACGTCTACTTTCAGGATGGATTTGGTGGACGCCGTGCCGCTCTTGTCCAGTATGCCGGCCGGAGTGGCATTCGTGTCGATCAGCCGTATGTTGGCAAACGCAATGTCGATCGAGCCAGTCGTGACCTTGCCGGTGGAATCGCGATTGTACGACGAGATTATCGTCAATTTGGTCGTCGTCGAGGTGGAGTCCGTCTGCAGGAGATTGGAGCCGGCATAGTTGGTGCCGCCGATACTATCGATAAGCTGGGCCTGGTACGTCGCGATCTCGCTCTGGATCTTGGCCCGGTCCTCCGGGCTTGAGGTCTTGGCGAGCAGCACCTTCTGCTTGATCTGATCGACGACGTCGATCGCCTTGTTCATCGCGGTGTAGGCGGTGTCGACCTTGCCGGCGCCGAGGCCGAGCGCATCCTGCACGACAGAGTTCGCCTTGTTGTCGGAGCGCATTGTCGTGGCGATGGACCAGTAGGCGGCGTTGTCGCTGGCTTCGGCGACCCGGTAGCCGGTGGAGATACGGCCCTGCGTCTCTTGGAGAGCCTTGTTCGTCGCGCTGAGGCTTTGCAATGCCGTCAGCGCAGCTGCATTGGTCATGATACTTGCCACTGGTCTACCCCTTCCTGAAACCACCTGCCTTCCACGCCAACGCCGAGGCTGGACCGGCAGAAACCATCGGTTAACTATAGTTACGACAACATGGTTAACATCGGCTTAAAGTGATTTGCCCGAGAAGGACAGTACTCCAGATGCAAAACGGGCCGTGCTTCCATCGGAAGCACGGCCCGCCATGATCGGTGGGCGGCCGAAGCCGCCGGGAGGTATTATCAGCCGCGGAACAGCGACAGGATCTGCTGCGAGGAGCCGTTGGCGATCGACAGCGCCTGGATGCCGAGCTGCTGCTGGACCTGGAGGGCCTGCAGACGGGTCGACTCCTTGTTCATGTCGGCATCGACGAGCGTACCGACACCCTTGTCGATCGAATCGCTGAGGCTCGAGATGAAGCTGGTCTGCATGTCGATGCGCGACTTGGCAGCACCGAGTCCGGCTGCGCCTGTCGACATCTTGCCGAGAGCGGTTTCAACATTGGTGAGGAGGTCGTTGAAGTCCTTGTCGTCCAAGCCCGCCGTCGTGACATCGAGCGTCAGGACTGAAACGCTAGGCTTGATCGCACCGGTCGTGCCGGCCGTCTTCGTGTCGAGAATGCCGGCAGGCGTGGCGTTCAGGTCGATGAGCCGGACATTGGCCAGTGTGACATCGATCGTGCCGGTGGTGACGGCGCCGGCCGAGCTGCGGTTGTAGGACGAGATCACGGACAACTTGGTCGTGGTTGCAGCCGAGTCGGTCTGGAGCAGGTTGGAGCCGGCATAGTTGGCGCCGCCGACGTTGTCCGTGAGCTGTGCCTGGTATGACGCGATCTCGCTCTGGATCTTGGCCCGATCTGCCGGGCTTGCGGATTTGGCCAGCAGCACCTTCTGCTTGATCTGATCGACGACGTCGATCGCCTTGTTCATCGCGGTGTAGGCGGTGTCGACCTTGCCGGCGCCAAGGCCGAGCGCATCCTGCACGACCGAGTTCGCCTTGTTGTCGGAACGCATGGTGGTCGCGATCGACCAGTAGGCGGCGTTGTCGGAGGCGGTGGCGACCCGGTAGCCGGTCGAAATGCGGGCCTGGGTCTGTTCGAGGGATTTGCTGGTGGTGTTGAGGCTCTGCAGGGCGGTCAACGCAGCAGAATTGGTCATGATACTGGACATGGCTACTCGTACCTTGATTTTACAGGTGTTTTTTTGACATACCGGCTTGTCCGGTATGACGGTGCGGCATCATGCCAATGATCGCTGAGACCCGATCACCCGCCATGCGAGGCAATATGCGGGCAAGTTCCTACCAAAGGGCTAAACTGGACGGTTAATCGAAAATATATCGCCCGGATCCCGACTTGTGCGGGCGCTCAGGTGAAAGAGCGCACCAGGCTGCCGACGAGCAGGTTCCAGCCGTCGATCAGGACGAAGAACAGGATCTTGAACGGCAGCGACACGACCGTGGGCGGCAGCATCATCATGCCCATCGCCATGGTGATGGTGGCGACGATCAGATCGATGACCAGGAATGGCAGCACGATCAGGAAGCCGATCTCGAAGCCGCGCCGGATTTCGGAGATCATGAAGGCGGGCACCAGGATGCGCAGGTCGACGGTCTCCTTGGCAACGACCTGGCCGCGCTCGCGGGCGAGATCGGCGAAAAGATCGAAGTCCTTGTCGCGCACATTGTGCAGCATGAAGGTGCGGAACGGATCGGAAATCTTCTCGAAGGCCTCGGTCTGGCTGATCTGGTTGTCCATCAACGGCTTGACGCCGGTATTCCAGGCCTGATCGAAGGTCGGCGCCATGACATAGAAGGTCATGAACAGCGACAGCGAAATGAGGATGAGGTTCGCCGGCGTCGATTGCAGGCCGATGCCGGCACGCAGGATTGAGAAGGCGATGACGAAGCGGGTGAAGCTCGTCACCATGATCAGCAGCCCCGGCGCCACCGACAAGACGGTAAGCAGGCCGAACATCTGGATGATGTAGCCGACGGTGGTGCCATCGGCCTTGCCGATGCCGCCAAGGTCCAGTTGCTGGGCCGCCGCGACGGAGGTGGCGGCACCGATCAGTACCGCGGCAAGAAGGAATTTTCTCATTCGAGCAGCAATGTCCTGATAAGAACCTGTTTGACGTGCCCCTGGCTGCGGATCGAGGCGCGTTCGTCGAGATCGGCCTTCAGATGCTGGTAGCCGCTGGCGCCTTCGATCTGGTGCGTCTTCAGGGTGCGTACGAAAGCCAGAAGATCCTGTTGAATGTCCTCCGCCATGGCCGGCGGCTGCGGCGCGTCATAGACCACGGATACTTCCATCCTGATCCAGGTATCCGCGGGCGAGGCGATGTTGGTGGTGATCGGTGCCAGTGCGACAAGCGTCGGGCCCGTGCCAGGCTGTTGTGCGGCGGGCTGGGCGACCTTGCCCTCATTTTCAGGCGCAACCGGCACCGATGGTGGTGCATCGACGCCTTTGAGGTAGCCGCCTGACATCCAGCCCATGCCGATGGCGGCGGCCGTCACCACGAGCAGCATGGCGCCCTGGATGGCAAGGGAAGGACCCTTGCGAGGCTGAACCTGTTCGACATTGGCCACGGCGCTTTGCTCTCCAATCCCCAGAATGCCAACAACTAGAACGGAAGAACCTGGTCGAGGACCTGCTGGCCGTAGGCCGGCTGCTGGATCTCGCTGACGCGACCGCGGCCGCCATAGGAGATCCGCGCCTCGGCGATGCGCTCATAGGAGATGGTGTTCTCCGCGCCGATGTCCGACGGACGCACCATGCCGGCGATGGTAAGCACCCTGAGCTCGTAGTTGACGCGCACTTCCTGTGAACCCCTGATCATCAAATTGCCGTTTGGCAGGACCTCGGTGACGACGGCGGCGACGTTGAGCTCGAGGTTCTCCGAGCGCTTGATTTCGCCATCGGCGTTGGTTTCGGTGCTGGAACTCAAGCCGGCGTCGCCCTTGCCGCTCGTGCTGTTGCCCTCCCATCCGAGCGTGACGTCATAGCCCAGCTTGCGCGCGGCGGTGCGGCTCCTGTCGTTCTGGTTCTTGAAATTGGCCTTGTCGTTGAGCTTGATCCTGACGGTCAGGATGTCGCCTTCGCGCAGCGCCCTGGGATCGGTGAACAGCCGGCTCTGGCGATCATCCCACAGAGAGAACTTCTTGACCGGCGTGGCGGGCGGCTGAGGATAGCTGTAGGGCGCTGCCCCGTCGCTGCCGATGCCCGATCCGACCGGCGACAGCGCCGGTTCCCTGCCGATCTCCTTGAAGTTGGTGCCGCAGCCGGACAAGGCTGCCGCCGCGCATAGGATGAGCATTCTGCGGATCATGACGGATCTACCCTTCGGGCTGCGCTGGCCATGATGCCGGTGAGCGTCGCCGCCGCCTTCTGGTCCATTTCGTTGAGGATGACGCCCGCCTTGCGCGAATCGAGCTTCATCAGGATGGCCGCGGCCAGGTCTGCGTTGACGATCGCCAGGCGTTCGGCCGCCGCATCGGGCTTCATGCCGGCATAGATCTTGACGACACCATCCTCGGCCCGGGCCAGGAACACTTCGCGCCGCTTCAGCCAGGTCTCGTATTCGGCTTTCTTCGCGTCCAGAGCTTTCATGCGCTCGTCGATACCGGCCTGGAGTTGCTTCAACTCCTCGGCCTGCAAGGCATAGCGGCGGTCGCGGGCGGCGTCGGCGATGTTGGAGCAGAAGCGCTCGATCTCGCTCTGGTCCGGCGCTTTCTGCCGCGTCAATTGCTGCGGCGCGACTGTAGGCTGCGCACCGGGCAGAACCTGGCGCACGGTATCGTCCGCGTGTGCGCCGCCAAAAACAGGCATGACCGCGAGGGCGGCCGCAAACAGGAAGGTGCGGGAGCGGCGTCTTTCACGGGACGAGAGGGAGGAGATCATCGGCATCGCCTATTGGAGAACCAGATCGGCTTGCAGGGCGCCGGCCGACTTGATGCCTTGCAGGATGGCAATGATGCCGTCCGGCTTGACGCCGAGACGGTTGAGGCCGGAAACAAGGGTTTGCAGGTCGGGCCCGTCGAGCACGGCGACACGGGCATCGGGCCGGCTGGCATCGATGGCGGTGAACGGCTCGATGGCGGTCTCGCCCTTGGAGAAGGGTTCGGGCTGCACGACGCGCGGCGCTTCCGTGATGCGCACCGTCAGCGTGCCATGGCTGATGGCGACACGCGAGATCTTGACGTCGTTGCCGATGACGATGGTACCGGTGCGCTCGTCGATAACGACGCGGGCCGGCGTGTCGGACTCGACCACCAGGTTCTCGATCTCGGCATAGAAGCGGGCCGCCGAAACGCTCTTCGGCCGCCTGATCTGCACGGTTCGGGAATCGCGCTCTGCCGCCACGCGCATGCCGAAGCGCTGGGCGGTGTAGTCGTTGATCGCGTCGGCGATGCGGATAGCGGTCGAAAAATCGGGATTGCGCAATTGCAGCGTCAGCGTCGACTGGTCGTCGAACTCGGCCTTCACCTGCCGCTCGACTATGGCCCCGTTCGGCACGCGGCCGGCGGTCGGCACGCCTTGCGTCAATTGCTGGGCCTGACCCTGGGCGGTGAAACCGGAAACGATGACCGCGCCCTGGCCGACAGCGTAGATCTCGCCGTCCGCCGCCTTCAGCGGCGTCATGATCAGCGTGCCGCCGGCAAGCGAGGTGGCGTCGCCCATCGAGGAGACGTCGATGTCGATGCGGGCGCCCGACTGCACATAGGGGGGCATGTTGGCGGTGACGATGACGGCCGCGACGTTCTTGGCGCGCGCGCTGCCGCCTTCGGTGGCGATGCCGAGATTTTCGAGCATGGCGCGGATTGACTGTTCGGTGAACGGCGAATTGCGCAGGCTGTCGCCAGATCCGGCCAGCCCGATGACGAGGCCGTAGCCAACGAGCTGGTTGTCGCGCGAGCTCTGCAGCTGCGCAATGTCCTTGATGCGCGAAGCGACCTGGCCTGGCGGCAGCGAACTTGGCCCGGGCGAAACGCGGAACATACGCGTGGTGGTGGCCGGATCATATTCCGGATCGTCGTAGACACTGCCATTCCTGGCGGCGAGCTCGCGTTTGGCCTTGGGCGTCAGGCCATCGGCCAGCGCCGGCTGCAGGCCAAGCGCCGCCGCGAGCAGAAGGGCAAATGGGCGCATCATGAAGCGCCGACCTGGATTGTGCCGTCGGCCATCACCGTGCCGGAGAGGATCTTGCCGCTGTCGCTGTTGCGAACCTTGATGAAGTCGCCGGCCGAGCCCGGCTGCAAGGTCACGGCGGTCGCCGTTATCGTCAGCCCGCCGGCGACGAAGAAGACCTGCACGGCGGCACCCTGTTCGACCAGCCAGGCCTCGCGGATGGCGGTGGAAGGAATGTAGCGGCCGGGCAGCAGCGTGCGCTTGGCGATCTTGCCCTGGAGTTCCTCGGAACGGGTCGCCACCGCATCCGGCTTGTGCTTGCCCGGGATGAGGGTCACCTGCTTCAGGGCGCCGAGTTCGATCGTCTCGCCGGGATAGATGACGCGGTTGGGGATCAGCACGACCTCGCCGGCAGGCTGGTTGCTGGCGATCTGGGTGGCTGACTGGCCCGTCGATTGGCTGGCCGATTCCTGGGCGACAGCCGGCATGCCGCCGGCCACCAGCGCAAGGGTCAGCGCGGCGCGGCGGAATGCGGAGCAGGAGATCGGCATGGCCATCATCCGTTACCTGATGTTCTTGGAGACGACGGAGGCCATGTCGTCGGCGGCCTGGATGACCTTGGAGTTCATCTCATAGGCGCGCTGCGCCGAGATCAGCTCGGTGATTTCCTTGACCGGATCGACATTGGAAGCCTCGAGATAGCCTTGCTGGATGGTGGCGAAGCCGGGATCGCCGGGCACGCCGACATTGGCGGGACCGGAGGCTGTCGTTTCCTGGAAGAGATTGTCGCCGAGCGGTGCAAGGCCCGCCTCGTTGGCGAAGTTGACGATCTGGAGCTGACCGAGGTTCTGCAGATTGGTCTGACCGTCGATGCGGGCAAAGACCTGGCCGGTCTTGTTGACGATGACCTCGACCGCATCAGTCGGCACGGTGATGGCCGGAATGACGCTGGCGCCGTCAACCGTCACCAGCTGGCCGGTGGCGTTGGTGTTGAAGGCGCCGGCGCGTGTATAAAGCGTGCCGCCATCGGCACCCTCGATCTGGAACCAGCCCCTGCCGGTGAGCGCCATGTCGAAACTGTTGCCGGTGCTGGTCAGCTCGCCCTGTGTGTGGACGTTGCGCACGGCGGTCGTCTTGACGCCGAGACCGATCGAAACGCCTTCCGGTACCAGCGAGGCGTTGGAACGGTTCGGCACACCTTGCGTGCGGTCGACCTGGTAGAGCAGGTCGGAGAATTCGGCGCGGGCGCGCTTGTAGCCGGTGGTGTTGATGTTGGCGATGTTGTTGGCGATGACTTCCAGGTTGGTCTGCTGGGCATTCATGCCGGTGGCGGCGATGGCGAGTGCTTTCATGGCGTGCTCCTCAGATGCCCATGCGACTGACTTCGAGATAGGCCGAGACGACCTTGTCGCGGATGGCGACGGCGGTCTGCAGCGCCTGCTGGGCGCTCATCACGGCATCGACCACCTGACGGGTGTCGGCGTCGCCCTTGAGCGCCTGGAGCGACACCTGCTCGGCATTCTGCATGGTGCTGACGGTCTTGGAGGCAGCCTGGCTCACCGCTTCGGCGAAGGAGGTGCCAAGGTTGCCAGCTGTCGCGGACGCGACACCGCCCTGAAGCAGGTCGGTGGCTGTGTCGCCCAGTCCAGGCTTCAGGTTAAGCGCGCCGATGCCGTTGACGATCATTGGTTCCTCATCAGGTCGATAGTCATTGAAATGAGGTCGCGCGCCTGCTTCACAACTTGCAGGTTGGCCTCGTAGGAGCGGTTGGCCTCGGTCATGTCGGCCATTTCGATCAGCACGTTCACATTGGGCATCTTGACGTAGCCCTTGTCGTCGGCAGCCTCGTTGCCGGGCTGAAATTCGACGGGAAAGTTGCTCGGGTCGCGGTCGATCGAATTCACTTCAACCGTCGAGCTGCCGGAAGCCCGGTCGAGTTCGGAGACGAAGCTGATGGTCTTGCGGCGATACGGGTCGGCGCCAGGCGTGGTGCCTGTCGACTGGGCATTGGCGAGGTTTTCCGAGACCACGCGCAGGCGCTCGGACTGGGCGCCGAGGCCTGATGCTGCGACTTTGAGGGCTGCGGTCAGTGCGTCCATGATCAGCTCTTCACCGCCATCATCATCATTGAGTGGAATGCCTTGACGATGGCCGTGTTGAGTTCGAAGGAGCGGCGTACCTCGCCGGCCTTGAGAAGCTGGTCTTCAAGCACGACCGTGTTCTTGGACGGCATGATCACGCCGTCGTCTTCCTGCGGCTTGATGGTGAAGCCGGCATTGGTGGCAGCACTGCCGAGATGGCCGGGCTCGGTGATCTGGAGCGACACCGCCGTGCGGTCGAGCACCTTCTCGAACGGCTCGACATCATTTGCCGTGTAGCCCGGCGTGTTGGCATTGGCGATGTTGCCGGCGACCGCCGACTGACGCACGGACAGCCACTGCGCTTGCTTGGCGGCGAGATCGAAAAGGGAAACAGGCTCCATGGGAATCTCCGGGCATGTGCCCAAAGACTAGGCCGCCAGTCTTGCGCGGACCTTGCGGACGGTCGCTAGAAAATGACGGCGAAAAATATGAAGCGGCTTTCGGACGGCATCTTGCTCCGTCTCTTTGAATTGGATCCAGCTCTGGCCAAAGCGGAGACGGCCTTACCGGGAAAGCTCGATCACCTGGTTGGCGCTGGTGAGCATGACCCATTTGCCGTTGCGCTGTTCGATCGCCGATACCTTGCTGGAATCCGGCAGCGTCGAACCCCGCTGGACCATCCACAGGCCGGTGTCGTCCTCGATCATGGCGCGGCCGTTGGCGACATGGACCATGCGGAACTTCGCGATGTCGGCGGGAAAGGGTTGGTCGCCGGGTGGCTCCGCTTTGGAACCGTCCTGCACCGTGCCGGTGGCAAGCAGGTCGACGCTGGTGTTGGGAACGTCCTTGGCGGTCAGCGGCGCGCTGCGTGCGGCGACCACACCGCCGCCCGCGCGTCCCGAATTGGTGCCGGTGCCGCCGAACTTGATCGCCTGCACGCCGAACTGGTCCTGGTTGAAGAAAATGTACCAGGGAAACAGGGCGCAGGTCAGGCCGAGCGTGATGCCGAGCGCGGCGATGACGACGTCGCTGCGACGGTCAGCCTTCTTTCTCAATTTTGGAAATTGCGCCTTTGGCGGTTGCGGCCATTCGGTGGCGGCGAACAGGCCATCGATCAGCGATTCGCGGCTGGCCTGCGTCATCTCGGGAGCATCGACGCCGGGAACCACATGCGTTGAGGAAAGGGCGGTCCGACCCAGAACAGGTTCGGATCTGGGGAGAGCCGGTTTGACGGCCCTGGCCAGAACAGCCGCGGTCCGGGCGGCCATGGCGCCGGCGGTGTTTGCCTTGGCGACCCTGGCCTCCTCCGCTCGAGCCTGCTCCGCGGCGTTCGCCTCGGCGATCATCTCGTTCAGGAGGCGCTCGGTGTACTGGCGTTCAGTCTCCTGGTTCGGCATTCTGTTTTCCCTTGAGATAACGGGCAAGGTCGGAGAACGGATCGGCGGACGGACGGTCCCTGGGCGATTGCGTCAGCGCCTCATAGATCAGGGGCACCTGGCGCACGGCCATGTCGAGTTCGGCGTCGACACCGCCTTGGTAGGCGCCGAGCAGGCGGATGTCGCGCGTGTCCTCGAAGCGGGAGATCATCGACTTCAGCCGCGTCACCAGGGCTCGCTGCTCGATGCTCCAGGCCTTGCCTGCCAGCCGTGATATGGACGACAGCGGATTGACGGGCGGATAGCGGCCCTGTTCGGCGATCGCGCGGTCGAGCACGACATGGCCGTCGAGAATGCCGCGCACCGAATCGGCGACCGGATCATTGTGATCATCGCCGTCGACCAGCACGGAAATGATTGCCGTGATCGATCCTTTGCCTGCCAATCCTGGACCTTCGGCTCCAGGCCCGGCGCGCTCGAGCAGCTTGGGCAATTCGGTGAAGACCGAGGCGGGATAGCCGCGGGCGACCGGCGGCTCGCCGGTTCCCGTCGCCACCTCGCGCAGCGCATGGGCGAAGCGGGTGATCGAATCCAGCACCAAAAGCACGCGGTGGCCCTGGTCGCGGAAATGCTCTGCCACGCGCATGGCGGTGTCGGGCGCGCGCCGGCGCATCATGGCGCTCTCGTCGCTTGTGGCGACGACGGCGACGGTCTTGGCCATGCTGTCGCCGATCGTGTCCTCGAGGAATTCACGGACCTCTCGGCCGCGTTCACCGATCAGCGCCACGACGACCGTGTCGAACGCGTCGGCGCCGGCGAGCATGGCAAGCAGCGTCGACTTGCCGACGCCGGAGCCGGCGAAGACACCCATGCGCTGGCCGAAACAGAGCGGCGTGAAGATGTCGATGACCTTGACGCCGGTCATGAAGGCGGTGCCGACACGCTGCCGCGCCATGGCGCCGGGCGTCGCGGCGGCCGCCGACATGTCGTCGCCCCTGATCAGAGGCGGACCACCATCGATCGCCCGGGTGAGCGCGTCGATGGCGCGGCCGCGCCACGAGGCATGCGGCGCCACCGCGAGCGGACCCCTGCGGAACACGGCATCGCCGATGCCGGCGTCGGCGCTGCGTTCGAAGGGGGCGATCACAACCTCGTCCCGGCTGATCCTGACGATCTCGCCGCGGCGCGCGCCGGCCTGGCCGCGCTGCTCGACGATGTCGCCCAGCCTGGTGAAATCGGAAAGGCCGCGCACCTTGTAGTGCGTGGGTGTGACTTCGGTGACGAGACCGCCGCGCTTGACCAGCCCGTCGCCGTCGCCGAAGCGCCTGATAATCCGCTCCAACCCGGCAAGCCTATCCTCCGGCGCCGGCTGGAGCTGTCTTTCGGGTGCGCGGATGGATGGTTGCTCCGACGACATGCTACGACTTCGAGCCGAGCGTCTTTATCGCCTCGTCGGTGGAAGAATCGGTCTGCCGCATCAGCGCGGCGGTGTTCTCGAAGGCTCGCTGAACCATGATCAGCCGGGTCATTTCCAGCACCGGATTGACGTTGGATTCCTCGACGAAACCTTGCGCTATGCCGACATCGGAACGGTCGGTGACTGGTTCGGGCGTGCGTGCGGGCACAATGCCGGAATTGCCGTAGCGAACGAAATTCTGGCCCGGATCGAAATTGTAGAGGCCGATCGAGCCGACGAGCTGTTCGTTCTGGCGCAGCGAGCCGTCGGCGCCGGCCTTGGGCGGGCCGTTGCGGGGATCGAGCTGGATCGGCGCCCCGCCGGCGTCGAGCACCGGGTGGCCCTCGACCGACATCAGCTCGCCATTCTCGTTCATCGAGAAGCGGCCGTCGCGGGTCATGACGGTGCCGGCCGGCGTGTCGATGGCGAACCAGGCGTCGCCCTGGATGGCGAAATCGAACGGGTTGCCGGTTTCTGTCATGGCACCGTGAGCTCCCGACAGATAGGTCTTGCCGGAGGAAGCGAACGATACCGACTTCTGCCCTGCACCCGACACCACGTCCTCGAACTTCACGCCGGTGGCGCGAAAGCCGACGGTGCTGGCGTTGGCGACATTGTCGGCGATCGTATCGAGCCGGCGCTCGAGGGCCATCTGAGCGGAGAGGGCGACGTAGAGACTGTCTCGCATGATCAGAACTTCAGTTTCTGCATGGCCATCATCAGGTCGGTGGAGATGCCCGATGTGACCGGTTTGGCGAAAAGCACGCTGATCGATGTCACGGCCGTCGAGGTCGGATTGTTGATCTCGTACATGCTGGTGAAGCGGGTCAGGAACTTGTTGAGTTTCACGGGATCCGTGAGATCCGAGATGTCGAGCTTCTGCTCGAACAGTTGCGCCTGCTTGTCGATGTCGGCGGTGGCGAAGGAATCAGGCAGCCCCAGCGCGGTGCGCACCACGCTGGCCAGCGCGGTGTCGGCCAGCACGTCGTACCAGCTGGTGATGGTTGGCGCCTTGCGGTTGAAATAGAGTGCCAGGCGCACACCCTCATTGGCCTTGCCGGCGTCCTCCTCGAGGGTCTGGCGCATGTAGCTGTCGACGGTCGGTTGCTGCGCCGGATTGATGGTGGTGGCTGCTTCGCCGTACTGCTCGAAGCTGAAAGCGGAGGCGAGTCCGGCGTAGGCCTTGTTGGTCATCTTGTTGGCGACGCTGTCGGGGTCGCGGATACCACCGGTCAGCACGCTGCGGATGAGGTCCTTGCTTTCCTTCGCCGGATCGAGCCCAAAGGACGAGAGCGCATAGTTGTACAGCCGACTGTCGGCCATCAGATCGTCGATGGATTTCACCTTCGTGATGTTGGCCAGATAGTATGCGGTCTCCGACTTGATGTAGTCCTCACTCGGCTTGATCAGGCCAAGCGCCGATTCCGTCGTGTAGACCTTCGGCGTGTCTTTCTGCACCGCATCGCGCGATGTCGTCTGATCACCGTACTGGGCAAAATCGAAGGCCGCGACGAAGTTGGCGTAGCGTTTGTCGGTCAGTTTGTTCGCGGGGCTGTTGGGATCGCTGACGCCGCCCGCGAGCATCGTGCTGATCTGCAGCGGCGTTTCGGTCGACGCATCCAATCCGTAGGAAGCCATAGCGAAGGTAAGCAGGCGCTTGTCCGCCATGAGGTCGCCGATCGACTTCACTTTGGAGATGTTTGCCGCATAATAGTCGGCCTCGCCCTTGATGTACTGCGCGCTCGGCTTGACCAAAGTCAGTCCGGCTCCGGCCATGAATCCTTTCGGAACCGCCTGGACGTCGTCGCGCGCGGTCGTCTGATCGCCGTACTGGACGAAATTGAAGGCCGAAACGAAATTGGCGTAGCTCTTGTCGGTCAGTTTGTTGGCGGGACTGTTGGGGTCGCTGACGCCACCTTCGAGCATTGCCCTGACGGTTGCGGCCGGTTCGGTTTCGGAGTCGAGCCCGAATGCGGCCATCGCGTATGCCAGCAGGCGGGAGTCGCCCATCAGGTCGTCGACCGACTTCACCTTGGAGATATTGGTGACGTAGTAGGCGGTTTCGCCCTGGTAATAAGAAAACCCCGATTGCGTAGCGCCGATCTGGACTTGCAGCGGATAGTTCTTCGTCACCAGTTGCTGGGCCTTGTTGTAGATCGTCGCATCGGCGCCGTTGGCAGCGAAATTGAAGGCCCTGACGAACGCGGCGTAGCGCTTGTCGGTCAGCTTGTTCGCGAAACTGTCGGGATTGGTGACGCCTTCCTTGAGCGCCTTGACCATGAACGCCTTGGCGTAGTCCATGTTCTCCAGCCCATAGGCCTTCATGGCATATTTGAACAAGCGGTCGTTCTTGACGAAATCGTCGATCGATTTCACCTTGGTGATGTTGGCGAGGTAATATTGGGTATCGCGATCGACCGTCGGCTGCTGCGCGACGCGGTCGATCGACTTGTTGATGTCTTTGGTGATCAACTGGTAGCTGGTATAGGTACTGAGCAAGGACGCGCCTCCGGCCGAAGCTATGCCAGCACAATAAGCTCACTTCCTTGCGCGAAACTGAATCGCCAACTTTCGATTCCATGGCGGCTCCGATTCAAGCCTCACACAAGGCACGGGGACTATCCCTTCTTCGACGTGAAATGCGGAAGGACCGCTCGTGGGCATTCTGATTGGACTTGTGGTGACGCTTGGCTGCGTCCTTGGCGGCTTCATGGCCATGGGCGGGCATCTGCACGTGCTGGTGCAGCCATGGGAAGCCGTGGTCATCTGCGGTGCCGCGCTCGGCACTTTCCTGGTCGCCAATCCGATGAAGACGGTCAAGGATACCGGCAAAGGCATACTGGAGGCCTTCAAACAGGCTGTGCCGAAGGAGCAGGACTATCTGGAAACCCTTGGCGTGCTGCACAGCCTGATGCGGGAGCTGCGCTCCAAGTCGCGCAGCGAGGTCGAGGCGCATATCGACAACCCGGAGGAATCGGCGATCTTCCAGGCCTTTCCGACCGTGCTCAAGAACCACGATTTGATGAATTTCATCTGCGACTATTGCCGCATCATCATCATCGGCAACGCCCGCTCGCATGAAATCGAGGCGCTGATGGACGAGGAAATCCAGACCATCAAGTCCGACAAGATGAAGGCCTATCACGCGCTGGTCGCGGTTGGCGACGGCCTGCCGGCGCTCGGCATCGTCGCCGCCGTGCTCGGCGTGGTCAAGGCGATGGGCGCCCTCGACCAGTCGCCGGAAATCCTCGGCGGCCTGATCGGCGCGGCGCTGGTCGGCACTTTCCTCGGCATCTTCCTGTCCTACGCGGTGGTCGGACCCGTCGCCACCAAGATCAAGACGGTGCGCGAGAAGAAGAACCGCCTCTACATCATCGTCAAGCAGACGCTGCTCGCCTACATGAACGGCGCGCTGCCGCAGGTGGCGATCGAGTTCGGCCGCAAGACCATCTCCTCCTATGAACGGCCGAGCATCGACGCCGTCGAACAGAGCACGATGAACACCGGCAGCGCCGAGAAGAAGGCCGCCTGAGCGATGCGCGACAGACCGGTGCCAAAACTGTCATGACGAGTCCGGGCAGCCCCTCGCAAGCGCGCTCGTTGATCATCGAGCGTCTGGTCGGCGACAGCGGCGAGGCCGATCAGGTCATCGACGCCGGACGCGCCATGGCCGAACGCGCCGTGCCGCTGCTGCAGAAGGCGCTCTCGGGCGAACTCGGCATTCCCGTAATCGTCGACCTCAAGGCCGTCGAGGTCAGCCGCGTTCCGGAGGCGCGCTCGCGCGCCGGCGACAATTTCGCCATGACCGTCGTCGGCTCGCCGGCGTCCTCGGACGCGATGACCCTCGTCATAGATGCTCGCGCGATCGCGATTGTGGTCTCGACGCTGTTCGGCGGCGATCCGGACATGCCGGTGTCGCCGATCGAGCGCGACCTGTCGTCGATCGAGGCCGATGTCTCGACCATGGTGTTCCAGGAGGTTGCGCAGGCCCTGAACGGATCGGGACGTCGCTCGCTCGAACTGCGGCTGCCGGCGCCGCGGGCCATGTCGGGCATCGAGGCCAGGCGACACGTGTTGCGCGACGGCGCCGCGATCCGCATCGTCCTCGGCATCTCGACGCCGGTCGACAGCGGCTCGATCACGGTGACGATGCCTCAGCGTATCGTGCTGGCCGGCCGCGACGGGACGGCAAGCGTCAGCGACGACGATCACGGCACCAGCTGGCGGGCACGCTTTTCGGAAGAGGTGATGCGCTCGACCGTGGCGCTCGAAGCCACCATGCCGCTGGCACGGCTGACGCTCGGAGACCTCGCCAATCTCGAAGTAGGCCAGGTCATCGACTTCGAAGAAACGGCGCAATCGCGCGCCCGCCTCGGCGCGCGCGGCCAGACGCTGTTCGTATGCGAGTTCGGCAAACTGGGGCAGAATTACACCGTCCGAATCAGGCATCCTTTCGATGCCGGGCAGGACTTTATCGATGGGCTCATGCCGGCTGGTGCCGGGCGCGCCTGAGCTTTTGGAGACGACGCATGGCCAAGACCAAGGTAGAACCAGAGCTCGACCAGCCGGACGAGCAGCTCGATCGCGCCATCGAGGAATTGCGCGGGGTCCTGCACGAAGAAGAGCAACGCCCTGATGCGGCGTTCAGGGCTGCCGCGGCAGCCAATTCGAGCGTCATCATGAACATCCCAGTCGATGTCCAGATCATTCTCGGCAGCACCGAGATGGCGGTTGCCGATCTGATGGCGCTGCAGAAGGGGTCGACGGTCGCGCTCAACCGGCGCATCGGCGAACCGGTCGATGTGGTGGTGAACGGCCGCAAAATAGCGCGCGGCGAGATCACCGTGCTCGAAAGCGACCCTTCGCGCTTCGGCATCAGGCTGACCGAAATCATCGCCGGCACGAAGGGCGCCTAGACATGGCTGGCGGGGCTTGCCGATGGCAGCGGAGGCGAAAGGCATGACAACGCCGCTGACGACCCTGACGCGCGCACAGAAGGCGGCAGCCATACTGGTGGCGATGGGCAAACCGTCCGCCAGCCGCCTGTTGAAATTCTTCAAGCAGGAAGAGCTGAAGGCGCTGATCGAGGGCGCCCGGCTGCTCAGGACCATTCCGCAGAGCGATCTCGAGCGCATCGTCGCCGAATTCGAGGCCGAATTCACCGAGGGCGCGGGCCTGCTCGATTCCGCCGACAGGATGGACACCATCCTCAACGAGTCTCTCTCGCCCGAAGAGATGAACGCCATCATGGGCAACAAGAAGCCCGAGGCGGCACCCGAAGGGCCACCGCCGATCTGGCCCGATCTCGAAAAGCTCGAGCCCTCGCGGCTGGGCGCGTTCCTCGCGGGCGAACATCCGCAGACGGCGGCCATGGTGCTGTCGAAACTGGCGCCACAGGCGGCGGCGAGCGTGCTTTTGACGCTGACGAAGCCGATGCGCGGCGAAATCATCAAGCGCATGGTGACGATGGCCAATGTTCCGGCCGCCGCCACCAGGATCGTCGAGAACCGGCTGCGCGCCAGCGTGTTGTCGGACACCACGACCAAGGATACTTCGGCCGGGCAGGCGCGCGTCGCCAGCGTGCTCAACGAGCTGGAAAAGCCCCTGCTCGATGAGGTCATGCAGGATCTCGAAGCCGCCGGCACGCCCGACCTCGACGGTGTTCGGGCCCGGCTGTTCGCTTTCGACGATTTGCCGCTGCTCACCCAGAAGGCGCGCGTGCTTTTGTTCGACGGGCTGTCGACCGAGCTTGTCACGCTGGCGCTGCGCGGCACGTCGGCGGCACTGGCCGAAGCGGTCCTGTCGGCGATCGGCGCCCGCTCCCGGCGCATGATAGAGGCCGAACTCGGGCAAGGGTCGGAGGGTGTGCCCGCCGCCGACATCATGGCGGCACGCAAGACGATCGTGACGACGACGATCCGGCTGTCGCGCGAAGGCGCCTTCGAACTTCCCTCGACGCAGAACGCCGCCTAAGGCATGTCCGACGCCGTCGACAAGGACTCGAAAACCGAAGAGGCGACGGAAAAGAAGATCCGCGACACCATCGAACAGGGCAAATTGCCCCATTCGAGGGAGACCGCGATCCTGGCCTCCTTTGTCGCCATACTGGTGTTCACGGTCTTTTATGCCAAGGACGCCATCGTCGAGCTCGGCATGTTCCTGTCGATGTTCCTCGAGAAGCCCGAAGCCTGGCCGATGGACACCGAGACAGATGTCATCGCGCTCTACAAGCTCGTCATGCTGGAAGTGGGCCGCGCCGTACTCAGCCTGCTGGTGCTGCTCACCGTTGCCGGCATCGGCGCCTCGGTGCTGCAGAACATGCCGCAATTCGTCGGCGAGCGGATCAGGCCGCAGATGTCACGCATCTCGATCGTCAAGGGCTGGAACCGGATGTTCGGCGCCCAGGGCTGGGTCGAGTTCCTGAAGTCCCTCGCAAAAGTCGGCTTTGCCATCGCCGTGCTCACCTTCATGCTGTCGGAGGATCACCGCAAGCTGCTTGCGGGGATGATCACCAATCCGGTCGCTTTCGGCCTCGTCATCCGCAGCATCGCCGTCGACATACTGGTGGCGATCGTCTTCGTCATGGGACTGATCGCGGCGATCGACATCGTCTGGTCGCGCTTCCACTGGAAGCAGGACCTGCGCATGAGCAAGCAGGAGGTCAAGGACGAGTTCAAGCAGTCCGAGGGCGATCCGATCGTCAAGTCGCGGCTGCGTTCGCTGGCGCGAGACCGGGCGCGCAAGCGGATGATGACGGCGGTGCCGCGCGCGACGCTTGTAATCGCCAACCCGACCCACTTCTCGATCGCGCTGAAATATGTGCGCGACGAGGACTCGGCGCCGCTCGTGGTGGCGAAGGGGCAGGATCTCGTGGCGCTGAAAATCCGCGAGATCGCCAAGGAGCATAACATCCCGATCTTCGAGGACGTGGCGCTCGCCCGCTCCATGTACAAGCAAGTTTCGGTCGATAATGTGATCCCGTCGCAATTCTACCAGGCCGTCGCCGAACTGGTGCGGATCGTCTACTCGAAAAAGGCTGAGCGCAGACAGATTTCATGAACCGCCAACCGCACGCAAAATCCCGCGAGATCATCGTCGCCAGCGCCATCGAGCAGGTGGTGGTGGAACTCAGGCTGATCGACGTCGCCGACTATATCGCCTTCATCCGGCTGGAGCATTTCGCCTGCCTGTCGGATCTGGTCGATTCAGCGGCGGAGCTGTTCTTCATGCCTGGTACGCTGCGGCTCGGCCATGGCGGCGAGGCGCATGTCGACTGGAGCGGCAGCCCGCGCATCGTGCTCGACCTGGAGCTCAGGCCACCCGGCGTGACCGTCTATTTCCAGCTGACGCTGAGCGAGACCGGCAACACGGTCGTGGTCAATTACGTGTCGTTTGAAAAACCGGGCGAAGACCCCCAGCACAATACGGCGCTGCTGGAGGCGGTGATCGAACAGGCTCGTATCCGCAAGGTCGAACCGCTGGCGTTTTAAAACGCTTCGGTCAGCCGATAGCGGCTACTCGATAAGTCCCAGCCGCAGCGCCTTGGCGACCGCCTGGTTGCGGTTGACGGCGTTGAGCTTCTGGGTCGACTGGGTGAGGTACTGGTTGGCGGTGTGCACCGACAGTTTCAGGAGCCGCGCGATCTCCTCGCTGGTGTTGCCGTTGGCGGTCAGCTTCAGGCATTCGAGCTCGCGCTTGGAGATCGAGCGCATTCTGCCGACATCGCCCGGACGCATCCGCGCGACGGCGGCGAACAGCGAAAAGCAGCGAGCGTGGATTTCGTAGAGCGCATCCTGCGGCAGCGCGATCTCCGATCCCAGGAAGACGACAAGGCCGCATTGGCCGCGATCGGCATGGACGGGAAAGGCGATGCCACTCGATCCGGGTGTCAGCGGCGCCATCTGTCCGGTCCAGGCCAGATTGCCGAACATGTCGGCCATCGCCGCCACGCCATCATCCGTCCACCAGCGCGGCTCGGTCGAAATCCGGCTATGGCGAACGATCTCCTCGCCATTGGCGCCTGAAATGAATTTCGACGCCACCGCGACGCCGGGATAATCGGAATCAAAGCACGGGACCAGCCGGGCGCGCTCCGGCGACGGGCTGACGAAGAACAGGCCGAAGGCCGAGGCGTTGATGTCGACTGATATCCAGCGGCAGCGGCGCACCGCATCGGGAATGGTGACGGCGTGATGTGTTTCGGATCCCAGCGAGAAGGCGCCGAAAGGGCTGCGCTGCTCGTTGAAAAGGGCCTCCGCGGCGTCCTTGATTTCGGTGTGTTTCAAATGATGCCACTCCTGATCGCCGTGGCGATGGCCATCGCACGGTTGCTGGCCGCGAATTTCTGGATGGCGTGGGTGATGTAGCTGTTGACGGTGTTTGAGGAGACGCCGAGGATGACGGCCACCTCGTCGGTGGTCTTGCCTTCCGAGACCCAGAACAGGCATTCGCGCTCACGGTCCGACAGCGGATCCTGCATGGCCGCGGCGGCGATCAACTGCGGAATGTGCGAGAGCGCGTAGCAGCATTTCAGTTGCGCCTTCATCAGCGCCGGCTGGTCGATCCGGCCGGCGGCCGCCGCCGAGAACAAGGCGAACAGGCGCTGACGGCCGACATTCAGCCGCAGTGAATAGATCTCGGCATGGCCGAGCACGTCGAGCAGCCGGGCCTCTTCACCCGAGACCAGCCCGTCGGCATCCGGCGCCTGGGCCGCCACCAGCGGTGTCGGACGGATGCCGGGTGCTGCGGTGAGCGGTCCCTGGGCAAGGCCGGCGATCAGCCGCTTGCCGATCAGCTCGATGGCGTCGAAGATCCAGTTCGAGGAGACGATACGCGCGTCGTTGCGGTCCTGGTCATGGACGATGGCGACCAGCATGTAGCTGTCGGCGCCGATCTCGGCGGTCAGCTCCATGAAGAAGCTGGTGAGATCACCGCGCGACGTCAGGCGCGAGCCCAATGTGTCGGATTGAAGAGGCGCGGCGGGACTGCTCATCTGCTGCTTTTGGCCGGAATCGATGCTGATGTCCGGTTGCTGGAGAGCCAGCCGCCGAACCCGAAAACGCATTACTTTTACGAGACACACACGAGGCGCGGGGCCGCGCCCAACCAGACGGAATCCATTCAGGGAACGCGAAGACATCCGCGTCTGGCGCCGGAGAAGCCCGGAACGTGAGACTTTGGGTGGTCGCCGCGCCCCCCGAGGACCGGCTGATTCGGGTCTAATCTACCCGCAGATGAATCCGACATCAAACGCGATTTGACAAAATCGAATCTGGGGGACTCTGCTTGCGACTCAGGGGAGCTTTCGGAGCCATTGAGGCGCGAAAATACCGGGACTGTGCGCGTAGGCCATATCAGCGTCCGGCCCGTTGCGGTAGTTTCGCTCGTGCCGAAGGGGTGGGCACCCCCGGCAGTCGAGCGCAAGGTCGGCAGCGCGGAATGCGGTTGTCCGCTGCGGCGCTACTCGGGTCTTGGCAAGGTTGGTTTCGGGGGGAAACAATGAGCGATTCATTTCGGGAAGTTACTTCAATCTCGTGGTTCGGGCGGATCAAGCGCGCGGTCGGCGGGGTTATCTTCGGCCTGCTGTTGATCGTGCTGATGGTGATAGGGCTGTTCTGGAACGAAGGCCGCGCGGTGCAGACGGCGCGCTCGCTGGCCGAGGGCTCTGGTGCCGTGGTCTCGGTGGAGGCTGATAGTTCCGATGCCGCCAATGAAGGCAAACTGGTGCATGTCAGCGGGCCAGTGACGGCGGACAGCAGCTTGGCGGATCCGGATTTCGGCATCACGGCGCAAGGGCTGCGCCTGTCGCGCGGCGTCGAGATGTATCAGTGGAAAGCAGAGTCCAAATCGGAAACCACCAAGAAGCTTGGCGGCGGCGAGGAGACGGAGACGACCTACAGCTATTCGAAGGTGTGGGACGACAGCCAGATCGACTCGTCGGACTTCAAGAAGCCCGACGGCCATCAGAATCCGCCGATGGCGATCCACAGTCGTGCCTTTCAGATTCCACAGGGCAAGCTTGGCGCTTTCGATCTCGATACGCCGGTGCTGGATCGCATCGATGGCGACAAGGGTCTTTCGTTGTCGGCCAGCCAGTCAGCCGCGATCAAGGCCGCCTACACCGGAACGAGGCCGCTCAGCATCGTCGATGGCAAGATCTATCTCGGCAGCGACAACACGACGCCCGCGCTAGGCGACTACCGTATCGGCTACGAGTTGGCGCCGCTCGGCGTGGTCAGCATCGTGGCGCGCCAGGCCGGCAGCCGATTCGAGCCCTACCAGACGCAGGCGGGCGATGCGCTGCTGATGGTCGACACCGGCTCGGTGCCGGCCGACAAGATGTTCGCCGAGGCGGTCAGCGCCAACACGCTGATTACCTGGCTGCTGCGCGTCGCCGGCCTTTTATTGCTGACCATCGGCTTTGCGCTGTTCCTCAGCCCGATCGGCGTGATCCTCGACGTGATCCCGTTCCTTGGCGGCATGGCGCGGATGGGAACCGGCATCATCGCCTTCTTCCTGGCGATCCTGGTCGGCGCCACGACAATCGCGATTGCCTGGTTCTGGTATCGGCCGGTTCTGGCAGCGGCCATCCTGGCGGTCGGCGTCGTCGCGGCGGCGGCGGTCTATTATCTCGGCCGATCACGCAGGGCAGCCGCGCCAGTGGCCGCGCCGAGCACCGGCATCGCAACGTAGCTTGTAAAAAGGGCGGCCACGCCGCCCTTTTACTGTCTGTCTTTGCTCGCCTGGATTTGCTGGCAGGCTTACCGATCCTCGAAGCCGGTCAGCACGCCGACGGCGTTGATGCCGATCTCCTCGACGGCATAGCCGCCTTCCTGGACGAACAGCGTCGGCAGGCCGAGTTTGGCGATGCGCCGGCCGATCTTCGGATAGTCGGGGCTTTTCAGCTTGAACTGGCTGATCGGGTCCTTCTCGAAGGTGTCGACGCCGAGCGAGACGACGACGATGTCAGGCGCGTATGCGGCGAGCCTGGCGCAGGCATCCTCGAGTGAGGCATTCCAGGCATCCCAACCGGTGCCGAAGGGCATGGGGTAGTTGATGTTGAAACCTTCGCCCGCGCCCGCGCCGCGCTCATCGGAATGGCCGAGGAAGAAGGGGTACTCGACCATCGGATCACCGTGCAGGTTGAGAACCTGCACGTCGGCGCGATCATAGAATATCTCCTGCGTGCCATTGCCGTGGTGATAATCGACGTCGAGGATCGAGACCCGTTTGGCACCCTGGTCACGAAACCATTGCGCGGCGACCGCGGCGTTGTTGATGTAGCAATAGCCGCCCATGAAGCCGGCGCCGGCATGGTGGCCGGGCGGACGGCAGAGCGCGAAGGCCGATCTCTCGCCGTCCTTGACCAGGCCGGCTGCGGTCAGCGCCACGTCAAAGGACGATTTGATCGCGGTCCAGGTGCCCTCGACGAAGGTGGCGCCGCCGTCGAAGGAATAGTAGCCGAGCAGGGCATCGATGCGCTTGGGCGGCACGTCGCCGCGCAGGCCGCGCGTCGGCCAGGTGAAGGGCATGGCCGAGCCCGTGAAGCCGGATTCCACCCATTGCGGCCAGACGGTCGGCAGGAAGTCGATGTAGTCGGCCCTGTGGACGCGCTTGGCGGCGGCAAGGTCGTGCTCGACCGGCGCTATGATCGGACCGAGCTTCTCGCTCTCGACCCGCGCCTTGATGAACTCCGCGCGCGAGGGCTTTTCAAAGCCAGGCACGATGGCTGAGGTAACCAGTTCCATTTGGCCGGCATGACCGGCGTGAAGCGGCGAATAGACAGTCTTCATGAAATTCCTCTCAAAGTGCGCAACTAAGGCAATTCCAGGAACGGTGTGAAGCGGTTTTCCCTCCGGAATTGCGTTGAAACCGGTCAGCCAAGATTGAGATAGGGGCTCAGCAGAGCAAGCCACATGGTTTCGACATCGTCCTCGATGAGGTCGAATGTCCTGCGGTCCTTCTTCAGCCCCACGAGCCGGCAGGCATGCCCGACCTCCATCATCACCACCCCGAGCCGGCTGGCGATCTTGCCTTCTAGTGCCGGGTTCACATGCTGCAGCCATGCGGCATAGAGGGCGATGATCTGGTCGTCATATTCGTTCTGGATCGGCCGCAGGTCCGCATTGCCTGAAATGGCCTCGATCACCGGCATCAGGGTGGCGTTTTCGAGATAGAGCTTCGATGTGTCGATGAAGAGCTTGCGCACTTCCCGCCGGAACTCTTCGCGGTTGGTGGGCGGGGCGACCTTGATGCGCCTCGCGATCACCTCGGGAAAGGATGACAGCCAGCGCCGGGCGAGATCCAGAAGAATGGCTTCCTTGTTGGGAAAGTACTGGTAGATCGAGCCGACCGACAGCCCCGCGCGCTGCGCGATGGCGAGCGTCGTCGGCGTCTTGGTTCCTTGCTCCCGCGTCAGGATCAGCGCCGCGTCGAGAATCCTGTCGACGACCTTGCTGGACCGTTGTTGCCGCGGCTGCTTGCGCGGCTCGAGCGCTATCCTGGTTTTGCGGTCGAGACTGCGCTTCACTGCTTGATGCCCTCGTTCCCGCCTGGTCCCAACACAAGCGAAGCGCTTCTGTCCACAATACATTCTAAATCCGGCATGTTGACAAACGCGAATAATCAGTCGCATTCTTTATCCACGCTGTCTCTTGGGATAACAAGGGGAATTTCGAAGACAGCGCACTGGCATCATTCGTTGTCCGATAGCGCCGCGCCGTGGTGTGCAGGTCGTTGGACGCGAGCTTTGCCGGTCTCGGTCAGTCGTCAAAAAACGCGGAGTCGCGATGTCGGTCACGGGTGCGGGTGATAGTGCGGATCTGATTGTCGTCAACGGCCGCGTGCTGACCATGGACGGTGACAATCCCGCCGCCGAGGCCGTTGCCGTCAAGGACGGCGCCATCATCGCCATTGGCAGCAGCACCGCCATCGAAGAGTTCAAGGGATCGGGTACCAAGGTCATCGACGCCAAGGGCGGTTCGGTGATCCCGGGCTTCATCGAAGCGCATATGCATCTGTTTTCGGGCGCCGCCGAGCTTACCCATCTGCAACTGGCCGGCGTGCATGGGTTCGAGGCGCTGCAGAAGGCGATCCGCGACTATGCAGCGACGCACCCCGACGCGCGGATGCTGGTCGGGCAGAGCGTCGACTACACCGTGCTCGACGACGAGCGGGTGACGCGTCATCATCTCGATGCGATCCTGCCGGACCGGCCTTTTGTCATGGCCGCGCCCGACCACCATACGATGTGGGCCAACACCAAGGCACTTGAAATGGGCGGCATCCTCAATGGACGCACGCTTGGTCCGGGCAATGAGATTGTCATGGGCGACGATGGCCTGGCAGCGGGTGAACTGCGCGAGGGCGAGGCCTTCGGCCCGGTTCTCGACCTTGCCGGCGAAGGCCGCGTGCGGCTGGGCCTGGCGACCGGCGGCGAGCCCGACCCGATGCCTTCGGCCGCCGAACGCGCCGCCGACCGCGATATCATGCGGCGCGGGCTTGCCTGGTGCGCGCGCCACGGCATCACCTCGATCCAGAACATGGACGGCAATCTCTACCAGCTCGAACTGCTGGCCGAGATCGAGGCCGGGGAAGGCCTGCCCTGCCGCGTGCAGATCCCTTTCCACTACAAGAATTTCATGACGCTCGACATGCTCGACAAGGCATCCGTGATGGCCGAACGCTATAACAGCGAGTGGCTGTCATCGGGCATGGTCAAGGTGTTCTACGACGGGGTGCTCGATTCCTGGACGGCTGTCATGGTCGAGCCCTATGCCGATCGGCCCGACTGGATCGGCGAGCCGCTGTTCACGCCGCAGCAGTTCATCGATCTGGCTGTCGCCGTCGACAGGCGCGGACTACAGATCGCGGTGCACTCGATCGGTGACGGCGCGGTACGTGCCGTGCTCGACGGCTACGAGGCAGCGCAAAAAGCCAATGGCAAGCGTGACAGCCGGCATCGCGTCGAGCATATCGAGGTCACCACCACGGCGGATGTGCCGCGTTTTGCGGAACTCGGCGTCATCGCTTCCATGCAGCCGCCGCATCCGCCCGGCGCCATGGATTTTCCGCTGGAGCCGACAGTGTCGCGCATCGGCCCGGCCCGCTGGCCGCTGAGCTACGCCTGGCGGACCTTGAAGAACGCCGGCGCCCATGTCGTGTTCGCCTCGGACTGGCCGGTGTCGCCGATCGATCCGATCCTGGGCATCCAGGCGGCAGTGCTGCGCAAACCGTGGGCAGAAAGCGACCCGGACCAGCGCTTCTCGCTGCATGAATCGATCGCAGCCTACACGGTCGAGGGCGCCTATGCCGAATTCGCCGAGCACCGCAAAGGCATGCTGAAATCAGGCTATATGGCGGATCTGGTGGTGCTGTCGGCCGATATCGAGAAGACGGCGCCGGCCGATCTGCACAAGCTGCGGCCGGTGACGACGATCTGCGGCGGCAAGATCACCTATCAGGCCCGATAATGGCATGAGGCTTGCTGGCTAAAAGACTGACTGAACTGTGATTCAATGCCGGGCTTGCCAACCCACCGGCCGTGTGGTCACATCCAACAGGGGACAAGCTCCGCCAGCAAGAGCGGGGTCAACAGTGAGGCGTAATCGTGCCGGACAAACCGGATCGGAATGCGATTGAGGTAGTAAACGTCAGCAAAATTTTCGGATCGGGTGAGGGGCAGGTTGCTGCCCTCGACAAGGTTTCGGTGTCCATCCGCGAGAACGAGTTCTTCACGCTGCTGGGACCATCCGGCTGCGGCAAGACCACCTTGCTGCGGCTGATCGCCGGCTTCGACTTTCCAACCGCCGGCGAGATCCTGCTCTACGGCCAGGACATCGCGCCATTGCCGCCCTTCAAGCGGCCGGTCAACACGGTCTTCCAGTCCTACGCGCTGTTCCCGCACATGACGGTCGCCGACAATATCGGCTTTGGCCTGGAAATGCTGGGCAAGCCGAAGGCCGAGATCAAGGCGCGCGTCGCCGAGATGCTGAAGCTGGTCAAGATGGAAGCGCTGGCCGGCCGCCGCACCGGCCAGATTTCCGGTGGCCAACAGCAGCGCGTGGCGCTGGCAAGGGCCCTGGCGCCGCAGCCGAAAGTGCTGTTGCTCGACGAACCGCTCTCGGCGCTCGACTACAAGCTGCGCAAGGAGATGCAGATCGAGTTGAAGCGACTGCAGAACGAAACCGGCATCACCTTCATCTTCGTCACTCATGACCAGGAAGAAGCGCTGACGATGTCGGACCGCATCGCGGTGATGTCGTCGGGCAAGATCCTGCAGGTCGGCTCGCCCTGGGACATCTACGACAAGCCGGCGGAACGCTTCGTGGCCGACTTCATCGGCGAAACCAATTTCCTCACCGCCGCCATTTCAGGCGCCGGCAATGGCAAAGCGCGCGCGACACTCAAATCCGGTGCGGTCATTGATGCCACCGTCGCCGAAGGCTTCCAGCCGAAAGAAAACGCCACCGTGGTGGTGAGGCCCGAGCATGCCAAGTTGTCGAAGGACAAGGGCGACCTGTCGGGCACGGTCGAGAACATCGTCTATTTCGGCACCGACACGCATATCCATGTCCATCTCGACAGCGGCGAGGCCTTCACCGTGCGCCAGCAGAACACGCGCAGCGCCGGCTGCGGTTTCGAGCGCGGCGACAAGGTCGGCATCATGATCGGCAACGACGCCGCGCAAGTGCTGAGGGACTGATGGCGACCGCGGAAGAAGTCGCCAAGGCAGCGGAACGGCGCGATGTCCGTGACCGCTGGCTTCTGTCAGCGCCGGCGCTGCTGGTCATTCTGTTTGCCGCGACCGGCCCGCTGCTGATCGTGCTGGTCTATTCGTTCCTCACCCCCGGCGCCTATGGCGACGTGAAATGGCAGTTCTCATCCGACGCCTGGACATCGGTCTTCCTGGAACGCGATATTTTCGACGACACGCTGTCGCTCGCGGCGGCGCATGTCACCATCGTCTGGCGCTCGATCAAGCTTGCGGTGGTGACGACGCTCGCCACCTTGGCGCTCGGTTTCCCGACGGCCTATTTCATGGCGACGCGCAGCGAAAAGACCAGGGATCTCTGGCTGTTCCTGATCACCATCCCGTTCTGGACGAACCTTTTGATCCGCACCTTCGCCGTGCTGCAGATCATCCGCAACGAAGGCATCGTCAACACGATCCTGCTCAAGCTCGGCATCGTCTCGGCGCCGGTCCAGATGCTCTACACCGACACGGCGATCCTGATCGGCATGGCCTATGTCTACCTGCCGCTGATGGTGCTGCCGATCTATGCCAGCATGGAGAAGCTCGACTTCCGGCTGGTCGAGGCTGGCTATGACCTTTACGCGACACGCTTCAAGGTGCTGCGGAAGATCATTTTCCCGCTGGTCAAACCCGGCGTCATCGCCGGCTCGATCCTGGTCTTCATTCCGGCACTGGGCGCTTACGTGACGCCGAGCGTGCTTGGCGGCGGCAAGAACATGATGCTGTCCAACCTGATCGAATTGCAGTTCGGACAGGGCCGCAACTGGCCGCTGGGCTCGGCGCTGTCGATCACGGTGATGATCATCGTCATGGTGGCGCTGCTTGCCTATGTGCGCAATGCCGGCAAGTCGGGGGTGCGGCGTGGCTAAGAACTTTTCCATCAAGCATCAGACCGGCTTCACAGCGATCGCGGCGACCTGCTTTGTCATCCTCTATCTGCCGATCATCGTGCTGGTCATCTACGCCTTCAACGCGGCGAGCTCGACATCCGAATGGGGTGGCTTTTCGCTGAAATGGTTCCAGTCGGCATACCAGAACACGCAGGTCATCGACGCGACGCTGCGTTCCTTCCAGATCGGCTCCATCGCGGCGGTGCTGTCGACCATCTTCGCCACCATGGCCGCGCTCGCCACCACACGCACGGCGTCCTATCCCGGCCTCACCTTCAAATACGCGGCGATCAACCAGCCGCTGATGGTGCCCGAGATCGTCACCGGCGTGGCGCTGCTGATCTTCTTCTCGCGCATCAAGATCTTCACCGGCTATTCCGGTATCGGCTACCTGGTCGCCGCGCATACGGCGTTCTGTATTCCCTTTGCCTATCTGCCGATCCGGGCGCGGCTGGAGAATATGGACCTGACGCTGGAACGCGCCGCGGCCGACCTCTACGCCACGCCGTGGAAAACCTTTCGTCGCATCACGCTGCCGCTTTTGTGGCCCGGTATCCTGGCCGGACTGATGCTGGCCTTCGTCATCTCGCTCGATGACGTCGTCATCACCGAGTTCGTCAAATCGGGCGGCCAGGACACGCTGCCCACCTACATGCTCGGCCAGATCCGCCGCGGCATAACGCCCGAGATCAACGCGATATCGACCGCCTTCCTGCTGCTTTCGGTCGCGATCGTCACGTTGTTTTTCTTCGTCAGCAGGAAACGAGACTGAAACCGACAATGGGAGTTAAAACCATGAACTGGAAGACAACAGCGAGCGCCATGGGGTTGGCGCTGCTCGCTTCGACGGGCATCGCCCGCGCCGACGGCGAACTGAACATCTACAATTGGGGCAACTATACCAGCCCCGACGTGATCAAGAAGTTCGAGGCCAAATACAACATCAAGGTGACCATCACCGATTACGATTCCAACGACACCGCGCTGGCCAAGGTTCGCCAGGGCGGCACCGGCTTCGACATCGCGGTGCCTTCGCAGACCTATGTGCCGATCTGGATCAAGGAAGGCCTCGTCCAGGAAACCGACCCGGGCCAGATGGAGAACGCCAAGAACATCGCGCCCGAATGGGCCAATCCTGACTTCGATCCAGGCCGCAAATACACTGTTCCGTGGGCTTGGGGCACGATCGGCGTCGTCGTCAACACCGACGCCTACAAGGGCCCGACCAATAGCTGGGGCATCATCTTCAATACGCCTGACGAGTTGAAGGGCAAGGTCAATGTCGTTCCCGAGATGAATGACGTCATCTTCGCGGCGATCAAATATCTCGGTGGCCAGCAATGCACCGACGACAAGGCGGTTCTGAAGAAGGTGCGCGATACGCTTGTCGCGGCCAAGCCGAACTGGATCTCGATGGAATACAACACCATCGAGAAGATGGGCGCCGGCGACTTCAAGGCGACCAGCGACTGGAACGGTTCGGCCCTGCGCCAGCGGCTGGCCAACCCTGCCATCCACTTCAACTATCCGAAGGAAGGCTATGGCCTGTGGAGCGACAACGTCGTCGTTCTCAAGGAGGCCAAGAACGTCGAGAACGCCAAGCTGTTCCAGAACTTCATCATGGATCCGGAAAATGCGGCGGGTCTCTCGGCCTTCCACCGCTACGCCAACGCCATCGCCGGTTCGGACAAGTACATGCCGGCCGACATGAAGGACGCGCCGGAAGTCGTCATTCCGGCGGACGCCAAGCCGCTTGGCGAACTGCAGAAGATGTGCGCTCCGGAAATCCAGGACATCTACACCAAGATCTGGACCGAACTGCAGAAATAGTCACAGACACAAGGACCCGGCGGCACATGCCGCCGGGTCTTTTCTTTTCCGGGAATGGCCCTTCATGGACTCCTATCGCAACAGCGAGCCGCGGCCGCCGATCATGCAGGGTTCGCCGCCCGCCATGGCGCCCCCCAAGCTCGACTGGGACCGGCCGCCCTGGAACCGCTGGGCTTTCCAGCACATCAGGGAAATTCTGCCGACCGCCGAAGTCTGGCGCGGCAACGGCCATAGGCATCGTCTCGAACGGGCCGAGGTCGATCTCGACGCGCTGGCGATCGAGGACAGCGAAGGCAGGTCTTCGACACTCGCCGGCTTGCTCGACGAGACCTATACGGACGGCTTCCTGGTGCTCAAGGACGGCCGGATAGCCTATGAGCGCTATTTCAACGGTATGACCGAGCGCACGCTGCATTTGTCGCAGTCGATGGCGAAGTCCGTCACCGGCTCGGTATTCGGCATATTGGCCGGGCGCGGCCTGATCGATCCAACGAAGGCGGTGACGGACTACCTGCCGGAACTCAACGCGACCGGCTGGGCCGGTGCCTGCGTCCAGCATGTGCTTGATATGACCACCGGCGTGCGGTTCTCAGAGGAATACACCGACCGCTATTCCGACATCGGCCAGGTCGATGTCGCCACCGGCTGGAAGCCGGTGCCGCCGGGCAGCAATCCGGATTTCCGCTGGCCCTCGCACATGTTCGATCTGATCCTGGGCTTGAAAGAGACGGTGCGCCCGCATGGGGCTGCGTTCGAATATCGCTCGATCGAGACGGACGTGCTCGCCTTCATCATGGAACGGGTGACGGGCAAGCGGCTGGCGCAGCTGGTTTCCGAGGAACTCTGGCAAAAGCTTGGTGCCGACGAAAGCGCCTGCTTCACCGTCGACGGCGCCGGCTATGCGCTGGCCGATGGCGGCTTCAACGCGACGCTGCGCGACTACGCCCGCTTTGGCCAACTGATCCTCGACAATGGCGGCGGCGTCGTGCCGGCCGATTGGATCGAGGCGACGCGCACTGGCAAGCATGGTCCGGATTTCTCCGCCAGCCTGCCCGAGGGCAGCTACCGCAACCAGTTCTGGATCGAGGATCCCAGCTCGCGCGCACTGATGTGCCGGGGCGTGTTTGGACAGTTGATCCACATCGACTGGAACACAGGAATGGTGGTGGTGAAGCTGTCGACCTACCCGGATTTCAGCAACATGGCCTATTCCGTGGCAACGCTGAAGGCCGTGCACGCCATCGCAGCGGCGCTTAGCTGAGCTTCAAGAACAATGGACTGGTAGGAAACGCGATGGCCGGCAAGACCGCGTTCGAGACACGATACGGATTCGGCCGTAACGAGGTGCTGCTCGCCAACTGGCGCCTGGCCCCGTTCAATCGGTGGTCATTCCAGAACCTCGGCGAACTGGTGCCGACGGCACGCGTGGCAGCGGCGCCGGGCGTCATCGAGGCTCCTGTGCGAGACATGGGTGGCCTGCTCGGGGAAAAGGTCACGGTCGCGAGCGCGCCGGAGACGGTGGCCGAGTTTCTCGTTCGCTCCAGCACCGACGCATTGACGGTGATGAAAGGCGGCAAGATCATAGGCGACTGGTTCGCGCCGCATATGGAGTTCGGCGCGCGCCACATCATCTTCTCGGTCAGCAAGTCGGTGACCGCGATTATCGCCGGCATACTGGAAGGCGAGGGGGTGTTCGACCCTGAAGCGCCGGTGACGCGCTACATCCCCGAAGCCGCCGGCTCGGCCTATGGCGATGCAAGCGTGCGGAATGTGCTCGACATGAGCGTCAGCCTCGATTTCGAGGAGGCCTATCTCGATCCGGAAAGCGCCTTTGCCCGCTATCGCCGCGCGACGCTGTGGAACCCCGGCGGCGGCACCGAAAGCCTGCGCGAATTCATCCTGACCCTGCAGCGGCTTGCCGAGCCGCATGGCCAGACCTTCCGCTACCGTTCGCCCAATTCCGACCTGCTCGGCCTCCTCCTGGAACGCGCTTCAGGGCAGCGCTTCTGCGACTTGATGCGTGAGAAACTGTGGCTGCCGCTTGGCGCCGTCAGCGAGGCCTCTGTCGGCGTCGACATGGAAGGCACGGCACGCACCGCAGGCGGCCTTTCGGTGACGCCGCGTGACCTGGCGCGCATCGGCGAGATGATGCGGCAAGGCGGCACGGCCAATGGCCGCCGCATCGTGCCCGAGGCCTGGGTGCGCGACACCACCAGCACCGGCGGCAGCTCGGAAGCCTGGCAGCGCGGTGCCATGCTGCCGCTGTTCCCGAAAGGCCGTTACCGCAACAAATGGTATCAGACCGGTTTGGAAAATGGCGCCTATTGCGGCATCGGCATCCATGGGCAATGGCTCTACGTCGACCCCAGGACCGAAGTGGTCATCGCCAAGATGTCGTCGCAGCCGGAGCCGGTCGACGATGCACTGGACCTCGAAATCGTTGCCTTTTTCGAAGTGCTGAGCCGCATGGTCTGACCAGCCCGGACAATCCAATCGTCCGCGCTTTCCTGTGGACCTCCGCCGCCGTTGAAAACGCGGTGGTTGGCGGACCTGATCTCTGCGCCTATGGTCGCCGCTCTTTTCGTCGAGAGTGGGAACGACATGGCATCCGACATCAAGCGCATCGCAGCCATCATCGCAGTCGAAATCAAGGCGCGGCCCGAACAGGCGGCCGCGGCGATCGGACTGCTCGATGAAGGGGCGACGGTGCCGTTCGTGGCACGCTACCGCAAGGAGGTGACCGGCGGGCTGGACGACACGCAGCTGCGCGACCTTGCCGAGCGTCTCGTCTATCTGCGCGAACTCGACGCCCGCCGCGACACCATCCTGGGTTCGATCCGCGAGCAGGGCAAGCTTACGCCAGACCTCGAAGCGAAGATCGGGGCGGTGGCCACCAAGGCGGAGCTCGAGGACATCTACCTACCCTACAAGCCGAAGCGTCGCACCAAGGCCGAGATCGCCAGGGAGCGCGGGCTGGGGCCGCTCGCCGAAGCCATTCTCAACGACCGCTCATTGGTGCCCGCGGAAGTCGCGCTCGCCTATGTCACCGTAGAGGTGACCGATGCCAAGGCGGTGCTCGATGGCGCGCGCGACATCCTGTCGGAGCAGTTCGCCGAAAATGCCGATCTGGTCGGCAAGCTGCGCGGCTACATGAAGGAGCGCGCCTTCCTGCGCGCCAGGGTGGTCGACGGCAAGCAGGAGGCCGGCGCGAAATTCTCGGACTATTTCGACCATGTCGAGCGTTGGTCCACGGCGCCAAGCCACCGCGCGCTGGCCATGCTGCGCGGCCGCAATGAAGAGGTGCTGTCGCTCGATATCGAGGTCGATGCCGACGATGCCTCCCCGGTGAAGCCGGTCGAGCGGATGATCGCCAATGCCTACGCCATCGGCGCCAGCCTGCCGGGCGACCGCTGGCTGATGGAGGTCGCCGGCTGGACCTGGCGGATAAAACTGTCGTTGCACCTGACGCTCGATCTGATGCGCGACCTGCGCGAGCGGGCCGAGGAAGAGGCGATCCATGTCTTTGCCCGCAACCTGAAGGATTTGCTGCTGGCGGCTCCCGCCGGCTCGCGGCCGACGATGGGGCTCGATCCCGGCATCCGCACCGGCGTCAAGGTTGCGGTGGTCGACGGCACCGGCAAGCTGCTGGCGACGACGACGGTCTATCCGTTCCCGCCGCGGAACGATGTGCGCGGCACGCAGGCCGAGCTTGCCGCGCTGATCCGCCAGCACAAGGTCGAGCTGATCTCGATCGGCAACGGCACCGGCAGCCGCGAAACGGAGAAGCTGGTTGCGGACATGCTGTCGGACATGCCAGCGGGTTCAGGCCCGAAGCCGCTCAAGGTTATCGTCAGCGAGGCGGGTGCCTCGGTCTATTCGGCCTCGGCGACGGCGGCGGCCGAATTTCCCGGCCTCGACGTGTCGCTGCGAGGCGCGGTGTCGATCGCGCGGCGCCTGCAGGATCCGCTGGCCGAATTGGTCAAGATCGAGCCGAAATCCATCGGTGTCGGTCAGTATCAGCACGATGTCGACCAGTACCGGCTCGGCCGCTCGCTGGAAGCCGTCGTCGAGGACGCCGTCAACGCGGTCGGCGTCGACCTCAACACCGCCTCGGCGCCGTTGCTGGCGCGCGTTTCAGGCCTCGGCGCGTCGCTTGCCGAGGCGATCGTCGCGCATCGCGATGCGACCGGCCCGTTCGCCAGCCGCAAGGACCTGCTGAAGGTGGCACGGCTTGGGCCCCGCGCGTTCGAACAGTCCGCCGGCTTCCTGCGCATTGCCAATGGCAGCGAGCCGCTCGATGCCTCGTCGGTGCATCCGGAAGCCTATGGCGTGGCCAAGAAGATCGTCGCCGCCTGCGGCCGCGATGTGCGTTCGCTGATGGGCGACAGCGCCGCGCTGAAGGCGCTCGACCCGCGCGTCTTCGTCGACGAGCGTTTCGGCCTGCCGACGGTGCGCGATATCCTTGCCGAGCTGGAAAAGCCCGGCCGCGACCCGCGCCCCGGCTTCAAGACCGCTACCTTCGCCGATGGCATCGACGACATCAAGGATTTGAAGCCCGGCATGCTGCTGGAAGGCACTGTCACGAATGTCGCGGCGTTTGGCGCCTTCGTCGATATCGGCGTCCACCAGGACGGGCTGGTGCATGTCTCGCAACTGGCCGACCGTTTCATCAAGGACGCGCATGAGGTGGTCAAGGCCGGCGACGTGGTGAAGGTGCGCGTCGTCGATGTCGACATCAAGCGCAAGCGCATCGCGCTCTCCATGCGTAGGGATGCCGGCGAGGGCGGCGCGCCGAGGAGCGGGCCGCGCGACAATGGCGGCGGCAGGCCAGCGCCACGCTCGCCGGCGCCGCAGCGTCAGCCCGAGCGGCCGGTACAGCAAGGTGCGTTCGGCGCCGCGCTGGCGGACGCGCTGAAGCGGAAATAGCTACCACGCCAGAACAGCCGGCTCCTTCTCGAGCTGGCCCAGCAGCCAATCTCGAAAGCTGGCAACCGGTGGATAGCCGCGCTTGTCGTGGGGAATGACGAGGTAATAGGCGCTGCGGCTTTGCATCGGCTGGCCGGGCGCGGGCACAAGCTGGCCGCGCTGTAATTCGCCAGCGATGAGGAGCAGCGGCAAGAGCGCCACGCCGAGCCCCGCCATGCAAGCCTGGGCGGCGGTGCCGAACTGCTCGAACTGCATGCCCGGCCCGGTCGGCGCGCTCAGCCCCTGATGCTCGAACCATTCCGTCCAGGCGCCGGGGCGCGTCGTCATGTGCAGCAGCGGCAAACGACCGATGTCGGCCGGCGTGGCGATGGCGCGACCGGCGAGGAACTCGGGCGACACCACCGGTGCCACCGTCTCACGCACCAGCAGTGTCGAATCGGCGTCCGGCCAGTCCGGCAGGCCGTAGTGGATGGCTGCATCCAACCTCTCCCTGGCGAAGTCGAACCGGCCGACGCGGGTGACGAAATTGATGGTGATGTCGGGATTGCTTTCGACGAAATTGGGGATCATCGGCATCAGCCAGCGCGTGCCGAAGGTCGGCAATATGGCCAGGTTCAGGATGCCGCTATGCCGATTGCTCATCAATCCAAGCGCTGCGTCGCGCAATTGGCCAAGCGCCGAACGTACCGCCTCGGCGTAGATTTCGCCTGCCGTCGACAAGCGGACGTTGCGGCTGTCGCGTTCGAACAGCCGGCGGCCGAACTGATCTTCCAGCAAGCTGATCTGACGGCTGACGGCGCCCTGGGTCAAATCCAGCTCCTGGGCGGCGGCGGTGAAACTGCCAAGCCGGGCCACCGCCTCGAAGGCGGCAAGGGCGCTGATGTTGGGCAAAAGGCGACGCTGGACACTCATGATCCATTCCTAACGTTCATTGATCGGTGAAGCAATTTCGTTTGATTTTTTCAGACCACGGGCCGATAAGCCGGGCTTCACCCTTCTGAGGATCAAGCCATGGCCGCCGACAAGAATGCATTCGTCTGGGAAGACCCGTTCCTGATCGAGGGGCAGCTTTCGGAAGACGAACGCATGGTGCGCGACGGCGCGGCGGCCTTTGCCGCCGACAAGCTCGCGCCGCGCATCGAGGAGGCGTATCTCAACGAGACTTTCGACACGGCGATCTTCCGCGAGATGGGCGAGGCTGGCCTGCTCGGCATCAATATCCCGGAGGAGTTCGGTGGCCTCGGCGCCAACTATGTGACCTATGGGCTGGTGGCGCGGGAAGTCGAACGCGTCGATTCCGGCTATCGCTCGATGATGTCGGTGCAGTCATCGCTGGTGATGTATCCAATCTACGCCTATGGCTCGGATGAACAACGCAAGAAGTACCTGCCGAAGCTCGCCAGCGGCGAATGGATCGGCTGCTTCGGTCTGACCGAACCGGATGCCGGCTCCGACCCCGGCGGCATGAAGACGCGCGCGGAAAAGACCGCCAGCGGCTACAAGCTGACCGGCTCCAAGATGTGGATTTCCAACGCGCCGGTCGCCGACGTGTTCGTCGTCTGGGCGAAGTTGAAGGGCGAGAACGGCAAGGACGAGATCCGCGGTTTCGTGCTGGAAAAAGGCATGAAGGGGCTGTCGGCGCCGAAGATCGGCGGCAAGCTGTCGCTGCGGGCGTCGATCACCGGTGAAGTGGTGATGGAAGGTGTCGAGGTCGGCGAGGACGCACTGCTGCCCAATGCCAAGGGGCTCGGCGGACCGTTCGGTTGCCTCAACCGGGCCCGCTACGGCATCTCATGGGGCTCGATGGGCGCGGCGGAAGATTGCTGGCATCGCGCTCGCCAGTATGGGCTGGACCGCAAGCAGTTCGGCAAGCCGCTGGCCGGCACGCAGCTTTACCAGAAGAAGCTCGCCGATATGCAGACCGAGATCGCTTTGGGGCTGCAGGCGTCGTTGCGCGTCGGGCGTCTGCTTGATGAAGACAAAATGGCGCCGGAAATGATCTCGATCGTCAAGCGCAACAATTGCGGCAAGGCGCTCGACATCGCCCGCCAGGCCCGCGACATGCATGGCGGCAACGGCATCCAGATCGGCTACCACGTCATGCGCCACGCGCAGAATTTGGAGACCGTCAACACCTATGAGGGCACGCATGACGTGCACGCGCTAATCCTGGGACGGGCGCAGACGGGGATACAGGCGTTCTTCTAAGGCTGAGCGTTTCAATTTGAGGCAACTCGCTAAACAAGTGTAGAGGACTTCTGGATAAACGGCGTTGTTTCTTAAGTTGCTTCGGAGACTGCAATGCCACTGCGAAGTAGTGCCGATCGCGTTCGCGAGGGGCTCAGGCGTTTTCGCGGCAAGCGTCTGGTGCAGATGGATCGCTACCGACGTGAGTTCAGCTTCATTGGAGGCACCTGGGGTTCCCAAGCCGAAGGCTGCCGCTTTTCCCTGTACACCGGGCATAGCTGGACGTTCCGGCTGAACTCCGGGTCCGTTCGGCATATGTATGTATGGGAGGCCGGGCTGTTTTTCGGCGGCTCGGACGGTGTTAAAATCTCCATTACCCGCTGGCTTGAGGAATTGGGGGATCCAAGCCCCAACCGCCCCCTCCACAGCGAGGTCCGTGCGGCGCATCCCTGGCATATCGCGATTGCTCGCTGGCTTAGGGAATTCGCACTGCTTCCAAGCTCCGCGCAGCCCCTCCACAGCGACACCCCCGCAGCCTATTGCTCGCATATCACCGTCCAACGGATCAACCACACCGATCCGTTCCGGGCCGAGGTCGAGGAGCTGTCGAATTCGGACCTCGAAAATATCCAGGCATTGATAGAGAAACCAATGCAGGACCTGCTGAGGCGCAGTGTCGAGGAGGTGGAGGTCGATGGACGATACTACCGGAAGTTCGCCGTGCCGGTTGTTGGCGAACTGCACTGGAACTGGCGACAGCCAATGCCTGAACTGGTGGCAGTCCAGGATACGATCCTGGATTTCGTCAATACCTTCACGCCGGAGCGAGCCGCGAGCCGGCCGCTCTCGCGCTATAAGGTTGATGATGACCATGAACGGTGGCCCGGCGCCTACATCGTCACCGTGGATAACGAACCGGATGTCCGGATTCAGATCCCGAGCGTAAACCGTGAAGATCCGGACATCTACAAAATGAACGTCGGGATTGCCGGGCTATCGCTTCCTGTGAGAATCGAGAGAATGAACCCAGTTCCTCTGGACGGAATGCCGTTGCATGCTGGAGGGAGGCCTCAAGAGCTTGAGTACTACCTTCTTTTCCACCCTTGCAGCGTCCACTTCGCGGCTTTTCCTAAGTCCCCGCCGGGTCTGACGCCGGAAATCGGTGACCGCGCGGCAGAGCATCTCAAGAACGCCTGGCTTGCAGTCAAACTTGAGAGAATGCGCAAATTTGGACAATTCGTCGACGTACTGGTCGTCTAGGTTCGGGTGGCGTCTCATTCGAGGCAGGGCGAAGCGATGTAGCCAAGGCCTGCCAGGCGACATTGTCCGTTCAATAGCCGTTTAATTTAGGTGCACCGCAACATCCGCTTGGAGAATGGCGGCCGGATGTGTCAGGGTTCAGCGAAATCGTTTGAAACGCTGAATTCCGGGGCCCCATGGCAATTCTGGCAGCCGTCTACCATCTGACCCACTACAAATACGACCGGCCGGTGGTTCTGGGTCCCCAGGTGATCAGGCTTCAGCCGGCACCGCATTCCCGCACCAAGGTGTTGAGCCATTCGCTCAAGGTCGAGCCGGCGAACCACTTCGTCAATCTGCAGCAAGATCCCTACGGCAACTTCCTCGCCCGTTTTGTCTTTCCCGATCCGGTGACGGAGCTGAAGATCGAGGTCGACCTCGTCGCCGACATGACCGTCTACAATCCGTTCGACTTCTTCGTCGAACCGTCGGCGGAGGCGTTCCCGTTCGATTATCCCGAGGAAATCAGGGATGATCTGGCCATCTACCGGACACCGGAGCCGGCTGGGCCGCTTCTCTCGGCTTTCCTGGAAACCGTCGACCGCAGCGCGCCGAACACGGTCAATTTCCTCGTCGACCTCAATGCGCGTCTGCAGCGCGAGATCGCCTATATCGTGCGCATGGAGACCGGCGTCTTCTCACCTGAGGAAACGCTGGCGGCGGCCAAGGGCTCCTGCCGGGATTCGAGCTGGCTTCTGGTGCAGATCCTGCGCAATCTCGGTGTCGCCGCGCGTTTCGTTTCGGGCTATCTGATCCAGCTCAAGCCCGACCTTGTCGCGCTGGATGGGCCGGCCGGCACATCAGTCGATTTCACCGACCTGCATGCCTGGTGCGAGGTCTATCTTCCCGGTGCCGGCTGGATCGGTTTCGACCCGACTTCCGGCCTGCTCACCGGCGAGAGCCATGTTCCGCTGGCCGCCACGCCGCATTTCCGCAATGCGGCACCCATTTCGGGCATGGCGAGCTTTGCCAATGTCGAGTTCGGCTTCGAGATGCGGGTCGATCGCATCGCCGAGCATCCGCGCATCACCAAGCCGTTCTCGGATGAAAGCTGGCAAGCGCTCGACGCGCTCGGCAACAAGGTCGATGCCGCGCTCGCGGCCGGGGATGTGCGGCTGACCATGGGCGGCGAACCGACCTTCGTGTCGATCGACGATTTCGAGGCCGCCGAGTGGAACACCGCCGCCGTCGGGCCGAGCAAGCGTGAAAAGGCCGACGCGCTGATCCGCCGCCTGCGCGAGCGCTTCGCGCCCGGCGGCTTTCTGCATTACGGCCAGGGCAAATGGTATCCCGGCGAAAGCCTGCCGCGCTGGACGTTCTCGCTCTTTTGGCGCGCCGACGGCGAGCCGGTGTGGAGCGATCCGTCGCTGATCGCGCCGGAGAAAAGCTCGGCTGATGTCGGGCCGAAACAGGCCGAAAGCCTGCTGACGGCGATCGCCGGCGAGCTCGGCATCGACACGTCCATGGTCAGCGAAGCCTATGAGGATCCGGCCGAATGGCTGCTCAAGGAAGGCAAGCTGCCCGAGAATGTCGACCCGTCCAACTCCAAGCTGGAAGACCCCGAGGAACGCAGCCGCATGGCGCGCGTCTTCGAGCGCGGGCTGACCAAGCCATCCGGCTATGTGCTGCCGGTGCAGCGCTGGAACAGCCAGGCGTCCGATCCGCGCTGGCGCTCGGAAAAATGGAAGACGCGGCGTGGCCGGCTGTTCCTGTTGCCGGGCGATTCCCCGGTCGGCTATCGTCTGCCGCTGGGAACGCTGCCCTATGTGCCGCCGGCGCAGTTCCCCTACATCGTGCCTGTCGATCCGTCGCTGCCGCGTGGCCCGCTGCCCGTGCGGGAAGCGATCTTGCCTGCGGCCGCTCCGGCCGAACTGGAAGGCGCCGACGAAATGGCCCGCCGCCAGCAGGCGGTGTCGTTCACCGCGGCGACCGGCCAGCAGGAGCGGGTCGAGCAGGAGATCACCGAGATCGGCGGCGCGGTGCGCACGGCACTTTCGGTCGAACCGCGCGACGGCAGGCTGTGCGTTTTCATGCCGCCGGTCGAGGCGCTCGAGGATTATCTCGAACTCGTCGCGGCTGCCGAGAACGCGGCAAAGGCGATTGGCCTTCCCGTGCACATCGAGGGCTACGGCCCGCCGCATGACCCGCGCCTCAACGTCATCCGCGTGGCACCCGACCCCGGTGTCATCGAGGTCAACATCCATCCCGCCTCGAATTGGCAGGATTGCGTGGCGACCACGACGGCGATCTATGACGAGGCGCGGCAGACGCGGCTTGGCGCCGACAAGTTCATGATCGATGGCCGCCACACCGGTACCGGCGGCGGCAACCATGTCGTGGTCGGTGGCGCCACGCCCAATGACAGTCCGTTCCTGCGCCGGCCCGACCTGCTGAAGAGCCTGGTGCTGCAATGGCAACGGCGTCCCTCGTTGTCCTATCTGTTCTCCGGCCTGTTCATCGGCCCGACCAGCCAGGCGCCGCGCTTCGACGAGGCGCGACACGATTCACTCTATGAGCTCGAGATCGCGATGGCGCAGGTGCCGCATCCCGACCAGGAGGCCGCACCCTTGCCATGGCTGGTCGACCGCCTGTTCCGCAATCTGTTGACCGACGTCACCGGCAATACGCATCGCTCGGAAATCTGCATCGACAAGCTGTTCTCGCCCGATGGACCGACCGGTCGGCTTGGCCTTGTCGAATTCCGTGGATTCGAGATGCCACCCAATGCGCGCATGTCTCTGGCGCAGCAATTGCTGGTGCGGGCCATCATCGCACGCGCCTGGAAGAACCCGCTCGACGGACGCTTCGTGCGCTGGGGCACTTCGCTGCATGACCGCTTCATGCTGCCGCACTATGTCTGGGCGGACTTTCTCGATGTGCTCGACGACCTCAAGCTCAATGGCTTCGAGTTCCGGCCCGAATGGTTCGACGCCCAGCTCGAATTCCGCTTTCCCTTCTGCGGCGAAGTCCAGCATGCGGGCATCAAGCTGGAGCTCAGGCAAGCGCTGGAGCCATGGCATGTCATGGGCGAGCAGGGGGCGATCGGCGGTACGGTGCGTTTCGTCGATTCCTCGGTCGAACGGCTGCAGGTCAAGACCGAAGGTCTCAATCCGGAGCGCCATGCGATCGTCTGCAACGGCCGCATCGTGCCGATGAGGGCTACCGACAACCGGGAGGTCGCGGTAGCGGGCGTGCGCTTCAAGGCCTGGCAGCCGGCTTCGGGCCTGCATCCGGCACTGCCGGTCAACACGCCGCTGGTGTTCGATATCTACGACCGCTGGTCGGGCAGGGCGGTTGGCGGCTGCGTCTACCATGTCGCCCATCCCGGCGGGCGCAACTACGACACCTTCCCGGTCAATGGGAACGAGGCCGAGGCACGGCGGCTCGCCCGCTTCGAACCGCGCGGCCATACCCCGTCCGGCTATGTGTTGCGTGAAGAACAGCCGGGGGAAGATTTCCCGATGACCCTTGACCTCAGGCGTCCGCCAAGACTGTGATCTGACATGGCAAAGGGGAATCACAAAAGGGTACGCGGCAAGCCGCAGGCCCATAGCCTGCTGGAGCACTACCAGCCGATTGACGGCGTCGTCGACGAGATGGTCGACGCGTCGGGCAATCCCCGCCCGGTCTGGAAGGATTTTGTCGAAGCGCTGGACGAACTCGGGGCCGAAAAGCTCGGCCAGCGCTTCGCCCGCGCCGACCAGTATCTGCGCGATGCGGGTGTTTACTACCGCGTCTATGACAAGGCGGGCGCCAACGAGCGCGAATGGCCGCTGGCGCATATTCCCGTGCTCATCGAGGACAGCGAGTGGCAGGCGATCAGCGCCGGCCTGGTGCAGCGCGCCGACCTGCTCGAGGAAATTGTCGCCGATATCCATGGACAGAACCGACTGGTCGAAAAAGGCATCCTGCCGGCAGGGCTGATCGCGGCGAGCCCTGAATATTTGCGGCCCGTGGTCGGCACCAGGCCGGCCGGAGGGCATTTCCTGCACTTCTGCGCCTTCGAGCTCGGCCGCGGGCCCGATGGCCGCTGGTGGGTGCTTGGCGACCGCACCCAGGCGCCTTCGGGCGCCGGCTTCGCGCTGGAGAATCGTGTCGCCACCACGCGCGCACTGTCCGACATCTATGGCGAGATGCATGTGCACCGGCTCGCCGGCTTCTTCCGTCGCTTCCGCGATGCGCTGATCGGCATGGCAAAGGAGAGCGACGGCCGCGTCGCCATCCTGACGCCGGGGCCGCTCAACGAAACCTACTATGAACACGCCTATATCGCCCGCTACCTCGGCATCATGCTGCTCGAAGGCGAGGACCTGACTGTTTCCGGCGGCAGGCTCATGGTGCGCACCGTGTCGGGCCTGATGCCGATCAGCGTGCTGTGGCGGCGGCTCGATGCCGCCTTTGCCGATCCGCTCGAGTTGCGTCCGGATTCGCAGATCGGCACGCCGGGCCTGGTCGAAGCGATCCGACAAGGTACGGTGTCCACTGTCAATGCTCTGGGATCGGGCCTGATGGAGACGCGTGCGCTGCTTGCCTTCCTGCCCAAGATCGCGCGCGAATTGTGGGGCGAGGAGCTGCTTTTGCCCAGCGTGGCGACATGGTGGTGCGGGCAGGCGACGGAGCGCGCCCATGTCCTCGCCAATATCGACCGCATGGTGGTCGGTCCGGCGCTGTCGACAAGACTTGCCTTCGAGGATGACGGACAGACAAAGCTCGGCTCGGCGCTGTCGGTCGGGGAACGGGCGGAACTGGTGGCGCGCATCGAGCGTGATGGCGAGGCCTTCGTCGGCCAGGAAGCGGTGACGCTTTCGACGACACCCGTCTATGTCGGCGGCTGGCTGGAACCCCGGCCGGCAAGCTTGCGCGTCTATCTGGCGCGCACGCCCGAGGGGTGGACGGTGATGCCGGGCGGTTTCGCCCGCGTCGGCCTGTCGCTCGACCCGACGGCGATCGCCATGCAGCGCGGCGGCCAGGCGGCTGACGTCTGGGTGGTCAGCGACAGACCGGTCGAGCGCGAGACGCTGCTGCCGCAGGAGGGCGACAGCTTCAACCGCACCAGGCCGGGTAGCCTGCCCAGCCGCGCGGCGGAAAACCTGACCTGGCTCGGTCGCTACATCGAACGCTCGGAAGACACCGTGCGCATCCTGCGCGCCTATCATGTGCGGCTCGCCGAAACGTCCGATCCCGACATGCCTCTGCTGGCAGATATCAGGGACTATCTCGAGCCGTTCGGCATCGATGTCGAAACGGCGATCCCATCAGGATTGATCGGCATGCTCGACAGCGCCGTCTACAGCGCCGGCCAGATCCGCGATCGTTTCTCGCCGGATGGCTGGCTGGCGCTCAAGGATTTGTCGAAGACGATCCATCGGTTCGCCACCACCGTGGCGCCCGGCGACGACGCGACGCGGGCCATGACCGTCATTCTGCGCAAGCTTGCCGGATTCTCCGGTCTGCTGCACGAGAACATGTACCGTTTCGCCGGCTGGCGCTTCCTCGAGATCGGCCGGCGGCTGGAGCGTGGCATCCAGATCGCCGGCACGCTGGCCCGACTGACCGGCAGCGAGGCGCCGGATGGAGCGCTGGACATGATGCTGGAGATCGGCGACAGCGTCATGACCCATCGCCGGCAATATCCGGTGCAGGCCGGCCGGCGCACGGTGGTCGATCTCCTGGCGCTCGATCCGCTCAATCCACGCTCCATCCTGTTCCAGCTGGAAAGGCTGAAGGCCGAGATAGGGCTGTTGCCGGCCACCGGCGGCGAGGGGCACATGTCGGCGGCGGCCAAGGAGATCCTGCAGCTCAATACCGCCATCGCCATCAAGGAGCCGGCTGACATGACGACGAAGGCGCTGAACGAACTCGCCAGCGAAATCGGCGGCCTCTACAACAGCCTCGCCAAAGCCTATTTCGGCTAGAAAGCAATAGCCATGCTGTACGACATCCGGCTTCTGCTCCATTACGACTACGCCGCCGCTGCCGGCGGCGGCCGGCATCAGGTGCGGGTGCTGCCGCCGACCATTGGCGGCGTGCAGCGCGTCATCGCCGCTTCGCTGTCCTTTGAGCCGGCACCCAATGAACGATCCGACTTTACCGATTTTTTCGGCAACAACGTCACCTCGATCGCGTTTCGCGACGCGCATGAAGCGCTCGACATAAGAATGAGCGCGCGCATTTCGGTGTCGCGGCCCGAGCCTGGGCTCGACGTGTCGCCCGATATCGGCCGACTCAGGCATGAGCTGGCGGCCGTGCGGTCACTGGCGCCGGCGTCGCCGCATCACTTCCTGGTGGCAAGCGGTCACGCCGGCATGGATGCGGCGATCACCGCCTATGCGCAAGACAGCATCGGTGGCTCGACCGCCGGCACGGCGATGAGCCTCTCCAAGCGCATCCACCATGATTTCACGTATGATGGCGAAGCGACCACGGTGCGGACCCTGGCCAGCGATGCCTTCCGGCTGAAGCGGGGCGTCTGCCAGGACTTCTCGCACATCATGATCGCCGGGCTGCGCGGGCTCGGCATTCCGGCCGGCTATGTCAGCGGCTTCCTGCGCACCATTCCGCCCAAGGGCAAGCCCCGGCTGGAAGGTGCGGATGCCATGCATGCCTGGGTCAAGGTCTGGTGCGGGCGTGATGCCGGCTGGCAGGAGTTCGATCCGACCAACGGCATGCGGGCTTCCAACGACCACATCACCGTCGGTTACGGGCGCGACTATTCGGATGTGGCGCCCATCGTCGGCGTGCTGAAGACGACCGGCGGACAGGTCGGGGAGCAGGCTGTCGACGTCATCCCGGTGGTGCTCGAAAAGGCGTAAAAAAGGCGCGCGCCGCCGGCTGTCCTTTCCGCCGACACAGATGCAGCGCATTGCCTCGCCGACGCCACCGGATCCTGCTTTCCAGACGGGGTGTGGAACCAGCAGTCTGCCCGCAACTTATCTACGGACATTTTGCGTGGAGCCGTCATGCTGCAGAGAACCGGATCGTCGCGTAGCCGATTGGCTGACGGTGATAGCGTACCCAAGAATCGACCACAGATTTCCGCCCGGGATACCGCGCTCACCTATGTCAGCGATGCCGAGCCCGGCATCCGCCGGCTGAAGGCTGGCAAGGGCTTTGCCTACAAGGGACCGGACCGGAGAGCGGTCTCCGATGCCGACAGGGCGCGCATCGCGGCCATCGTCATTCCGCCGGCCTGGACCGATGTCTGGATTTCGCCCGATCCGAATGGGCATATCCAGGCGACCGGGAGGGATCAGCGGGGGCGCAAGCAGTATCGCTATCACCCGCAATGGGCCGAGGAGCGCGACGGTGTCAAATATTCGAGCCTCGTCGCTTTCGCCGAAAGCCTGCCGGACCTTCGGCGCAGAATCGACAGCGACTTGCGCCGTCCCGGCCTGCCGCTCGAACGCGTCGTCGCCGCGGTGGTCTGGCTGCTCGACAATACGATGATCCGCGTCGGCAACGCGGCCTATGCACGCGATAACAAGAGCTTCGGCCTGACGACGTTGCGCGATCGGCATGTCGACATCAAGGGGTCGAGCCTGCGCTTCGCCTTCAAGGGAAAGTCCGGCAAGGAATGGAGATTGAAGCTGGTGGACCGCCGCATCGCCGGGATCGTTCGGGGTGCGCAGGACCTGCCGGGCCAGAAACTGTTCCAGTATCTCGACGAGGGGGACGACAGACGCCCGGTCCGCTCCGACGATGTCAATCGCTACATCCGGGACGCCGCCGGCGACGCGTTCAGTTCGAAGCATTTCCGCACATGGGGCGGCACCATCCATGCCGCGTCGCTGTTTGCACAGACGGAACTGCCTGAAAGCCAGGCACAGCGAAAGCGGGCGATGAACAACATCATCGACAAAGTGGCCGAACGGCTGGGCAATACGCGCGCGGTCTGCCGCAAATGCTATATCCACCCGCAGGTCTTCGAGGCCTGGAGCGAAGGACGGCTGCTTACCGAAATGGCGGAAGCCAATAAGCGCAAGCGATCCATAGACGGTCTCGATGAGGAGGAAGCGCTTGTGCTGAGATGGTTGAAGACGCAGGAGAGTCGATCGGCGGCAATCAGCGGCCGCTGAATCCGCGGCGTCTCGATTTTTTTTTATCGACGCCATGTCGGGATCGGCCCTAGTGTTTCGTCCTTTGCTACAGAAAGGACCCTCCATGCTCTATGCCATCCTCTGCTACGCCTCCGAAGATGTCGTCTGCTCCTGGAGCAAGGAACAGGACGACAAGGTCATGGCCGACCTGCTCGGCGTTCAGGAGAAGTATGCCAACGCCGGCCGGCTCGGACCGGTGGCGCGGCTTTTGCCGACGACCGCGGCAACGACGCTGCGGAAAGTGAAAGGCGAATCGCTGGTCATCGACGGGCCGTTCGCCGAAACCAAGGAACAGTTCCTCGGCTTCTATACGCTCGATTGCGCTGACCTCGATGAGGCCGTCGAATTCGCCCGCGAGCTTTCCGAGGTCAACCCGAGCGGCGGTTCCTATGAGATCCGGCCGGTATCGGTGTTCCATCCAACCAGGGTTCCAGCATGACCGAACTTGCCTGGATAAGCTCCGCGATCAGCGCTGCCCGCCCGCAGGCGATGGGCGCGCTGCTGCGCTATTTCCGCGATCTCGACACGGCGGAGGAAGCTTTCCAGGACGCTTGCCTCAAGGCGCTGAAGAACTGGCCGCAGAACGGGCCGCCACGCGATCCGGCGGCCTGGCTGATCTTCGTCGGCCGCAACAGCGGCATCGACGCGGTGCGCAAGCGCGCCAAGCAAGCGCCGATGCCGGAGGAAGACCAGATATCCGATCTGGAAGACGCCGAGAGCGATATCGCGGAGCGGCTGGACGGCGCGCATTACCGCGACGACATCCTGCGGCTGCTGTTCATCTGCTGTCACCCTGATTTGCCCGCAACGCAGCAGATCGCAGTGGCGCTGCGCGTCGTCTCCGGCCTCACCGTCAAGCAGATCGCGCGCGCCTTCCTGGTCGGCGAGAGCGCGATGGAGCAGCGCATCACCCGCGCCAAGACGCGCATCGCGGACGCCGGCGTGCCGTTCGAGACGCCAGGCGCGGTCGAGCGCTCCGAGCGGCTCGCGGCGGTCACGTCCATGGTCTACCTGATCTTCAACGAGGGCTATTCGACCAACAGCGGCGAGGCGCCGGCCCGCGCGCCGCTGTGCGAGGAGGCGATCCGGCTGGCCCGGCTGCTGCTCAGATTGTTCCAGACCGAGCCGGAGATCATGGGGCTGACGGCGCTGCTTCTGCTGCAGCACGCACGCGCACCGGCACGTTTCGACGACGATGGCGAGATCGTGCTGCTCGAGGACCAGGATCGGAGCCTGTGGAGCCGCAAGATGATCGACGAAGGGCTGGCGCTGGTCGACAAGGCCCTGCGCCACCGCAAGCCCGGCCCTTACCAGGTGCAGGCGGCGATCGCGGCGCTCCACGCGCGGGCCGAGAAGGCCGAGGACACGGATTGGGTGGAGATCGACCTGCTCTACGGCCTGCTCGAACAGATGCAGCCGTCGCCGGTCATCACACTTAACCGTGCGGTCGCGGTGGCCAAGGTGCGCGGACCGGAAGCGGCGCTGGCGATGATCGAGCCGCTCGAGCAGAGACTATCCGGCTATTTCCATTTCTTCGGCCTCAAGGGCGGGCTCTTGATGCAACTCGACCGGGGCGAGGAGGCACGCATTGCCTTCGACCGCGCCATTGCGCTCGCCAACACGGCGGCGGAAGCAGCCCATATCCGCATGCATATCGACCGTCTGATCAAGGACGGCGCCGTGCGCGCGCCGGCGAAAAAGGCAAACTGAGCGCCCTCTGCCAGTTCTGCTCCAAGGGCCGTCTGGCTCAATCGTGCAGCCTGGTCTTGGACCATGCCGGGGTGGCGATTTTCCCCTGAAACAGGTAATGGCACGCCATGATAGCCCCTTCCAGCCGCAACGGCGCGGGAAGGCATGGCGCAAGACGTTGACCCACGCCACACGAGCGGCGGGATCTGAAAGGGACAAAAATGACGATAGCGAAGGAAACGGCCGAGCTTCTGGCGAAACTGGGCGTGGCCAAGGAAGCGCTTGTCGACGGCGACCTGATCGTGCGCAGCCCGGTGACGGGTGAGCAGATCGCGGCGCTGAAGACGATCTCGCCGGCCGACGCGGCAAAGACCATTGATGACGCCCACCAGGCATTCCAGTCCTGGCGGCTGGTGCCGGGTCCCAAGCGTGGCGAACTGGTTCGGCTGCTGGGCGAAGAACTGCGCGCGCACAAGGCGGAGCTGGGCCGGCTGGTGTCGATCGAGGTTGGCAAGATCCCCTCCGAAGGGCTCGGTGAAGTGCAGGAAATGATCGACATCTGCGATTTCGCCGTCGGTCTGTCCCGGCAATTGTACGGTCTGACCATCGCCACCGAGCGTCCCGGCCACCGTATGATGGAAACTTGGCATCCGCTCGGCGTCGTCGGTGTCATCTCGGCTTTCAACTTCCCGGTCGCCGTGTGGTCGTGGAACGCAGCGCTCGCACTGGTCTGCGGCGATGCCGTGGTATGGAAACCTTCCGAGAAGACGCCGCTGACGGCGCTTGCCTGCGAAGCGATCTTCAAGCGTGCGGTCAAGCGTTTCGGCGCGGACGCACCGCAAGGCCTGGCGCCGGTGCTGATCGGCGACCGCGCCGTCGGCGAGATCCTGGTCGATCATCCGAAGGTGCCGCTGGTTTCGGCCACCGGCTCGACACGCATGGGCCGGGATGTCGGTCCGCGCCTGGCCAAGCGTTTTGCACGAGCGGTGCTGGAATTGGGCGGCAACAATGCCGGCATCGTGTGCCCGACGGCCGATCTCGACATGGCGCTGCGCGCCATCGCCTTCGGGGCCATGGGCACGGCCGGCCAGCGCTGCACGACGCTGCGCCGCCTGTTCGTCCATGACAGCGTCTACGACGCCTTGGTGCCGCGGTTGAAGAAGGCCTATCAGAGCGTTTCGGTCGGCAATCCGCTGCAGACCTCGTCGCTGGTCGGGCCGTTGATCGACAAGGCAGCGTTCGATGCCATGCAGAAGGCCCTGAGCGAAGCGACCGCCCATGGCGGCAAGGTGACCGGCGGGACACGGGTCGAGAATGGCCATCCGGATGCCTATTATGTCCATCCGGCGCTGGTCGAAATGCCAAAGCAGGTTTCGCCAGTAACGGAAGAAACCTTCGCGCCGATCCTCTATGTGATGAAGTATTCGGATTTCGACACCGTGCTTGACGAGCACAATGCGGTCGGCGCCGGCCTGTCGTCATCGATCTTCACCCGCGACCTGCAGGAATCCGAGCGCTTCCTCGGTGTCGATGGTTCGGATTGCGGCATCGCCAATGTCAATATCGGCACCTCTGGCGCCGAAATCGGCGGTGCCTTCGGCGGCGAAAAGGAAACCGGCGGCGGCCGCGAGAGCGGCTCCGATGCATGGAAGGCCTATATGCGCCGCGCCACCAATACGGTGAACTATTCCAAGGCGCTGCCGCTGGCCCAAGGCGTCTCGTTCGACATCGATTGAGAACGCCGCCCGCGATCAGTGTCGATCAAGCTCGCCGAGCATCAATCGACACAGGTGGAGGGTGTACACGCGGCAGTAACGCTGGACAGGCTCTGACGTCTGTCCAGCGTCGGTTTTCGTGACTGGGCGCTGACAAAGCCAGCCGACACTCGGCGTCGCGCAGCCACGCAAACGCGGAACCGGTCAATCAACCTGTTCTGGTACAATTCCGGACGGAAAACGCTTCACACTTTTCCTGGAATGACTCTCATGCGCGGCGCTGCTCAGCCGTCGCCCTGCGATGCCGGAAAACAGGCCTTGAAGGCGGTGTCGACGACGGCCAGCTTGGCGGCCTGGATGGTCATGTATTCCTCGTAGAATCCGTGCGACACCCACATCACCGAATGGCCGCGCTGACCAAGCCAGCCAATGCTGCCGAGTTCCTCCGCCGTGCGCAGTTTGCGGCCGAGATGGGTCCGCGACAGCTTGAGCCATTTGGCGAAGTCACCGATCGAAACCACGCCGGTCGGAATCCGCTCCAGGCCGGCGTGGTCGGGGTCGATGCCCGACATCAGCCAGTCCATGACGATGCCGCCATTGTTGAGCCAGATGAACAGGGAGAAGGTCTGGTTGGGTTCGCGCACCGGCTTGGACGCAAGCAGGCCGTCAGCCACCAGCGGCTGCAGCGTGGCAAGCATCTCGGGCCGCTCCAGGAATCTGGCCAGCCGGTCGCCGCCGTCGATGTGGTCGAGCGTGCGCAGATGGGCTGTTACCCAGCCGGTGAATCGCTCGATGGTGGCCGCTGTCGGCTGCAGGGGATGCGTGCGGCCGTCGCCGCCCGCCACATACTCGGCGATGTTGTAGTGCAGCATCTCCTTGATGAAGGCGTCCGCCGTGTTGCGGCTGGCCACCGCGTTCTTGTGCACGACCTCGATGAAACGCGATACGGTCAGCTCCTTGCGGCGGTCATTCGGGTCTCGCCTGAAGTGCATGGCAAGGCCGACATGACCCAAAAGCCAGCGCTGCTGTGTGGCAAAGATGGAAGCCAGGCGCGGGCTTTCCTCATAGATGCGGATCAGGGACTGCGACTGTTCCTGAACGTAGCGGTGCAAGGCCGGATGGCCGGCTATGTCTTCCAGATTCAGCGCTGATCTCCCGATGCTTTGAATCAACCCGGATGGCGAGGTTGCGTTCCCCATTTTTCAGTCTTCAACACGCGTGTCCAGACGTACCAATTGCGGAGGACAGCGCCAGCCGAGCCACAGATCCACGGCGACGATTTCATGGCGCATTTCGCCAACTGCTTGCTATGGCTTGGAAAACACCTCCCAACAATGGTCAGCCGAACGGTGGGATCCAGGCAGGCGAGCGGCGTCACGCGACGATCGCCTGCAGGGGCATTTCCGGTTGCTGGTCCATGGCGGCGTCTTTCACCCCATCACCCGCGAAGTCGAATTACTGCTGGACAGGTTCGATCCCACGTTCCGGCCGGAGTTCAGTCCGGCCTGGCGGGGTCATGTCGCCTTCACTCGGCGGCCTGAATCCGGTTGGCCGCGATGATCGCGCGGATCTCGGACCGGCAGGAGCCGCAATTGGTGCCTGCCTTCAGCGTGGCGCCGATGACGTCCACGGTGGCGCAGCCAGCGGCCACGGCAGCCGTGATCTGGTTGACCCCGACGTTGAAACAGGAACAGACGGTCGCGCCGGCATCGGGCCGTCCGGCGCCGGCGCGGCCGGCAACGATCCTGAAGCGCTGACGCTGGCTGGCGTGGACCTCGCCGAGCTGCTCGGCCGCCCAGCCGCGCGACACCGCGACCGGACCGGGCGCGATAAACAAGGCACCCGTCAGATGCTCGCCATCGAAGGCGGCGATGCGGTGTTGGCCGGCCTCGCGGTCGTGATAGGCGAGAACTTCGGCATCCGCGGTATCGAAGAGCGAACCGGCGAAGGCCGTCCAGTCGACATCGTCATTGGCAAAGGCAAGCTCGACCCGCCAGCCGCCCCGGCATCTGGCTACCGCCCAGTAGTCGGCGGCCATCGTCGCGGGTCTTTTGCGTGTCACGGCAAAGCCGAAGGTCCTGGCGGTGAATTTCTCGATGCTGGCCGCGACATGCTTCAACGCCGGCTGGCCTGACACCGGATCGGTAAGCGATGCGGTGAGCGTGTCGAGCCGGGCCCTGGCGGCGAATTGGTCCGTCCAGTGCATCGGCGCGAACAGGCTGCCCTGGCGCTGGCGCGTGGTCACAAGCGCGCGGACCAGCACCTCGCCGCGCGGAGTCGAGACGCGCGCGATGTCGGCATCGCCAATGCCGTGGTGTTGCGCGTCCACTGGGTGGATTTCGACAAAGGGCTCGGCGATGTGCTGGGACAGGCGCGGGCTTTTGCCCGTACGCGTCATGGTGTGCCAGTGGTCGCGGATGCGGCCGGTGTTGAGGATGAGCGGGAAGTCGGAGGTGATGCGGGTTTCGACGGTTGGGCGGATGGCGATGAAGCGTGCCTTGCGGTCGGGCGTGTAGAAGTTGCCGTTGGCGAAGAAGCGGGTGGATTGGTGCCCCGTAGGAGTGAGGGGGGTGCCTGGGCTCGGCGCTGGCCATTGGAAGGGCGCTAGCGCGTCGTAGTCTTCTCTATCGACACCAGCATAAGCGCCAATGTCGAAATCGCGCGCGCCGTCATTCTCGAACCCCGACAAGGCAGCGTGCTCGGCGAAGATCTCCGCCGGCGTCTCATGCGCAAATGCCTCGTCAAAGCCCATGCGCCGCGCCACCTCGGCAATGATCCACCAGTCGGGTCGCGCCTCGCCGGGGACCGGCAAGAACGCGCGCTGGCGCGAGATGCGGCGCTCGGAATTGGTGACGGTGCCGTCCTTCTCGCCCCAAGCCGTCGCCGGCAGCCGGACATGGGCATGGCGGACCGTGTCGGTCTCGGCCAGCACGTCCGACACCACGACGAAGGGGCAGGCCTTGATCGCCGCTTCGACGGCGGCTGCATCCGGCATCGAATCGACCGGGTTGGTGGCCATGATCCACAGTGCCTTGATGCGTCCGTCGGCAACCGCCTTGAACATATCGACCGCCTTGAGGCCCGGTTTCCCTGCAATCGCCGGCGCATTCCAGAAGCGCTGCACGCGTTCGCGATGCTCGGGGTTTTCGATCTCCATATGGGCGGCGAGCATGTTGGCCATGCCGCCGACCTCGCGGCCCCCCATGGCGTTGGGCTGGCCAGTGACAGAGAACGGCCCGGCGCCCGGTTTGCCGATACGGCCAGTGGCGAGATGGCAGTTGATGATGGCGTTGACCTTGTCGGTGCCCTGGGACGACTGGTTGACGCCCTGGCTGTAGACGGTGACGGTCTTTTCCGTCCTGGCGAACAGGCTGTAGAAACGGCCGAGCTCGTCTTCGCTGAGCCCGGTGGCGGCAGCGACGCCGGCAAGGTTGAGCGCCGAGGCGGCGAACAGTGCTTGTCCAAAGCCGGACGTATGCGCCGTGATATAGGCACGGTCGAGCGCATTGTGCTGGCCGAGCCAGGCGAGCAGGCCGGTGAACAGGGCGACGTCGCCATCCGGCGCGATCGCCAGATGCATGTCGGCGATGTCAGATGTCATGGTGCGGCGCGGGTCGACCAGCACCACCTTCATCTCGGGCCGTTTTTCGCGGGCGGCCGCGATGCGCTGATAAAGCACCGGATGGCACCAGGCGAGGTTGGAGCCGACCAGCACGATGAGATCGGAGAGTTCCAGATCCTCGTAGGTTCCCGGCACGGTGTCCGAACCAAACGCGCGGCGGTGGCCGGCGACCGAGGACGCCATGCAGAGACGCGAATTTGTGTCGATGTTGGCCGAGCCGACAAAACCCTTCATCAGCTTGTTGGCGACATAGTAATCCTCGGTCAGCAACTGGCCGGAGACGTAGAAGGCGACCGCGTCGGGACCATGTTCGGCAATGGTTTGGGAGAAGGTCGAAGCGACGAGGTCGAGCGCCTCGTCCCAAGACGAGCCGTGGTCGTGGATTTGCGGATGGAGCAGCCGGCCGTCGAGGCCGATGGTCTCGGCGAGCGCGGAGCCCTTCGAGCAGAGCCGGCCGAAATTCGCCGGATGATCGGGGTCGCCACGGACGGACACCTGCCCGTCCGCGGCGACCTTTGCCAGTACGCCGCAGCCCACCCCGCAATAGGGGCAGGTGGTCCTCACCTCGCGTGCTTCGTCAATCTCCATGGTTCAGGCCGCGCGACTGGCCAGCGCTTCCAGCGCGATGAACAGGCGCTCGCCTTCCCGCTTCACCGGGATAGTGCGCACGGCGCCCTCGTCGGCGCCAAGCGCCTTGCCCGTCTCCAGCGAGATCACCCAATTGTGCAGAGGGCACGTCACGGCCGCGCCATGGACGATGCCCTGGCTCAGCGGTCCGCCCTTGTGCGGGCAATGGTCCTCGATGGCGAAGACCTCGTCGTCCGCCGTGCGAAAGACGGCGATCTTGCCTTGCGGTGTGGCGACACAGCGCGCGCCGCGCTGGGGAATATCGGAGATGGTGCCGATCGCGATCCAGTTCATAGCATTACCTTTGCTTGATAGGAACGCGCCCAGGCGCCCCCCCTCTGTCCTGCCGGACATCTCCCCCTCAAGGGGGAGATTGGCAGCTTCAGGCTCACCGCCCATTCTGCAACGTTGACAATTGGCGAAGACCGCGATGAGGATCGATCTCCCCCCTTGAGGGGGAGATCGCCGGCAGGCCAGAGGGGGGTGCCTCGCGCTGACATCTCCATCACTCCGCCGCCTGCGCAAACCCGACCGAGGCCATGGGCCGGAACTCGTGCTTGTCCTTGCCGGAGACGCGCTCCGACCACGGATCGACCTGGGCGAATTTCTGCGAAAAGACAAAGCGCTCGTAGTAGGCCTGGCGCTTCTCGCCGTCGTCCATGATCTGGCGCTTGACCTCGGCTATTCCGATGCGCTTGGCCCATTTGTAGATGCGTTCGAGATAGCGGCCCTGCTCGCGATACATCTGCGTCAGCGCCACGATGTGCTGCAGCGCTTCGTCCTCGGTCCTGACCAGGCCGAGCACTTCCGTGCCCTTGATGTCGAGACCGGCGGCACCGGCGAAGTGGATCTCGTAGCCACTGTCGACGCAGATCACGCCGACATCCTTGCAGGTGGCCTCGGCACAGTTGCGCGGACAACCCGACACCGCCATCTTGACCTTGGCGGGGGTCCACGAACCCCACATGAATTTCTCGATGCGGATGCCGAGCCCGGTCGAATCCTGCGTGCCGAAGCGGCACCAGTCGGAGCCGACGCAGGTCTTCACCGTGCGCAGCCCTTTGGCATAGGCATGGCCCGAGACGAAGCCGGCCTGGCCGAGATCGGCCCACACCGCCGGCAGGTCTTCCTTGCGGATGCCCAGCATGTCGATGCGCTGGCCGCCGGTGACCTTGACCATCGGGATCTCGAACTTGTCGACGACGTCGGCGATGGCGCGCAGTTCGGCCGCATTGGTCACGCCGCCCCACATGCGCGGCACCACCGAATAGGTGCCATCCTTCTGGATGTTGGCGTGGACGCGCTCGTTGATGAAGCGCGACTGGTAGTCGTCGGCATATTCGTCCGGCCAGTCGCAGACGAGATAGTAGTTGAGTGCCGGCCGGCATTTGGCGCAGCCGCAGGAGGTCTTCCACTCCAGTTCCTGCATGACCGCCGGAATGGTCTTCAGGTGCTTGGCCTTGATCAGCCGGCGTACTTCGTCATGGCCGAAGGTGGTGCAGGAACACATGGGCTGCACCGCGGCCGGGTTGTAGGTGTCGCCGAGGGTCAGCACCATCAGCTTTTCGACCAGCCCTGTGCAGGAGCCGCAGGAGGCCGACGCCTTGGTGTGGGCGCGCACGTCGTCGAGCGAAGTCAGGCCCTTGCCCGTGATCGCGCCCGTGATCTTGCCCTTGCAGACGCCGTTGCAGCCGCAGATTTCCGCATCATCCGGCAAGGCTGCAACGGCCGCCATAGGGTCCAGCGGGGCACCCCCCTGGTAGGACTGGCCGAAGATCAACGTATCGCGCATTTGCGATATGTCGGTCTGCTTCTTCTTCAGGTCGTTGAACCAGGCGCCGTCAGCCGTCTCGCCATAGAGCACGGTGCCGATGATGCGGTCATCCCTGAGCACCAGGCGTTTGTAGACGCCGGCGGAAGCGTCGCGCAGCACGATCTCCTGGCGGTCGTCGCCATCGGCGAAGTCGCCGAGCGAAAAGAGGTCGATGCCAGTGACCTTGAGCTTGGTCGGTGTGTCCATGTGGACGAAGGCGGCGGTCTCGTCGCCGGCAAGCTGATGAGCGGCAACACGCGCCATCTCGTAGAGCGGCGCCACCAGCCCGTAGACCGTGCCGCCCACCTCGGCGCACTCGCCGAGCGCGAAGATGTCGGGGTCGTTGCTGCGCATCCCGGCATCGACGACGATGCCGCGGTTGACGGCGATGCCTGCATCCTTGGCCAGCGCCGCGTTCGGCCTGATGCCGACCGCCATCACCACCAGCGTCGCCGGGATGATTGTGCCGTCGGCGAGTTCCACCTGCTCGACCTTGCCATTGCCCGTGATCGCCTGGGTGTTGGCCTTGGTGATGACCTTGATGCCGCGTTGTTCGACGGCGCGCTGCAGGAGATAGCCGGCGGCCGGATCGAGCTGGCGCTCCATCAGCGTCGGCATCACATGCAGCACGGTGACATCCATGCCTTGCGAATTCAGCCCGGCCGCGGCCTCGAGCCCGAGCAGGCCGCCGCCGATGACGACGGCCTTGGCGCGCGACTGGGCGGCAAGCATCATCGCGCGGACGTCATCCAGGTCGCGATAGGTCAGCACGCCCGGCAGGTTGTGGCCCGGCACCGGGATGATGAACGGCACAGAGCCGGTGGCGATGACGAGCTTGTCGTAGGGCTCGGTGACGCCGTGGTCGGAGGTGACGGTCTTCGCTTGCCGGTCGATGGCTACGATCTTGTGGCCCTTGTAGAGGGTGATGCCGTGCTTGATGTACCAGCCGTCGCCATGGATGATGATTTCCTCATATGCCTTTTCGCCTGACAGCACGGGCGACAGCATGATGCGGTCGTAGTTCACGCGCGGCTCGGCGTTGAAGATGGTGACGGCGTAACGATCCGGCGCCTGTTCCAGCAGATGCTCCAGCATGCGCCCGGGGGCCATGCCGTTGCCGATGATGACGAGTTTTTCGGTCATGTGCTTACTCCGCTCCCGTGTCACTCTGCGGCGTAGGAAAGGTCTGGAGCTTCGGCGGCTGTCGCGCGCTCCATGCGCCGGATGGAAAAGTGCATCCAGGCAAAGCAGGTGACGACGATCAGGAAGAGCAGCATGAAGCAGCTCGACCAGACGCCGGTGAGGTCGTTGAGCGCGCCAAAGGCGATCGGCAGGATAAAGCCACCGAGACCGCCGATCATGCCCACCACGCCACCGACCGCGCCGACACTCTGTGGATAATAGGCGGGAATGTGTTTGTAGACGGCGGCCTTGCCAAGGCTCATGAAGAAGCCGAGCACGCAGGCAACGGCAATGAAGGCGAGCGGGCCGATTTCGAAATGGAAGGCGATCGGCCCGCTGATGCCGCGTACGACGTAGTCTGCCGAGGGGAGAGACAGAATGAAGGTCGCGACGGCACTGACCGCGAAAGTCCAATAGAGCACGGTGCGGGCGCCGATCCGGTCGGAGAGCACGCCGCCATAAGCGCGGAAGACACTTGCGGGAATTGAATAGGCCGCGCCGATCATGCCGGCGGTCGCGAGCCCAAAGCCGTAGACGCCGATCAGATAGCGCGGCAGCCACAGCGACAGCGCCACGAACGCACCGAAGGCGAAGAAATAGTAGAAGGCGAAGCGCCAGACCTGCAGGTTCTTGAGCGGCGCGAATTCCTGCCAGAAGCTCCTCACGGGTGTCGCCTTGCCGGCACGGCGCTCGCGAATGACCGGGTCATCGCCGGTGGTGAACCAGAAGACGACAGCCATGACGACGAGTGCCGCCGCCCAGATCAGCGCAACCGACTGCCACCCCCAGGAAAGAAGAACGAAAGGCGCCAGGAACTTGGTGACCGCCGCCCCGACATTGCCGGCACCGAAGATGCCGAGGGCCGTGCCCTGCTTGTCGGCGGGGAAGAAGCGCGAGACATAAGACACGCCGACGGCGAAGGAGCCGCCGGCTAGCCCGACGCCGAGCGCGGCGACCAGCATCTGCGCGTAGGTGTGCGCAAAAGCCAGCAGGAAGGTCGCGACCGCCGCCGCAAGCATGGTCGCGGTGTAGACCAGCCGCCCGCCAAAGCGGTCGGTCCAGACGCCGAGCACCATGCGCACGAGGGAGCCGGTGAGGATCGGCGTGCCGACGAGCAGGCCGAATTCCGTCTCGTTCAGGCCGAGATCCTGCTTAATGCGCACGCCGATGATCGAAAAGATCGTCCACACCGCGAAGCAGACGGTGAAGGCGATGGTGGACATTACGAGCGCCTGCCGGGGAGCAGTGTCCTGGCTGGGCGCGGCTGGGAGATTTGCGGTCATGTCAGGCTCCGGTTTGCGGCATAGCCGCGCTCGTTCTTGGATGGTGAATGCGGTGCGGCATAGGTCAGCGCGAAGAGGCCGCGCCTTGCGCGATCACTTGCGGAGCCTTGCCCTCTGGTTTGGTGCCGGTGGGAAACAGCAGGAGCGCCACGGTGAACAGCACCGCGGTCATCGCGCTGCTCACCAGAAAATCGCGGCGGGTGAAATCCTTGAGGGATGTTGTTCCGATCCGTTTCGTCATCGTCGTCTCCGGTTGGGCGCCTTGGGAACGGCGCTCCGTTGATTGCGTGTTCGGGTCCAAAACAAAAAAGCTGCCGACCAGGCCCTCGCGTCCGTACATCCGGGATCGCGTGTAGACCTGAGCGGCAGCTTTGCCTGTGGCGCCCGCCATTGGACGCCTGTTCGATTGCCCGAGAAGGGCTCGTTCATTTCAATGCAGGAACCGTGCCAGTTTCTGTACGGGCCGGAATGTCTAACGAAATCAGTAGGATCGCCAACTCATGGTTTGGTCGCGCCAGCAACGGATAAGGTCAAACATTGACCAATCCGGTCGATGGATCGCATAAATTTTGTGCAATGCACAAGAATGGCGCGCGAATGATCAGCGGCGCGACTGGCCCGCAATATAGGCGTCGATCTCGTCGGGATCGAAGATCTGGCCGTCGAAGAAGCCGTCCGGGCCGAGCACCAGGCTTGCGCCCGCCGAGCCCACCGGGGTCGCCACCTTCAGCGCGCCCTCGACCTTGGCATTGGCGCCCGGCAGCGCGACGCCGAGCGGCTTCAGCGCCGATCGGTAGAGGTCTGGCCGGTAGCAATCGCGGGCGATGGCAAGGTTTTCCGGGGTGTGCGCGACATGCCCCCAGCGGACCATCTGCGTGTAGAACCACAGCGCATGGCTCTTCCAGGGAAAGTTGGCCGCCTTGTCGAACGGCACGAAGAAGTCGTCGATGTTCAGTTCCGCCCCGCCGCCCAGCCGGAGACGGCCAGTCAGGATCGGCATCTGGACGGCCGGCGGCAGGCCAAGGAAGCCACGTTGCGCCATCACCGCGGCCAATTCGTCGCGGTTCGCCGGATCCTGGCACCAGCGCGCCGAGTGATGCAGTGCGCGCAAGAGCGCCGCCAACGCCTCGGGGCTCTGTTCGGCCCAAGCCTTGCGCACGCCGATCACCTTCTCGGGGCTGTTGCGCCAGAGCAGCGCCTTGACGGTGACGATATGGCCGGTGCCGGCCGCCACGGCGGCGCTGTTCCAGGGTTCGCCGACGCAATAACCGTCGATGCGGCCGGCGGCCAGCGCGTCGGCCATGAAGGGCGGCGGCACGATGACGATCTCGATCTCGCGCGAGGGATCGATGCCGCAGGCGGCCAGCCAGTAGCGCAGTTCGTAATTGTGCCCGGAATGGGGATGCACGACGGCAAAGCGCAGTGGGTCGCGGCCGGCGGCCGCCCGCTCGCGGATGAACGCGCCAAGGGCCGCGCCGGCGCGAGCCGGATCGAGATCGGGAACGGCGCCGTGCCCCGCCATGCCGGCCCAGACGGCGTTGGAGATGGTGACGCAGTTGCCGCCGAGCCCCAGCGAAAAGGGCACGATGGTCTCGGAGGCGAGGGGGGTGAGGCCAAGATTGCAGGCGAGCGGCATCGGTCCCAGCATGTGCGCGAGGTCGAAATGGCCGATGGCGATGCGGTCGCGGATGTTGGCCCAGGAGGTCTCGCGGTGAAGGGTGAGATCGATGCCTTCGCGCGCGGCAAAGCCCAGTTCGCCGGCCGCGACCAGGACGGCGCTATCGAAAAGCGGCATGAAGCCGGCGGTGATCTGGTGCTCGGCGCCCATGTCTATTCGTCCTCCGCCGGTCCGAGAAGCCCGGCGGCAGTCACCAGGCTCTGGGCGATATCGCTGATCTTGCGGTTCTGGTTCATCGCCGTCTTGCGCAGCAGCGTGTAGGCGGCCTCTTCGGTCAGGCCGCGCGACTTCATCAGGATGCCCTTGGCGCGGTCGATCACCTTGCGGCTCTCGAGCTCGCTGCGCGCCTCTTCCAGTTCGCGCGCCATGCGCGAGAAAGCGTTGAAGCGGCTCACCGCCATGTCGAGGATCGGCTTGACGCGCTCCTGCCTCAACCCGTCGACGACATAGGCCGAAACGCCGGCATCGACCGCCGCCTCGATCGAGGCCTGGTCGGAACGGTCGACGAACATGGCGATCGGCCGCTTCACCGCACGCGACAGCTGGAACATGTTTTCCAGCATGTCGCGGTTGGGGTTTTCCAGGTCGATGACGATGACGTCGGGCTCGATCTCGGCGATGCGGCGCGCAATGCCGCTGACGTCATGGATGACGGTGACCCGCTCATGGCCCGCCTCGCGCAAGCCGGCCTCGATTATCGAAGCGCGGATGCGGTTTTCGTCGATCACCAGGACGGCGAGTGAAGTTCGGATCATACCCGCATTGTGGGCATGCTCGGGAATTTGTGCAATGCGGCAATAGCCGCGTCCGTGGAAAGGCGACTGACGTCAACGGCTATCCTTGGCGGCAACCCGCCAAGGATTGGATCAGAAGACGGAGCGGGCTCAGCCGCAGACGCGAACGTCCTCGAACACCCTGTGATGGTGGCGCCAATGCACGATCGTTTCCGTGTGGCAGCGGTGGTGCCGGCGGTGCCAGCGGTAGCCGCCATTGTCGGAGTCATCATACTGAGCGTTCTGGTCGCCATCATATTCGTTGTCATAACGGCGCACATGATGACGGCGAACGACAATCCCGGAATCGTCATCCGAGGAATATTGGTTGTCATCGTCGGACTGGATCGTCAAACTTGCGGCTTGCGTTGGCGCAATGACTGAAGCCGTCGCGGCAAACGCCAATAGGGTAGCCAAAATCACCTTCTTCACGTTTCGTCCTCCTGCGGGTTGACTGGCATCAACTCGCAACAGGACGGGCTTGTTCCAGCTACATACCACACGCTTTCCAACGCGGTGGACATCAAGACGTGACCGACCCGCGGCAAAAATCACTACAAGTGGACGAAGGCGGTCAGCGGCAGATGATCGGAGGCCACGCGCGACAGCGGCGTGTCATGGGCTTCGACGGCGGCGATGATGCCGTGCCGGTTGGCCATGATCCTATCGAGCGCCAGCAGCGGCAGGTTGGACGGGAAGGTGGGGACTGCCGGTGGCTGCGGGCCGAAGGTCGCGTGCAGCGTGTTCAGCGCGGAGCGGTTTCCGAGCCGCCATTCGTTCAGATCGCCGAGCAGGAGCGTCGGCTTCTCATCGGGGCTGTTCATGAGATCGAGCACGACCTGGGCCTGCTGCGAGCGGGAGCGGCGTAGCAATCCGAGATGGGCCGCGATGATGCGCAAGGATTGATTTCCGTCGAAATCGATCTCGGCCACCACGGCGCCGCGCGGTTCGAGACCCGGAAGCCTGATCTGATGCACGTCGCGAACGACGCCCCTTTTGAACAGCAGGACATTGCCGTGCCAGCCATGGCCTTTGCCGGTTGCGGAAATGGGCACCGGCACGAGGCCGGTTTCCAGTTCGAGGCGGTGCAGGTCGAGAAGCCCGACACGGTCGCCGAAACGATTGTCGGCCTCCTGCAGGGCGATCACGTCGGGGGCGATCTCGCGGATGACGCGGCTGGTGCGGTCGGGATCGAACTTGCGGTCGACGCCGATGCATTTGTGGACGTTGTAGGAGGCGACCAGCGTCCCGGTGACACCGTCCTTCTTCGGCGACAAGGCGTTGGCCTTGCGCATCCGCCTGTCGCGAATGGACAGGAGCATGCTGGCCGGCAGGCTGCGCCCGCTCATTCGCATAACCCGCCCATCATCCCTACGGTTCTCACCATGCACCTAGAAATAGTGTCTTTCGGCCGATGTTCCATCGTTGGCGGCATGCTACCGGGCAAACACGTCGTTTTGTTAAAGATAGGATTTTTCTCGGAGATAATGGTTTTTTTCTAGAGATAGGGCGAACCCAGCCAGAGGATGCGGTCGAACAGGCGGATGATGAAGGGACGCGCCCGCAAGGAGGCCAGCGTGACTGGAACAGCCGTTTCGATCGCCGTTTCGATCCGGCTCTCGATCTCGGTGGCAAAGCCTGCGTCGAGGATCTCCAGGTCGATCTCGAAGTTGAGCCGCAGCGAGCGGGCGTCGAGGTTGGAGGACCCGACATAGGCCCACACGCCGTCGATGGAAAGCAGCTTGGAATGGTCGAAGGGTCCTTCCGTGCGCCATATGCGGCAATAATTCTTCAGGATCTGGTCGAATTGCGCGGTCATGGCGCGGTCGACAAGGAAGAGATTGTTCACCGCCGGCACCACGACATCGATCTCGACGCCGCGCCTGGCCGCGGTGACCAGGGCACTGATCAGTTCCCGGTCCGGCAGGAAATAGGGCGACATCAGGCGTATCGACTTGCGCGCCACCGAGAAGGCGCCGATCAGCAGTTTGTGGTTGGTTTCGTTGCTGGCATCCGGCCCGGATGCGACCGCACGCACCAGCATCGGCTGGCCGGCGGGCGGTGAAACCGGCACGATCCGCCAGGCATCGCCCTTCAGCGCCTCCTTGGTGGCGAACCGCCAGTCTTCCGCGGCAACCGAGAAGAGATCGGCGACAACGGGTCCGGTGACCTGGAAATGCGTGTCCCTGGCGCTGTTCGATCCGGCGAACTCCGACGAAAAACCCTTGCGGATGTTCATGCCGCCGGTAAAGGCAACCGTGCCGTCGATCACCAGGATCTTGCGGTGGGTCCGCAGGTTGGCATAGGGCAGGCGCAGGCCCATGACGATGTTGCCGTTGAAGACATCGGCCGTGATGTTGGCGCGGCGCAGATGTCCCAGGATGCTGGGGACGGAATAGCGGGCGCCGACGGCATCGATCAGCACACGCACGGTGACGCCGCGCCGGACGGCGGCGGCGAGCGCTTCGACGAAAAGCAGGCCGACCGCGTCATTGTCGAAAATATAGGTCTCCAGCAGGACGCTGCGCTCGGCCCCGTCGATCGCCGCGCACATTGCGGGGTAGGCCTCGTCGCCGCTCTCCAGCACGTCGATTGCATTTCCCGGGTTGAGCGCGCGCCGCGCCACCCTGTCGCCCAGCGTCCTGAGGCCGGTGAACCGCTGTCCGTAGCGCTCGACGATCAACGCCTCTTCGGCGGCGACGTCGCGCTCGTGCTTGGCCGACACCAGGCCCTCGGCAAGCGGGCGCTGCGCGCTGATCGTGGCGCGGCGGATGCGGTTGATGCCGGCCACCGCATAGATCAGCACGCCGAGGATCGGCGATAGCACCATGACGCCGACCCAGCCGGTGGCGGCGCGGACATCCTCCTTGGTCATGACGGCATGGGCAATGCCGATGGTCGCCATCACCACCGAGATGATCGCCAGTATTTGGGTCCAGTGAATCACCAGGGTCTCGAACATTGCCGGGACTATCCAGCGAGCGCCCGCGGAAGGCAATGCGGCCGGCGATGTCCACATCCGCCCATTGGCCGCGCGGCGCTGCCGGGTTGTGTCTACGGATGCAAGAACGGCTGGCGCACGGTTATTTGAACAAGCAAACCAGGACGCTGAAAGCGGCGCCCACCCCTGACCTCAGGGAAGCATAGGGCCGTTGTGATCCGGCGCCTTCCCGTGCTGCTTTGGTCTTCCAGGGCTTCCTGTACTTTGGTGCCGCATCCATTGTATATCAGAGGGAACGAAATTGCCGATGTAACACTTCGGTTGAAGGCGAGGGGGGCGCCGGATGATGATTTTCAACTTCGAAGGGCCGGGCGACGGCGATATGTCGCCCGACTGCCAGGACCAGTTGCTGCCTCTCATCAACGGGATCGTCCAGGCGGCGGTGGCTGTCGGCTGGAACCGGGACGACGTTCTTCTGGCTGTCGTGGAACTCGCCTGGGATCTGTACGAGAACCGGCGCGGTGATCTGTAGCTACGGACCGCCAATCACTGGCTCCTCACGGTGGCTTTCGGCCTCCATCAGTGGTTGACGAGAATACAGAATCGCGTGACCGGTCGTGTCATGACCGATCGGCGAAACGCTGGGATGGCGAAGACCTCGCGCCGAGCGACAATGAAACGCTCGTCATCGCCGTTCATTTTTCTATCTTTTCCCGAATAAAGATTTTTCTTTGCGCGTGGGAGTTCTTCCCAATCCAAAGTGCGTGCGTTACGCTGTCTTCGGGGCGGGAAAGGGGATTTGAGGCGGCGTCGAGACGGCTGAGGCAGCGTGAATGAAAAGTGCGGACGAGGCTCGGGAAAGCGGCGTTTCCCTGGGCATCGATCGGAAGCCGACAACTCGATTGGACAACATTCCTGAAAGTGCCGGTCCGCGAAGGGCCGGGCAAGGGAGCGTGATCCATTCGGTCCGCGGGCCCGGCTCGCGGACATTCCTGGCAAACCCCGTAGCGATCGTGCCTGCGCCCATGCGGCCCGCGCATCGTTCGCCGTCGGGACGGATCGACCATATGAACGGGCCTGACGATGCGGGCCCGCTGCGATCAATCACGAATTATTTTCCGGGGGAACGAGGAAGGAGTCCTCGGGTTGAACTCCATCCGGGACCTGTCAGGAGGCCGAAGAATGCCGGGCGATGATGATTTCCCCGGGTCGGTTTCCCCAATCAATTCGGCCCGGCAGCCGGAGTTCAACGCAAAGGGCGGGCTTTCTCCCCGCGGCGCACGCAAGGTGCAGGATTTTCTGCGCGAGAACTTCACGCGCAAGCTGGCGCTTGCCGAGATGGCAGCGGTGTGCGGGCTTTCGCCCTCTCACTTCGTGCGGGCGTTTGCCAGGACGTTCAGGGTGCCGCCGCATCAATATGTTCTCGACCTGCGGCTGGACCTTGCCGAAAGGCTGCTTGCCGACAGCCGCATGACGATCGCCGACATCGCCCATTCCTGCGGATTTTCAAGCCAGAGCCATTTTACCACCATGATGAAGAAATACCGGCAGGTGACGCCCTTGCAGGCGCGGATGCGCAAGCTTAACGCCAAGGTTAGATAAAGCGCCACTCACGACATTGTTTGATTACTTGGTTTTAAAGCAGTGGCTAAGGTAACGAGCCGTTAACCTCCGCCGGGTTGCTCGGCTCTTTTCTCACAAGACAGCAATATCGTGAAATACCGCAGGCAGGAATCATGTCTTCCTGTCGTGGATTGGAATTGTCTGACGATTCCATGCCGGCCAGCGGAGAGGGCACCATGACCGACACCAAGATTTCGAGCGGCTCGCTTGTTGTGCAGCGCCGCGCGGCGCATTTCGCCGGGCACTGGATCGCGGGGGCCGATTCTCGCTCCCGCTCGGTTCGCCGCCGCCTGATGGCGGTATTGCGTATGGCCCACTGCGTGCTCGGTATGCGGCGCAAGCGCCTGGGTCTGGGAGCGCTGGGCGCCGGCGGGGCGGTATCGGCTACAGCCGCTATCCTGGGCGCGCTCATGGTTGGCATGGCTACGATGCCGGCACATGCGCAATATGCCGCGGGCGGCGGGTCCGCGACAACTCCCAACTCCATAGCGATCGGAAATAGCGCCTCCGCCACCAATGTCTGGTCGATAGCAGTCGGTACCCAGACCGTTTCCTCGGCGCAATACTCGGTTGCTATCGGCCTGAATGCGTCGGCCACGGGCACTGGCGGGGCGGTGGCGCTTGGCAGCGGCACGGTTTCAAACAACGTCAATACGGTAGCAATCGGCGTTAACGCAAATGCCACTAACGCTGGCGCCAGCGCGTTGGGCACCTTCGCCGTTGCTTCGGGAGGCAATTCCACCGCTGTCGGCGTCAGCTCCTTGGCCAGCGGCAGCACGTCGTTCGCCGGAGGCTGGGGGTCTCAAGCCACTGGGCCGCGCGCCATCGCGCTCGGGAGTCAAGCAGTCTCGTCGGGAACCGACACCGTTGCTCAAGGTACCAACACTAACGCAAGCGCCCAGAACGCCGTCGCTGTCGGCTTTCAGTCGACCGCAACCGCGATAAACTCGGTTTATCTCGGCTCCCGCACTGCCGCCGGAACGGGAGCGCTGGCCCAGAGTGCCATCGCTATCGGTACGGATGTGACGGCGTCCCAGGTAGACACGACTGCGATCGGACGCGCAAGTAAGGCAACGGGAACGGGCGCGATGGCGATGGGCACCACAGCCAGCGCCTGGGGCAACCAGTCTATCGCATTGGGCCTTGGCGCAAAGGCCGGCGTTCAGGCCAACACGGCCCTGCCCAACAGCATCGCCATCGGCACCAATTCGCTGTCGTCCGGCGCTTTTGCCGTCGCGATGGGCACTTCGGCCAACGCATCGGCGGACAACGCCATCGCTTTCGGTACAAGCGCCAAGGCCGATTCCGCCAATGCGGTCGCCATGGGCACCAATGCGGTGGCAACCGGCGGCCAGGCGGTCTCCATCGGCGCGAACAACACGGCCTATGGCAACGGCGCGGTCTCGATCGGTGATCCGAGCTATGCCAGCGGCACCGGCGCCGTCACCAGCGGCGCGAACAACATCGCCAACAATGACGGCACGGCAACCGCCACCGCCGCCAACCAGGCGGCTGGCGCCGTCGCCATCGGCAACAACAACAAGGCGATCGGGCAAGGTTCCGTGGCGCTCGGCAACGGCTCCACGGCGGGTGCTGCCGGTCTTGCGGGCAATGTCGCGCTGGGCGATGGCGCGACGGCAGCGGCGAGTTCCGGTGACGTGGCGCTGGGCTCGGGCTCGACGACCGTGGGTGCGGTCGCCACGCCCAGCGCGGTGATCAACGGCACGACCTATGCCTTCCAGGGCACCGCCCCGACCTCGACGGTCAGCATCGGCGCGCCCGGCGCGGAACGCACGCTGACCAATCTCGCGGCGGGGCGGATCAGCGCGCTCTCGACCGATGCGATCAACGGCTCGCAGCTCTTCGCCACCAACCAGGCGGTCGACGCCATCGGCGCCGCCATCACCAACATCAATGTCGGCGGCGGCATCAAGTATTTCCACGCCAACTCGACGCTGGCGGATTCCCAGGCCCTTGGAACGGATTCAGTCGCGGTCGGCCCGAATGCCGTGGCCAACAATGCCGGCGACGTCGCGATCGGCCTCAATTCGGCATCGGGCCCCACCACCGCTGTCGGCGGCACGACGATCGGCGGCGTCAACTACACCTTCGCCGGCGGCACGCCGGCCGGCGCCTTCTCCGTCGGTTCGGCCGGCGCAGCGCGCCAGATCCAGAATGTCGCCGCCGGGCAGTTGAACGGCGGTTCCACCGACGCCGTCAATGGTTCGCAGCTCTTCGCCACCAATCAGCAGGTGACGCAGAACACCACCGACATCGCCGCCATCGGCGGCAACATCTCCAATCTCGGCAACACGATCAACAACATCGCCGGCGACACTTCGGCAATCTATACCACCACCAATGGCGAGGGCATTCGCTACGCCCGCACCAACGAGACCGGGCTGGCGCAGACCGATTCCTTCGCCCAGGGCGTCGGTTCGACGGCCGTCGGCTACCAGGCGACCGCGACCGGCGACAGCGCGCTGGCGCTCGGCCGCGACAGTGCGGCCAGCATAGACGGCAGTGTGGCGCTCGGGTCGGGTTCGGTCTCCGACCGCGCCATCGCTCCCGCTTCCGGGCAGATCGCCGCCGGTCCGTCGAACTTCATCCAGTACAACACCACCGACAAGACGTTGCTCGGCGCCGTTTCGGTCGGCACCGCCACCGCCTACCGGCAGATCACCAACGTCGCCGACGGCACGCAGGACCAGGACGCCGTGACGGTGCGCCAGCTGGCGGGGGCGATCGCCGCGGTCTCCGTCACCTCGACGAAATACTTCCATGCCAATTCGACAGCGGTCGACTCGCTGGCGGTCGGTGCGGAATCGGTCGCGGTCGGCCCGACCACGGTCGTCAACGGCGACAATGGCGTCGGCATCGGCAATGGCGCCGTCGTCGACCAGACGGCCCCCGGCGGCACGGCCATCGGCCAGAACGCCCATGTCATGCTGGCCGACGGCATCGCGCTCGGCACCGACTCGACCGCTTCCGGCGTCCAGTCGGTGGCGCTCGGCGCCGGCGCCCAGAGCACCTTCGCCAACAGCGTCGCATTGGGTGCCTCGTCGATCACCTCGGTCGGCGCGCAGGCCGGCTACACCGCCTTTGGCCTGACCGCCGCGCAGACTTCCGCCGGCGAAGTGTCGTTCGGCGCCGCGGGCGCCGAACGCAAGCTCACCAATGTCGCGGCGGGCTCGGCCGACACCGACGGCGTCAACGTCTCGCAGCTGCGCGGCGTCTCGCAAAACGTGTCCAACCTGTTCGGCGGCGGCACCACGGTCAATCCCGACGGTTCGATCACCGGTCCGACCTACAACATCCAGGGCAACAATTATTCGACCGTCTATGATGGCTTCACCGCCGTCGACAATGCGCTGACCAACATCAACAATGGCGGCGGCATCAAGTATTTCCACGCCAATTCGGGACTGGCAGACTCGATCGCCGGGGGTGCCAACGCGGTGGCGATCGGGCCGGAGAGCGTGGCGAGCGGCACAGACAGCCTGGCCGCGGGCCATGGCTCGACAGCCGCGGGGCAAGGCGCCGTCGCGCTCGGCCAGGGCGCACAGGCCAACAACGCCAGCGATGTGGCGCTCGGTTCGGGTTCGGTGTCGCAGACCGCCGTCGGTACTCCCAACACGGTCATCAACGGCAAGACCTATGCCTTTGCCGGCACGACCCCGACCGGAACCGTCAGCGTCGGCGACGCCGGCTCCGAGCGGACGATCACCAATGTCGCCGCCGGACGCGTTTCTTCCGGCAGCACCGATGCGATCAACGGCTCGCAGCTCTACGCCACCAACACGGCGATCGAGGATCTGACCAAAACGATCGGCGGCATCGGCGGCACCGTCCAGAACACCGTGCAATACGACACCATCAACAATCCGGACGGATCGACGACCAAGACCAACAAGATAACGCTGCAAGGCGGCGACCCGAATGCGCCTGTCGTCATCTCCAATGTCGGCCCGGGCGTTGCCGGCACCGACGCGGTCAACGTCAACCAGCTGAACCTGAACCTGGCCCAGAGCAAGACCTATACCGACCAGGTGGCGGTCACGACGTTGCAGCAGGCCAACAATTATACCGACCAGAAACTGGGCCAGCTCAATTCCGACATCAGCGGCATCAGGGACGAAGCCCGGCAGGCGGCGGCAATCGGACTGGCGGCGGCCTCGCTGCGTTATGACGACCGTCCCGGCAAGCTGAGCGTGGCGGCCGGCGGCGGCTTCTGGCGGGATTCGAGCGCCTTGGCCTTCGGCGCGGGCTACACCAGCGAGGACGGCCGCATCCGTGGCAATGTGTCGGGCACGGCGGCGGGTGGAAATGTCGGTGTCGGCGCCGGCCTGAGCTTCACCTTGAACTGAGGTGGACAACAGGGCGGCAATGAACAGGCGAACCGGCCATGACAGGCTAGACGCGAATCCGGGAAAACCGTCTGCTTTCCCCGGATTTGCCATGGCATGCCTCACCTGCCTGGCGCTTGCCGGCGGGCTGGCGCCGGCTGCCGGGCAGGTGGCTTCGCCCTACAGGATCAAGCCCTCCGACGTGGTCGTGCCTCCCGACGTGAAGCTCGGACAATACCAGCGCACCATCCGTCCGTTCGAGAACTGGACCCTGATCTGCGACGAGAACCTCAAGGCGCGCAAGAAGGTCTGCAACGTCTCGCAGGTGATCGAGGACGGCGCCGGCAAGATGGCGTTCAGCTGGTCGCTCGCGGCCACCCAGGATGGCAAGCCCTACATGATCCTGCGCACCGCGCCGAACGCCAGGAGCGATGGGCTGGTGTCGCTGAAGTTCGATGGGCGCGCCGAGCCGATCGACGTGCATCTGAATGGCTGCAACGAAATGGTCTGCGTCGGCATGCTGCCGGTGGGACCCCTGATGCGCCAGGAGATAGCGCAGAAGGCAACGCCGGCGATTTCCTACCCGACCGTCGATGGCCAGACCATTACCGTCACCGCAACGCTCAAGGGGCTGTCCGAGGCCCTTGCGCCAGTCAAATAACCGAGGCAGCACCGTGAGCCAGCAAGACCCATTCATCTCCACGACGCGCGGCAATCCGACCGTCGAGCCGGACCGCAAAAGGATCGTCGAGCCGGACCGCAAGAGGACCGTCGAGCCGCCGCGGCGTTGGCCGCGCATCGTCGGATTTTCGCTGCTGGGGCTGGCCATGATGGGCATCGGCTTTGCCGCCGCGAACTATGCCGCGATCGCCGGCCTGGTCGGCAGCCCGACGGCCGCGCAGGCCGAGGCCGCCGCCGCTCCCGCGCTGCCGGACACGCCCTTCCTCCAGCACGTCAAGCAGGCCGGCGTACAGGCCTGCTCGACCGTCTTCCCGGTGCTCGGGCAGCTTTTGACGACCGGCACGAAATACAGCGTCAAATCCCTGTGGAACGACCAGGCCGCCGACAAGCATGCCGTCCAGGCCTTTGTCGGCATGGACTATGCCACGGACCGGTACAGCGGGCCGGCGGCCGGCGTGGTCTTCGCATCGCCCACAGCGTCGGGCTGCGAGGGCGCGATGGTACGGGTGGCGCCGTTCGCCAGCCCGTGCGCGGATATTCCATCCATTCTTCCGCAAGGCAGCAAGATCACCGACATCTCGGACAGGTCGAAGTCTACGAGCTTGGCGGCAGCACGGGTGAAGCGCTTCTGCTGCCGACGGGCAACACATGCGTGGTGATTTCCATCGCATCGGCGGCCAAGTGAGGATGTCAGGCGAATGGGCGAGACGCCCTGGAAAGGATTGCGGACCATGAAATCGCGACGTTTGACAGTCTTGTGCATGGCCTTGCTGTGGAGCGGGCAGGTGGTCTCGGCCGATCTGGTGGAGCCGTCCGAACCGCCGCAAGAGGAGAAAGGTATCTGGGCGGCAATCGCCTACTCCCAGACCGATACCAAGTACGGCTTCTTCTGGGGCGCCGACAAGCGGCAGGAAGCCAAGGACATCGCGCAGAAATATTGCGAGAATGCCGGTGGAAAAGCCTGCAATGTCGTTGCCGTGTTCCGCAATCACCGCCATTGGACGGACGACGACGAAACCGGATTTCCCTACAAGCATTGCGGCGCGCTCGCCGTGGCCGACAAGGTGGAGCACCGGTTCACCCCCTGGGGCGTGAACTCGGCCGAGACCCGCCGGGAGGCGGAGGATCTCGCGCTCCAGGCCTGCGAGGCAGGGGGGATCCAGTGCAAGATCCGCGAATGGGTCTGTACGTGAGAATAACGGCGTCTCGAAGCCGACATTTCGGGCATTTGCCCGGCACAAAAGAGAAGGCCGCATTCATTGGTTCGTAGACATTTTTCGCTGAAGGCAGCCGCCATCTGCGCGGCTGCCTTTTCCGCTTCGCTGCCGGCTGCTTTCGCCCAACAGCAGCAGGCGGCGTCGCTGCCGAACGGCGCGTCGTCGCTCCAGGAAACCTATCAGGACTGGCAGCTGGCCTGCGGCATGCAGGACAATGCCCGGGTCTGCACGGTCACGCAGGACCAGACGCAGAAAAACGGCCAGAGGCTTCTGGCCGTGGAACTGCGCGTGGGGCAGAAGGGCGGATTGACCGGAACCTTGCTGCTGCCCTTCGGCATCCTGTTCGAGCCCGGCGTGGCGGCGCAGATCGACGACCAGCAGCCCGTCGGGCCGTTGAAGTTCAGGACCTGCCTGCCGAATGGCTGCGTGGCGCTGTTTCCGATCGACCGGGCGCTGGCGCAGAGGCTCAAGGCAGGCACGGAGCTCAAGCTCAACGTCACCACCGCGGCCGAGACCCCGCTGAGTTTTCCGGTGTCACTGAAAGGCCTCGGCGCCGCCCTCGATCGCATGGTCGCGCTGAGCGCACGTTGACGAGCGAGGCGAGAGGAGCCTGAGCGGACCGGCCCTGGCTGGAAATCGCAGCCGGTGCGGTCGGGCGAAAAGCCGCCTGCTACTTCAAGGCTGGCAGGTGAGCCGTTGGAGCGGATAAGAGGGGCCTTAAAACCGCACCTGCGTTCTCAGCCCGGCAACCACCGCCTGGTCGTTGTTTTTCGGGAATGGATTGAGAATCTGAAGGTCCGCCGTCACGTTGAACCATGGCGTGAAGGCGACGTTGTAGAAACCCTCGACGCCGCCCTCGGAACTGTTCAGCGAGACACCAAGCGGCGCCACGGCGTCGCGCACGTCCTTGCTCATGACCGTGTTGAAATAGGCGATGCCCCAGCGGTCGTTTGAGCGGTTGGGAAGCGGGCTGTTGCCGCCGACGCCGATGATGTAGTGGCCGGCGAAGATGTTGGGGTTGCCGTCCGAGACACCGACCTCGCCGAAAACGCCCCAGCCTTTGCGGGGATCGGCGGGATCCTGGTAGAGATACTGCTGGAAGGCGTAGGACGCGTACCAGTAATGCGCCTTCTTGCGGATCACGGCGTCGAATTCGGGCGGCAGAATGACTTGGGGAATGTCCCTGAGATCGATGCCGTCCTGTGTGCTGTAGACGCCGCGCACGGTGTGGAAGCCCGGCAGACCGCCGATGGTCAGCGGAACGGTCGCCGACAGGCTTGTCGTTACGCCGTCCGCGAAGGGATGGCGTAGCACGTCGGAATCCTGGGCACTGCGGGGATCATAGACGAGCAGCGTGAAGTTCGCCGGAGCGGTCTGGACGCTCAGCGAGCCGCCGATAATATAGGGCGGCGTCACGCCGCTGATGGGTGCCGCCAGCCCCATGTTCATGAAAGTGGTCAGCCCGCCGCCACCGATCAGCGGCGTGCGCGAGGCCGCGTCCAGCATGTTGAACTTGCCGACACTGAGCGAGACCTTGTCGTTGAATTTCTGCGTGAAGACGATCGATGTGTCGGTGTCGTAGCCACCCTGGCGTGGCAGAGCCAGCGCCATGTTGACCGGAATGAAGGTTCCGTCGCCCTGGTTGTTGGCGTCTTGCCCGTAGATCGCCTCCTGGTGGATGTTGACCGAAAAGCCGGACCAGAGACCGAGCTTTTCGCCGTCAAGCGTGACGATGGCGTCGACCTTGCCGCCATAGGGCCAGTCGCGGCTGCCGTTGCCGCTGACGACCCCTTGCGCAAACTGCGTCCACCACAAATCGACATTGATGCCGTTGTCGCGCATGCGCTCCTTGAGGCTGCCTGAACCGTCGAGCAGGGAAGGACGGGTCCAGATCGAATTGTCCGCTGCTGTGGCGGTGGTGGCCTCCTGCGCGGAGGCGGAGCCAACGCCAAGCCCGGCCGCTATGGCAATCAGGGCGCCGAGCAGTTTGCGCGAATGTTCCAAGTGATCCCCCTCGCATCGGAATGTCTCCGCATTCCGAATGTCCTTCAGGCCTTGAAAACCTGCTTTCCGTCCATCCAGGTTTCGAGAACGGCGATAGACTTGATCGTGTCCGGATCGACCTTGCGCGGATCTTTTTCGAGGATCACGAAATCGGCGAGTTTGCCGGCTTCGAGGCTGCCGACTTCATGCTCCGAACCAAGCTGCCAGGCAGCCTCGGAAGTCATGGCGCGGATGGCCCGCTCCACGGAAATGCGTTCGTTGGGGGCCAGCACGAAGTCGGGCTCCTTCCAGGTCTTGCGCGTCACCGCCATCTCGATCATGTGCAGCGGATGGGGGTCGGTGACCATGAAATCGGAATGCAGCGTGAAGCCGACGCCGGCATCCTCCGCACTCTTGCAACGGTCGAGCAGCAGCACCTTGTCCGGCCCGAACACGTCGTCGCGCATGGCGACACCCCAATAATGCACGTGACCGATCAGGAAGCTCGCGGAAAGGCCGAGCTTCTTCATGCGTGAGATCTGTTCGTCATGCAGGATGGAGCAATGTTCGATGCGCGGGCGCACCTTGCTCATGTCGGCGCCGGCCGCCTTCACCGCCTCGCAGGCATCGAGCACATTGTCGATGGCGGCATCGCCATTGCCGTGGATCGCAATCGGCCAGCCCTTCATTGCCTGTTCGACGGCGGCCTGTTTCAGTTCGTCCGCCGACATATAGGCGATGCCGCGCGAGTCGGAATTGACGTAAGGATCACGCTGCAGCCCGGTGAAGCCTTGGTTGGAGCCGTCGGCGACAAGCTTGTAGCCGGCGATGCGGGCCAGCGCATTGCCGTCGCCCGGCTTTACATCAGCCTTCTCCCAGGCTTCGGCGCCGAGCGAATAGAAAGGATAGGTGCGAAGCCTCGCCTTGAGTCGGCCCGACTGAGCCGCGGCATGCATGACATCGGCATCGGCGGTCGACTGCGTCAACGTGCCGAGCGAGAATTCGCTGACCATGGTCAGCCCAAGCTTGCCCCACTGTTCAAGAAGGCTGATCAACATACCTACCGGGTCGGCTTTGGCCGCAGCGGGATTGCGTCCCAATATTTGCAGGAAGGCCGTGTTATTCTTCATCACCCCGGTCAATTTACCGGAAGCGTCCCGCACGAATTCGGCACCAGGCGGATTGGCGATATCGTCGGGAACGCCCTCGAACGCTTTGGTGTTGGCATAGGCCAGATGGCCCGACGCGTTCATGATGAACACAGGATGTTCCGTGGAGACGGCATCAAGTTCGGCAAAGGTCAGGGCATCCGGCCCCTCCTGGACGGCCGGATCGAAATTGCGCGCGACGATCCATTCGCCGGCAGGCGTCTTGCCTGCCTTGTCCTTCAGGAAGCCGAGCACCTCGGCCGTCCTGGCGAAGCGTGCCATGCCGACATAGTCCATCATGGCGGCGATCACCGAGCCGGATATGACATGGCCATGCGCATCGATGAAGCCTGGAAGCATGACCTTGCCGGCAAGGTCCACCACCGTTGCGCCGGCGCCGGCCGCGGTGCGGACGTCCGCCTCCTTGCCGACGGCGAGTATCTGATTGCCGCGAACGGCCATGGCCTCGGCCTCGGAGAAATTCGCGTCGACGGTAAGGATCGTGCCGCCGGCAAAGATGGTCGTGGTGGCACCCTCGGCGTGGGACGCCTTGGGCAAAAATCCTGCGGAAGCAGCAACCGCAGTGGCGCCCGAGACGAAGGCGCGGCGGCTTACGTTTGCGCGCCAGGGGGCACCGGCAAAACCGTGTTTGTCGAGGCTCGCTTTGATGATTTTGGCGGTGTCCACACTTGACGAGAAGAAACCGCCAAGATTTCCGCTGCAGCAAGGGCATCCGAACGTGGACTTGATCATCGTCGCCCCTCGAAAATCTGGCAAGTCGCCAAAGAAACCTACAACATTTCCGAGTTAAAGCAACTGGATGAACAGACGCGGCGGTCAATCCTAAAAGGCTTGGCTATACAATATTGTCTCCGGCTGTTAACGTCGCGTCGCTGGTCCATGAGGGATGGTCGTGATGAAACGCGCTTCGACAGACCTGAGCCGCCGAACCATTCTTCAATTGCTGGCAACATTGCCCATGGCCGCCGTCGGCTTCGGTGGCGCGAACGCTGCCGAATTCAGTCTTCAGGATCTGGAGTCGCAGCTTGTTCAGCTGCCGGAGATCACGATCTATAGGGCCAGGCGCGTCATCACCATGGCGGCGGGCCAGCCTGCGGCCGATGCGGTGGCGGTGGTCGGCTCACGCGTGTTGGCGGCCGGCAAGCTGGACGAACTTCAGCAGCTTGTCGGCAAGCAGCCATTTAAGACGGATGACCGCTTTGCCGAAAAGATCATCATCGCCGGGATGATCGACCAGCACCTGCATCCCATCCTCGCCGCAGGAACCCTGACATGGACCGTCATCGCCATCGAGGATTGGGTGCTACCGGCCGGAACCTCGAAGGCCGCTTCCGATGCGGCATCCTATATTGCCCGGGTGAAGGAAGCCGAGACGGCCATCTCCGATCCGAACGAGCCGCTGATGACTTGGGGCTACCACCATTATTTCCATGGCATGGTTCGCCGGACCCAACTCGATGCGATCAGCAAGACGCGGCCCATCTTCGTCTGGCATCGTTCCGGCCATGAGTTCATCCTGAACACGGCTGCCCTGGATCTCGTTGGCATAACGCCCGAATTTGTCGCCAACTTCCCCGAAACAGCCAAGGCCCAGACCAATTTGGAGGACGGGTATTTCTTCGAACAGGGCATGTTTGCCGCCCTGCCGAAGCTGGTTCCGGTCTTTGCGACGAAAGAGCGTCTGTTCGCCGGCCTGGACCTGATCAAGGATTATGTTCACCGTTCGGGCCTGACCATCATCGGCGACCCTGGCGCGATGGTTTCGAAGCCGCTTCAAGAGGCGCTGAATTCTGTTTTTGGCGGGGACGACGTGCCGTTCAGGACCTATTTTCTGCCCGACGGCAAGACCATGGCGCTGGAGCATATCGAGGGCGATCTGATCGGCGAAACCGAGGCCCTGCTCGGTTGGGGCAAGGGTAAGGCGGAATATTTGCCCAAGCAAGTCAAGCTGTTCGCCGACGGGGCGATCTTTAGCCAGCTCATGCAGATGTCGGAGGGTTACACCGACGGCCATCATGGCGAATGGATCATGGAGCCGGCACTGTTTGACAAGGCATTCGATGCCTACTGGAAGGCCGACTATCATATCCACATCCACCAGAATGGCGATGCGGGACTCGACACAGTGCTCAATGCGCTTGAGCGTAACATGAGCAGCAATCCGAAACACGACCATAGGACGGAGATCGTCCATTTCGGCTACGCCCGGCCCGACCAGGTACCGCGCATCGCGGCACTTGGCGCGGTCATCGGCGCCAATCCCTACTATGTCACGGCGCTTGCCGATATCTACGGCAATATCGGGCTTGGAAAGGAGCGTGCAGACCATATGGTTCCGATCGGCGATGCCGGCCGGCTAAACATATCGACCTCTCTCCATTCGGATTTGCCGATGGCTCCCGGCCAGCCGCTGTTCCTCGTCTGGTCGGCGGTCAACAGAACTACATTTTCCGGGCGCGTGGCCGGTCCAGAACAACGTCTGTCAGTCGAACAGGCCCTACAGGCGGTTACGATCGGGCCCGCGCGCTCATACCGTCTCGAAGACGAGATCGGCAGCATTGAACCGGGCAAGCTTGCCAATTTCACCATCCTCGAAAGCGATCCGTTCGAGGTCGCGCCTGAGACGATCAAGGATATCGCCGTGTGGGGCACTGTCCACGAAGGCACGGTCTATCCGGTCAAGCAGCCAGACGGCACGATGAAGAAGGCGTCGTTGTCGTTTCCAAAAGGGGCCGATCTGCCGGCGGCGACAGGCGCAAGCTTCGCGTCGATCGCAAATCGCGGCGGTAGCTGCAATTGCTGCGAGCCGGTCTCATCCATGGCCTGCACGGACGCCACGGCGGGCGCGAACTCCAGCCCGATGGCTGGAGGCTGTTGTCGCACCAACGTGTTCGGCTTGGCAATGGCCGCGCATTGGGCGGAACAACTGGGGCGGGGCTGACAAGCAGTCTGATGGCAGACAGCACCGGTGCCATGCCGGACGCCCTTCCGGCAAGAACTGCGCTGGCTGCACAGCTCGTGTGGGCCGGACTGTCTGCACTCTGGAACGTGTCGGGTGTGCTGCTGATGGCCGCGGGCAAACAGGCACTGGGGCCAACGGCCTCGATCGCGGCGGCGGCCCTGCTGGTCGGCATAGCAGTCCTGCTGGTGCTGTGCAGGCCGCGCTGGTTTTGGGCCTATGCCGGGCTGTCGGTGCTGGCCGGGTTAATGGCCTTGTTTGCGGTAATCAACGCCTTCACCGCCGACCCGGCGCTGTGGCCATCCGGCTTCTGGCGCTATGCGGGGGCGGCGCTGAACGCGATCGGAGTGCTCGCCGCCGTCAGCGCGGTCGTCGTCAAGGAAACGCGCTGACTTTCTTCGATCGAAATATGGCATGCCGGGTTGCAAGGATGTTCATCGCAAGGTGTCACCGCGCCCGCCGCGTTGCACGATTTTTGGCCGTGTTGCAGCCCGATCGGGCAATTCAAAAGGCCCATTGCAGCGCGAGGCCGACCACGGACAGTCCCATTGTGATTGTCGCGAGCCATCCGAGAAAGCGCAGCCAACCCTCAACGGCGAATTCGCCCATGATGTCGGAACGTCCGGTCATCAGCATCATGACGACCATTACGGGGACCGCGCATATGCCGTTGATGACGGCGCTCCAGTAAAGCGCCTTGATGGGATCGATCGGCGTGAGCATGATCCCCATTCCCAGCGCCACGGCGGCGGCCAGGGTCGCATAAAATGCCATCGCTGCCTTCGGCTTGCGCTCCAGTCCTACTGGCCAGCGGCACGCCTCGCCCACGGCGAATGCGGCCGAGCCCGCGAGAACCGGCACCGCGAGAAGGCCGGTGCCGATAATCCCCATTGCAAAGATCACAAATGCGAATTTGCCCGCGACCGGCTCCAGGGCCCTGGCCGCATCGGTGGAAGAATTGATCTCAGTCACCCCGGCCTTGTGCAAGGTGGCAGCCGTTGTAACGATGATCGCGATGGCAATCAGGTTCGAAAAAGCCATGCCCACCAAGGTGTCGGCGCGAATGCGCTGGAAGGCACGCGATGCCTGCCACGGTGCCCGCTTCAGCGGCTTGGCCTTGGGGTCAATCATTTCCTCTTCGACCTCTTGCGACGCTTGCCAGAAGAACAGGTAGGGAGAAATCGTGGTGCCGAGTATGGCCAGAAATGTCGTGAAGAAGGCCCGGTTCCATTCCATGTGCGGAAGAACGACCCCCTTGAGGGCCTCGCCCCATGGGATATCAGCCAGAAACGCAGCCACCACGTAGGCAAAAAGGCTCAGCGTTGTCCATTTCAGGACCGTGACGTACCGGCTGTAGTCGAGAAAGACGATCGCCAAAACGCTAGCCAGGCCGAACGCAACGACGTAAAGCGAGCTTGGGCCGCCCACCAGCAATCGCAATGCATCAGCCATCGCGCTCAGGTCCGCCCCGATGTTGATCACGTTGGCGGCGAACAAAAGCAAGGCTACAAAATATATCAGGGGAGACGGGTAGTGTCTGGCCAGGTTGCCGGAAATACCTCGACCTGTCGTGCGGCCTATCCGCGCTGCTATCTCCTGGATCGCGACCATGAGCGGAAGAGTGAACACCATGGTCCAACCGACATCGAAGCCCAGCTGAGCGCCCGCTTGGCTGTACGTGCCGATGCCCGAAGGGTCATCGTCCGAAGCGCCTGTGATGAAACCAGGTCCGATTGTGCGCAGGAATCGCTGGAAGGGCCCTTTTGCCCGAATATTGCTCTGTTTTTCAGAGACTTCGGCGCTTATGTCCCTCATGGAGGTGCTCCAAAACGCGGTCCCTTTCGATATCCGCTTGAAGCAGAATTCAGCGATCGCCGTTCGGTTCCTTTAGCGATCGCTGAAACATAATTGGTGCTTGCTTTGCCGGAGACATGATATTTCTCGCGCGGGTCGGTTTCCGCGAGATGTGAGGGCCATCATCAAATCGATCGGCAAAGAACCCATCCCATAAGAATTTCGCTGAAGACCGTTTCAGTCGGAACATATAAGCGAGCGACTGGTTTGGTGGAGGCAGCACACAACCATGGGAGATCCTCCATGATTACCAAACTTCTCTCCGCCACGGTGCTTGCGGTCGCTCTGGCCACGTCAGCCATGGCACAGTCGAACGGCACCGGAACCAACAGCGGTTCAGGCTCGACATCCGGCATGACCAATGGCGCAAATGGGACCGGGACCGGCTCTGGTGCAGGGGTAACGCCCACCGATCCGAACGCAACCAATTCGACAAAACCGTCGAACGGCATGACCGACCGCTGCAAGGATGCCGCGGGCAACGACATCGACAACAACACCGCCTCCGGCGCGACAACGTCGAACATGCAGAACTGCAACAAATGAGCCAAGGCTCGGAGCACCGCCCGAAGTCGCTCTTCTCTCCGGGGTGACCAATCGGGCGGCGTTCTTGTTGCAATGCAGCAGGCGCAGATGAGCCGACAGGCCGTCAAGCAGGCGCCATCCGCCTACCGTGGGCGGCAGGCCCATCGACGGCTATCCTTATTGCGCTGTCAGTCCGCGCGATCGGCTTGATGTGCCCTCGGTGAAGATGCGCTTCCAATGAGTGAGCCACTGGATAGTGCCGGCCAGAGGAAAAGCGAGCGAAAGCAAGGCGGCGTAGTCCGGGCTGTCGGGCTTGGACTGATTACCGGCGCGGCCGACGACGATTGTTCGGCCATCGGTACCTACGCCAGTGCCGGAGCCCGATTTGGGCCCGACCTGCTGTGGACGGCACCGGTTACTCTGCCGATGATGTACCTCGTCGTCTATCTTTCATCCAAACTCGGTCAGGTTTCGGGTCGTGGACTATTCAAGGTCATATCCGATTTCTATCCGCGTTGGCTGCTATGGTCTGTTCTGGCGGGCGTGCTGATTGGCAACACGATCGAGGCAGCCGCCGACCTTGGCGCCATGTCGGCGGCCGCCAGGTTGTTCGTTTCGCTGCCGGGTCCACTGATCGTCATTGTCGTCGCGATCGTCATTTTTGCCCTGCAGGTGTTCGGATCCTACACATTGATCCGCGATGTGTTCCGATGGCTGGCGCTGGCGCTGCTTGCCTATGTGGTCTCCGCGCTGCTTGCCAAACCGGATGCCGCCTCGGTCCTGCGCGGCACGCTGCTGCCAAGGATCGAGTTCAGCCGCGAATACCTGTCCATCCTGGTCGCCATCGTCGGGACGACCCTCTCCACATATCTTTACACCTGGCAGTCGAACCAGGAGGTGGAGGAGGAGATCGCCAAGGGCAGAACGACCCTTGAAGAACGCAAGGGCGCCACCGAGGGCGAACTCCGCCGATCCCGCCGCGATATCCTGATCGGCATGACGTTCTCCAATCTGATCATGTATTTCATCATTCTTTCGACAGGGTCGACGCTCTACAAAGCCGGCCAGACTCAGATCGACACCGCGGCGCAGGCGGCCGAAGCGCTGCGGCCGCTTGCCGGCGATGCGGCGGGAATTCTTTTTGCCGCAGGCGTAATTGGCGTCGGCTTTCTGGCTGTGCCGGTCATGACGGCTGGCGCTGCCTTCGATTTCGCCCAAGCGATGGGATGGAGGAATGGCTTGAATGCCGAGCCCCGGCAGGCTCCTAAATTCTACATGGCGATCGGGATGATCACGCTGGTGGCGGTGGGTCTCAATTTCCTCGGCTTCAATCCAATGAAGGCCATGGTCTGGTCGGGCATCGTGCAAGGGTTTTCCACGCCTCCGCTCCTGCTTCTCATTCTCATCATGACCAACAACCGCAAGATCATGGGTGACAAGGTCAACAGCAAAAGCACGAACATCCTGGGTGCCGCGACGACCCTGGCGATTTTTTCGGCGTCGGTGGGTCTGGCGGCAAGCTGGTTCCTGTAGTTCGCGGGAGGTGAAGTATCTTCAGGCGTGGCGGAACATCGGCGATCAATTGTCGTTGACACGCTTGTGAGAGAGAGGACACCGCCATGTCAAACTTCCAGGCCGCCACTCCGGATCGCCTGCGGCAACTCAGGCTTGAGGCTTCAGCTCATTTCACTCCGATGATGCTGCACGAAGCATTGCTGCGGCTTTCCCACGCCTGTGGAGGTGAAAGCCTTGCGCGGTTCGAAAAGGCCATGGTCGCCCAGATCGAAGCGACGAAGGACGATCGGGCCGATTTCGAAACGATCAAGGAATTCGCGATCGAGCAGCTTTATGCCTTGATCCGGGAAGCGAACGATTCGCCAAAGAAGAAACAATCGCTGGAAAAGACAGAAACCCGCAGGACGCCCGGCCGCTCCGAAGAACCGCAGACGCTCGAGGATCAACTGCAGGCCGGGTTGGAGGATTCTTTTCCCGCGAGCGACCCGCCAGCGGTCGTGTCCACAGCCATTCCAGGCGGAGCAAAGAAGCTGGTGGGGACCGACGAGGTTCTGAAAAAGCAGCGAGAACGGGCGGCCAAAGAGCCCAGCCAATCATAGGGCCGAGCGCCGCGATCAGAGTGGGCGTCTTAATTTCCCGCGATCCGGTGTAATTCCCCCGGTTCCGCGTGCGCTATCCGGTTCCGGTCCACCTGCCGATTGGGCGGAGCGACGGACGGATCTGGCCATGAAAGATCCTCGATCTGCGCCGTGAGCCCATCATCGAAGGAGGCGTCATCGTTGCGGCCTGCCGAATTTCTGAAGAGTTGTCCCCAGCGCGAGGAACGAACCAAACTTCCATGCATTTAGCAGGGGCTGCATTCGTACACTCTTTCTTCTGGGAGCTGGCCCATTGTCATCCGGAGGCTACATTTCGGCCGACCAGGAAACCAATGAAGTTTCCATCGTTGACCTCATACCCGCCCTCCGGGCTTTCGCGCGTACCTTCTGTCGCGTCCCCGACGATGCCGACGATCTGGTGCAGGAGACGCTGACCAAGGGGCTCGCCAACATCGACAAGTTCGAACCCGGCACACGCATGAAATCATGGCTCTTCACCATCATGCGCAACACTTACTATACCCGGATCAAGATTGCTGCCCGGGAAGCGCCAGGCCTGCTCGACTGTGCATCTTCAAGGCCGATTTCGGAAGCGACCCAGGAATGGAGCGTTCAAAGCAAGGAAGTTCACGGCGCCATTCAAAGGCTACCCGAACACCAACGCGAGGTTCTGATGCTGATCGGCGTTCTGGGAGTAAGCTATGAGGAAACGGCCGAGATATGCGGCTGCGCGGTAGGGACGGTCAAAAGTCGGCTGAATCGTGCCCGCGCCAATATTCTCGAGTTGCTCGGGGAGAGCTCACTGCAGACATTGATGGAGAGACGAAATCATCTATCGGATGGTCAACTCGGTATCGAGGGTGACAGCCGCAGATAGTCAGTTCTTCACGGCACGTCGACGCTTCTCGACCAGCGCGTTTTGCAACTCCATCGCCAGCCTGGTCAGCCGGTCTGGAATTTTTTCCTGCTCTATGGCGTCGAGGAGAGAAGTGATCTCCTGGTCCATAGCCAGACCGAATTGTGGGTCCACCGTATCATCCCTCGAACGAGACATCCAAATTCTCTTGATAGTAGCAGTCCCTTGACCTTAGTGTGGTGACAAATGCTCGAGATTACAAGGCGATATCCACCGCCGGCATGATTGCCGGCGGCCCTTGCACAGGTTTATTTCCTTAATCTTACATCGCCGCGGGCCAAGAATGCGGTGTGACGCCGTTCAATCCTTCGGCAACTGGTTCGCGGCATGGTCCTGATATTGATCGGACTTGATGCGATTGCCATCCAGTCCGCGCTCCTCGCTGTGCTGTTTCTTGTCGCGATTGGACAGAACCGCGTTTTCTCCGACCTTGTCCTTGGGCAGGTCGGTCATCGCGCCGGCGCCGGTACCCTTGCCCTGGGTGCCGCGGCCGAAATGTTTTTTGTCGCCGGATGCCATGATTTCCTCCTTCGGATCAGTGACGCTCTTCAGCGCCTCTTGTTCGACGTCCGAACTGGCGGCGCGCGGTAATGTTCCGCCGCCACGAGCAAGCAGGAAGGCGTCGCCATCCCATGACCGAAACGGCTTCTCGCCATTGATGACGACCCGCAATTGGTGAGCTTGCGCCAGACGGCCGATATCGGCGCGATCCAAAAAAAGCGATCCGCGATAGGAATAGTTCAGCAGGGCCAGCCAGCCCTGCCGTTTCAGAACGCGTGCGATCTCATCGAAATGCCGCTCGGCCATGCCGGCCAGAACCAGATAAGGAAAGCTGTCGACCGCCAGCACGCAATCGAAACTGCTGTCGTCGAAGTCGGTCAGATCGAGACCGGAGGTTTGCCGCAACTCGACATTGCCCAACGCGGCGCATCGGTCGGAGGCAATGGAGATCATCCGCGAGGATATATCGATGCCGACCATCCGGTTGAATGATTTGGCAAGCGCACGCTCGAAACGGCCGATGCCACAACCAATGTCCAGAATGTCCCGGCCGGTTCCGGTGAAGTCCTGCTCCTTGAGCCATGCAGCGACTTCCTCGGTCGTGGCCGACAGCCTTTCCTCATCGCCGAGCGATGTGAGCTGGACACTCGCTGTTTGCGAAATCGCTGCCGCCGCATCGAAGCTCAACGCCAGCCGCTTGACGACAGCGGCATCGGTCTCGTCGTCGTCGCGTGCGTGCCGAACGGCCGCTCCCGTCGCTCGCAAGGTGGCAAAGGCGCCGGGGTTGTGGCGAAGCAGCGCGGCTACCTCTTGTAGCTTTTCCGCGTCTTGCGAATCCGACGGAACGACATCCAGCACGATCTCCGCCAATTCCGCCACCCTGATCTCCATCCCCAAGTGAAGCGCCAGCCTGGCGACGACGGCTTCGGCGCAAACACCATCGGCCATGCAGTCTTCTACGATTGATCTAATCACCATCCGGCGCTGGGCGGATTTTGGCCCGGTTGCACCCATGCTATCAGCTCCGCGTCCAGATCCTGCGCATCGTCCACCTGTCGATGGCGCCCCAGCTGTATTTGTAAGCCTCCTGACCACGCAGGAAATCGAACTCGCGGGCACCCTCGCGGATCGACTCCGCGATCGCGTGGCCGATCAGGATCGCACCTGGACTCTCCTCGGCATAGGCAGGGTCGAAGCCGCCGAGATAGGCATAGGCGCGACCGCGATGGTGGAAGCCGTAATAGGCGCCGACGGTCTTGCCATCGATTGCCAACAGCCAGCATCGGACCAGGCCGCGAGCGTCGAGCAAGGGTACTGCGCGCCTGTGGAATTGCTCCACGGCGACATCGGCCAACACGCCACCTCCGTGTCCGGCCCAGCGCGCGTGGTGCAGGCGGATCAACTGGTCGAGGAAACTTTGGGCATCGCCTCGTGCCGACGACAATGCGGTCCGGCCGCGTCTGGACGCCGCCTGGTGCGCCCGTCGCAACTGCCGCCTACGTCGGGAGGGCACGCAGCCCGCAAGCGTTTCGTCGCCGGCGATGGCGAGCACGGGGCAAGCGCCATGTGCGGCTGGCCGCCCCGCCTTCAGATCGGGGTGTGTAACCGCAAGACCGGCACCGCCTTCCGGCAAATCCGACAGAATCCATTGCGACCAGCCGACCGAGAGGATCCTTTCGGCAATAGCGGCAACGACCTCAGCTTCGGTGCCGGGAACACACAGGATATCCAGATAGTCGCTGAGCGAAATGCCGACCGGAAGCAATTTCGACCCAGCGGTTCCGTGCTCGAGATAGAGCGGTGCCAGCCCAATCAGATCGCCTCCGCGCCAGACCGCGACCGTCGCCAGGTCGCCGGGCGCGAATGTGCGCCACCATGGCACCAGCCAGGCGGGAGATTGAAACGGCGTCGCCGAGGAACTCTGCTCCCACAATCTCCACCAATGCGGCGCAAGGGTATCGAATTGCGCCGGATCATCGATGATCTCGCTGCGCAACACAGGCTTGCTCACGGTGTGACGGCGAGGCGCCCGGCATCGGTGCCAAGTCGTGCCAGCGCTTGATAGGCGTCGATGTAAGACGAGATCATTCGTTCCAGCGAAAACCGCCGCCGCGCCTCGGCCCGGCATGCCTCGGGGTCCAGGCTGGACGCCGCAACGATGGCTTGCGCCATCTCGTCGATCGTATTGACGAGAAAGCCTGTCCTGCCGTGCTCGATGACATCGGGAAGCGCACCATTCGGAAAGGCGACAACCGGTGTGCCGCAGGCCAGCGCCTCCATGGCAACAAGTGAGCTGGTCTCGGCAGCAAGGCTCGGGATGACCAGACAGCGCGCTGCGTTGAGAAAGCGGCGCTTGGCGGTGAAACCGAGCGGACCAAGGAAGCGGCGGCGGCCATCGAGGCGAGGTTGGACCTCGTCGCGAAAGTAGCGCGCGTGCGTTTCATAGGGATAGACCTTGCCGCCGACAACCAGCGGCACACCTGCTTGCTTGGCTGCGTCCAACGCCAGGTGGATGCCCTTTTCCGGGCAGATCCGGCTGAGAACCAGTGCGAAGTCGCGCTTCGCTTGCGGCAGGCTGAGCGCCTCTATGTCGACGCCGTTCGGAATTGGCGCCGCCAGTCTGGCGCCTGATGGCGCGGTTTTCTGCTGGGCGGCCGAGACCGCATGAAGCCACAGGTCGTCGCGCGTCGGGCGCAGTGCCTCGACCGGATACCAGTCCAGCGGCAGGTGAAGTGTCACCAAGGTCGGGCCATCGTCTGGCAGATAGGCATCGAAATCGATGCCGTGCAGATGAACCACATCGATCGGCCAACTGGCGCGGGCAGCGGCGATCGCGGCGCGATGGGCCTGCTGCGCGCGGCTCTTGGCCGCCTCGTCGAGCACGCCGCTTTCCGCAGGTATTTCCACAAGCGTGCCGCTCGCGCTGGAGCCCCGGCAGCCGACGACGATCGACCGGTGACCCGTGCGAACCAGTGCCCGATCGAGCATCGACAGGACCTGTTCGGCACCCCCGACCGCATCCGGTCCGACAGGCGCGAGGGGATAGGCGACATTGAGGACGGTGAGCGTCATGGCCGGCCGAGCCACGGTGCCAGAGGCAGTGAATTGGTGGACCCGTGAGCTTCTACTTCGGTCAATGCATCCAATGATCGCGGACCGGGTCGCATGAGAGCCTCACGCAGCCGAGGCCCGCTGCGTCGGGCGCGAGGCGGATGTCATGACGGGCGCGTAGCGGCGGACCATCGTTGCACAGAACTCGGCGAATTCCTCGGGCACCAGTGGGGGGCTGGTGTGGTGAGGCATCATTCCGCGATGCTCCGGCGTGAAGCAGAAGGTGACCGTGACGTCGAAATCGGCAAGTGCCTCCATCTGTCGATCGAACCAGTCCAACGCATTCGGCCTGAAGCTGTCGGCCCAGGAAAGCCCCGTGCGCATGTTGGTGACGCCGAGCCGCTTCATCCAGGCGACGGCGTCGTCAAGTCGCGGGTCCTCGAAATGAAACCACTGCACCAGCCCCATTGCGGGTGTGTAGCGCAGGAATTCCTCCAGCGCCGGCTTCGGCGTGCCGTCCTGGCGCAGCAGCCCCATGTGGAAATGACGATAGTAGGAGGATCCCTCCGCTTCGCGATGCCGCGTCGTTGCTTCCCATTCACGCGGAAGGTCGTAGAGGCTATACCACTGGATACGTGGTGCGTTGCCGAGCAGCAATTCGGCGGTGCGCTTCAGTCCCCAGACCTGTATTTCCTCGGCCCCGAAGGTCGATACGCCGACCTCGCTGACCCAGATGGGAAGATCGGTGACGGTCGCGATCTCGCCGATCTTCTGCGGCCATTCCTGGATTTGCCACAGGTTCCAGTCGAGAGGAAAGCCGTGCACCGCGACGGCATCGACATGGTCCAGCACGCCCAATTCCTTCATGCGCGTGATAAAGCCGGGGTCTATCGGCGAGATGCCGCCAAGCACTTTTGCCAGAGCCGGGTTCTCGGACGCGATCGCGTCCGCCGACAGGACCGCCATCCTGGCAAAGCGGCTCCAATCGGGGTCGAGCTCTGGGTCCCAATGCGATTTGTTGTTGGGCTCGTTCCAGATCATCGCGGCTTCAATCATGGAGCTTTCCTTTCGACGGGTAAATCGCGCCGCCGCCGGCCGGCGCGCCGGCAGCGCGGCAGAAATAGACCTCCTGCTCGGGATGCAGAACGATCTCGAAACCGGCGCTGCGCAGCATCGCTTCGGTGCAGGCCCGGTTCGGTATCCACCAGTTGGTCGGATCGTCGGCATAGCGGTGTTCGATGAAATGCAGCTTGGGAAATTCCGGCCGGTCGAACAAATCATGCGTCCAGAAATGGTAGTTCTCTTCGAGCTCGGGCAGCTCCTTGCTGCCTCGTTGCATCGACTGGAAGATCATCAGATCGCCGGCGACGTGCTCACGGATCAGGTCGAGCGCGAGCAAGGGGTGGCGCAGATGGTAAAGCACCCCCATGAACAGCACGACGTCGAATGTCTCGCGCAGGGCACCGACGTCGTAGACCGACAGTTTCTGGAATTCGATCTCGCAGCCCGCGATCTCGGCGGCAAAGCGGGCCTGCGCCAGATAGGCCTCGTCGAAATCGATGCCGAGGACATGGGCGGCGCCTCGCCGTTTCATCTCGATTGAATAGAAGCCGGCATTGCAGCCAATATCCAGCACGGTCTTGCCGGCCAGATCGGCGGGTATGGCGTCGGCGAATTTGCGCCATTTGATCAGCGGGTAATTGCCGAGAAAATGGTCGGGCGCGGTTTCGACGCCGGCCAGTTCCATGTTGTGGAACCACGGGCCGAGCGCGTCGATGCGCCGGCGGATTTCGGCATGGGAATGCAACATGTTCAGGCTCCTTCGCCCGGAACGACGGGTACATGCGAATGCGTGCCGGGCATGATCGTTGCGGACTGTTGATGAGCTGACGGGACGCCGTTTTCAAGCAACCGCAGGGCTGTGCGATAGCCGTTGAAAGTGCCGACATCGACATAAGCGGAGCCGGCTTTGATCCCGTAGGCTACACCCCCGGCCGCAAGGTAGGCGTTGATCAATGTACCGATATATTCGTCACGACCATCCCGCTCGCGCCAGAGTGCCGCAAGCCGATGCAGGATCTGGCCGGGCATCTTGAACGCGCCCCAAACCCAGTTCGTGGAGGCATCCTGTCGCTTGACCTGGATTTCGATCACGCGCTCGTCGTCCCCGGTACAGACGGCATCGAAGAATTCCGGGCTGTCCACCGGGAAAAGCAGAAATGAAAGCTGATCGTCGGGCAAATGACGGAATCCGTCCTCGGGAAACCAGATCGTATCTGGAAGGCCGACCAGGACGACCTCGTCGGGCGCCACGAGGGGCGCTGCCCGGAAAATCGCATCGCAGAGACCGACGGGGTTGGGCTGCACCACAAAGAGCGCCGCCGCGGCGCCGTAGCCGGCCGCGTAGTATTCGAGAATGTCGGATTTGCCCGATCCGATAATGAAGCAGATCTTGTCGACGCCGGCCTGGACCATGCGCCGCACCAGATACTCGCTTACGGCGCAGGGACGTTCGGTCTGGCCGTCGATCCGGCTGCCAACCGGCAGCAGCTCCTTCGAGAAACCGAGCGGTTGAATGCGGCTGCCGCGTCCGGCAGCGGGCACGATGCCCAACATCAGACTGCTTCCTCGATCGGTTCGCCGACCGGATTTTGCAAGGCGTCGGCCAGCATTCTATCCAGTTCCGCTGCACGCCTGGCGGAAGTGTGCTCGCTCAAGACCCGCTCGCGGGCACGCCTTCGGATGCCGTCGAGTTCGTGCTCGGGCAATTGCAGCGCGGCGACCACGTCATCCGTGTCATGCGCCAACAGGACTTCGCGGCCGGGTTCGAAGAAGTCCGCGAGGCCTGGCCATGCGTCGGTGATGATGGCAGCCCCACACGCGGCCGCTTCGAAGAGCCGTCCCGACGGGCACCAGCCCTTTTGTGCCATGGCTTCCCGGGTGACGTTCAGCGTCAGCCGCGACGATGAGAAGAACGCCGGATGGTCGGCGGGCGGCAGATGCCTGACGAAGAAGATGTTGTCGCTCCACGGGAATTCCTGCGGATACTGCGCGCCGCCAATGATGAAGCGCTGATCGGGCAGGCGCATGGCCGGGCGGACCAGCAGCTCTTCGACGCCGGCCTGGCGATCTGCCGCGTAGGTCCCGAGATAGGACAGATCGCCGGCGAATTCGGCCCGCTTCTCGGCCGGCCGATGCCGGTCCGGATCGACATGCCCGTAGAGCGGCATCACCTGGCGCGCACCCAGCACCGTCTTGAGCGCCTCGAGCGCCGAGCCGCCGGTGTAGCTCAGGACGAGGTGGTAATCGGCAAGGCCCTCTGGTCCGAAATAGGGCGGACGCTCACCGTGCTCGACGCGGGCAAGCGTGACTGGAGTATCGAGATCGTAGAACACACGCAGCCCGCGACTTGCCTGCTGGGCCAGGCGCGAAGCCTCGACGGCGTCGGGGCAGTAGGAGGTGACGACGACGACATCGGCTTGCTTCATCGCCCGCTCCGCAACGCGGCGGATGTCCTCCCAGTCCGGATAGATCACGACATTGCCGCCGTCGAGCTGATCCAGATCGCGGGCCCCGGCATAATAGGGAGTGTCGCGTTCGAAAAAGGTGATGGACCAGCCCAGCCGCGCGAGAGCGCGGATCAGCCCGCGCCACAGAGTGGCGTGGCCGTTTCCCCATGAAGACGTGACGGTGAGACCGAAAATGACCATCCGCATCCGGAATTTCCTCGTCAGGCCGCTTCATTCATTCGCAGGAGCTTCGAGCCCCAGTCGCCCGCCACGATGGTCGTGATCGAGGCGGGATCGATGTCGAAGCGGAAGCAGTCGCCGACCGGCAAGCCAAGCACATTGCAGACGGCGGCCTTGATCACGTCGGCGTGGCTGACCAGGGCGACGCACTGGTTCTGATGCAGTTCGCGGACGCCGTTCATCAGCGAGACCACGCGCTGCTGGACATCCAGCATGGTCTCGCCGCTCGGGGTCCTGGCCTCCTGGCGCTGGTCGTTCCAGGCGCGCCAACCGGCGTCGCCGTTCAATTCGTCGAAAGTCTTTCCCGACCAGTCGCCGAAGTCGATCTCGTCGAGTTCGGCGCAGATCGCGATTTCGCCGACGCCGCAAGCGAAAGCGATTGGCAGCGCCGTCTCCTGCGTGCGCTCGCGCGGGCTGCACAGGATGGCTGCAATCGTCTCTTGGGCCATGCGGCGGCCAAGTTGCTCGGCCTGAGCCTTGCCGGCCTCGCCGAGGCAAACGCCGGCCATGCGCCCGGCAAGATAGGAGCCGACATTGTCGTGCGCCGCGTGGCGGATGAGGAAGAACGTGGTGGTCATTCCGCGGCATCCAGCAAAGGCTCATCCTTGCCGGCGATGAAAGCGAGCGTGCGCTGCCGGGCTTCGGCGTCGGTGAACTGTTCGGGAGGCGACTTCATGAAATAGCTGCAAGGACCCGTCAGCGCCCCGGCGATGCCGCGGTCGAGTGCCAGCTTGGCGCAGCGCACCGCATCGATCACCACGCCGGCTGAATTGGGCGAATCCCACACCTCCAGCTTGAGCTCGGCATTCAGCGGCACGCCGCCGAAGGTGGTGCCTTCGACACGAATGTAGGCCCATTTGCGGTCGGTGAGCCAAGGCACATGGTCGCTCGGTCCGACATGGATGTTGCCCGGCTCCAGGGGAACATCGAGCTGGCTGGTCACCGATTGTGTCTTGGAGATCTTCTTCGATTCCAGCCGCTCACGTTCCAGCATGTTGAGAAAATCGGTGTTGCCGCCGAAATTCAGCTGATAGGTGCGATCGATGCGTACGCCGCGCTCGCGAAAGAGGTTGGCCAGCAGCCGGTGCACGATGGTCGCGCCGACCTGGCTCTTGATGTCGTCGCCGACCAGCGGCAGCCCGCGTTGCTCGAAGCGCCGGCGCCATTCCGGACGCGACGCGATGAAAACCGGAATGCAATTGACGAAGGCGCAGCCGGCCTCGAGCGCGCATTCAGCATAGAAGCGTGTCGCCTCTTCCGAACCCACCGGCAGGTAGGAGACCAGCACGTCGGCTCCGCTGTCGCGCAGGATATCGCTGACGTTGGCAACCGGTTCGGGCGCCTCTTCGATCTCGTCGCGCAGATATTTGCCGATGCCGTCGAGCGTCGGTCCACGCTCGACGCGAACACCGGTCGTCGGCGCGTCGGCAAAGCGGAACGTGTTGTTCGGGGCAGCGTAGATCGCATCCGCGACATCGCGGCCAACCTTGCTTTTGGCGACATCGAACGCACAGACGATTTCGATGTCGTCGACATGATAGCCACCGAGATCGGCATGCATCAGCCCCGGGATCGGTTCGTTGCTTTTTGCATGACGATAATAGGAGAGGCCCTGCACCAGGGAGGATGCGCAATTGCCGACTCCAACGATGCCAACACGAACCTTTTTCGATCCCACGAAACTGCCGCCCTATGCTGTTCAAAGGTAAGTTCCTTGCGCCGAACCACCACCGTGCCGGAATGTTCCTTGGTCGCTCGAAAAATTGCGCGAGACGGCATGGATCGAAGCTGCACCCGCCGCGTTGCCCGCACGGCAAGCATTGGAAATCGATCGATGATCGTCTACGGCGACCACAAGCGGACCGAGAACGCACCACAACTTCAAGAGGCAGCGATCGAACTGGCCCAAAGCCTCGATCGGATGTCTCGCGGCATCCGGCGCCATGCTGCATTGGTCGGGCTATTCATCAGCGTGTCGGAATTGGTTCAGGGGCTCGCCGATGTCGACTTCAAGGTCCTGGGCGTCGACACCAATTCGCCTTCGCAACGGCAAGGCGCCGAGTTGCTGGTCGGGCTTGCGGCAGAGGTGGCGAAGTCGTGGCGAAGCGGTTTCGCCTTAGGCGGTGGCATCGATCCGCGACTGCTCCAATTGCTGGCGGCGCTCGATTGGAAGGCAGAGGTTTTGACCGGTTCGGCCGAGGGTTACGCGCATTATGCGCTTTATCCCGAGAGCTATCTGGGCGCGGCGCAGGAATCAGGTCTCGACGCGAACACATGCGTGATCGGCATTCGCAGTATCGGCTTGGGGCTTGCGGCCATGGTGGCCGCCGCCATCGGTGCGCCGCCTCCGATCAGTCTGCGCCCGATCGGCCATCCTTTCGATCGGCGGGTCAATGCCGATCCGCGGTTGGTCGCTGCCTGGAGGAACGAGCCGTCGGCTCGGTTCGCTGTCGTCGACGAAGGTCCCGGCCTGTCGGGAAGTTCTATCCACGCCGTCGTCACGTGGCTGCGGGACCTGGGTATCGATAGGAGCCGTATTCACCTGTTTCCCAGCCATTCGGGCGATCCGGGCGCCGAAGCGTCGCAGGACGTCCGGGAGACATGGATGCGCTGCCGCAAACATGTGGCGATGACGTTTGAACGCACCTTTCCCGAAAGCTCGCAAATTCCAACGCTGCGCGATTGGGTAGCCGAGGCGGTCGGCAGTCCGGAATTGCGTTTGACCGAAATATCCGGCGGCGCGTGGCGAACCCTTCACTATGCCGACCAAAAGCGCTGGCCACCGAGCACTCGCGGCACCGAACGGCGAAAGTTCCTGGCGTCCGCGGGTCCAGATCGCTGGCTCGTCAAGTTTGTTGGCCTCGGCGAAACCGGGCAGCGCAAGATGCGGACCGCGACGATGTTGCATCAGGCCGGATTCGGGTCGCAAGTCGCCGGACTCTGCCACGGTTTCCTGGTTGAACGGTGGGCCGACGGCACCACGATGGATCAACTGCCGCTGCCCAGACAAGGACTTGTCGCGGAGTTCACGCGCTATCTGGCCTGGCGAGCGACCAATCTGCGAACCCGCGAACCGGGTGCTTCATTGCCCGCCCTCGCGGAGATGGCCGTTCACAACGCTTCCGAGGCTTTGGGCAAAAACCAGGCGGCGAAACTGTGGAACTGGTTCTCGAAACAGGCTGTCCCGCAGGTACTGGAACGCGTCGAAATCGACGGCAGGCTTCACCCCTGGGAGTTTCTGATCTGTGCCGATGGCACATTGGTCAAGACGGATGCCGTCGACCATTGCCGGGGACACGATCTGATCGGCTGCCAGCCGATAGAATGGGACATTGCCGGCGCCTGCGTCGAATATGGTTTGTCCGAAGGCGAGGCGGCGGCGTTGATCGGCGGCATGGGTGACCGCATTGACCTCGGGCTCGTCGAGTATTTCGAACCTTGCTACCTGGCGTTTCAGCTGGGGCTTTGGAGCATGGCCGCTCAATCCGAGGACGGACGGGAACGAGCAAGGCTGGCAGGGACAGCCAACCGATATGAGGCAGGACTGACACGGTTCCTGGACAAGGCCAGGGCGTGACGGTTCCCCTCAATCCAGGCTTCGCAGCATGTCGGCTTCCTGCTCGAGAATACTGGCCACTTCTTCCCGCTGCAGGTGGGTCATCATCAGGCTGACGCAGCACTCCAGATAGGTGATCGAGGCTCGCCGCAAATAGGCGGCCGTCTCCTGTTCCGCCATCTTGTCGATATCCGGTGCGGATCGCTTGGGTCGCATGAGGATGTCCTCCATATCTGGTCCTCTCGCCAAACCACAAGCTTGAGCGGATGTTCCGTCGGAATCGACCGCGAAGGGGTGGCTGCGGTCCAGCATCAGACAGGGAGGTTCTGCAGCCCGCCTGATGTGGACCTCGCCCTCGTGGCGCGACCTGCTATTTGGTCGCCGATCGGAACGCCTTCGAGGCTCGCGAAATAGCCGATCGTCCGGGCGAGCCCCTCGTTGAGAGGCACTCTTGGCATCCAGCCGAGCAGCGCTTTCGCGCGCGAGATGTCGGGCTGCCTGCGTCGAGGATCGTCCTGCGGCAGCGGCAGAAACGTCATCTCCGATTTGGTGCCGGTCATCGCCTTCACCAATGCCGCCAGCCGCATGATGGTGAACTCTCCGGGATTGCCCAGATTGATCGGCTTGCCCGGATTGGGATCGAAATCCATCAGACGCATCAACCCGTCGATCAGATCGGAGACATAGCAGAAAGATCGTGTCTGCAAGCCGTCACCGAAGATCGTCAGCGGGCGCTTCTCGAGCGCCTGCATGATCAGGTTCGAGACGATGCGGCCGTCCGCCGGATCCATTCTCGGACCGTAAGTGTTGAAGATACGTGCGACACGAACGTCGGCCTTGGCGGCTCTCAGATAGTCGAAGCAAAGTGTTTCGGCGGTGCGCTTGCCCTCGTCGTAGCAGGCGCGTGGGCCGGTGCAGTTCACATGGCCGACGTAATCTTCCCTCTGCGGATGTTGCTCCGGATCGCCATACACTTCACTCGTGGAGGCCTGCAGCAATCGGGCATCGTTGCGGGCGGCGAGTTCGAGCAGATTCAATGTTCCGATGACGCAGGTTCGCGTGGTGTGGATCGGATCGGCCTGGTAACGCGGCGGCGAGGCGGCGCATGCCAGGTTGAAGATGCGATCCACCGGCTCACCAAGGTCCAACGGACGGCAGATATCCTGCTCGATCAACCGGAACTCCGGCTTGTCCATGATCGCGCTGATGTTCTCCATGCGACCGGTGAGAAAGTTGTCGGCGCAGATCACGCGCCAGCCATCGCGTAACAATGCTTCGCAAAGATGCGAACCGAGGAAGCCCGCGCCACCGGCGACAAGTACCGTCTTTGCCCTTTGCGCCTTTTTTGTTCGTCGCATCGCGATCTTCTCCTGTCTGCCAGTCATGCTGCACTTCCGATGTCGAGGTCGAGGACCTCCGCCTCCTCTTGCGTAAGCGCCGTGATGAATTCGCGAGCCCTGGCCACACCGGTGTGGGACGCAAGGACGAGTTCGCGTGCCCGGTCGGCCATGGCGAGACGTGTACGAGCCGATTCCCGGGAAAGAATCGCGACGACATCGTCCGGCTTCTTGGCCGTGTGGATCGTCGGTGCGGGAAAGAAACTGTCGAGGCCTGGCCAGCGGTCGCTGATGATCGGCGTGCCGCAAGCGGCTGCTTCGAAAAGGCGCACGCTGGGCGACCATCCCGCTGCAATCATTGAACGGCGGGTGACGTTCAGCGTGTAGCGTTGGCGGCTGTAGAACGCGGCGTGCCCGGCCGGCGGCAGATGTTCGATGCGCTCGACATTGTCGGGCCAATCGATGTCGGAGGGATATTGCGAGCCGGCGACGACAAAACGGCGGTCCGGCATGCGCCGTGCAGGTTCAAGCAGGAGCGCGTTGAGCGTGGCTTGCCGGTCCCCGCTATAGGTGCCGAGATAGCCGAGATCCCAGCGGACCGGGTCGGCGGTGCGATGATGCCGTTCCGGATCGACCGAACAGTAGAGCGGCTCGGCGCGGCGTGCGCCGAAGGTCTGCGCCAGATCTTTAAGCACCGGGCCGCCGGCGAAAGAGAAATAGATGTCGAAGTAGGGGATCTGGCGCCAGCTCAGATAGTCGCAATCATCCGCCGACAGCTTTGCCAGGGTCACCGGCGTGTCGATGTCGTAAAAGCAGAGTTGTCCTTTGCAAAGTGAAGCGACGATGTCGATAACCGCCCGCCCTTCCGGCACGAAGGAGCCGATGACCACGATATCGGCCTGTTCCAGGCACCGTGCATGGTCCCGCTGAAGTTCCGGTACGGTTTCGTAGTAGCGCAAGGCGCAGAAGTCCGGATCGCGCAAATCGCGGTGATTGGCGTACCACGGCACATCGCGCTCCAGAAAAGTCACGCGATGGCCGAGTTCGTGAAGACCTTTCAGCAGACCTCGAAAAGTAGTGGCGTGGCCGTTTCCCCAGGACGAGGACAGCGACAGGCCGAGAAAGACGATGTTCAACTGCTTGGTCATTCGGCCGCCTCCACGGTCCCCTGCGTCAAATGGCGTTTGAAGACTGCATCGGTCACGGCCGCGCGCAGTGCGTAGGTATGGTCGGCGAGAACACGGCGAAGCGCGGCCTGGCCGATTGCCTTTGCCTGACGGGGGGTAAGCGCCTGCATAATTTCGGCGACATCGTCGCCGTCGCGCGCCACAAGGATTTCCTCGCCGGGTTTCAGGAACAGCTCGACGCCCAACCAGGCATCGGTGATCAGGCAGGCGCCGGCGCCGGCCGCCTCGAAGACACGCGTGGCCGGTGAAAAACCGTTCGCGGCCATGCTGTCGCGGCTGATGTTCAAGACGGCCTTTGGCGTGACATTGAAGGCGTTATGGTCGCGGGTGCCGACATGGCCGAGCCAGCCGACATTGGCGGGGAGCGGCTTGTCGCCCCAGCCCGACCCGCCAAGCAGAAAACGTTGTTCCGGCAGCTGGCTCGCAGGATCGAGGAAGAACGATCCGACACGGGCTTCACGATCCGGCAGCCTGTTTCCGAGGAACGCCAGATCGCAGGCAAAACGCGCATTGCCGGCGACCGGGTGGTGCGTTTCGGGATCGAGCGCATTGTAGATGGGCACGCACTCGTTCGCGCCCATGGCACGATAGGCCCAGACGACGGGATCGCCGCCGCCATAGGTCAACACAAGGTCTATTTCCTGCAGCGCACGATGGAGCGGGTGGTCCGGCTCGTCGCGCAACCGGGCGAGAGTGGCCGGCGCGTCGACGTCCCAGAATACGGTGAGCGCGCCGCTGCGGGCGTGGTCGAGCACGGCGCGCAGCAGCGCCTCATCCTCGAAGCCGACACCACTCGCCTTGACGACGATATCGGCCTCGGCGGCCCGCTCCGCCACCTGCATCAGCGCGTGCCGGGTCGCCTCATAGACGACGACGGAGCACCAGTCCGGCGCCTCGATGTCGCGGTTTTTCTGCCGGTCATAGACGTCAGGCTCATAGAAGGTGACTTCATAGCCTAGTTGCGAAAGCGCCTTCAGCAATCCACGGTAATAGGTCGCGGCGCCGTTCCAGTAGGACGACAAAAGGCTCGATCCATAGAATGCGATCTTCATTCGGCGGCTTCCTTTGCGGCGGTCGGGTCGAGAGTGTGCAGGTTCGTGCATTGCCAGAGCACGTCGAACAATTCGTCGACGCGGTGACGACAGGTGTGCCGCGAGCGGATGGTCTCAAGACCCGAGGCCACCAGGGAGGCCGCGAAATCGGCATCGGCCAGCACCGCCTGTAGGTGTTGCCGCATTTGCGAGCCATTCTCGGCAAACAGGAAGTCGACGCCGGGCCTGAAAAGCCGCTCGACATCGGACCACGGTGCTGAAATCAGCGGGATGCCGCAGGCGAGTGCCTCGAACATGCGGATCGTCGGAATTCCAGGCAATCTTTCACGATAGGGGCGCCGTGGGATGTGCACCGTGACACGGTGCGTGGCAAAGGCCTTCGGCACGTCGGCATTGGCGATCCACCCTTCGTGGCGCAGACCGGCGGCGGCCAGATCGGCAAGTGCCGGCTTCGGATAGCGGACACCGTGAACAGTGGCCTCAAGGCCGAGATCGCGCACCGGTTCGATCAGGAACTCCCTGAGTTCGGCGGTCCGCTCGTCGTCGCCCCAGTTTCCGATCCAGACCAGATTGGACGTAGCGTGGATTTCCGGGTGCGGCTTGAACAGGCGATCGTCCGCCGCTTCATGCCAGGTGAAGACACGCTTGCCCCAGCCGGCGCGCAGATAGCTCTCGCGCAACGCTTCGCCAAAGGCGAGAACGCCGTCATAATGCTCCAGATGGAGCGCCGAGATTGCCTCGGTGGCCGACACGGCCCGGTGATGGGTGTCGTGAAACAGAAGGATGAAGTTGCCGCCATCGGCCCGCGCACGGCCGATGCGGGCGACAAGCTCCGGGTCGGTCCATTCGTGGACGATCACCACGTCGGCCTCGGCGATCCAGGCTTCGTGGTCGAACCCGGCATCATAGGTCACCGGCATCAATTCGGGGAAATCCTTGCGGAAGCGTTCGATCGCGAAGGATCCCTTCTCGGCCAGCAGGTTCGATCGGCTCCAGCCGTCCGCCGGCTCCAGAGCGATGGCCTGATGCCGGCGCGCCACCAGATCGCGCATGACGCCGCGAAGGAAATGGGCATTGCCGTGGTTCCAGTCGGAGACGAGCGAGTGGGTGTAGAACAAAAAGCGCATGATCAGCGCTCCGCCACGGTTAGCGCCGTCTTTTCGTAGACATCGCGCATGGCCGCGGCCTGCCTCGCCAGCGTGTATCTGCGGCTTCGGCGAAGGGCGGCCTGGCCGAGCTCTCGCCTATGCCCGGCATCGCTGGAAAGACGATTGACGCAGGCAGCGAGATCACGCGGGTCGCGCGCGTCGAAGAACATCGCGGCACCGTCCCATATCTCGCGATAGGTCGAGATGTCAGAGAGCACCAGGGGTGTTGCCGACATAGCCGCTTCCAGCGCCGCCAGACCGAACGGTTCGTAGAGCGACGGCGATACAAAAATGCCGGCGCGGGCCATCAAGGAGCGCACCTCGTCATACGGCAGCGCCCCGAGAGAAACGGCGTGGTTGATGGTGGCACGCTCGCCGTTTGGGCCGTGAATCGAACCGGCTGCAAAGATGGGCCATTGCGTCAACGAGGCGGCCTGGTCGACCGCCATCACGTTCTTTCCCTGGTCCCACCAACGGGCGGCGGCGAAGACCAGCGGCTGGCGGTTTTCGGCCTTCGGGACCGGCCGCGCCCCATTTCCGACGACGTGCAGGCGTGCGACCGGGCCATAGCAGGTCTCGAGCAACTCGGCATGGCCGCGGCTCGGCGCGATGACGGCGTCGGCCCTGTCGAAGCCGCGCTTGTTGCGCTCTTTCTGCCAGGTCCATACGCCGTCCAACGCCTGTCCCCTGACGGAGTGGAACCATGTCGTCACGCATGAATGCGAGACCGCTATGACAGGGCAGGGCGCATCCAATTCCACCGCCTGCGTCGGCGCGTTGAGATGGACGACGTCGATGGCGTGGTCACGCATCGGCGCACGCAATTCCCCAGGCAAACCGTCGAGATCGCCGGCTTCGTGGGTCATCCAATCCAGCGGCGTGTTCAACCAGATCAGCGTCGCGAAGGACCGCGCCTCTTCGGCCTGTTGCCTGGATGGTTGCGGCCCGAGCCCGGCGAACACGATGCTGTCGCCGCCGTTGACCAGTTCCCGGCCGAGATCAAGCGCATAGCGCCACACGCCGCCCATGGCGTCGACGGTCATCAGGATGCGGCGCTTGCGCGGCCTCAGTGTCCGCAACATGCCGCCTCCAGCTCCGCCAGCGGACGCGGGCGCTTTTCCTGGATGTCGCTGAACTTCTGGAACGAGGCGAGGTAATGATCATGGGCGCGCTCCCAGGCGAGATCGTCGGGTTCGCCCCAAAGCTCGCGATAGCTGGGCGAACTCGGATAAGGATACAGCGGTACGGGTTCATTTGCCCACACGCCCTTGTCGATCAGATGGGCTCGCCAGTAATCGACAAGGGCAGGATCGTCCTCGACGACGCCGATGAGATTGGCCTGCACGAAGGGAACGTGGCGTCTGGCCTTGACGAGCAGCGCGGCCAGTTCCTCGGTGCCCAGCCGGCAGCGCTTCGCCAGCATCGCCCGCCCTTCCACCGTCAGGCTTTCGAGGCCGGCTTCGATGGAGACGCAGCCTGCCGCGCCCAGCAATTCCAGCAGCTCGGGTTTCCACAGATCGATGCGGGTCTGTACGCCGAATTTCACATCGCGCTCGACCAACGCCTCCAGCAACGCTTTTTGCGGCAGGAAAATTTCGTCGATGAAGTAGATATAGCCGACGCCTTGGGCAATCAGCCGATCGATTTCGGTCACCACCGCTTCGTGGTTCCGGCGGCGATAGGCATCGCGGAAATCGATCTTGGCGCAGAAGCTGCAATTGTAGGGACAGCCGCGTGACGCCTCGACCTCGGCGCCGAACCCATGCTGTTGGTCATCGAACCTGTGGTGGTGATGCGAATGGGCGGCGATCCAGTCGGATGGCCATTCAAGCGGCGGATGATCAACAAAGGAACTGACATGAACGCCGCCGTTCGAAACCAGACTGGCGTCCCGCAGATAAGCGGTCGAGGGCACCGCGCTCCAATCGTCGCGCCGGGCAAGTTCCGCGACGATTTCCTCGCATTCGCCGCGCACGACAATGTCGGCGCCAAGCTTGCGCAGCGTCGGCGCCGGCGTCGCCGAGCCATGCGGCCCGACCGCGACGGTGCGTCCGCCACGCCCGGCGAGACGATTGAGGAAATCGGCCGGCACGCGCAACTCCGGCGGTGCGCAGCGCCAGAACAGATAAGTCGGCGCGGTGCTGACGACCGTCATCGCCGGCGCGAACTCAGCCACGCGTTCGCAGAGCCCGGAATTGTCGAGCTTCTGTAACTGCCCGTCCAGCAGCAGCACCTCATGGCCGGCCGCCTCGAGCATGGCTTTCGAATAGCCGAGTTCCAGCGGCAGATGCGGTTGGCGGCAGCCGAAATAGATGCTGTCGTCATACGTCCAGAAGGGATTGACCAGGGCTATTCTCATGCGACGTACCTCACGGCTTCGGGGCGAGGCTCGAGCCGGTGGCGCCGCAGCCAGTCGGCAAGATCGCGAATGCCCTCGCGCCAAGTGACCTGCGCCTTCCAGCCAAGCGCGGCCTCGATCTTGCGGGTATCGGCGACGAAGAAGGGCTGATCGCCGGTCCGTTCCCCATCGTGCCGGATCGAAAGCTCACGGCCGGTCAGGCCGCCGATCTCGCTCAACAGCATACGCAGGCTGAGCGCATTTTCTGGTCCGCCGCCAAGATTGAATGCCTGGCCCCTGGCGGTCTCGATCCGGTCCAGCACGGCCCTGTAGGCGGCGACCGCATCGGAGACGTGCAGGATGTCGCGCACCTGCCTGCCGTCGCCATAGATGGTGATTTGCCGTCCCGTCAGGGCGCTGAGCAGGAAGTGCGCCACCCAGCCCTGGTCCTCGGTTCCAAACTGGCGCGGTCCGTAGATGCAGCTCATCCGCAGCACCGCCGTCGGCATGCCGTAGGATTTGGCATAGTCGAGTACATACTGGTCCGCCGCACCCTTCGAGCACCCATAGGGTGTGCAGAAATCCAGGCCGCGGGCTTCGTCGATGCCGCCGGCCTGGATGGCGCTGTCGCAAGGTATGTAGCGGTCGCCGTCCTCGCGAACCGCGACATCGGGAAGGCTGCCATAGACCTTGTTGGTGCTGGCGAAAATCACCGGGATGCGCTTACCGCTCAGTCGCGCCGCTTCCAGCACGTTGAACGTTCCCCGAAGGTTGATGTCGAAATCCTCGTCCGGCCGGACCAGGCTCGTGGTGACGGCCGTTTGCGCGGCCAGATGGAAGATCGCCTTGGATCTCATCAGAACCGGCGCCAGGGCATTGGCGTCCCGCACATCGATGGTCTCGACGGTAAGGCGGTCGCCATGTTTCTGGGCCAGCCATTCAAGGTTCTGTTCGACGCCGGGCCGGCTGAAATTGTCGACCACCAGCACCGGTTCGCCATCCGACAACAGGCTGTCGGCCAGGTTCGATCCTATGAAGCCGCTGCCGCCGACGACGGCGACCGGCGCTTCGCGACGGTTGCGTGCGCCCGGGCTCATGACACCAACCCACGCTCTTCGAGCTCGCGCTTCATTTCGGCGCCGCGGTCGACGGCCACCGTATTGCGCACCCAGGAGACGAAATCGCCGAGAGAATTCTCCAATAGGCGGCCCGGTTCGAAGCCGAGCAGCTCACGTGCCTTGGAAATATCGGCGAAGCAGTTGCGTATATCGCCGGAGCGCGCCTTGCCGAGCAGCTCGGGCGAGCGGTTCGGGGTTCCCATGGCCTCTGCCAGCAATCGCGCGACTTCGCTGATCGCATAGGCCCGGCCGCTGCCGATGTTGATGACGTGGCCCTTTGCCTGACGTTGCTGCAGCGCAAGGCGAAAGGCCCGGGCGACGTCCTGCACATGAACGAAATCGCGCTTTTGTTCGCCATCCTCGAAGATCATCGGCCGTTGGCCGTTGGCGAGACGTGAAGCGAAGTTGGCCAGCACGCCGGTATAGGGATTTGACAGCGCCTGGCCGGCACCGAAAACATTGAACAGGCGCAGCGCGACCGCATCGATGTCGTACGCTTCGCCGAAGATCAGCACGGCGCGCTCCTGGGCGTATTTCGTCAGCGCGTAGATCGAGGCGAGATCGACCGGCTTTTCTTCGTCTGTCGGCACCGGCGAAAGGGGTTCGCCTTCCGGCGACAGCGGATTCCACTGTCCGCTTTTGATGTCGCTTGGCTTGCGCCGGGCATTGTCGATGCGCCGGCCGTCGGGGGTGGCATAAAGGCCCTCGCCATAGACGCTCATCGAGGAGGCGACGACGATCCGCTCGACCGGGTGTTTGATCAACGCCTCGAGCAGCGTCGCCGTGCCGAGGTCGTTGGTGCCGACATAGCGCGCGATCTCGTACATCGATTGTCCGACGCCCACTTCCGACGCCAGGTGAATGACAGCGTCGACGCCTTCCAGCGCCTGGGCGACGGCCTCGCGGTCGCGGACGTCTCCCTTGATCAGTTCGGCTCCGGCAGGAAGCGCGATCGCTTCGCCCGCATGCACCTGCTCCAGCAGGGCGTCGAGAATGCGAACCGAATAATCCTGGGCGATGAGTTCTTGTGTGACGTGGCGACCAATGAAGCCGCAGCCTCCTGTAACCAATATGCGTTTCACGACGACTCCTCAGACCAGTGACCTCGGCGCCCCGAACTTTTCGGCAAAAGGTTTGTTCCCTCTGGTTCAACAAAGTTCCCTTCCAGACCTTCGTGCGAAGCAAGACACCGCCGTCAGCCCTTGACGCTGGAACATTGCCGCCGGTGTGCTGTTAGGACGCTCGACAGCCGCCGTGACGCCGATAGGGCGAGGCCGATGATCAAGGAGATTTCAATGTCGCAGTCCCAGACGACCACCAATCACGACGAAATTCGCAAATGGGCCGAGGAGCGGCAGGGTCGCCCGGCGGTGGTTCGCACCAAGGGCGAGGGGGGCATCCTGCGGATCGACTTCGGCGAGCCCGAGGAAGCATTCGAGCCCATCGATTGGGACGAGTTCTTCCGGATATTCGACGAGAATGATCTGGCCTTCCTGTATCAGGCCAAGACCAGCGACGGAAAAGCCAGCCGCTTCAACAAATTCGTCGAGCGCGATCGCAAGGGCTGAGAAGGCTGGCCTGGCAGCCGGTCCTGCCGGACCCCAGAAAATCTCGAAATTCGCTGGAACAATCTATGGCCTCATTGCTTCGGGCGCTGAGCCAGAAAGGCGATCCGGCAGGATCAGGCACCTGAAACACGGGAGTTGCGGATGACGGACGATCGCAACCCCCAAGGGAGGCGACTTAGCCTCGGGCTCGGAGGACAAAATTCAATGCATCAGCTTTGCGCCGTGGTCTTTCACCATCTCTCGCATGATGTCGTTGAGCCAGTTTTCGGTCGACTGGCCAAGCCGCCTGTGGTCGACGTTCCGGATCGCTTGCTCGAGTGTCCTCTCGACCAGCCGGTCGGATGCGTTGACATCTCCCAGCAAAAGACGCGCCGCGAGCCGCAGTTTGGGCAACAGCGCGAAGACGTCGTCTGGCGGAGGGGGCACGATGATGCCCGCTCGTTCCGACGCCTGCGCTGGAAAAAGGGCATTGAACACGGCTTTGCTGCCCGAGGATTTTCGCAAATTGCTGGCGTAGCGAAGATGCTCGGGAATGGCGATGTCGTTGTCGCCGCTGAAGAACACGAACGGGATGCCCCGGCGCATCAACTTGTCCGCGATGGGAAACACGCGTCGGCCGTTGAGATTGACGTCCAGGATTGCAGCTTCGGCCTGATCGGTGTGTTCGGAAGCCTGCTCGACGGTTGCCGCGGGGCCAAGGATGATGGCGCCCATATTGCTGAAAAACCGCGCAAGATCTCCGGCCATCGACCATTCGTCTTCGACAATCAGAATGTGCAGGCCCCGCAGATCGCGCACGTCGTCATCCCTTCTTCGAACGGAGTTTAGGATGCAGAGAAGTTGTTCCCCAGTTTCTGTCATCCAGCGCTGCCTGCAATCGTTTCGCAAGCACCAGCATGCGGTCCGGGACGGGCCCTGCATCGAGATATTCGATTGATTGAGGCGCCCCCGGCGCCATTGGTGCCAGGAGCTTCAGGCCAGCAGAGCGTTTCGTCATTGAACCACCACGGATGTCGGGTTCAACGTCATCCGTGCTGTCTTGTTCCATTCTGCCCGCGCGCTATATGGTTATGTCCTGTCCGAACCGGCCTTGAAGGAGTCATGTCGGGTCGGGCGAAAGGGGGACGTGCCGTGACAGCCCGATCAATCAAGTTCCCCATCGTCGGCGTCGGCGCGTCCGCGGGTGGCATTCCCGCGATGGAAGGGCTGTTCAAGGGCATTACCAGTCAGCCCGGCATGGCGTTCGTGATCATCACGCATCTCAGTCCCAAGCGCAACAGCCTGCTGCATGAGGTTATCGACCGCTACACCGAGATGCCTGTCGTGGTGGTCGAGGACGGCGTGGCTGTTGAACCGGACCACGTCTATGTGATGCCCGAAAACGTCACTCTCGTCATCGAGAATGGCATGCTGCACCTGCGGCGGCCCAATGGGCTTACCCAAGAGCGCAAACCCATCGACATCTTCTTCAGCGCACTGGCCGAGGACCAGGGCGAATACGCCGTCGGCGTGATCCTTTCGGGGGGTGATTCCGATGGAACCTTGGGCGCCAAGGCCATCAAGGAGCGGGGCGGGCTGACCGTGGCGCAAGCGGCTGACGGCTACGGTCCACGCAATCCCGACATGCCGCAGAGCGCCATTGCCAGCGGGCTCATCGACGTCGCCGTGCCCGCCGAGGAGATTGGGGCGAAGCTGGAGGCTTACGCCCGCGGCTTCGACGCGCTGGACGGGCTGACGAACGAAGAAGACATTCATACGGCCGACATAGATCAGGTCCGCGAACAGATATACGGGATCTTGCGCAGCCACTCCGGTCATGACTTTTCAGGCTATAAAACCAAGACATTCCTGCGCCGGATCAAGCGGCGCATGCAGATCGCCCAGATTCAGTCCATCGGCGCCTATATCGACTGGCTGAAGAAGGACCCTCGCGAGGTGATGAACCTGTTTCGCGATCTGCTGATCAATGTCACCAACTTCTTCCGCGATCCCGACGCCTTCGAATTGCTCGAACAAAAGATCATCCCGCGGCTGTTCGAGGGCAAGACGGCGAGCGATACCGTCAGGGTCTGGGTTCCCGGCTGCGCCACCGGCGAAGAGGTGTTCTCCATCGGCATCCTGCTGCGTGAACACATGGAAACGCTTTCGGCCGTTCCGCGCGTCCAGATATTCGCCACCGACATCGACGAGCCGGCGCTGGCGGTGGCGCGCGCGGCACGCTATCCCGAAGCGCTGATGCAAGGTCTTTCCCCGGAACGCAAACAGCGGTTTTTCAACGGCGATGGCGAAAGCTACGTCATCAGCAACGAAATCCGCGAACTGTGCATCTTCTCGCCACATAGCGTCATTCGCGATCCACCCTTCTCGCGCATGGATCTGGTTTCGTGCCGCAACCTGCTGATCTATTTCGGTCCAGCCATTCAAAGCCGTGTGCTTCCTGTCTTCCACTATTCGCTGAAGCCCGGTGGTTATCTTTTCCTCGGCACCTCTGAAAGCGTCGGGCAGCACGAAAATCTGTTTGCCACCGTCGACAAGAAACATCGCCTCTTCCAGGCACGGGAGCATGCCTCGCCACACATCAGGCTGCCGGCTCTGATCGGCGATGTCCATTCCGGTGCGTTTCCCGCCGAAACCGCTGGCTTGAAGAAAGGTACGGTCGGATATCCGCTGCGTCAGGCTGTCGAGGCGCAGGTGCTGGAGCGGTTCGCGCCGCCGCATGTCCTCGTCAATGCCGAAGGCGATGTCGTCTACTATTCGGCGAGGACCGGCAGGTACCTCGAAGCGCCGCAAGGCATTCCCAGCCGCCAGTTACTGACGATGGCGCGCCGCGGGCTTCGGCTGGACCTGCGCGCCGCATTGAGGGAGGCGACGACGACACGCCGCACTGTTGTGCGGGACAACCTCGCCGTTGAGGAAGATGACGAACGCGTGCAACCGATCAGGCTGACGATCGAGCCGCTCGCCGAGAGGGGCAATGGTGAGCCGCTTTACCTTGTCCTCTTCGAGCCGTCGGGACCGACGCAGGCCCGATCCGATGAGGACGGCGGCAATCGTGACAGCGACAGCACCGCCGATCTGGAGCGGGAGCTGCGCGACACAAGAGAGCGTCTTCAATCCACTATCGAGGAATACGAGACGGCGCTCGAGGAGGTGAAATCCTCGAACGAGGAACTCGTCTCCGTCAATGAAGAGGCGCAATCCACCAATGAGGAACTTGAAGCCTCCAAGGAAGAGATGCAGTCACTTAATGAAGAGCTCAACACGATCAACGCGGAGTTGACCAGCAAGATAGAAGAGCTCGATCACGCCAATAGCGATCTGCGGAACCTGTTCGAAAGCACCGATATCGCGACCATTTTCCTCGACCGCAGTCTTGTGGTGCGGACCTTCACGCCAGCGGCCTCGTCCTTCTTCAGCCTGCGCCCCTCCGACGTCGGTCGGCCGTTGACGGATCTGTCGAGCCAACTCGATTATCCCGAGTTGAAGCAGCACATCGACAAGGTGTTCGAGACAGGCGAGACCCTGAACCACCATCTTGCGCGCGACGCCAGGGGCCTGTTTCACATGGTCCGCATCAACCCCTACAGGGACAAGGGCAACAGGATACAGGGCGTCGTGGTGACACTGGTCGACGTTACCACCCTGGCGCGAGCGGAAGAGCATCAGCAGGTGCTCATCTCGGAGCTCAACCATCGCGTCAAGAATATGCTGGCGGTGATCGCCAGCATCGCCAACCGCATGCGGGACAGTTCCGATACGAAGGAAGAGTTCGCGGACGCGTTGATCGGTCGGCTGCACGCCATGTCCCGGGCCTACGGAGTGCTGACCCGCGAGAGGTGGAAAGAGGCTTCGGTCAAGGAATTGCTCCATCAGGAACTCGAACCGTTCGGCATCGAACGGATCGAACTCGATGGCGACGACGTTAAACTCGGCCCGCAACAAGGGCTTTCCCTCAGCATGGCCATTCATGAACTGGCCACCAATGCGGCCAAGTATGGCGCCCTGTCCAAGCCCCGAGGCAGGATCGGCGTCAAATGGGCGATGGATGGCGACAATTTCACGCTTGGCTGGCGCGAAAAGGACGGCCCTCCCGTCAGGGAGCCGTTGAACAATGGCTTTGGGCTGAACCTGTTGAAGGGGGAAATCGGCTACAGGCTCGGCGGCGATGTCGAGACCTCCTTCCGCAAGGACGGTCTCGAGGTTCAGATCGCTTTTTCGGCAAACCATAAGGACGCGCCATGAGCGACAGACCGCACGTTCTGGTGGTCGAGGACGAGTGGCTGATCGCGGAGGACGTCGCGTCTGACTTGCTTGCAGCGGGCTATCCCGTGGTCGGCCCTGTTTCGTCCGTTGCCGCCGCGCTTCAACTTGTCGAGGCGGACAAGGTCGACCTGGCGTTGCTGGATATTCAGCTCAACGGCGAAACGAGCCTGCCGGTCGCGGAAGTCTTGCTGGCTCGCGGCACGCCGTTCGCGTTCGTAACGGGATTTGGGGAGCGTGATGTTCCTGTCCCGTTTCGAAACTGCAAATTCGTGGCAAAACCCGCAAGCGAGGCGGCCATCCTCACTGCCGTGGCTGACCTTGCGTCGCTTCGCGCAGCCAAGAAACAGTCGTGATTTAAAGCCAGCCCGTCGCGATCAATCCAGCGGCTTGTCGGTAGGTCGGGGCGTGGTGCTCGCCCGGCGTGGCCGACCGGCATTTCGATTGGCGACCGGGTTATCCAGCGGGACGCTCGAGCGAAAACGGAGTGGGTCTCATGCCCGTGTGGATGGCTCAGCCATGCCAAAAGCGGATCTTCCTTTCAGGCGAACAACTCGAAGATGGCGAAGTGGAACAACTGACGTCGATGCAGGTTCGGTGTCGTGCGGCGTCGTCGCTCCCCTTGTTTGACGCTGCACGATCGGGTTCCCCTCAGCCTGATCAGCCCGCGCGCTCCCTTGCCGGGAGGCGCGGGCTTTTCCGTTAGCCGAGCGATCGTGTTTTGAACTCGGGCGGGAACAACCCACCCGTTCGGCAGTTCGGCGCGCAGGAGAACCGAAATGCACCATGCCGATGAAATCGCGCTCAGGCGCGTGAAGATACTGGTCGAACAATATGTTCTCGCCAGAAGCAGGAGGTATGATTTTGTCTCGACCGAACTGGCGTGCAAGGCTATCCGTCAGGTGGTTCGCAGCCCGATCGACGATACCGAACTCGATCATTTGCTGGCCCGAAGTGCCGTCAAACAGGGACTTTCCGTGCGGTTCGACCGAATGGGTCACTTGTCAGCTGCTTTACCCGAACTCATTGGGGAAAAGTCAGCATGAGAGCCTTGTGGTCACTGTGTGCGGCATCGGCGTTGCTCGCCTTGGCCGCGTGCAACAACAATGCCGACCCCGTCAACTCCAAGACGGATACGACGAACAGCCAGCCTGTCGACAAGAATCCGGCGACGGAAACCGATCCGACACCACAGACCAGTACCGGCGGGGACCAGCAAGGCACACAGCCAACACAGCCGGCATCGCCCAAGCCGCGTGGCGGTTAAGAGCCATCCGGTCCAGGTGGGCCCGCTGCTTGTCCGGGTTTGTGACGCCGCCGGGAAATGCGAAGCGACGCCTGTCTGGTTTCAGCCAATAATTCTGACTGGAACGGACTTAACGGCGGGCACGTGGGCTTTCTTGGCGCGATGCCAGAGGGGCACCAGGGGATTGAGCTCTGGATAATAGCCAGCGCAGTTGCCTTCGGGCACGGAATAGGGTGTCTCGCGCAAGCCCCGCACGCGCCGCTCGACACCATCATCCGCATGGGTTTCGAGATCGATCTGCTGCCCCGCGGTCAGTCCGAGCCGCTGGATGTCGGCCTCGTTCATCAGCAAGACCATGCGCGTGCCATGAATGCCGCGCAGCCTGTCATCATAACCGTAGACGGTTGTGTTGAACTGGTCATTGGAACGCACCGTTATCAGCGTCAGGACCTTGCGCCCCGATATATCGATGTCGGGGTTCGTCTCGAGCGTCGTCGGCAGCTTGAAATTGGCCTTCTTGTTCGGCGTCTCCCAAATTCGCTTCGACGCCTTGATGTCGCGATGAAAGCCTCCCGGCGTGAGGAACCGTTTGTTGAACTGGCGAAAATGCTGAGGGATGCAGCGTTCGATCTCATCGCGAATGCGGGAATAGTCGGCAACCCACTCGTCCCAGGGGATCGAGCTCGTGCCCGGTACGGTGGCCTTGGCCAGCTCGGCGACGATCTTCGGCTCTGAAAGCAGATTTGGCGAAGCGGGCGGGCGCGACCCAAAGGAGCCATGGATGCAGGCGGTGGAATCCTCCACGGAAACCGTCTGATCGCCGCTTTCCTGCCGGTCTCTCTCCAGCCGCGACAGGCAGGGCAACAGATAAGTTACCGCCCCGGGGATGAGATGACTGCGGTTGAGCTTGGTCGCGATCTCGACATGCAGGCCAAGTCCCCGCCAGGCTTTCTCGACCAGGCCGGTTTCAGGCACGGCGCGCACGAAATTACCCCCCAGGCCGATAAAGCCCTTCACCGAGCCGGCAATGACGCCTTCGCAGGTCTCGACGGTATCGAGGCCTTTTTCGCGCGGGGGCTCGAAAGCATAGAATTCCGCGAATTTGTCGAGTGGAACGAGTTCAGGCTTTTCAGATATGCCGACGGTGCGCTGGCCCTGGACATTGGAGTGACCACGCAGCGGCGAAATGCCGGCGCCGGGTTTTCCGATGTTGCCACGCATCAGCAGCAGATTGCACAGCATCTGCACGTTCTCGGTGCCGTGCCTTTGCTGCGTCAGGCCCATCCCGTAATTGCCGATCACCGCATTGGAGCGGCCGTAGACTTCAGCCACATGCTCCAGATCCGCTCGCGCGATGCCCGACCGTGCGACGATGTCTTTCCACTCGGCAGCGCGTAAATAGGCTTCGAACTCAGCAAAACCATGCGTGTGTTCGGCAAGGAACTCGACATCGAGGACACGCGAATTTCCATTCTCCCGAGCCGCGTCGTCGAGTGCCAGCACCGCCTTGCCAATGCCGGTAATCGCGGCAATGTCGCCGCCGCTACGGACCTGGAAGAAGTCGCTGGACATCTTGGTGCCGGGGCCTGGCGACAACATCTCGACGGGATCCTGCGGATTCTTGAAGCGCTTAAGTCCTCGCTCCGGCAAGGGGTTGAAGGTGAACACCGGCACGTCGCGTTGGCGAGCATCCTGCAGCGGGTGCAACAGCCGCGGTGCCGTCACGCCGGTGTTGTGGCCGAAGAAGAGCATCATGTCGCATTTGGAAAAATCTTCGAGCTGCACGGTCCCAACCGGCGAGCCGATCGACTCGGGAAGTCCGACCGAGGTCGATTCGTGACACATGTTGGAAGAATCGGGCAGGTTCGACGAACCATAGATGCGGGCGAAGAGCTGATACATGAATGAAGCTTCCAGCGAGGCGCGGCCGGATGTGTAGAAGACGACCGACTTCGGATCGAGCCGCCGAAGTTCCATGCCGATCTCGGCAAAGGCTTCATCCCAGGAAATCGGCTCATAGCGATCGGTGACAGCGTTGTAGCGCAGCGGATCCGTGAGCCTGCCTTGCTTTTCCAGGTCGCGATCCGGCCAATCGAGCAGTTCGGTGACCGAATGTCGTGCGAAGAAGTCTGGACCGCAACGCAGCTTCGTCTGATCCCACAGGGTGGCCTTGGCGCCATTTTCGCAAAACTCGAAGGGCCGCGGCTCCGCTGGCTTGGCCCATGAGCAGGAAACGCACATGTAGCCGTCTGCCTTGTTCTGCTTGAGCAGCGTGCTCCATATCCCCGACATCAGCAGGCCTTCGCCATATGCCTTGCGGATCAAGGAGGACAGGGATCCCCATCCGCCCGTCGGGTGGTCGTATTTCTTGATTTCGACATGATCGGTAACGGCAGGTTCCATGACGGTCGTCCTTGCGTGCCAATACCAAACCTCGCCCCTGCTTGATTGTTCCCGGGTCCGTGAGGTGAACGTCGCTGGTGCAATTCGGCCGCGATTGCCAGGCTGGTACGGACGATAACCGGTGCCGCGGCATCGGTTCGCGCCTGCGTGTGGAACTATTTTCGTCATTGGCTGTTCGGCACGGGAAGGGAGCAGCACGATGGAGCGACGCAACGCGGTAATCTCGCTGGTGATAGCCGCGGTCATTATCGTTGGTTTCCTGATCGGCTTTCACTACGTTGACATGGGCTGGCGCACCTCGCCCCTGAAACGGGCGCCTGAGCAGAACCAGGGCGGCAACGCTCCGGCGGATACTTCACCGGCCGCGGGCATCCAGAAAAATCCCAAGGAAAATACCGAAATGCCGGGGCAGCAGTGATCGACCGCTACCCGACACCGAAGCTTGGCTCACCAGTATCGCTATCTTTCATATGAACTCGGACGAGAGGGCGTTGTGCTGTCAGATCCCACCGTTCTGATCCTGATGTATTTTCTTCTCCCGGTCTGGTTGGTCGCTGGTTTTGCCGACTGGTTCTGCCATCGCGCTTCGCATATCGAATCGACGACCGGCGCCAAGGAATCGTTGATCCATCTCCTGATGTTCGTCGAGGTCGGTATACCGCTGCTTGCCGCCATGTTCCTCGACGTGAACGCCCTGGTCATAGCCATCATGATCGTCACCTTCTTCATTCATGAGGCCACCGCGATGTGGGACGTTCGCTATGCAACCACGGCGCGCACGGTAACGCCGATCGAGCAGCATGTGCACAGCTTCCTGGAGATGATCCCGCTGATGGGGCTGGTCAGCGTCGTGTCCCTTCATTGGGGACAGTTTCTCGCATTGTTCGGGGCAGGACGGGAAACCGCGCGCTTTGATATTGCCTGGAAATCGCAGCCGCTGCCGGTGACATATATCGTCTGCGTGATGGCCGTGATCCTGCTTTTCGAATTGCTCCCTTATCTGGAAGAATTCGTCAGGGGGTTACGTGCCAATGCCGGCAGGCTCATTCCATCGAAAGCCAGAGGACGCGATCCGGGCCAGACGACCTTGCGGTGAAGCGCTCAGCGGAAACGATGTCCCAGCCGTCTGGGCGCTGGCGTCCTGTGCGGAACATCTCTGCCGGACTGCCCATTATCAGAGGGTGAGAACACGGACATGGAGTGTGGTGATGGGCATCCTTTCCGATCTGGACAAGAAGCTGACGGACAACATGTATGAACATGGCAGTGCGCTTACCGACGCAGTTGCGGATCTGCCGCAGGCGGTCGTTGAAACCGTCGACCGGCTGATGCCTTTCATTCAGCCCGAAGCGCGCGAGACAGTGAGAAATCAGGTTCTCGGCATGGTCCACGAATACAGGATCGAGAACCCCCCGAGCCCGGCCGAGCAGGATTGAACTAACCGTTCTGGTCTATCGCGTGGGGCGCGGGTTGGCTCCCGTTTTGCGCTTTGTGGCCGTTGAACCACAACCAAGCCGCGATAATCACGACCGCCACGATCACTATCCAGGCCATGAGACGAGGCATTGCGGAATCCTCCGTGCCAGCGGTCCATCCACGTGACGGTGAGAGGCAGGTGTAGGATTGACATCCTGGCCATGGCCTCTCTCTTTCGAACAAACTCTGCCAAATCCGCAGCGGCGGTTTGCAATGGCTAAATTTGATCGAGCAGAATCCTGGCGTCCTTGGCCGCAACGATGAACGCCTGTCTTGCGACCCTTGGAGGCTTTTCGCCACGCATCACGGCAAGGCACGCCCTGAGCGCGGCAAGACGCATTTCGGATTTCGGCTTTGGCCAGTCCCGCAGCAGCACTTCAGCGGCATCGGACACAGAGACCACGACCCTGTCGCGGTCTATGCGGCCAGGTTGAATGATGATCGGCTTTCTGAAATGGCCTGTACGCACCTGCCCCTCCAAGGCCTGCTCTAAAAGCCTGTCCAAGGAGAACGAGGCGCGCAGACCGCCCTCTAACTCCGCGACCGTCGATTTGTTCCAGCGTATTTGGCGTTGGAATGGCAGCGCCTGGAAATCACTCGTTTCCACGGCGGGTTTTTTGCAGCCACGCCTGATGGCTTCTTCACGGATTGTGGCGCTGCGGGTCCCCGGCATGTCGCCTCGGTGGGAGGAACAAAGCGCATCCTGGCTTGTTAGTACGCAACACAAATTCGCTCACTGACAAGGACAAAGTCGATGAAAACACGACATCTTCTCGCCTCCTTCGCAGCTGCTTGCGTTGTTCTCGCAATACCTGCCTTCGCTGCCGACAGCGCCCAGGATTTCGTCGACAAGGCTGCCGTCGGCGGCAAGTTCGAAGTCGACTCGAGCCGGATTGCCCTGGACAAGGTTCAGGACCAGGGCATCAAGGATTTTGCCCAGATGATGATCCGGGACCACGGCGCTGCCAACGCCAAGCTGGAAGCGGCCGCAGGCGAACAAAAACTGAAAGTACCGCCGGCGCTCGATGCCCAGCACCAGGACGATGTGGACAAGCTCAAGAATGCGCAGGGGCCGCTCGATCCCGCTTATGTCGACCTGCAGCGCAAGGCGCATGACGACGCCGTCAAGTTGTTTGAAAATTATGCCAGCGGCGGTGACAACGCGGCACTCAAGACTTTCGCCCAGCAAACGGTTGGTACGTTGAAGATGCACCAGCAGATGATCGAAAAGATCGCCGCCAGGCAAGATGCCATCACGGGACCGACAACGCCGGCGGTGAAGACCGACAATATTCCCAACGCCGCCGCTCTCGTCCCCGGCGCGAACAGCTTCACCGAAGCCCAGGCCAGGAGCCGGATTGAGGATGCGGGATATTCAAACGTGTCGAAGCTTACCAAGGACGACCAGGGCATCTGGCGCGGCCAGGCGGCCAAGGGAGGCGAAAACCTCAACGTTGGGGTCGACTACCAGGGCAACGTCGTTGCCGCGGGCAAGTGAGTATGGATCAGGAGAAATCACATGAAGACGGTGACCGGACTGTTCGACAATTATGACGACGCGGCCGATGCGGTCGGCGAGCTCGAGGCGACTGGCATCCCACATTCCAATATCAGCATCGTCGCCAACAACTCGGATGACTGGTATGAGGCAAACCGTTCCGAGGCCGCCGAAGACGCGGGCAGCGGTGCGGGAATCGGAGCGGTGATCGGCGGTGCCGGGGGCCTGCTCACGGGGCTGGGCGTCATGGCCATCCCGGGTGTCGGCCCGGTGGTCGCGGCCGGATGGCTCGCCGCCACCGCCGCAGGGGCGGTTGCCGGTGCCGTGGCCGGCGGAGCGGCAGGCGGCATTATCGGCGGTCTGACGGAGTCGGGTGTGCCCGAGCGCGATGCGCACGTCTATGCGGAAGGTGTACGCCGCGGCGGCACCTTGGTGACGGCCAAGGTGGACGACGAACTCGTGCCGAATGCCGAGGAGATTTTGGGTCAGTCCCGATCGGTCGACCTGGCTGAACGCCGCAGGATGTACGAGGCAGACGGCTGGACCGGCTTCGACGTCAATGCAGGCGAATACGCACCCAAGGACGTCGATCGCGACGGCGGCCGCGCAATCAATCGACCCTGAAAGCGGATCCCGGCCCTGGCTGCGACCAGGGGGCGGACGAGGGCGGTGTCGGCTTCGGGACGTGGCAAACTTGCGCAACGACCGATAAGCGGCGCAAGACTTCACTGCCTTAGCGACAGCAACTTCCAAACAGGCACGAGGTGTTCGTGAACGGCGGATTTGCACAGCAAGACCTCAACGCCTACTCGGTTGAGCGTGATCCGCGTGAACGTTCAAGCCCTGCGGCGTCCGGCCCATGGCGCGCTTACCCGATCGTGATCGGGAGCCATAGCGCTGGTCGAATAGATTGCCCACAAACGCGTCTCCGTCCTGTCCCATGGGACCTTCCAGCGCAATGATCCGCCCCATTCATGTTTAACGGTCGACACCCCAAACGTCCGGATTTCGTGCGAAGTACTCGATCAGCATTTCGATGAGGACCCGGACTTTCCGCGCGGGGTGCCTACCCGGCGGTCGGACGACATAAGCGCCTGCAGAAGGTGGGGGATAGCGTGTCATCACCGGAACTAGCGCGCCGGACGCAACATATTCGTATGTGATGCAATCGGGGAGCCAGGCGATGCCGAGTCCCGCCGCCGCGGCAGCGGCAAGCGCCGTAGCGTTGTCGGCCTTGAACCTGCCCTGCGGCTGAACCGTGACGATCTTGTCGCCATCCATGAACTGCCAGGCTTCCGTTCCTTGCATGAGGGCTTGATGGTTGACGAGCTGTTCCACCGTCTCAGGTGAACCGTGTGCTTTGATGTAATCCGGGCTTGCGACAAGCTTTCCATAGATCGGCCCGACGCGCCTCACGACCAGGTTGGAGTCCTGAAGGTAACCAACCCGGATCGCGCAATCGAAACCTTCGGCGATCAGATCGACGAAGCGATCGCTGTAGGAGGTATGGATGTGGAGCTGCGGGTGGTGTTGTGCCATTTCCGCAAGCACGGGAGCGAAGTGGGTCGGCCCGAAAGAGAGCGGCATGGCAACCCGCAGGCGGCCGCGCAGCTCACCGGTGGGGAGGATCGCTTCCTTGGCCGTATCGATCTCGGCGCTTGCCCGGGCAGCATGGTCTCTGAACGTCATTCCCGCTTCTGTAAGCGCGGCGCCGCGGGTCGTTCGCGCAAGAAGCTGGACGCCAAGCTCAGCTTCAACCCGAAAGAGTCGCCGACTGACGATTGACTTGGAGACGCCGAGCCGGCGCGCGGCGGCCGATACGCCTCCTGCGTCTGCCACAGTGACGAATGTCTGCAGATCCTCGATGTCCAACTTGGCGTTCCTCATTTCGCGACACAGCTTGCCTGACTATGGCACTACCGCATCACCGAGCGGAACAGCAAATTGCGTCCAGGCAACGTCGCCCGCTGGCGCATGTCTCCCGTGAACCCAATGCCGTCGATGGCGGCAGAGAAAGGAAGTCTTGATGACCCCTCGTAACGGCCTCGATTCGCTTCTTCGCCCCGAAGATTCGGTCCTCGTTCTGATCGACCATCAGCCTTATCAGCTCGCAAACCTGAACAGCCACGACCCGCATATGGTGGTCAACAACACGACCGCGCTGGCGAAGCTGGCAAAAGCCTTCAATGTTCCGACCATTCTCACCAGCGTGATCGCGGCGCGCGGTGGACTGCTTTTTAAGCAGATCACCGACGTATTTCCGGACCAGGACGTCATCGATCGCACCTGGGTGAACACCTGGCAGGACGAGAACGTGGTGAACGTCGTCAAGGCGACCGGCCGCAAGCAGCTGATCATCGCCGGCCTGTGGACCGAGGTCTGCGTCGCAATGCCTGTGATCCAGGCCGCCGGCGAAGGCTGGGACGTGACTGTGATCACCGACGCGTCGGGCGGGATTTCGAAGGAGTCTCACGAAGTTGCCATCCAGCGAATGATCGCAGCCGGCGCGAACGTGATGACCGTGATGGCGCTCGCTGGCGAATGGCAACGCGATTGGGCGCGCACCGAGCATGTCGAGGAGCTGACCGAGATTCTCATCCAGCACTTCGGCGGCAGCGGCATCGCGTATCTTTGGGAGCAGCAGCTTCTCAACACGCCTGTGCCGAGCACGGTGCGCTGATTTTGGGCGGGGATGACGAAAGTCTTGAGCGATCCGCTCCGAACAAGCTGATTGCTTATCGACCAGCGTCATCCCCTCCACAAGACGCTGGCCATGTCTGAATGCAAGCCGGCCGGCATCTCGCACGACAGAAGCGGCTGCGCTCATCGCGGTCTCACCGCAATGTCAGCTAGACCAAGGGTGTAGCGGCGCGGCTCGCGCCTGGTCGTCAACGACAAACACCGCGCTCGCTTCACTGACGATAGACACGTGTTCCATGGCGGCCTTGCCCGCAGCAGGGCCATCGCCACGCAGGATCGCGGTGACGATGGCGTCGTGCTCCTGCCAGGATTTCGCCAGGCGTCCGGCCAGCCTGAACTGGGCGCGGCGAAAGGGGGCCAGCCGGCTGCGCGTCATCGCGGTCAACTCGTAGATGTGCGTGCTGTGGGCACCGCGATAGAGTCGGCTGTGGAACTCGGTGTTGAAGTACTCATAGTCTTCCTCGGCACCCAGCCGTACCAGCCGCGCCGAGGCCTGATGCTCGGTCTCGAGCGCGCGGCGCTCGCTGCCGGTCATGCGCTCGGCGCAGAAGCGCGCGCATATGCCTTCCAGCTCGGCCATGCTCTCGAACATCGAGGCGAGGTGCTCCTGCGTGACGACGGCGACGATGGCGCCCCGGTTGGGCCGCCGCTCGACGAGGCCCATGGCGCTGAGTTGGCCAAGCGCCTCGCGCACCGGCGTGCGTGAAACCTCGAAGCGGGCGGCAAGCGAGACCTCGTCGAGTTTTTCGCCGGGACGCAGCACGCCGGTGACGATGCGGTCGCCGATCGCCCTCACCATCTGATCGACGGTCGTGCCCGCCCGGATCAAGCTGCGCTTTCCCGACAAAACTGCTTCGCCTCCCGTGCTTCGGTGTTCCAGGTCCCTGAAATCCTGCGGCCGAACGGCACGACTCCGACTCGGCCGCACCCTCTATGCCTATGTTTTAATCTGCCTGTCAAATTGTCTGTTTTCAAGGCAAAAAGTGCATGCAATTGCCTTTCGCTTGTGCACGCTGCCTCACGAGGCTCATTGATTTTATTTATGAAATTTAGCCGATCGAATTGGCACAGCGATTGCATGCACTTTCTTGAGAAGGCGTTAACCGACCCGGAAAGGGTCCTGCAGGGGAGCATAAGAGATGACCGACAGATTCATGCTTAGCCGTCGCCAGTTGCTCAAGACCTCCGCCGCTGGAGCAGCCTTAGGGCTTGCTTCCGCGGCCTTTCCCATCAGCAAGGCATTCGCCGCCGCCACCACCGTCGGCTTCATCTATGTCGGGCCGAAGGACGACTACGGCTACAACCAGGCGCATGCCGAGGGTGCCGCAGCGCTGAAGGGCATCGAGGGTATCACCGTCGTCGAGGAGGAGAACGTGCCGGAGACGGTCGATGTCCAGAAGACGATGGAATCGATGATCAACCTCGACGGCGCCTCGCTGATCTTCCCGACCTCGTTCGGCTACTTCGACCCCCACATGCTGGCCATGTGCAAGAAGTTCCCCGACGTGCAGTTCCGCCATTGCGGCGGCATGTGGGACAAGGCCAAGCACCCGATGAATGCCGGCTCCTATTTCGGTTATATCGGCATGGGCCAGTATCTCAACGGCGTGGTCGCAGGCCACACCTCGAAGACCAAGAAGCTCGGCTTCGTCGCGGCTAAGCCGATCCCGCAGGTGTTGCTCAACATCAACTCCTTCCTGCTCGGCGCACGCTCGGTCGATCCGTCCATCACTTGCCAGGTCATCTTCACCGGCGAATGGTCGCTGGCGGTCAAGGAAGCGGAAGCCACCAACGCGCTGGTCGACCAGGGCGCCGACGTCATCACCTGCCATGTCGACAGCCCCAAAGTGGTGGTCGAGACCGCCGCCGGGCGCGGCGCCTTTGTCTGCGGTTATCACGCCAACCAGAGCCCGCTGGCGCCCGAGAAATACCTGACCGGGGCCGAGTGGAACTGGGCCAAGGTCTATAAGATGTTCGTCGCCGACCTCGTCGCCGGCACGCCGCTGCCCAACTTCACGCGCGGCGGGTTGGCTGACGGTTTCGTCAAGATGAGCCCGCTCGGCCCCGCCGTCGGCGAGCCCGCGCGCAAGCAGTTCGACGCCACGCTGGCCGAAATGATGAAGGGCGGCTTCGCCGTCATCAAGGGACCGCTGAAGAGCAACAAAGGGGCTGTGGTCGCCACCGCGGGCCAGGCGTTCCCGGAGGCCGCCATCGAACTCGAAAGCATGGACTATCTGGTCGAGGGCGTCGTCGGCTCGACCGCCTGATCTGAGGGGAACGGGGCGATGACGGATACGGTGACAGGGGCCGGCATGCCGGCACTATTCGGCGCCAGGGGCTATCCGGCGGCGCTGGAATGGATGGCGCGGCGGGCAGAGACGTTTGTCATTCCGCTCGCGGCGCTGATCGTCGGCATGGCGCTGTTCAGCCTGTTCATCGCCCTGGTCGGCAAGTCGCCGGTCCTGCTCTACGAGACCATGTGGCGGGGCGGCTTCGGCTCGTGGTTCTCCATCCAGAACTCGCTTTCGCGGGCCGCACCGCTGTTGCTGGCGGCGCTTTGCGTGGCATTGCCGGCGCGGCTCGGGCTCGTTGTCATCGGCGGCGAGGGCGCTATCGTGCTCGGCGGCGTCGCCGCCGCTGCCATCGGCGTAGCGCTCAGCGGCGCGCCTTCCTTCATCGTCATTCTTGCCATGGGCGTGGCGGGCATGGCCGCCGGCGGCATCTGGATCGGTGCCGTCGGCGCGCTGCGCCACTACCGGGCGGTCAACGAAACGATCTCCAGCCTGCTGATGGCCTATATCGCCATCGCGCTGATGAACCAGTTGGTGGAGGGGCCGCTTCGCGATCCGGCCTCGCTCAACAAGCCGTCGACCCAGCCGCTGGCGGACATCTACCGCATCGGCAACATTCCGGGCATGGATGTGCATTGGGGACTGATTGTGGGCGTCGTCGCCTGCCTCCTCTCCTGGGTGCTCATCGAAAAGACGCGCTGGGGCTTTGCCGCGCGCATCGCCGGCGGCAATGTGCGGGCAGCGCAAGTGCAGGGGCTGGCCGTTGGGCCGCTCATCGTCGGTTTCACGGCACTCGCCGGCGGCTTTGCCGGGCTGGCCGGCATGCTGGAGGTCGCCGCCGTGCAGGGCAGCGCCAACGCTTCGCTCGCCGCCGGCTATGGCTATACCGGCATCCTCGTCGCCTTCCTCGCCCGCCACAATCCGCTGGCCATCATCCCGGTCGCCATCCTGCTTGGCGGCATCGATGCCTCGGGCGGGCTGATCCAGCGCCGCATGGACCTGCCCGACGCCACCGTGCTGGTGCTGCAAGGCATGATCTTCATCGTCATCCTGTTCAGCGAAACCTTCTACGGCCGCTTCAAGGCCTTCAATCCCGATCTCTGGACGAGGCCCGATCTCCCGAGGGGGACTGCCTGATGGACGCGACCGAGATCGGCCTCTGGGGCGTGCCGCTCGCCATCCTCGGCGGCGCCATCCGCGTGTCGACGCCCTTCATTTTCGTCTCGCTGGGCGAGGCGATCACCGAGCGTTCCGGCCGCATCAATCTCGGGCTCGAAGGCACGCTCGTCTTCGGCGCCATGACGGCCTATGCGATCGCGGTGATGACCGGCTCGCCCTGGCTCGGCCTCGCCGCCGCCGCCGGCGCCGGCCTCTGCTTCGGTCTGTTCCATGGCTGGATCTGCAAATTCCCGAAGGTCAACGACATCGCCATCGGCATTGCACTGATGCTGTTCGGCTCAGGTCTCGCCTTCTTCTTCGGCAAACCGTTCATCAAGCCGAAGGCGCCCAACCTGCCTGCCATTCCCTTCGGCGGCTGGTCCGACGTCCCGCAGGTGCAGGCCGCGCTCGACGTCAACGTGCTGTTCCTCATCGGGGCCGTGCTGTCGGTCGTCCTGTGGTGGGCGTTCCGCAACACCCGCGCCGGCCTCATCGTGCGCGTCGTCGGCGACAGTTCGGATGCTGCTCGCGCCATGGGCCTCAACCCCAATACGGTGCGGCTGCTGGCCACCGGGGTCGGCGGTGCACTGGCCGGCATCGGTGGGGCCTATCTGTCGCTCTACTATCCCGGCAGTTGGACAGAACGCATCTCGTCGGGCCAGGGCTTGATGGCGGTGGCGCTGGTCATCTTCGCGCGCTGGAACCCGCTCGGCTGTTTTGCCGCCGCCCTTCTGTTCGGCGGGGCAGGCGCGCTCGGCCCGGCGCTGCAATCAGTCGGCGTGACGCAGGGCTACTATCTGTTCTATGCCGCCCCCTACATCCTCACCCTCATCATCATGATCGCCACCTCGTCGCCGACACGCTCGCTCGCCGGCGCGCCAGGCGAATTGTCGATCACCAAATGACTGGAGTTTTGCCTGTGAACGCCAGAGCCGAAATCACCCAGCACACGATCGACGCAGAGCCTTATCCGTGGCCCTACAATGGCGATCTGAGGCCCGACAACACGGCGCTGATCATCATCGACATGCAGACCGATTTCTGCGGGCCGGGCGGCTATGTCGACCACATGGGCTACGACCTGTCGCTGGTGCGGGCTCCGATCGAACCAATCAAGGCCGTGCTCTCGGTGATGCGGGCCAAGGGCTACACCATCATCCACACGCGCGAGGGGCATCGGCCCGATCTCGCCGACCTGCCGGCCAACAAGCGCTGGCGCTCGCGCCGCATCAATGCCGGCATCGGCGACCCAGGTCCGTGCGGGCGCATCCTGGTGCGCGGCGAGCCGGGCTGGGACATCATCCCCGACCTCTACCCGATCGAGGGCGAGCCGATCATCGACAAGCCGGGCAAGGGCTCGTTCTGCGCCACCGATCTTGAGCTGATCCTCAACCAGCGCGGCATCGAGAACATCGTGCTCACCGGCATCACCACGGATGTCTGCGTCCACACCACCATGCGCGAGGCCAACGACCGTGGCTATGAATGCATGATGCTGGAGGATTGCTGCGGGGCCACCGACCACGGCAACCATCTGGCGGCGATCAAGATGATCAAGATGCAGGGCGGCGTCTTCGGCACGGTGTCGAATTCGAAGGCGCTCGTCGCGCAGCTGCCGTGAGGAGGGCGCTATGAGTGACAGCGTCAGAAAGGCCGTCGGCGTCGAAACCATCGGCATGACCATGCGCTTCGGTGCCTTCACGGCGCTGGACGCAGTATCGGTGAAGGTGCCGGCAGGCTCGTTCCACGCGCTGCTCGGCGAGAACGGCGCCGGCAAGTCGACCTTGGTCAAATGCATGATGGGTTTTTATCACCCGACCTCCGGCGACATGCTGGTCGATGGCCGGGAGGTCAAGATTGCCAGCCCCAGGGATGCCTCGGCGCTCGGGCTCGGCATGGTCTACCAGCACTTCACGCTGGTGCCGTCGCTGACCGGAGCGGAGAACCTTGTCATCTCGCGGGAAAAGGTGCCCGGCATCATCGACTGGCGCAAGGAGCGGGGCGATCTTGCCGTGTTCATGGAGCGCATGCCGTTCAAGCTGCCGCTCGACGTCAAGGTGGCGGAGCTTGCCGCCGGCGAGAAGCAGAAGCTCGAAATCATCAAGCAGCTCTATCTCGGCCGCTCCTTCCTGGTGCTGGACGAGCCGACATCGGTGCTGACGCCGGGCGAAGCGCAGGAGGTGCTGGGGCTGGTGCGCGACATGACCAGGGCCGGCGACCTCACAGTGCTGATGATCTCGCACAAATTCCATGAGGTCACGGCATTCGCCGACGATGTCAGCGTGCTGCGCAAGGGCAAGCTGACGGGAACTGGCCGCGTCACCGACCTCGACCACAAGGCGATGGCGGCGATGATGATCGGCGACCAGCCGATCGTCACGCTTGACAGCCGCGCGACGCCGAAACCCGATGCCGAGATCGTGCTCAAGGTCAAATCGCTGAAGGCACCGGATCGAACCGGGCTGAAGTCGATCAGCATCGACGACCTCGGCGTGCGCTCGGGCGAGATCGTCGGCATCGCCGGCATTTCCGGAAACGGCCAGAAGGAGTTTCTGGAAGTGCTTGCCGGCCAGCGTCCGCGTGACGCCGGCGAGGTGTTGGTGCGCGGTGCCGCCTATGTCGCGACGCGTGCCGAGGCGCGGGCGCTCAATGTGCGGCTCATTCCCGAAGAGCCGCTGAAGAATGCCTGTGCGCCGAAAATGACGGTGGCCGAAAACATCTCCTTCCGCACCTTCGACATGGACGGCAATGGCAGGCCGGTGAACTGGATCAGCACCAGTGCCATTCGCGCCTTCAGCGCCCGCCTGGTCGAGCAGTTCAAGGTCAAGACCGCCTCGCTGTCCTCGCCCATCGCCTCGCTGTCGGGCGGAAATGTGCAGCGTGCGGTGCTGGCCCGCGAACTGACCGGCGAGGTCGACCTGCTGATCGTCTCCAACCCCTGCTTCGGCCTCGATTTCTCGGCGGTGGCCGAAATCCGCGCCCGCATCATGAAGGCGCGCAACGCGGGCGCGGCCGTGCTGTTGATGTCGGAAGACCTCGACGAGCTCTTGGAATTGTCCGACCGCATTTTCGTCATGTCGGATGGCGCGCTGGTCTATGAGACGCCGATCGGCCGGGCGAGCGTGCAGACCATCGGCGAGCATATGGCGGGACATCATTGATGGCGGAAATCGACGCGCAGCCGTTCGCCTTTGCGTTCAAGCCCGACACGATGGCGCTGGTCGTCATCGACATGCAGCGCGATTTTGCCGAGCCCGGCGGCTTTGGCGCCAGCCTCGGCAACGATATCAGCCGCATCGCCGCGATCGTGCCGACAGTGAAGAAGCTGATCGAGGGGTTCCGCGCCGCCGGCCTGCCTGTGATCCACACGATGGAGTGCCACCGCGCCGACCTCTCCGACCTGCCGCCGGCCAAGCGCAACCGCGGCAATCCGTCGATCCGTATCGGCGATGTCGGACCGATGGGCCGCGTGCTGATATCAGGCGAACCGGGAACGGCGATCCTCGACGAGTTGGCGCCGCTGCCCGGCGAGATCGTCATCGAGAAGCCGGGCAAGGGCGCCTTCTATGCGACGAGCTTCGGTGACGAGCTGAAGCGGCTTGGCGCGCAGCAACTGGTTTTCGCCGGCGTCACCACCGAGGTCTGCGTGCAGACCACGATGCGCGAGGCCAATGATCGCGGCTATGAGTGCCTGCTCGCCGAAGATGCGACGGAAAGCTATTTTCCGGAGTTCAAGGCAGCGGCGCTTGCCATGATCCGCGCCCAAGGCGCCATCGTCGGCTGGACGGCGACGACCGACCAGGTGCTGCAGGGAGTTGCGAATGGCTAATCTGAGTTTTGCCGGTCTCGTCGGTGGCGGCTGGCGCGAGCTGGCGTTCGAGCCTTTTCGCGACGGCATCACGGTGCATTGGCTGCTCAAGGGCGGACCGGTCGAGCCGTCGGTGGCGATCCTCGACTACCGGGCCGGCGCCGGCGTGCCGCGCCACCGCCATGTCGGGCTGGAAACCATCATCGTGCTCGAGGGCACGCAGAGCGATGAGAACGGCGATTATCCCAGGGGCAGCGTCATCCTGAACCCGGTCGGGACCGAGCACTCGGTGTGGACTAAGGATGGCTGCGTCGTGCTGATCCAGTGGGACCTGCCGGTAATTATTCTGGGGGAGGCCATGTGAGCGAGATCCGCTTCGATATCGTCAGTCTGCACACAGCCTATGCCAGCGGCGTGACTGTCGCGGATATGATCGATGCCGTGCATGCTCGCATCGTGGCGGCTGACGATCCCGGCATCTTTATCCATCTGCCCGGGAAGACGGACATGCTGGCGCAGGCACAAGAGCTCGGACCGTTCGATCCAGCGACCAAACCGCTGTGGGGCGTCCCGTTCGCGGTCAAGGACAATATCGATGTCGCCGGCATGCCGACCACGGCAGCCTGCGCCGAATACGCCTATGTGCCGGAGACGGACGCTACCGTCGTGGCGCGGCTGAAGGCGGCCGGCGCGCTGGTCGTCGGCAAGACCAATCTCGACCAGTTCGCCACCGGACTGGTCGGCGTTCGCACGCCTTACCCGATCCCGAGGAACGCTGTCGATGCCAGCCTTGTGCCTGGCGGCTCGTCCTCAGGGTCAGCGGTGGCGACGGCGCGTGGCATCGTCTCCTTCGCGCTCGGCACCGACACGGCTGGGTCCGGCCGCATCCCCGCCGGCCTCAACAATATCGTCGGGCTGAAGCCGACTGTCGGTGCGCTCTCGGCCGCCGGCGTGGTGCCAGCCTGCCGCACACTTGACTGCGTCTCCGTGTTCGCACTCACCGTCGAAGATGCCTATACGGTGTTCGGCGTCGCGGCGGCCGAGGATCCGGCCGACGCCTATTCGCGCGCGATCAAGGTGCCGGCGCTTGCCGCCCGGCCGCCCGTGCTGAACGTGGGGGTGCCGGCCAAAAGCGACCTGAAGTTCTTCGGCGACGCTTCGATGCAGGCCGGCTTCGAGGCAGCACTTGGCCTTCTGGAAACGCTTGGCTGCCGGCTGGTCGAAATTCCGTTCAGCGATTTCTACGCCACCGCCAATCTTCTCTACGAAGGCGCCTGGGTCGCCGAGCGCTACGCGGCGATCAGCGACTTCATGGACGCCAACGAGGCCGCCATGCATCCGGTGACGCGCAAGATCATCGGCGGCGCCAGAAGTCTTTCGGCGGCCGACGCCTTTCGCGGCCTCTATGCCTTGCAGGCCTATAAGGCGAAGCTCGCCCCGGTCGTCGCCTCGGTCGACCTCTTCTGCGTGCCGACCGCGCCTACGCATTACACCACAGCCGCGGTGCTTGCCGATCCGGTCGCGACCAACAGCCGGCTTGGCACTTACACCAACTTCGTCAACTTGCTCGATATGTGCGGCGTCGCCGTGCCGACAGGCAGACGCGGCGACGGCCTGCCGATGAGCGTCACCTTGCTGGCGCCGGCCGGCCGCGATGCGCTGACGGCGATGCTCGCCCGCGACCTGCATGCGCAGAGCGGCCTGCCGCTCGGCGCAACGGGTTGGCCGCAGCCCGGCCCGCGGCCGGCCGCCGTGCCGCCATGCGACGGCATGATCGACCTGGTGGTGGTCGGCGCGCATCTGTCGGGCATGCCGCTCAACGGCCAGCTCAACCAGCTCGGCGCGCAATTCCTGCGCGCGACCAGGACCGCCGCCGCTTACAAGCTCTATGCGTTGGCCGGCCAGTCCGTGCCCAAGCCCGGCCTGATCCGCGTTGCCGATGGCGGCATGCGGATCGACGTCGAGGTCTGGCGGCTTGGGCCTGAGGCTTTCGGCCGTTTCGTCGCCGCTATTCCGGCTCCGCTCGGCATCGGCACGGTCGAACTTGACGACGGCACCCCCGCCAAGGGTTTTCTGGTCGAAAGCGCGGGCCTGGACGGTGCCTCCGACATCTCCTCATTCGGCGGCTGGCGCCGCTTTGTCGCACGCGGCAATAGTTTTTGGTAGCGGGAGAGCGCTACCGCCAATACAGCGCTGCAACTGAGTTCGTCTGTTGAAGGGACTTCGCAAGCGAGGCCAGCAGGTTCAAATCCTCTCCCCGCAACCAATTTCATCATAAATCACTGGCCGTCCCGATCTGATCGATCGGGGCGGTTCTTTGCGTTCTGTGCCTCTCAAAGCCGGGTAATTTGTAGCGCGCAAATTCGTTTGGCCACCTCCGCGCAACTTCATTTGGCACCAACCGGACGGCTAATGGGCGAAGCCCGACGGATATCAACTATCCGCCGGGCGAGCCGCCTTCAGTGGTGGTGGGCGGAAACGCTCTTGACGTATTCGGACACAAGTTCCCTCGGCGCCGACTGACCGACGTCGCCGACGCTGAGGATGCCGACCATCCGCATACTCTTGTTGATCACCGGCAACCTGCGGATTTTCAGTTCCTCCATGTGCCGCATGGCCTTGGCCAGATCGTCGTCTTCGCGGCAGCAGTGAATGCCGGTCGTCATGACATCGCGCGCCGTCGCGGAGCGGCTGTCGAAACCATCCTTCGCCAGTCCTTTGCAGACAATGTCGCGGTCGGTCACCATTCCGATCAGCCGGTCGTTCTCTCCGATGGGAATGGAACCGATGTCCTCGGCCCGCATCAATTGCGCCAGTTCGGTGACGGTGGTTTCGGGACTGACCCAGTCGACTCCCTTGTGCATTGCGTCTTTGACTTTCATGACTGACCTCCCTTTCTGAGGTTGGTGCATGTCCCTCTGTCTCATATTACCGCGAACTGGATTTTCTGGAAACATGATGAGGCGCGCCGGCGCAGAACGGTGGAGCATGGACGAGTACGTTGAATGCGTGCCGATCGTCTTCTCTTCGAGCGGTCGAGCCGCTGTCCTCTTCGGCACCATGCACCATCTGGCGCTTAGGGTGTTGGCGGATGGCACATAGTTAAGGCATCCTCCGAACGACTCAGAGCGACCGACCCGCATGAGCGATCCCGGACAACAATCGAAGGCGAGGATCATCTTTGAGCCGCTCGGCCTCGACCACATCAAGAAGCAGGACCTGCTGATCGGTCTCGTTGGCGTTCGGCGTAATCCACCAGCGCCGTCCTCGCAGCAAAGCCTGGCCTCCGGATGTCCCCGGAGATATTCGATCGCATATTCGGCATCCACCGTTCTCGTTGCCGCATCCACGGACGTTTGCTCGTTCCTCCGCCGTCGGCGATCGCTTAGGGACTATACCTGATGATGGAGTCTGTTGCAGTAAGAAGCCATCACGTCCGGCGGACGGATTTATCGGGCGCGCTATCAGCTGCTGCCCGGCCGGCGCTGTCACCCGTAAATGGCATGTCGATGAGACCGATGTGAAGGTTCGTGGTCGATGGATGTACCTGTATCGTGCCATCGACCGCGTCGTCGACACGGTGGAATTCGAGAGCCGCGCCGCTGCCTATGACGCCGGACGCACCGGCAGGCCAATATCCGCGTCCTCTCGACCTTCGACCTGGGAAAGCAGATTGGCGCGGATGGTTCGACCTGGCTCGACCGACGGCTTGTGTCGGCCGAGATGTCCGACCTTGCGCCATCCGGTTTTGGCCAGCAGGTCCGCGATGCGGTCGACCGTTGCCGTGAGCATCATATCGACCGTGGCGACGCCACCCGTCAGCCGAACGGCGGTACGCTCTATCGGCGCAATCTTCTCGCCATGCCGCGCGAGCGCGACATCGCTCGGATCGGCGCACAGATGGCCGCGACCAAAGCGCTCCGTTCCGCGCCGCGAAGGATGGCGAAACCGTCAGTGGCAAGTTCACAGGGACGGTCCAGCTATCGAGCGGCAAGTTCGCCGTGGTCGAACAGAACCATGAGTTCACGCTGGTCCCATGGCGGCCGGTGATCGACCGGGAGGTGAGTGGGATTGTTCAGGGCGGATCGGTGTCCTGGCAGTTGGGGCGGCAGAGGGGGGCTCGGTATTTAGCCTTTGGCGTTTGGTCATTCCGGCAACCCGGCGGCAACCATCAGGCTCAAAACCCGTTCGTACGCCTTCAGATAAATCGCGCTGTTGTTTTCGGTGGGGGGCTGTACGTCGCGCGAGGTCGACCCGGGTCTCAATTCCAAGGCCATCACCATGGCCGCCTTGGCGTCCTCGGTTCGGCCCAATTGCTGATAGGCCGCCGCCAGAGCCATATGCGTGCGTCCGCTGGCCGGCGTGATGGCGATCGATCGTTGCAGCCAGGGCAAGGCTTCTTCCGCGCGACCCATCAAAAGGTACGTCCAGCCTGCGCCGACCGCCCATGTCCAGCGCGCGACCTGGGGCGTATCGAACCGGTCTGCCTGCCTGAACGAGGCGAGCGCATCGTCGAAGCGGCCCAGGAAAACCTGGGACAGGCCGATGAGGTATAGCGCGATCCCGTCCCACGGATCGTGGGCGAGCACCTTGCCGCATGCCACCAGACTTTCGACGAATTGGTTTGTCGCCGACAGATACCGGCACTGCGTTGCTAGCACCGGAATGTAATCGGGCCGCGCGCGCAGCACGCGTTCCATGATCGCGCCGACGCTGTTTTCGACCGCCTCGCGCTCCGCGGTGGGGAACCAGTCCATCTGAATCCCACGCAGTTGAAACTCGGCCAGCGCGACCTGCAGGTCGACATTGCCTGGGTCATCGGCGAGAGTTTTCTCTAGGATCGCCTGCGCTGCGCGAAAACGCTCCAGAGTCGTGCGGTTGATCGAGGCGGTCGCCTGTTCAATGGCGACCCTGGCAGTGTCGGTCGGCGAGCCTTCCGTCGCACGCTCGCCTGCTTTCAGCAGCGCGTTGATGCGAAGCGCCAGCGGGTGGCCCATGCCGGCGGTCAGGCGGGTCTGCTGAAGTTGCGCATCGGCGTCTGTCCGATCGATGGATAGCGACGTCGTCCACTTGATCGCGCCGGTTGCCGGTTCGGTCATGCGCGCGCGCAAATTCCACGCAGTTTCGGCCTTTTCCAGTTCACTGCTGACGACGTAATCGGCGCTCTGCGCAGTGCCGGACGGAGCCATCACGCGGATCGTCTCGATTTTCGCCAGCCCATCGGTCAGGTCGCGAGTGACGCCCGCAGCCATCCGGGCAGCCAACGGGTCATCGGCTGCCGCCGCCATAGGTATCACCGAGACGGTCACCGGCGAACCCGTAAAGAGATGGGAAGGCCACATCGTCGTCGCCAGGGTCGTTACGCCGAGCCCCGCCATGGCAACGAGTAAGGCGCGGCGGCGCATACTCAAATCGTGCCGGCCCGGTGCCGGTTCGTTCTTCGTTTCGGTTCCTATTGCCGGGTGCGCATCTCGAGGGACGTCCGTATCCGCACCACCCGACACCGTGGCGGCGAACAGATAGCCCCGGCCGGACATCAGCTTGATGATCTGCCGCTCTTCGTCGCCCAGCGCGGTGCGAAGCTCGCGGATGGACTGGAACAGGCTGTCCTCGCCGACATGGATGTCCGGCCAGACGGCCTCCATCAGTTCCTGCTTGCTGAGAATCCGCCCCGGATTGGTGGCGAAGACCTTCAACATTTCGAGGCTTCTCAGCCGGATTCTGATGACGGCGCCATCCGGCCCACGCAGTTCGGCCCGCTGCCGATCCAGTTCAAATCCCAAAAACCGCAACACGCCTCAACTTCCCCCCAAACCGCAAAAATTGGCTCCGATTATCATAAAACGCGGCAAGGCGCGGTCCATTCAGAAAATAACGGAAACGTTCAGAACATCGCGCCCTCCGATTCAGGACGTTTGCGGCGCGCGGTGGCAGGGATGGCCGACAACAGCGTGGGCGAAGGGTGAATCGGTATCCGGCGGCCGCGCGTTTCTTTGCGGGCTGGGGAATCATGTTTTCAAGAATAACTTTGGCGCGCAGCGCCACGTCACCGCGCAGCGTCATTGGGCACCGCACGGCCTCATTGAGCGACCTTATGCGCGCCGCCTTGCTGGCCTCGACGGCGCTGACGGTCGCCGCCTATCCGGCTCCGGTGCGGGCGCAGGACGCGACCTGGCTCGCCAGTCCGGCAGACGGCGGTTACAACAACGGCGCCAACTGGAGTTCCGGCGGCATGCCGAGCGGCACGGCCACCTTCGGCGCCTCGACCGTCACCAGCCTGTCGATTACCTCAGGTGTCACCCTGGACGGCTGGACGTTCAACGCCGGCGCCTCGAATTACGACTTCAACAGCAGCGCCGTGGTCGACTTCACCGGCGCCGGCATCGTCGTCAATGGCGGCAGCGCCGCCGTCACCAACAACTCCGTCCTGTCTTTCTACAACACCAGCACGGCCGGCAGCGCCGCCATCACCAACAACAACGGCCTGAATTTCGCCAACAGCAGCACGGCCGGCAACGCCACCATCACCAACAACAACGGCCTGAATTTCCTCGACAGCAGCACGGCCGGCAACGCCACCATCACCAACAATGCGGCCGGAACGCTGATCTTCACCGACACCAGCACGGCCGGCAGTGCCGCCATCACCAACAACGGCACTCTGGACTTCTACAACGACAGCGCGGCCGGCAATGCCGCCATCACCAACAATGCATATCTGACGTTCTGGAACAACAGCACGGCCGGCAGCGCCGCCATCACCAACAATGCCGGCGGCATGGTCGATTTTTCCCTCGCGGCCGGTCCGAACGGTGACGGCAGGCTGAGCGCGGGGTCGATCGAGGGCGCCGGCAATTATTACCTTGGCGCCAACGAACTGACGGTCGGCTCCAACAACCTGTCGACCGAGGTCAGCGGTATGATCTTCGATGGCGGCGGCGGCGGCGGCCCCGGCGCCTCGCTGGTCAAGATCGGCTCGGGCATGCTGACCCTGTCCGGCGCCAACACCTATAGCGGCGGCACCACCGTCAACGACGGCACGTTAAAGCTCGGCAATGCCGGCGGGACCGGCGTCATTCTGGGGACCCTCACCGTCGTTGGTGCGGGTACGGTCGATGTCGTCAACGCCGACATGAGCCGCATCACGACGATCTCGAACGCCGGCAGCATCTATTTCCGCGACGGCAGCGCTGGCAGCGCCACCATCGCCAACAACGGCTATCTGGAATTCTACAACACCAGCACGGCCGGTAGCGCCGGCATCACCAACAACGGCACTCTGAATTTCTACGACACCGGCACGGCGGACAGCGCCAGTATCACCAACAACACCGGCGCTCTGAACTTCTATGGCAGCGGCACGGCGGGCAATGCCGACATCACCAGCACCGGCAGCGGCCTCGTGCAATTCCGCGATACCAGCACGGCGGGCAGCGCTACCATCAACAACGACGGCGTCATGTATTTCTTCGAAGCCAGCACGGCGGGCAGCGCCACCATCACCAATAATGGTAATGGTAGCCTGGATTTCTACAACACCGGCACGGCGGGCGACGCCCGTATCACCAACAACAACGCTCTGACTTTCCACGACACCAGCACCGCCGGCAGCGCCTCCATCACCAACGGCAGCGGCGCTTCTCTGTCTTTCTACAGCGTCAGCACGGCGGGCAGCGCCACCATCACCAACAACGGCTTCCTGACGTTCCTGGAGGCCAGCACGGCGGGCAATGCCGCCCTTGTCAACAATGCCGGCGGCGAGGTCAGTTTCGCGTATAGCGGCGGCCCGAACGGCGACGGTAAACTGACTGCAGGCTCGATCGAGGGCGCCGGCAATTATATCCTTGGCGCCATGGAGCTGACGGTCGGATCGAACAATCTGGCCACCGAGGTGAGCGGCGTCATCTCCGGCAGCGGCGGCGCGTCTCCACCGAGGTGAGCGGCGTCATCTCCGGCAGCGGCGGCTCGCTCAACAAGATCGGCACGGGCACGCTGATCCTGAGCGGAGACAACATTTATAGCGGCGGCACGACGATCGCGGGCGGCACGCTCCAGTTCGGCGACGGCACGTCGACCAACAGCAATAATCTGGGCGGCAGCGTCAACGTGACCGGCGGCACGCTGGCAATCCAGTCGCCGACGGCCCTGAATGTCGCTGATACCGTGACCTTCGGCGACAACACCGCGCTTTCCATCGCCGCCGGCGCGAACAGCCCCGCGCTGTCGGCCAACAGTGTCGCGATCGGCAACAATGTGGCCTTCAACATCAGCGGCATCACCGATGCGAGCCAGCTCGACAAGGTGCTGATCGACACCGCATCCGGCATCAGCGGCGATTTCGCCAGACTGAACGTGGGCGGTTTCGCCGGCGCGGTGGACTACCTCACCGTCTCCACCCGCAAATCGGACGACAGCCTGCAATATCTCGCCAGCTACGGCCTGGCCTGGAACGCCGGCAACAATCTCGCCGATGGCACCTTCACGCTGACCAACACCACCGACAGTTTCACGGTCGGGACGGTGCTGGCCGATCAGGCGGCGAACGGGGCCACCGGCTGGAACGGAACCGCACTCACCAAGGCCGGCGCGGGCACGCTCATCCTCACCGCCGACAACACCTATACCGGCGGCACGACCATCTCCGGCGGCACGCTCCAGATCGGCAATGGCGGCACGACCGGCTCGATCACCGGCAATGTCGTCAACGACAGCGTGCTGGCCTTCAACCGCTCCGATGCGATGAGCTTCGCCGGAAATATCTCCGGCAGCGGCGCCGTGCAGCAGATCGGTTCGGGAACGACGATCCTGACCGGGGCCAACACCTACACCGGCGGCACGACGATCTCCGGTGGCACGCTGATTGGCAACACGACCAGCTTGCAGGGCAACATCCTCAACAACGCCGCGCTGACTTTCGACCAGTCATCGGCAGGAAGTTTTGCTGGCGTGATTTCCGGCACGGGCGCCCTCACCAAGGATGGCGCAGGTGCTCTCACGTTGACTGGTGCCAATACATACACTGGCGGCACGATTATTACGGCAGGAACGTTGATTGGCAACACAACCAGTTTGCAGGGCAACATCGCCAACAACGCCGCGCTCATTTTCGATCAGATTGCGACAGGCACCTATGCCGGCGTGATCTCCGGTAGCGGCTCGCTGACGAAGGCCGGCGCGGGGGAATTGATTCTGACCGGAAACAGCTCGGCCTATTCGGGCACGACCGATATTGCCGCGGGTCTACTCGCCATCAACGGCTCGCTCGGCGGCGTGATAAACTTCTCCGGCGGAACGCTCGGCGGTTCGGGTTCGCTGGGCAACGTCACCATCGCCTCTGGCGGAAGTATCGCGCCGGGCAATTCCATCGGCACGCTCAATGTTGCCAATATCACCATGGCTGCCGGCTCGACCTATAGTGTTGAACTCAACAATGGCGGGTTCGTCGCCGGCACCAACAACGATCTCATCAACGCCACAGGCACGGCCACTATCAACGGCGGAACTGTACATGTCACGCCGGTCAACGGCACCGATACCGGCACCACCTATACACCCGGCACCTACACCATCCTCACCGCGGCGGGCGGCGTCACCGGAACCTTCACCGCGCTCACCGACGATTACGCCTTCCTCAATTTCGCGCTCGGTTATGATGCGAACAACGTCACCTTGACCTCCACGCTCGCCGCGACGAGTTTCTGCCTCGCGGGTATGACGACGAACCAGTGCGCCACCGGCGATGCCGCCTTCTCGGTCAACTCGGGCAGCCTGTTCAACGCCTTGCTCAATCTCACCGCCGCCGAAGCACCGGGCGCGCTCGACCAGCTCTCCGGCGAGGCACATGCCTCGTTCAAGACCGCGCTGATCGAGGACAGCCGCTTCATCCGCAATGCCGTCAATGACCGCATCCGCGCGGCCTTTGACGCCGTCGGCGCATCGGGCACGGTCTCGACCTATGACGGCGGAAAGCCGGTGACGGTGAAGGCGAATACCGACCGTTTCGCGGTCTGGGGCCAAGGCTTCGGCTCGTGGGGCCACACGAGCAGTGACGGCAACGCCGCCCATCTCAACCGCAAGACCGGCGGCTTCTTCATCGGCGCCGATGCGCCGGTGTTCGACACCTGGCGCATCGGCGCGGTCGCCGGTTACAGCCAAACGTCCTTCGACGTGAAGGATCGCCGCTCATTCGGTTCGAGCGACAACTACTATGTTGGACTCTACGGCGGCACGGCCTGGGGTGATGTCGCGTTCCGGGCGGGGGCTGCCTACACCTGGCACGACGTCTCGACCAACCGGAGCGTGACGTTCCCCGGCTTTGGCGACAGCCTGAAGGGCGACTACAACGCCGCGACGGCACAGATGTTCGGCGAGCTCGCCTATGGCTTCAGCGCGGGCAGCGCCCGGGTCGAGCCCTTTGCCAACCTTGCCTACGTGAACCTCCACACCGATGGTTTCACCGAGCAGGGCGGCACAGCGGCGCTGACCGGCGCCTCTGATAACACCGACGCGACCTTCACGACACTAGGCCTTCGGGCCTCGACGACCTTCGACGTCGGCGGAACCACGCTCACTGCGAAGGGCATGGTCGGCGGGCGTCATGCCTTCGGTGACACGGCGCCGACCTCGACCATGCGCTTTGCGGGCGGCGGCAATGCCTTCACCATCGGTGGGGTTCCGATCGCTCGGGATGCCGCGGTGATCGAGGCCGGTCTCGATTATGCGATCACGCCCAATGCCACCCTCGGCCTCTCCTATGGCGGCCAGTTCGGCTCGGCAATGTCCGACCAGTCGGCGCGCTTCAACTTCAACGTCAAATTCTGATGGGGAGCGGCGTGAACGAACAGAGACAGAGCTGATCCGGCGCGAAGCATTCGATGCGAAACGCGAACATGATGAAATCGGCAATGCAATAGCCCCATGGGCCGAACAATCACGGCGCTCCTCGCCAGACCGGAACCTGAGTAGACGATGACCAAAAACACACAAGAAAACCTGACAAAACCACTCCTCCCGCTCTTCTACAAGGATCCCGTGCTTCTTCGTTTCGAGGACCATCGCGATGCCCGGCTTGCGCCAGTGGCCGGCTTCGGGTTTGCGCGCGAGGCAGTCGCCATTCCGCTCTGCATCGGCGAATTCGCCATGGCCATGCGACACTACCCGATCGTCTTCGCCATCGACGAAAACGCCTCCCCGATCGCGCTCGTCGCAATCAAGCGGGAGCATAACCTGTTCGTCGAGCGCGATGGCTCGTGGCGCGACGGCAGCTACATCCCCGCCTATGTGCGGCGCTACCCCTTCATCGGCACCGAGACGCCGGACAAGGCGGGGCAACTGCTCAGCATCGATCGCGCATCGGATCGCTTCGTCCCATCGACCGGGGACCTGCACGACGCGGAGCGACTGTTCGACGGGGCGGGTGGCCCGACCGCGACCGCGCAATCGGCGATGGCCTTCTGCCAGGCCTACTACGCCGATTCAACGAACACGGTCGCCTTTGGCCGGGCGCTCGTCGCCGCCAACTTGCTGACACCGTACCATGTGGACATCAGGCTTCCGGATGGCTCGCAACATCAGGTGAACGGTTTCTCGGCCGTGGACGAGAAGGCGTTTCGCGCGCTTCCGGCCGAGACCGTCACGGACTGGCATGCGAACGGCTGGCTCGATCTTGTGATCCTGCACCTTACCTCGCTCCAGAGTTTCCAGGGGTTGTTAGGCCTCAACGCGCAGCGCGCAAACGAACGAAAGGTGGTCGCATGATGACCAAGAAGATTCAGGTTTTTGACGTCTCCGCGGTTGCCGTTGTGGCGGTTGTCGCCGGCCTGTATGGCGCCAAGCGTCGCCATCTAGACACCAGGCTCGGCGGCCACGATCACCAACGGCCACTAGGATCCGGCGCCCCAGCGCCTTCAGGTCGCACAGGCGCAGACCGGCGGGGCCGCCGCATCCGGTCTTCCGGGAGGGGCGTCATCGCTGAACGAGACCTACAAGGACTGGCGGGTCGCTTGCGCCCTGCAGGGAGCAGTGAAGCGCAAGGCGGGTTTCGTGCCAATGATGACGGATTCCAGGCATGGCTGGCGGGTCGTTCCCAATCTGGCACGAGGCCTCCAGCTGACCGACATTGACCAGCTCTGGGTCGCCGACATCACCTATGTCCATCTTGCCGAGGAGTTCGCCTATCTTGCGATCGTGCTTGACGCCTTCAGCCGCAAGATCATCGGCTGGGCAATGGCAACCCACCTCAAGTCCGAGTTGGCGATCGCGGCGCTCGACCAGGCGATTGCGGTGCGTCGGCCTCCGCCGGGCAGCGTCATCCACCACAGCGATCGCGGCGTGCAATATGCCTGCGCTGAATACGCTGCACGACTTGCAGCGCATCGCATCCAGCCGAGCGTGAGCCGGATCGGCAACCCCTATGACAATGCCAAGGCGGAGCGCTTCATGCGAACGCTGAAGGAGGAAGAGGTCGATGGCCGAGCCTATCGCGATATCATCGATGCCAAGACGAGCATCGGCGAATTCATCGAGCGGGTCTACAACAGGCAGCGCCTGCATTCCGCGCTCGACTATCTCTCTCTCGCCGGATGAATACGAAGCCGGCCTAACGCGATTGCGCCAGGATCCCCTGGCCGCAATCCAAAACCTGGAGAACTGTCCCTAATTTGTGTCTCACCCAAGGGGTGCAGTCCACCATGTCTTAGGTCTCCGGGCCGAACAAATGGATTTTGGTAGCGGGAGAGGGATACCGCCAATACAGTGCGGCCACTGAATTCGTTTGCTAACTCGACTCCTCTGTAGGTTATAGGGCGGTTTGCAGCCTTAAATCGTGTCCCCGCAACCACTTTCATCAGGAACGCCGACTGGGGCCTGCAATTCGTCTGGGGTGCCCGGAAGCTTTTCGAACTTTCTGTCTCACACCCCCGGATGAATTGCGTGCGCTTGTCAGAGAAGTTGGGATGTCGGAACCCGTCTTGGGATAGCTTTGATTTGACGACATCGGTGGGTTGTCGGGAAGGACAGGCGGTGCGATTGTTTGTTGTGTTGGATGATATCGGCGTTCTGCCGAGCGCATGAGTTTCATAGAAGTGACCTGGCTGATTTTCTTCAATTGTCTTTGATGGCATAATCCGGGATGTGGGGGTTTGATGTTGGAAAACGATCTGGAGCAGAAATTCTACTATTCTACCTCAAAACTCATCAAATCCTGTGCCATATTCGCCTCGATTTTAGGTCTCGGGATTTTCTGTCTTCAGTATAAACATCCGCCAGGTGTCACGCCACTGAAGTGAGCGGCTAATTCTTCTTCCAGACGCTCGAAATCACTTCCGGGGAAGGGGTGACCCTGGTTGTATGAGCGCGGCAACAGGATTTGAGGATTTGAACGAGATACATAGCAATCACCGCTGTGCGGCGATCTCAGGGATTACTTCCGAAAAGAGTGATCTGCGAATAGCCCGATGGGGCAAAAGGAAACGGGCGACGCTCGCCCGTTATCGCCACAGTTAGCGATGTCGAGGTCCAACATGTACCGTCCTTCATGTCCGTGGACCTTTCGCTGCCTATTTCAGTTTTCTCGTCGTCTCTTACTCCCTCGCATGAGTTAAAAAGCGGAATACCGGCCAGTGGGCAATCGCTTCGCGCAATTTGCTGAAAAGCTTGCCTTCTTTGTTGATGGCAGATCGAACTTGAACGGCAGCCCATCCGGCTTTCATCGTCCCGCCGACATGGCAATGGCAGACGACAGCGTGCAACTGCCAATTCGTAAGCTCGAAGAAGCGCTTCGCTTCGCCATACGTATCGTTCTTCAGCCCTTCAGCCCGCAAAGTTGGATCGGCGAAAGCGATGCTGATCGCGGAGCCGAGGGACTGGGTTTTGTCGCGCACGTCCAAGGTCATGTATTCCGTCCCGGGGAAGGCGGCGAGGTACTGCTCGGGATTTCGCTCGAGCAGCATGGCCCAATGTTCCAAACGCTGGCGCCGCGTCATAGCTGGAAAGGATGCTTCGACCTCCGCGACCCCATGCAGTTCCGCAAGTGTCTGATGTTTCATGGCCATCTCCTGTTGGCGAGGCGCTCCGCCTGCAACAGGCCGAACTAGCCTCAATCGTCCCTATGCAGGCGAACCTGCAGTCCATCGAGAAGTTCCATTGGCGAGAAAATTTGACAGTATGCCTGCTTCAATTTCCCGCTGTCTCCATGCCTTGGACCTCCCACGCAACGAGCTACTGCGATGCTTGGACCAGCCGTCGCAGCAATGGGTAATCCTTTAGGTCCTTGTAAGGGGTGAGATCTAACTCCCCTGGCACGCAGCGAAGCTGTTCCTCATCAATTGCTTTCTCATGCCCTTCGATGACGCTTTGGTAGTGCCGCCAGGGCAGGCCAGCCCCTCTGACCGCGTCTCTCTCGATGCGTAAAGCGATTTGATGGGCGTGCAGATAATGAAGGCGCAACTCGTCCAAAAGAGCTTTTTCAACAATTTCGTGGCACACCAGAAACGGTTCGAGCCGAACGTCCTTGCCTCTCCATCTGATGGTGCGGGGCAGGTGTCGGTCGATGTAGATCGTAGTTGCATCCCGGCTGTACCCAGCGATGTAGGGAATATCGAACTCGTGGCTGACCTTGACTCGTCGATGAAGCGCGGAAACGACATCAGACAGGACGAGGTCGCTGATATCTTCAGAGCTATGACGGACCTCGTCGGGTAATTTCAAGTCCGCTCCTGCCATCTGTCAGCGGAAGCGCCCGCCGCATAGGCGAGCGCTTCCGATGACTTTTTACTTGTTGATGATGATGCGCTGCTTGTCCCGGTTTTGTGCGTAAGTAGCCTTGTCGTACGCTACCTGCGCCTCCAACTGGTCCTTGGTGAAGTTCGTATAGAGGTAACGGTTACCATTCTTGTCGGTCATCAACTTGAGGTTCTCCATACCGACGGCGACCTTCTTTTCGCCGATGCCCAAAAATCCACCTACATCAACGATTATCGAGTCGACCTTCTTGTCACCCGTCAGGATAACGTCGCCGATCTCGCCGACCTTCGCATCGTCTGCGCCATAGACGTTGGTTCCGATCAGATTTGCCGCACTGATTTTGTCTGACGGCATTTCGGTCAAGGTCGTCTTATCGATCGAGGCCGTCGCAGTCCTATCGGTTTTGGTATTAGCCGCTTGGGTAGCCGCCGTGTTGTTAGTCGGCTGGGCCGTCGAGGCTGCCGCGGTATCGTAAACCTTCGTATCGAAAATGGGCTGAGCAATAAGCTCATCCTTGGTCGTCTTTGCAACCAACCAGCGATCGCCCTTCTTGTTCACCCATTCAAGCTTGTTGAAGTCGTAGGCGACATTTTTTTCGCCCACGCCAAGGAAACCGCCGACACCAATGACGACGAGTTTGGCGTTCCCGTCCTTGTCCAGGACGATGTCCTTAACATCGCCGATCTTCGTCGCGTTATCGGCGCTGCTGTCATAGACCGCAGCTCCCATGATCTTGGAGACGAGCTTGCCATCAGTAACCGGAGCAACAACCTCCGTCTGGGCAGCGGGCTTGCTGGTGTTTGCGGCGTGTGCACCGGCGGTGCAGAGCGCCGTCGTAATGAGAGCGCCCGTCGCCACCGTAGCGAGTATCTTGCGGACCATTGTGAAATTCCTCCTGTTGTTGATAGACCGTCGGTTTCCGCCGACGTCATTTCAATCAACGAAAACAAAGGCCCTACGTTCCGGAGTCCATGGTCCTGCCGGCGTCGCCTGAGGGCGCATGCCGAACCTGCGCTACCTTGGCGACAGGGTCGCCGCGGCTGTTTCCGAGGAGGGAGCGATCCCTTGGCCGGTCGGCGGCATGCTTTCTGGACGGCTTTCGAGCGGCGCCGCCGAAACATGGCTCTCAAATTTGGATCCGAGGGCGACCCTGAATTGGCCCTGATGGTTAGTTAGCCAGTACTGTCTCCTGGCAGATGCGCCGTTTTGGCGTCCAGCTCATATCCGGAACGCCAGGACTTCCGGTTCGGCTCGGAGTCGGTGCATAGCTCTACCTGTAGCAATGAAACGCTGAGCCGAACCGAGTCGATCTGATTGATAAGCGCGGCCTTGACGATCCTTCGACTTTGCATGGTCCTTATCTCAACCAAGACGATCCCAAACTTGGTCCACGGTAAAAGTTAGTTCCTCGGATCCAAGACGTAACACGGCGGCTAGACGCTGAGAGCAGAACGCTTTTACAAACTCTCGGCTAACCTTTGTGAGGCCCGAGGACGTTCCTGTTTGCGGCCCCTCGGGCGGCAGCTTTCCGCCCGGGCGAGCGGCGCTTGCCGCCGATCTTTGAACCGCAGTTGCGCTTTGAAAGGTATGCAAGCAGAGCGGCCAATCCCATGGCATTGAGAACCCGCTCTCTGGGGACGCCCCCTTTGCGTGCCATCTCGACCCCCCAATGCATGTGGTCGAGTTCGCGGATTGAATGCGCGTCCGGATTGATGCTGAAGATGCAGCCATAGTCGAGTGCCTTCTGATGCCACCGCCAATCGAGATCGAGGCGCCACGGATGCGCATTGATCTCAACAGCGACGTTATATCTCGCGCACGCTCTGAGGACTTCTTCGACGTCTAGCTCATAGCCGGGACGACGCAACAACTGGCGACCGGTCATGTGCCCGATGATTGTCGTGAGGGGATTCGCGATTGCAGCAATGATACGGTCCGTCTGCTCTTTCTTGGGCAACTGGAAGCGGCTGTGCACGCTCGCGACAACGAAATCAAACTGCTTCAAGACGTCGTCCGGATAATCAAGCGAGCCGTCGGCCAGGATGTCTGCCTCGATGCCCTTCAGGACACGAAATTTACCACCGTACTTCGTGTTCAGCCGATCCGCTTCGCGGTGCTGTTCAGCAATATCTCGCAGCGTGAGCCCGCCCGCGTAGTGGGCAGACTGCGAATGGTCGGCGACACCATAGTATTCAAACCCACGCTTGCGGGTCGCTTCAGCCATTGCCTCAAGCGTTTCGGTGCCATCGGATGCGGTCGTGTGAGAATGCAGGATGCCATGCAGATCTTCATCCCGGACGAGGGTAGGGAGTTGCCGCCTCGCTGCCCGCTCAATCTCGTCCCTGCCTTCGCGCAATTCAGGTTCAATAAATTGCAGGTCCAACGCTTCGTAAATTTCCACCTCTGTCGCTGACGCGATCAGCTTTCTGCCGCGGTAGAGCCCATCGGGTTTGAGGGCGAACCCTCTCTCGGCCGCGTACATCGTCAACTGCTCAAGATGGTCCGCCGAACCGGTTGCTTGGAGGAGGCTGGCGCCAAAGTGCTTATTGTTCGTGACGACAAGCCTGAGGGTGGACTGCTCGATTTCGGTCGGCTTATTCCCCAGCGCTACCAGCGCGAGGTCGGCAACAAGTTCGCAACCGCGCCGAAAATCGCCGGCGATTTCCACGCGCGAAAACTCTGGATGCTCTTGCTTCACCGATAGGATCGCATGCTGAAGGAGAGCGGCGGCCTTGTGCAGGTGAAGCTGTGCTTCGCCGCTTCGCGCGATAGTGAGGTTCTGCAGAATTTTTGTCTGAAGCGAAGCACCGAGGCCTTTGACTGGCCGGATGCGATCTGCCTTTGCGGCGGCTTCGAGCTCAGCCAACGAGTTCACGCCGAGCGCCTGATGAAGCTTCAGTATCTTGTCGGGCCGAAGCCCTGGTACGGTGAAAAGCTCCATCACACCCGCCGGCACCTCCTCGCGCAGCTTCTCAAGGCGTGGATGCGTACCCGTTTCATAGAGTTTGCGCACAATATCTGCGATCGCGTTGCCGATCCCCGGGATCCTGATGAGGGCGCCGGCGGCGATGATGCGGTCGAGCGGCTGCGACAACGCAGCCAGACTGTCAGCCGCGTGCAGATATGCTTTGGTGCGATAGGGGTTGTCCCCGCGCAGCGCCGTGCGATGTCCGTATTCCCTTAGGAGGCTGGCGACTGTCCGCGTATCGGTTTTTGCCATGGTCGAGGCAAACGGGGCCAACCTTCGCAGGTTCCAATCAGGTCAAGGTTCGTGAGGCGAACGTGCGGAAAATCTCAATAGTCCGCAAAGACGGCGCGAGGGGGCAGATAGTCACTCGTCGCCTTTGCGCTCCCTTCGGCGGCAGCGGTGACATCACCAGCTTGCCGGTGTAGCTCACCGCGGCGGGGCTGGCCGTACCCTCGCTGGCGGCGGTTATTCCAATCACGTCGCCATGCGCGATGCCGAATATCGGCACGGTCTGTCCATAGAAGCTGCTGTCTTCGAGCGCCGTACGAAACGTGCCTTGAATCCGGCCGCCGTCCTCGCCGGTGATGTCGAGGACAGACCCATACTGATTGCGCCATATGCCAACCCAAGACATCCGCCCAGCCAAAGGACCCGCAAGCGCAGAACTGCCAGGCCAAGCCCAACGCCAACGACCAGCAGCAAAAGCAGAAGCCAGAGGCCGCCACGGACGAATTGTCGAAGCAGCTCGGCGATTGCGGCGGCGTGCTGAAGCCGCCGCCGACTGGCGACCAGAACGCTATGGCGCCGCCGCCGACCGGCAGCGACATGCCGGTGATCAAGCCGGGCGAGGTGCCACCGCAGACGTCGAAGTAAGCGGCCGGCGGGGACCGCCCCGCCCGGAACTCATCGCGTCCTGCCGGTTGGGTTTTGGGGGGCGGGTCACCACACCTTCTGACCTGCGGTCTTTCGGCTCCCACGGCCCGATGCTTGCCGGCCCCGTCTCTACGCACCGGGCGGGCCTTTTTCTCAACCGGAACCAATCGTCGCGCGCCGAATTGTCATTCGCGGGCCGCCCAGCCCGCTGCGTATGGGCTCGGGTAGAAAATGGCAGAGCAGACGCGATCCGACAAAGCCGACATTGAACCGCGCAAAGGGATGCCCAGCCCGCGCCTCGGCGAGGCGGAATTCAAGCAGCGCTACAGGAAACTGTTCTACGATCCAGCCTTCGAGGGGGAGGCCGAATCCCTTGGTAGGTTGGCTGAGATCGCCTGGCAGGCCTATAGCGAGGAACGCAAGAGCCCCGTTACCCGTAAGGCCGGAGAGGGCTTCCATGATCCCGATTACGATCTGTCGGTCGAATGGATCGCCGCCCATGAGGCGGTCGAGGCGGCACAGCGGCGCCACGAAGACAAAGCCGCGCCCTCGCGCGTCCTGATCATCAACGGCTCGTCGCGCAGCGAGCACACCTGCCCGGGCGAGATGTCGAAAAGCTTTCGGCTGGTCGAGCTGGCGCGCGATGCCATCGCGCAAAAGCCCCGCTTCTCGGTCGAGGTGCTTGACCTCTCGCGGCTGGCCTCCGAATACGGTCGCAAGATCTATCCCTGCAAGGCGTGCTTCTCGACGGCGGCGGCACTCTGCCACTGGCCGTGCTCCTGCTACCCGAACCATTCGCTGGGCCAAGTGCAGGACTGGATGAACGACATCTATCCGCTCTGGGTCGAGGCGCATGGCGTGATGATCGTGACGCCTGTCAACTGGTATCAAACCTCATCGCCGATCAAGCTGATGATGGACCGCCTCGTCTGCGCCGATGGCGGCAATCCCGACCCGACCCTGACGCAGGGCAAAGATGCTGCCCTTGCCAAGAAAGCTGAGCTTGCCGGTTGGGAGTATCCGCGCCATCTCGCCGGCCGGCTTTTCTCGGTCGTCGTGCATGGCGACACGGAAGGCGCGGCAAACGTGCGGTACGCGCTTGCCGACTGGCTGCGTTCTATGAAGCTCGATCCGATCGGAGAGCTTGGCGAGCTCGACCGCTATATCGGTTACTGGAAGCCCTATGCGACCAGCCATGAGGAGCTCGACGCCGACAAGGCTGTCCAGGCCGAAGTGACGAACGCCGCGCTGGCGCTCGCCGAAGCGGTCGGGAAGCGCCGGGCAGGGGAGTTCCCTGCGATCGGTGCCGGTCTCGAGGATCCACGTCCGAAATAAGTGAGGAAAAGATGCCGCGCTGGGCCGACGAAGCTTGGACGATCCTGAAGGAAAGCGTCACCGGCTATATCAACGACAATGCGCTGAGCCATGGCGCGGCGATGGCCTTTTACGTCACCACCTCGCTGGCCCCGATCCTTCTGATCGTCGTGGCGATCGCCGGTATCGTCATCGGCAACTGCCGCCCAGCTGGCGCTGTCGGCCGAGATATCCGGCGTCATGGGCCCGCAGAGCGCCGACCTTCTCAAGGCCACGATCGAAACCGCGTCGCACCGCTGGTCGGGCACTTTGGCCACCCTCATCGGGCTGGTGACGCTCTTCGTCACCGCGTCCGGCGTCTTCGGCGAGATGCAGCAGTCGCTCAATAAGATCTGGAAGGTGAAGCCCGACGGCGTGTCGCTATCGCGGCTGGTGCGGGCGAGGGCGGCGAGTCTCGGTCTTGTGGCCGCGCTCGGCTTCCTGCTCCTGGTGTCGCTCGCGGCGAGCACGGCGATCGCCGCGCTCGGCGAGTTGATCAACCGCAGCCTGCCGTTCGGAGAAATTCATCGTCAGCGCCATCAACACGGTCGTTTCCTTCGTGCTGATAGCGCTGCTCTTCGCCGCGATCTACAAAGTCCTGCCCGACCGCAGGCTCAAATGGCGTGATGTCGCGATCGGAGCGGTGGTCACGGCGCTGCTGTTCACCATCGGCAAGTCGCTGATCGGCTGGTACATCGGCACAAGCGCCATCGCCACCTCCTATGGCGCGGCCGGCGCGCTGATGGTGGTGCTGGTCTGGGTCTATTATTCGGCGCAAATCTTCGGTCTTATGTAGCAAACGCACCAAGGTGCGTTTGCTACATAAGACCGCTTAAATGTTACGATCGAGCCCATCCGGACAGTGCCGGCGGAGACCCAGCCAGCCTGATGAGATGCCGGCTGGTCAGCTCTTCGCCACGACTCTGATCGATCCAGTGCGGCCGAGAACGTCCACGACCACCTGGGACCCGGTACGACGGAGCGCCACGTCCACCGACGCGGCACCCAGAGAAAGCCGCCTCAGGACGATTTGGTCCAGGAATCTCGGCAAGACAGGGGCGTCAAAAACGACAAACTGCGATTTCGGATCGAACTCGAGGCCGAGGCAAGCTTGGACGAAAAGCAAGGGCGCGGCGGCCGCCCACGCCTGGGGATTGCATGCGACCGGATAGAAGGTCGGTGCTTGGGCACTTTGGCGCGGGAAGCCGCAGAATAGTTCTGGCAAGCGGCGCAGATCAAGATATGTCGAGGCGGCGAACAGACCTTCGAATATCCTAGCAGCTTCATGTCGGAAGCCATAGCGAGCGAAGCCGGCGGCGATAAGCGCGTTATCATGCGGCCAGACAGAGCCATTATGATAGCTCATTGGATTGTAGCGGGCCTCTGTCGCAGCGACGGTTCTGATACCCCAGCCCGTAAAGAAGGCGCGCTCCGTGAGACTCTGCACTACACGCTTTGCTCGCTCGGCACGCGCGAGACCGGTGAAAAGTGTATGACCGGCATTTGACGAACGCACCCTGCAGGGGCGCTTGTCTCCGTCGAGCGCAAGCACATACGTTCCGAGTTGCTCGTCGAAAAAGCAGATGTCGAAGCGGTCGCGGAGGTCTGATGCCTTGGCTTCGAGCTTGTTGGCTCGGGCCGAATTGCCGAGCCGACGAGAGATCGCAGCGGCCGCGCACCACGCTCCGTAAACGTACGCCTGCACCTCGGCGAGTGCGATCGCTCCCTTCGCAAGCGTTCCATCCGCGTGAAAAACAGAATCGCTACTGTCCTTCCAACCCTGGTTTGCCAAACCATCGGGCGTCAATCGCTGGTACTCAACGAAGCCGTCTTTGTCGCGGTCACCGTAATCGTCGATCCAGGCGAGAGCAGCTTCGATATTGGGCATCAGACGCTGCAACGTGTCGAGATCGCTTGTCCTCTCCAGATAGGCACCTGCCAACATGATAAAGAGGGGCGTTGAGTCGACGCTGCCATAATATCGGCGGAACGGCACCTCCTGAAGCATCGCCATTTCGCCATGCCGCACTTCATGAAGGATTTTGCCAGGTTCCGCGTCCGACACATGATCGACGGCGGTTGCCTGATTGGCTGCGAGATAAAGGAGCACGCCGCGTGCTATCGACGGGTCGAGCCAAAGCATCTCCATGGCAGTAATGAGAGCGTCGCGCCCGAACACGGTGCTGAACCATGGAATGCCAGCATACGGATAGGGTCCCTCAGGCGTTTGTGTGATCAGCATGTAGAGGTCCGCCACACTTCGGTGCACCGCCTCATCAAAGATTTCGTTGGAGGTTGTTATGGCGGCGGCCTTTGATGTGGAATAGCGCAGCGCCCGCCGCGCATCGCGAAGTGCAATGAAAAAGGTCCGGCGAGGCGACGGGTCGCCGATTTCCTCGTTGTCACAGCCGACATGAAGGAAGAGCGAACGCGTCTCGTGAGGTGCGAGTTCGATCACGAAGGTCGCCTGTTCACCGGTGAGCGTCGCCGGCTCGGGATCGAAGGACAAAATGGTAGTGCGCCGCACGCCATCCAAGCCCACGTAAGCAAGCGCGACCCGGTTACCGGCCACGTCCGGCTGACAATCCTGTCCGCGCTGGGGGCGCGGCGTGCCCCGGACTTCGAACAGATCCGCAAAGTCGGATGCGAAAACCAGTTCAAGCTGGAGACGATGCGGAACTTCATCGAAATTTCGTACAGCCAGCCGCTCGAAACATCGGGCGTCCCACAGTAGTCGCGTCCGCCGGAGATGAATCAAGTCGTGCTTCAGCACACGAACGCCTTCAGCATCGAAAATGTCTGGATTGGTTAAATCGCAAGTCAAGGTCGCATTGTCGTCGCGCAATGTCGAACTGAGCAGCATAGGCCTGGCGCCATTGACCGTCAGACCAAGATGCGAAAGATAGCGTGTGTCGCGATAGTAAATCCCGTCTGGGCTACCAGGTCCGGAGAGGACGTCGCCGTTACGGTCGAAAACGCCGAAAATATCGTCATGCTTGAGTGTTCGGGGCCGGCGCTCCTGCAGTGAGGGGACGAAGAGCTGGGCAAGATGCGTAACGCCAGCCCCCCCGGGAAAAGGTGCATGGGAGATCGCTTCAGCACTCACGGATTGCATCGCTGAGACCTCTAGCTTCAAGCTGACAGTTGAGCGCCCCTGGCGAGAGCCGTCACACCGCCTGACGATAGTGCGACAAGGCGATCATAAATCGACACATAGTCGGTTGCCATACGCTCGGCCGAGAACCGTTCTTCGAAAATAGCCCGGATCCGTTGCCGATCCAAATTGCCGACTGACTTTATCGCCTCAATTCCCTCGTCGACAGTTTTTACGACAAATCCCGAGACGCCATGGTCAATCACCTCGGGCACTGCGCCTCGATCAAACGCGATTACGGGGGTACCGCATGCCATGGCTTCGATCATCACCAACCCAAAGGGTTCGGGCCAGTTTATAGGGAAAAGCAGTGCCCGAGCGTTGCCGAGGAAATGGGCCTTGTGATGTTCATCTATTTCGCCGAGGAATTCCACGTTGGGATGCGTGGCGATCATGGGTGAGATTACGCTCTCCCAAAATAGCCTGTCCTGCTTGTCGATTTTGGCCGCGATCTTCAATGTCATGCCAGCGCGCGTGGCGATCTCGATCGCTGTCTCTGGACCTTTTTCCGGAGAAATACGGCCGAGAAACGCCAGATAATCACCCGAGGGATGCGTCGTCATCGGCAGTAGATCGCGCGGCAGCCCGTTATAGACTGTCCCGACCCAATTGACGGGCGGCATCGGGCGACGTTGTTCATCCGAGATCGATACCAGCGGCACGTCGGAAAAGCTTTGATAGAACGGATGCAGGTCAGGAAGATCAAGTCGTCCATGAAGGGTCGTGAGCGCAGGAGTTTGGAGGGTGTTGAGCAGTGGGAACTGCAGCAGATCAGTGTGAAAATGAACAACGTCAAACTCGTCGGCAACCCGCCGAACGCGATCGAGCATTACAATGTGATGAGGAATGGGATCCAGAACGGTCGGATCAAGCCTCAAGGCCCGGTCGCAGCATTTTATGAGCTCCGCTGCGGTATGCGAATCTCCACTTGCGAAAAGCGTGACCTCATGACCACGACGGACAAGCTCCTCGGCAAGGTACGACACGATCCGCTCGGTACCACCATAGAGTTTTGGGGGAACGCTTTCTGTTAACGGTGCGACTTGGGCAACCCTCATCGATCCGGTCCACTTATATCGTTCACCCAATTCGGTGCACCCGCTTCCGGCATTCCGAGAACCAAACACCGCAGAATCCAGATTGTTCCGCCGCTGAGCGCGCCTGTCTTGCCGGCGGACAAATGCTCGCGGGTAGGCAAAGCGGTTATGTGGAACGTCAGGGCTGCGGCTAAACTAGGACCGGCAACCGCTAACCAAATAACTCTCCCTGCTCTTTTCATCCCTAGCAGGCTGTTGAAGAAGGATCACGTTTGGCCTTGAGGATATGCCAGGTAAGGACAGCCAGCCCGCTTCCATCTTCGATCTCGACGCGCTTCGCGAGGCGTTCATGAAGTCTGTCCGCGAAAACAATGTCTCGCCTGCCGAATGGGGCGAGCATGCCCGATGGTTCATTCAACAGCTGGCGGACCACAAACTTTCGGAAGTGGCGGTTAGCCAGATAACCGGAGAGCCGGACGATAGCCAGGCATAGGGGAGGTCTCGCTGAACCGATCGACGTTGCGGCCATGAAGAGGCGACCCGGCTGCCACGGGGGGTCTTGGGGGACCTTACGGCAGCCGGGTCATGCCGGAAATCCTCCCGGCGAGCTTATCGTGGGCTTATATTAGAAACGACGCAAATAACCCTTCGGTACGCTATCTCGAATACCAAATAAGCATGGCAAGGCGGGCCAACCTAACCGGCGAGCGCACGGCCTACAGAGATTCCCAAGCCAATGGCGAGGCATTGATGAGCAGCTGAAGGGCGAACGCGCCGTAGCGGTCCCGCAGGCTGGTTTGCGGGGCTTTCAGACTGCGAGCGAGATCGTCAAGCGCGTGTTCCAACCTTAAAGCATAGATCGAAACGGATTCGCTGTGAATCCTTCGGCGGGCCGTTTTTGGTCCCTGGAACATGTGCCGAGCATAAAAGTTCGGGAACAGGCCGCCTACTGCCGCGGCCTAGCTCCTGAGCCTGGGTCACCCGCCCCGGGCAAGTCCTTTGATCCATCCTAGGGACCTCGGGACGCCCGCCGCTGCCGTGAATGGGGCGGCGGGTTATAAGGACCCCCGTGACCTATGCTGAGCGGATCAGCTCATAATATCGGTTGTCCAATTGCGGACCAGGAGCCATATCGCCAATGCGATCATGGCCAAAATGGCAAGCAAGGTATTCCAGGATAAGGCGAGCAGAGGGCACGAACGACTCCAGCGCACGACAGTTCAGGACTTAGCTTCGCCGTCTGTATGGTCAATCCCTCCGCAACCAACGCTGTGGCCATTCGTTGACTTGCGTGATTACAGCGATTCCAGAATGGAACCTTGCCCGCTGGTTCCGGCCGGCGGCTTTTTGCGTCGTCCAGACGGTCCGGCGGCGTAGGCCGGGAGGCTCCCAACCGTCCAGAGACGACAGTCCCCCAGCCACGGCCAGATCAGCGAAGCGGCTCCTAAATCTAGCCCTCAATTGGGATACTTTCCATGATGCCGTTCAGCCTGTCGCGCCCGCCAGGCAACCCACAGGTCAGCCGCGCGGTGGCAAGACAGGACGACGGTCACACGAGCTACTGGGTCAGGCGTGACTATCTGGGGAAGATCGCGATGGAGATGAGGCCCGTTCCGCCTCGACGTTGAAAACGATGCTCGCTCGCAAGACCAAATCGCCGCCGTCATCGCGCACGACAATCACCATCTCGTGGTGATCGCCGTTTGGAAGCGCATCCTTCGTCATCTCTGCGAGAGCCATAGTCGCTTCATATCTGACGGCGGCAACGTCCGGACACTCTGTGCCTTCATCGTCGTGGAAGATGGTTCCGTTGTCATCGACGTCGAAATAAAAGAGCGTCATGGGCGTCCAACCAAAAGGTGTGCCGTTTGTTCCTTCGACCTTAAGCTGTATGCGGGTGGTTAGCGCCTAATCCAATCCACCAAGTCAGTGTCAGCGCGCTCGAACCCGGCAAAATCATAACATTACGATTTCAATTCTCCTAGGCCCAAAGGGATTCAACGTCGTTTAGTACGAGGGGGGCGGCGAGCTCTCTGTTGCATCGCGCGTCCAGTTTGCAGTTCCGGAACTATTTTAGCTAAAGCTGATTGAATCGCGTGCCTCGCGAGTCGGTGCATGCGTCTGAAATTCATCAAGCCGATGGAGCCGGAACTGGTCGACACGCCACCGCAGGGCGATGACTGGCTCCATGAGATCAAATTCGACGGCTACCGAACCCAGGTTATCAAGGACGAAGACGGGATTGGGCTGATCACCAAGAACGGCTACGACTGGACGGGCCGCTACATCCAACTCGCCGGGGAAGCCGCGGCGATCGAGGCGGAAAGCTTCATCATCGATGGCGAGGCGATTACGATTAACGAGGCGGGACTGTCCGACTTCCACGTGCTGCAATCAGCCGTCACCAGCCGCAAGCCCTCGCGTGACCTGTATCTGGTCGCGTTCGACCTGCTCCACCTCACGGGACACGATCTGCGCAATATGCCGATAGAAGACCGTCGCGAGATCCTGCAGGAGTTGCTTCCGGCCGGCGGGCGAATCCAGTTCAGCGAAGCGATGCCGGGCACGGGCGCGGCCGTCTATCACCTGGTGGACCAGGCCGGCCTTGAAGGCATGGTGTCGAAGCGCAAGGACAGCGTCTATCGCAGCGGCCCGACGATGACCTGGCGCAAGATCAAGTGCTATGCCGAAAAGGAGATGGACATCACTGGCGTGCAGCGAGAGGCCGGCAAGCCGGCCATGGTGCTCATGGCTGACAAGGGCCGTTACGCCGGCGGCGCCTTCGTCACTTTCAAGGCCGACAAGCGCCAGCGCCTATGGGACCGGGTGCAGGGGAAGGTGGGCGGGCCGGCCCCGAAAGGGCTCAAGAGCGACAAGGCGGAGTGGCTGAAACCCGGTCTCGTTGGCCGCGTGCGGTTCCTGAAGGGCGAGGAGAAGCTCCGCCACGCCAAGCTGCTCGATTTCCGGGATAAGCAATAGCCAGCGCTTGCCCAGGTAGCGCATGCCGGCTTGGCATCCAAGAAGGAGAGGTTGCCAGGACGCCGAGCCTAACCGACGAGATTAGCGGGGGGCCGCGTCGTCTCGCCGGCTAAGGGTTTATGCGCTCTTTAAGGCAACTCGTACAAAGCATCCGAACGAACTAAGGGGTCAGCCGATCGGTGGTGCATCCCATATCGAGAAATTCAATCATCCCTTCATTCCGCCGCGCGATTTGTCTGTCGGCGCCGCCACGTCTGTTGCCGGTCGGGCGACAACTAGTCGGCCCCGTACCCAGCAGCGAGGGTAGACGAGCAATAGCCATAAGCCGCGGTTCCAGCACTGGAACGCGCCTGGGGGCGAGGATATTCAGCATCTGATCGAGGTTCGCTTGCGTGTGATCGATGTCGATATAAGCGCAATCGTTCTCACCCAATTCAATGATGACAACATGGTTTGCAGGGTTCGCCTGCAGGGCTGGAGCGCTCATGCCCGCTTCCCCGATCTATGGATCCACGACCTAACAGCTCTTCATCAATACTTCACCATAGGAACAACAGTTACGGAACCTTGTTAGTTGCTGAGGACTTCTCGGTTCATTGTAAATTCGAACGAAGAGGGCCAGCATGAAAGTCACCGCAGCAGGTATCGACCGCATCAAGATCGGCAATGCGGATGCGAGCGGCCACAGCGCGCATTTTATCGTTTGGCTCTATCTTCAGGTCGACGAAGGCGGCGCACAGACCGGTCAGGAACTGGTGGTATCCGTGCCGTACGACGCGCAGATGACGTTCGACAATCTCGCTACCCAGGCTTTCGAGAAGGCCCACGCCATGCTTCGTGCCTGCTGCGAGATGGATGAGTCCATGTGGTGGAAGCAGTTCAACCGCAGCCTCGCACCGCTGCCCGAATGGGCGCCCGGCGCCCAGTAGTTGGTAGACACCCCAACAAGCATTGCCCGTGCGCCGCGGCAATTTGCATGGAGCGCGCTATTTGTGGCGGAGTGCAGCTGTCGCCACGGTCCTAATCGCCGAACTCGCGAACGAGCACGACTTCCATCTCGGTTGCACGGTACGACGGAATGGAGGCGCAAAGTCGGGACTAGGCTTCTTCTGGCACTGAAAGGGTTAGAACCCGCGTGGAGTGGCGGTCATGCCTCCCCATCAATCAGCATGATGTCTGGCCACCTATTCCGAAGGGCAAGCCACTGGCAATAGGACATCGCTCAACATTTTTGAACGCCAGCCCGACGGAGGATGGCTGATCCGCCTTTGCAGCCTCAACAGCAGCGATCCCGCCGCTTAGAAAATCATGCTAAATGCCCCCCTTGGCGGTGTCCTCAATCAATTTGGCAAGCCAGTTGCGGAACCTTTCGCCAGATCTTTCCCCTATGTTTCCCACCGCCTCCGCCACCATGCCGGGTGCAGAAACTGACACCTCCCCACTAATCGGAACGCTGATCGTGAACGTTCTCCTGGCACCCTTCCCCAATCCTCCCGCCGTGTAGATTTGAAACCGAACAGAGGGCGCTAACGCTTTGACTTGCCGGTGCGGCTTGGTGTCTATCTGAATGGTCACATCTCTCGCCACCTCATCCTTGGCCGCCTCTAACGATGTAAGCACAACATCGTTTAGCCAAACCCTGGCTTCTGCCCCGAAATCCGCCGTTGGCGCGACCACATCCGCACGCTCCTTTTGCCGATGGTGAGCTTCCTTGCCGCGTTCAAGGGCATCTTTGAATTTGGACATGCTAGTCGCCTCCAATCGGGTTCAGCCGATAAGGGTGGTAGTGAGATCGCCCATCGCTCTCCAGTTAGAAGAACGCGCGCAATCGGCGGACGTTGCGTAGAACCCGACCGATTCCCGTGACGCTGACCACTGGGGTGCCCTGCGCGGCGCGATGTCGAACTTGGGGTTGCCCTGCGCGATATGCCCTTTTCGCGAGGGAAGAGCGCCTTGCTAACTCGCTCGAGGCGGTAGGAGGATCGACAACTACGCGTTCCCTAGCTCGATCGACCCTGCAGACCAAATGAGCACGAGACACGTGTCACATCACTTCCGATCCACCAATCGACTGATATGCTCCAGCGACGTCAGTTTGTTCATCAGGCCAGCCTTGGAAAGCCTAGGCGCTTGGTCGAGACGCAGCGCATGTTGCGGTCGCTGGGGTGAGAGCGCGTTGACGTTCGGACCGAGCGTTTCCTCAAGCGTTCGGGCAATGCCGTCGGCGCCAAGCAGAAGCATAGGCAGTCGGTAGGCCTCGGCCCAGGCACGCCAGTCGGCGGCAACAAGTTCGAGGTCGTCGGACACCAGCAGCGGCACCATCAGCATCGGATCATTGTGCAGAAGCTTGAGCTCCGCTGTGAATTTTCCATCCGGATCCTCCATCGCGCAGGCGGCCACGCCGCGGAAAGCCTTGGCCGGAAGGGCAATGGTTGCCGGCACGCTGTTTAAATCCTGCGTGCGGCGGACCACCACACCACGCTGATTGAGCGTGAAGGTCACGTCGCCATAGTTGTCGCGCGTGGTATAGCTCACCGTCTCCGGCAGGCGGGATGGATCGAGGCGCCTGTTGCGGCCGGTCCAGGAACTCGTCTCCGGTTCAGTATGAGCCCGCTCACCATCGTCCATCACTGGCACCTAGAGAAAGAACGGGCCTGAAGCAAAGCACGCAAGCAATGCCCCGAGTGAGCCCCGATCCTCTGCGGCGCCGCCGTCTTCGGCTTAAGTCCGGCAACAGCTGCGCGCCTTCGCAATCTCAACCCCTTATTGAGGTCGAACCGGATGTACCCGGCTCGAACTCTCAGCACATGTCCTATTGCCACATAAAATAGGGTTGTATTCTGTATTAGCGATTACTAATTTATGTCAATTTTTTGATAACTTCGGCAAAAAGGCCGTCAGCTGAGCTATGCAACTCGACAATCACGGCTGAACCCAGTCAGCGCACATGTGGCACGCCGATTCCGAGTAGTGGGCTTTATCGGCTTTCAGCGGAGCCGCAGGCCGTCTGGTGACGGTGTTTGGCGGCGTCCATCCAAGGGCCGCCGGGCGCCGGCTAGACTATACCGCCGCGCGGATGATCACGACTCCCGACAATACGATGAAGCAGTCACGGATTTGCATAGCCTAACCACTATGTCGTCAGAAAGGGTTCATCGGACCGATAGGTAACGGTCGGACGCTGGAGCCCTCGTCAGCGGGAGTGGATTTCCTTCGCGTCGATCCGCTTCACCGCCCAGCCGCACGCCAGTGTCGGGGCGGACCGTCATGGACATGGTCGGCATCGGCAAGGAATTTGGTCCTAGCTCGAAGCGGAAGCGCGCGAGAAGAGTGGCTAGGATCGCCGTATGCGGTACTTAAAATGGTTTGGGGGTTCTCGGCCGCTGAGGGGCTGCTCAAGCGAGCTGCCAAAAGCTTTAAACGGCGTGGCGCAATCCCAGGCGTTTGCTCGAGGATCCGGAACCAGAGGCCGGCCTGACGGCTTTATGGCAGCGGAGGTGGCGAGATGGCTCGAAAAGTACGGGACATGGTGAAGGTACGCGCCGAGTCAGACCGGGTGTCGAAGGAACTCCAGGATGAGGAGCGGGCTCAGCGCGCGGCAAAGACGGCTCGTTTGAAGGCACAACGGGAAGCTCAACAAACGAATAAAAAGGAACAGAAAAACAGCTCTTCATCTTGAAAGGAGGATCGATCACCCGGGACCCAGGAAGATCATCTTTTACTCTTTTTCCCATCGGAAGTTTGACCCTTTCGGCAATGTCGCTGCGAAAGGTCACAACCATTTGCGCCTCTTCCGGGGCACAGATAGAAGCGCGCCGCCAGCTGGCGTTTCATGGCGGCACGGTTCACTCGGCACCGAAATTGCATCCTCCTATCAGCCTGGGTCACCCGCCCCGGGCAACCCTTGGTTCATCCCAAGGGACGCCCGCCGCTGCCGTGAATGGGGCGGCGGGAGCGGGACGTTGCGACGGCCGCTCGAACCCCTCAGGGACGACGGCTCGCCCCCGAGCAACGGCTAGATCAGCGAAGCCGCTCCTAAAGCCCTCAATTGAGATGAGGTGGACAGTCTCTATCAAACGGGTTCTCGATGCGATCTGCATCACGATCCCGGCCTGCCTGAATAGGCTCGTAAGCTAATGAGCACGGCGGCCCCGACAGTGGGTGGGCTGGGTTTGCCGGAGCCGCCCGCCAGCAGTCGGCAACTCTGTTCGTGCCGAAGCGTTCCTCCATTCGGCGGTGGTGCTATCCGGAAGAGTTACTTGCGTTCCCGCCGTGGCAGGGAACATCCTTTCAGCAATTCCATTGGCCGCAGCAGCGCTTGCCTGAGCCCGCGCTGTGGTCAGGAATGGGAATAGGAACCCGCTCCGTGTAGAGTTCTGGAGCGGGTTCCTGCTGCCTCAATGGTGTCTTATCAAACCCGCGCCGAGGGCGGCGGCAATGCCTTGGTCGAGCAACAGTGGTGTCCACTGGCACGCTGATCTGGACAAGCTCCAGCGGGTGTTTGATCGGCTGTGTAGCGAGCGCCGTCTAGCCAAAAAAGACAGGGAACAGCGGGAATCCTTGGCTAGCGAAGTGCTCCAGGTTTTCGATGCCGGGACCACGGACGAAGCGGACCTATTGCGGGCCATTTCCAGGCGGGTGAGACGTCCCGCTTGATGGCGGCTTTCTATGTGGCCTTGTCCATCAGCGACGTCTTCCGCGTCAATGATTTATAAGGCGTCACCAGCCTGACGGTATCGGGAACGCCTAGTTTCACCGCCAAGCTCAAGGGTTCGGCGAGATTTTTCTCGGGCCATTGGCGCGCATCAAGCCGGGGCGTCGGTCTGAGGTCTCAATATCGGCGAACTCTGTCGCCCTAGGTGCAAGCGAAGCACAAGGCAGAACACCTATGTCAGCCTGATCACTTTACCCGTTGCGTCGAGGTGACATCTGATCCGCGCCTGCCGGGTCTCGGTGCCACCTTGCCTTTTATAATGTATGCGAACTGCTATCGGGGCCGAGACCGCGCCTCGGCTCAGACGGTGTACGGAACCTGCGCTCGTCGCATGTATACTCACGACGCCGAACGGGAAGGCGGCCGACGCAATCGCCTTACGGCAGGCGCGAACAATTGCACTCGGCGTGCCCGGTATTGCTTCGATTGCCGTCACGGCCGATGAGCGACCACCCCCGCCATAAGGCTGGAGGATGCGTGGCAGGGGGAGGAATTGTGGCACGCCTGCGGCCGGGGCGGCCGGGGCGGTCGTGGCGGTCCTGGCGGCGGGATGACCAGGGGTATTGCCTGAAGGAGCGCCTGCTGGGGCACTTTCGGACGAGGCGCCTTGCCCACTGAGTTGGCCGCTGGCTCTAACACTTGCGCCTACTGAGCCGTCGCCTGTTCCGACCGAAACTCCGGCGTCGGCCCCGACGCTACCGATGCTCGCGCCAAGACCGGTTGACGCCCCGTTCTGGCCGACGCCCACACTGGTACCAACGCCGACATTGCCGGCCTTGGTACCAACTCCTGCCTCAATAGCCATGGCAGGCTGAGTCGCGATTACAATCGATAAAACGGCCGCGACGTGTCTGCTCATCGCAATCCTCCATCCCCCGCTGTCATTGACTGAACCCCTCAATCGGGGGTCGCGTGGGAAGCAGCGCGTCTGGCAGCGTGATCGTCGTCAGGCGAGCGACCCGCGACTTGGGCACTTCCGCCTTGCCGACTTCCTGCTGCCCCTGGTTAAGCGATCTGCGCCGGGGCGCATGTGCGCCTGCGCGATCGGCGGGGGGTGCCTTTGCCGCGTTTTCGATATGCGAGGTGCAGCGCTCAACCCAGCGCTTGAGGGCGTTGATGTCCTTGCGGGCCGAAGCGAGGTCGCGTGTCAGGTCAATGGTTTTTTTTGCACTCCTGATCCGCCGCCTCGTTGAACGCCCTCAACATCCGGGTCAATTCCTCCTTTGCTGCGTCGCGTTCCCGCCGAGCAGTTTCAAGATCACTCGCCAGCGCGTTTGCTCTTTCGCGTTCCTGTGCGAACGCCTCGCCAGCCTGCCTTGCAGCAACTTCAGCAAGCTGGCTGCCCCGAATGGCGCCGGCCTGCGTTGTTGCTGCCAGCTTCGCGGTCGCCTTCAGCGCTTCGATGGACTGACGGGCCCCGGCGATATCACGCTCCAGGAGCCCGACTTTCCGCCGCTCCCCTTCAAGCGTCTGCCTGGCCTCGGCCAGAGACCTTTCCGCGGTATCGCGTGCCGCAACGGCCTCGGCATTCAGGCGCGCCTGCGCCAGGTCGCGCGCAAGCCCCTCGGCTTTTTGCCGCTGCGCTTCAAGGGCAGGTTGCGGCTGGTTCATCGGGTCGGCGACCGCGGGCGACGGCGCACTTGTGTTTTCTGTAACGCGCCGCGTGGCAGCCAGTTCCTGGCGAGCCGCCGCCGATTCGCGGGGCAGATTTTCCTCATGCGCACTGCCGGTCTTGAGTGGATCGATATCCTTGTGCAGCGCGAGGAAGCGCTGTTCATTGGCTGCGCGTTCGCGTTCAGCCTGGTCATGCTCCCCCTTAGCCCGGACTTGCGAGGCAAGCGCTTCGGCGCGAGTTGCCTCGCTTTCCATTCGAGCGGCGGTCAGACCACGCCTCAACGCGTCGACCCAAGACCGCTCCCACCCCAGGGCTTGTTCCGCCGCAGCAGATGCCGACGGTACGCCCTCCGGCGGCGCGATTTGGGTAGGAGCGACAGGAGGTTTCGTTGCTGGCGGAGCGAGGCCGACTGCTGCACATCCAAGCAACATCATGAGGCAAAACGGAATGAGGCGCAGCGGGGCGGCTCTCGACTGTTTGCGGTCGTCCTGCTGTTGACGGTCGTCATGAAACAAGGCAGCGATCGTGTATACCCGGTCAGGACAGTGGCCGAGGGGCGCGGAAGCCGAGTCGGATCTCCGCCCGTGATCCATTGCGAATCCTCCATGGCGTCGACCGCGCAGGTGAGATGCTGTAGCGTCAGTCGGCGTAAACCCGGGCGCCCCGCGCCAACACGCCAGGCGAACCCTTAGGCAGATCATCAAGCTACCAAAGGCAGGTCGGGGTCGTAAGCTACCGAATTAGGGTAGGGGACTTCCGAATCCTCTCAAAAATGTCGGCACAGGTCCCCTAAAGTACTAGCCCGGCACGGTCACCGATGCGGCCAACATCGCACATGGCTTGTCGGACACGCCGCGCAGCGTGTCGGTTTCCCTGCTCGGGGACCTGGCGCAGCCGACGTTCCGTCGGTGAGCTGGACCAATATTCAGGTCCGCCTCAAGAACCCGGCGACGAACGCCGGTGGCCGCGACTGTCGGTGTGCTTTGGCGGGCGAGTTTGTAGGAACCGGTCGGGCGCCCATGGCCGCGCCCCAGCCATTGCCCAGCCGCTCGATGTAGGGGTAGTTCGCAAGAGCGAGGGGAACCGACACCGTTATCGTCGCCAGCAGTGAGACTAGGAGGGCGCCAGCCCTTCGCTGCGAACGGCCTAGATCGCACGACCGGATCCATTCACCTGACGAGATTGCATAGATGTTCTGGATTGCCGCCCAGGCGGATGACGTTCGATTGGCGGCAATGAAGGCTTCAATCGGCCCAAACAACCTGGGCTGTTCGGCTCTAATTTTCTCGTCGCTCCATTCCTACCAGCGGATGGCCCCGCTTTTCAGACCGCGCGCGCCACCTGGCGGAGCGGAATAGCCGTTAATTCTAGTTTCAACAACTTCAGTAACGGTTGATTCAACCATTGCTGGTATTTGTTCCGGAGTGTGGTGGCGGCTCCGACTGTGCGATGGGTCGCTGGGTTGCCGGAGCCGCCTGCGCAGTCCGGTTGGGATCTGACCGCGCTGTCTCAGAATAGGACAGCGCGGTCAACGATCCGTTAAGATTCGCAGCCGGGCGGGCATCAGCCATTATATGTCAGCTTTTCAACCGTGGCGATTATCGCCCTGGCCAGCGCCTCGGGCCTCGTGGATCGGTTCAGGGTCGTAGAGTTCCGTCACCGCCCTCCGCTGGCGAGAGCCTCGCTCAGCGGACGGAGACTCACTGAGAAGGTCCGTCAAATCGCCTACTTGAATAAAGCTAGTTGAAGGCCCCAGGGTTCAACGCTAACAGGCGGAAACTCTTGACATCGCCAACAGGATCTGCGCGCACAGCCGATGCGCGCATCAAGCAGCTCTTGGGCGTAGATCTGCTTGGACCGAAGCGACCTCCGAATTGGCGTCCAGCCAGGCTTTGAAAAAGTCGGCCTGACGCGCACCTTGTCATATCAATATCGACGCGCCCTTGCGCGCTGCTCTTGTAACGATTCGAAAGCTTCCCCCATTCTTCCCAGGCGAGGGGCATGTCGTCGGCGCCAGGAAGCTGACGGTGAGTGGACAATCTTTTTGCGTGTGTACAGGGACGGCAATGCGGGGGGCTGCCAACGCGCGCTGGCGTCTTCGCCAGCGGTCAGCTTGGTTTTCGCCCTGATCATCTTGGACACTCGCCATGTCCCTTCTCCCCGGCGAGAGGATGCTTCCGTTGCGTGCGGAGTCTAATGGGGTTTAGCGACCGCTAAGGGAGAAGATTAGGGGAACCGAAAGGCTCCCTAGGGCTTCTTTACAAGGGACAGCGTCAGGAGGCTCTTATGAATCGCCCAGAAAATAGCGCTTTGGAGGCTGGTTGGCTTTTGGCGGTCCCGTTTTCTATCGGGTTTGTCGTGTTGGTTGCAGGCTTGGTGCTGAGCTAGACTGATGGGAACCGGCACTCGACCGCTTATTCCTAGGACATCCATGATTGCTGGACGTGAAAGGAGCCAAAATCGGGCAATTGCAGCCTCACAAGAGCAAGGAGGCCGGCACTGCCGCGCCTTTCGCCACTCCGCTGATCGGGCATCGGCTTCGCTGCAAAATCAGCGTTCACCATTGCCTGTCGAGATTACGGTTCGCTCCTAATATTGCTGCCTGGTAGCTGCGCCCGACGTCTGGTCAATTGGGGCAGCGAGCCTTTTTGGCGGGTTATCCTATGGCAAGTGAGGTGCATCACCATCAACTATCAGCCGCTTGTGCTCCGAGAAAGAATGCCAGACCACTTGCCGCGTGTCCCGTTCATCCACCATCTGGCCGCACAGGGGGCAGCGGTAGAAATACTCGCTTTCATGGTCGGCGATCTTGCCGTTGAGGTGAGGTTCAAATGAGCCAAGATCGGAGAGCTTGATCATTGTAATCATTATAACATTCAATTTAGCTAAAATGTTCCGGAACTAAATATGCCAGCCGGGGCATGAGGGTGGTCCGGAACCGTCAGTCCACTTTCCGCCTCATTTGGGGCAGGGCTCGTTATCTGTCATCCTAAAGGGCTGGCTGACTTCCTAGCTGCGGCGTCAGGCTTGTCCATGCTCATGTGGGGTTAGATCGATGCTTCTAGGAATCCATCATATTGCAATCATCTGCAGTGACTACGAGCTGTCGAAGCAGTTCTACAATAAACTCGATTTCGTCATCGTCGACGAAAATTGGCGCGCCGAAAAGCAATCTTGGAAGTGCGACTTGCGGCATGGTCCCGTCCAGATCAAATTGTTCAGTTTTCCCATGCCGCCCAGCCGGCCGACCAGGCCTGAGGCATGCGGGCTACGACATGTAGCATTCTCGGTGGACTCGGTAGAGGCGACAGCCCGGTTGCTTCGGGCACGAGGTGTCGAAGTTGAGCCTATCCGCATAGACCCACACACAGGCCGTCCGTTTACTTTCGTGGCAGACCCCGATGGTCTCCCAATTGAGGTCTACGAGGATCGAGTTTGACAGCCGGAGGATTGCGACGAGAAGAGTGCGCAGCTGCCGGCATCCGGCTGACGGTCGTAAAAAGTGAAGTCGCGGCAATTGTGCGCACCTCGTTAGATGGTTTCAAGCCGGCTGAACCGAACCGGGATGAGTTTCCGAGTCTCGAGTTGCCCAGCAGCATCCTTGTCGATGATACTCAGAAACTGTACTTCTTCAGACGCCAAAGGCAGAACAAGGCGTCCCCCTGGCTTGAGCTGATTCAGTAAAGCGGGCGGCGTCCGCTCAGCCGCCACGCTAACCAGAATCTTGTCGAATGGGGCGTGCTCGGGCCAGCCGCGAGACCCGTCTCCGACACGAATAGCGACATTCGAGAAGCCAAGGCCCTGCAGCAGAGCCTCGGCATGGCTTGCGAATTCCTCGATGATTTCGACGCTCCAAACTTGTCCTGCGAGTTCCGCGAGGATGGCGGATTGATAGCCCAGGCCGGTCCCGATCTCGAGCACCGTTTCGTGCGCTTGGGGAGTAAGGAGATCGGTCATCAGAGCGACCATGAAGGGCTGCGACACGGTCTTATTGAAGCCAATCGGCAGCGGCATGTCCTGGTAGGCATAAGACGCGACCGCAGCGGGCACGAAGAGATGTCGCGGGACCCGCCGCATCGATGCCATCACCCGCTCATCGAGCGTTGCCTTGCCGAGTTCTTCGCTTGCAAGGTCGGCATGGATCGCAATCATCTCGACCATGTGCCTGCGTAGAACCGCAAGATGCTCTTCGTTCATCGGTTTCATGACGGTGAGGCTTTCCTCGACCAGTTGCTCCCAATAACGTTATATCCTGTTCGTCTCGTCACCGTAACCGACAAGGCCGATGCGCTGGGCTTTGCCAGTTTGACACCTACGGGCTGATTTCGCGAGGCCCGCATTAACTCGGAAAGCTGCTACCGGACGCGGCTTCTGCTAACCAACCGGCGCAATCTGAAGGTCAAATTCCTCGACCTAGAGAACGCCATCCGCCACTCGCTGAAGTCGTTCGGCATCCGCCTGGGCAAGATCGGTCGCGCAGTATTCGAGCAGGCGGTGCGCCAGGCTGTGGCGGACGATCCGCTATCGGTCGAGCTGATGGACGCGATGCTGTCGGCGCGCGCGGCGCTATGGCGAGAGTATTGCCGGCTGCATGATATGGTCGTGAAGATCGTCGCCCGCAATGAGGCTTGCCGGCACTTCTTGGCCATCCCCGGCGTCGGCCCGGTGACCGCGCTCTCCTTCATGACCGCGATCGACGATCCGTCGCGCTTCGGCCGTTCGCGTGATGTCGCGGCCTACTTCGGGCTGATGTCGCGGCGCTAGCAATCCGGCTCCACGATCGACATCCAGGGACGGATCTCGAAGGCCGGCGACGCGGATGTGCGGCGCGCACTCCACGAAGCGACGTCCACTTTGATGACGCGCTTCAAGGGCAGGGACAAGGTCAAGAGCTGGGGCTGGGAGATCGCCAAACGCTCCTGCCACCGCAAGGCCTGCGTGGCGATGGCGCAATCTGGCGGTGATCATGCACGCTATGTCGAGCGATGGTACGTCGGCGATGCCGCAGCAAGCCAAGTCGACGTCGCGTAGCGCGCGCAGGGCAAGGCCCGCAAGCTGCTGGGAGCGCATCGATGAGCGGTGCGAGCGCAGTTCAAACGCATGGCGCCCGTGCGGTGACGGGCGCCATCGGACACCAGGGATCCGCCCCGGCGGATGAGGGCCGATGCAGACAGAAACGACGGAACGCACGTTATCCTGCCTGCGGCCGTGCCGATCGCGAGACGGCCGGACCACGCTCGATTGCCTGTGACGATGCTCCGTCAGTCCGATGGAAAAGTGCGCCACGACGGTTCAACGCTCCACGAACGCAGTCGGAACACCACGTCGCAGAGCGCGGAAGACTGCACGGCGCCTCGTGACTCGACGCCAGAATACGGAATCGTGGCATGGAGCATAGAATAGTGTATTATCGTAGCTTAGAAGAGGAACGACGAATGGCAAACAAGTCTCGCAAAATACGTCCGGTTAAGATGGCAAGATAAAAGGGCGCACATTGTGCTGCGGTCGGCTGGTTGTTTTTGTTAGGATTTTATGCACCCTCGGCACATTGTGAAGTTTTGCCGCAATGTGCGCTCCGATGCGAAACAATTGTTTTGGCTCAACAATTTACAATGTGCTTCTCAATCGGCGATTGCGACTGTCCACGGATATTTGGAAGTGGTTCCGCACTGCCGCGAGGTTAGGCCCTGGATGGCTGCCGCGTTGTCATGAGGGCGGCCTGCACCCTTGTCGACATGGCATCTTTGACCGGCAGTCTGCGACCTCGATCGCCCAAGGTGCAAACGTTGGACCGGCTACCATGAATGGATAAGCCGGCGCCACGATGTCTTAAAAGTTATCCAAACCGCTGATAGGCGGATGACGAGCGAAGGGCATCATCAGCCGCTGCTGGTAGTGCCATATCGGCCTCGATCGAATTGAGAACCATTCGCCGTGCAACTGACACGCCTTGAGCTTTACAATCGGGTCTGCGAGAGGCCTCTCAGCAAAGTCGCTCCAGAGCTAGGACTTTCCGGCTCGGCGCTGGCAGCCGCATGTAAGCGATATCAGGTTCCCTATCCTGGGTCGGGATATTGGACCCGTAAATTGCTCGGGCTGCCGGTAGACTTGCCGCCGCTGCCCGCGGCATCGGACGAACTGATCGAGCTAACGTCGTCGACCCCAAAGCCTCGACGAAAGAGAACCGTGAAGGAAGGCTCTGTTCGCAAGGCCAGACCTGCCGCGAAGCCCCATCGTCCGGTGCGCCATCGGCTGCTCTTCGGCGTTGAAGAGCACATGCGAAAAACACGCGACGTTAAACAGGGCGAGTTCCTCAGGCCCTACAAGAGAATCTGCCGGATCTGATTTCCTCAGAGACCCAGTTGCTTCGCGCACTCTCGATCGCCAACGATCTCTATCTCGCGCTGGACGAAAAGGGATACGGCGTTCAAATCGCGCCGGCCGCCGACGACCTTGATCGCATCCGCATCAAGGAACAGGAGGTGGAGAGCAAGGATCGCAAATACGGGCACTATCACTCCGGGAGCATCTGGGCTTCGGATCGACCTACCGTCCTCTATGTTGACACGGTGCCGATCGGGCTCGCCATCACCGAAATGACCGAAAGAGCGACGGTGCGATACTTAGATGGCGAATACCATCGGGAGGACAGCAGGCTCATCCTATCCGCCAAGCCTTGGCAGCTAACGCATTCCTGGACAAGGGAGCAGGACGTGCCCTGCGGACGCTTTCGCGTCATTGCCTACTCGCCGAAAAAGGGCGTCGACTGGTCTGTCAGTTGGCAAGAGACCGAGCAGGAAGCGCTTGGCGCTCTGATCCCAAAAATCGTGGAAACGTTGAAGGCGTCCAGGGGCACTGTTCAGCGCCTTATGGACGCCGAGGATGTGGCGGCGGCGGCGAGGAAGAAAGAAAGAGAGGAGGAATGGGAGCGCTATCTAAAGCAGGAGGACGCCCGCAAGGTGGCTCAGGCACTAGCCGATAGCCAGCAGCAGCTTGCGGATATAATTGCAAGGTGGGGCAGGGCGATGACAATAGAGCGTTTTTTCGTGGACGCCGAAAAGCGGTTGAACACTACGGACGACGAAGATCGCCGAAAGCGCCAGGAGGAGCGTCTGGCCCTCGCGAGAGCAATGATGGAAAGCGTCGATCCGCTGGATTTCATCGAAGGCTGGCTGGCGCCGCAGGAGCGGTACCAGGCAAAATTCGACTAGACGAGATATGTGCTGCCTAGACTTGTTCATGGCGGCAACGGGGCCGAAAGGAGACAGTTCCCTTTCGCGATAACGGGCTAGAAAGCCGACCTTGCGCCGGGCCTACAGCGGGAACCGTAAACGCGCGTGGTTAGATCATTCACGAATGTCTGCTTCCGTGACGAAAGCGGCCATTGTCGGTTGCCGTTACCTTATGGCAAAAGGGCCAGAGGCCGATTCCAGCATGGTGGCTCCGTCCAAAAAAGTTGGTCATTCCGGAAAGCCAGCCTTACGAAGGCCTTCGATGTACCTGTCTCGCAAGGCCAGGTCGCGATAAGGCTGGGATTCGACCCAATGGCTAATCTTGAAATGGGGATTTGTTGCCAGATATAGCGAAGCCTCTTCACGCGCTTCCTCTAACCTGCCGAGCCCCGCCAGGATCGACGCCAATTTAACCCTGGATTCGGTTCGATATGTTGCGTCATTCCTCAGCGTCTTCACTGCTTCCTCATACTTATCGGCGGCGGATTGGGCTTCTCCGAGCAACCAGAAATACCAGCTCGGCGGGCGCGGATTCAGGCGCAATGCCTTCTCGAGGCAGGCAATGGCCTCTACTCCGCGACCTTCATAGGTCTTCAGATCCCCGAAGTTTGCCCAAGCATCGGCGTCGTTCGGATTGAGCCGGAGCGAAATCTCATACTCCTTGGCAGACTCATCCCATTGGCGCTCGAGGAGGAGTATGAACGCGAGCACCCAATGCGTGCCAGAATTTTCGGGATCGAGTTCAACCGCCTTTCTTGCCGAAGCCATAGACTGCTGACGAAGCGGATTCATCGGATGGTTCCTAAAGACCCAGGCCTCGCACTGACTGATCGCCAACCAGCGATAGGCATCCGCGAAGTTAGGATCGAGCGCGATGGCCCGCTCGAACAAGGGAATGGCCGCGACGCCCGCCTCCGTGGAGTGTGACCATTCAGCCCGCCCCCGTAGATAGAGATCATAGGCCCCCAGGCTCGTTGGCCGATAACGCTCCTTCAGGTTTGCGGCGGCCAACTTTCCGGCGAGCCCCTCAACAATCTTGCCGACGACTTCGTCTTGCGCCGCGAAGATATCAGCAAGGTCCCGGTCGAAGCGATCCGCCCAGATGTGCCCTCCGGCGGGTGCATCGATGAGCTGGGCATTGATCCGAACGCGGTCCGCCACCCGTCGGGCGCTACCCTCCAGTACATACTTCACGCCCAGTTCGCGAGCGATCTGGCGGGTGTCTACTGATCTGCCCTTATAGGCAAAGGATGAGTTCCGGGCGATGACGAAAAGCTCGGGCACTTTGGAGAGGTCGGTAATCAGATCCTCCGTCAATCCATCCACGAAATACGCCTGCTCGGCGTCGGCACTCATATTCACAAAGGGAAGGACGACTATTGACGGCTTGATAGGCAGCGCGAGCTGGGGCGAAGGCTTCTCCGGCACGAGGGCCTCCGCCGGTGGCGCGGGTCCGGCCTTCGCGGGAATGCCGACCTGTAGCGAATAAACTCTGACCGGGTCGGCGATGTTCTTCAATTGAACCGCGCCGCGATCGTAAATCGCGGTATCGAGCCTTGACTTTACCTGCCAATAGGCTTGCTCGGAAAGACAGACATTGCCGGGTTCGCAGATGCCTTCGAGGCGTGCGGCGATGTTGACGCCATCACCCATCAGGTCACCATCGCGTTCTTGCACGACGTCGCCCAGGTGAATGCCGATCCTGAACTCAATGCGGCGACCATCCGGCACCCCGGCATTGCGCTCAAGCATGGCGTTCTGCACTTCCGGCGCGCAGCGCACCGCTTCCACCACGCTGCTGAACTCGACTAGGCTCCCATCGCCAGTGCGCTTGACGACGCGACCACGATGAACGGCGATGGTGGGGTCGATGAGATCGCTGCGCAGCGCCCGCAGTCGTGCCAAGATGCGATCCTCATCCGCGCCGGCTAGCCGGCTGTAGCCGACCACATCCGAGACCAGGATCGCTGCTATTTTGCGGGTCTCCCTCATGTCGTGCTCCCTCCATCCAGTCTGGCACTACTGCCGAGCCAAAGGAAGATAGCTCCGAGCCATTGGTCAGGTCGAGGCGGCGGATCGTGCCATACCAGGCCATTGGGAGGGTGATTTGCTCGCCGGTGCGAACGACACCAACATCGCCACCCTCGTCGAGCGACACAGCCGGTTCACGATGCTTGTGAAGTTGACCAGAAGGGACTCGGCGACCGTCGTGGCGGCTCTCGCCCAAAAGATCGGCACATTGCCCGAAGAGTTACGACGCTCGTTGACTTGGGACCAGGGCAAGGAGATGGCTCGTCACAGGAGCTTTACCGTCGCAACCGACCTACAGGTCTACTTCTGCGATCCGCGCAGTCCCTGGCAACGCGGCAGCAACGAAAACACCAACGGCCTGCTCAGGCAGTACTTCCCCAGGGCAACCAACTTCTCCCAAGTCTCGCAGGACCAGCCCGACGCCATCGCTCTGCGTCTCAATCAGCGCCCCCGAAAAACCCTGGACTTCGAAACGCCGGCCGATAGGCTACAGAAGGTGTTGCGATGACCGGTTGAACCCACCGGCGCAAAGCTGTCATTGCAACGGGAAAGTCCGCTTCGGGGCCGGCAGCGGACAGGCAGCTTCTGGCGTCCAAAAAGCACTGGCAGACATTTAAGTGGGTTGAAGTCGCTAATAAGTGGGTTGAAGTCGCTAACTGGCCCAACACGCCTGCCAAGATCACGGCCGATAAGTCTGCTGGCACGAAACAAATCTCAATCAGCGCAGGGAGGGTATTGGAACCACCCATGAACTCATGGCCGCGCTGGCTTTCCGAGTTCTCTGACTTGGCCACAATGCGTCGCGACTGAACGGATTCATGCGGCGAGCCTTGGATTATCGCGTCTATCTATCCCCTAATAAAACGTCTGGGCCACCTTTGGGCAACGTGTACTAATGCCCGATTCCCGCAGCCTTTTGCCGCCGAGACCTGACCGCCTCGAGCAGTGCGCACTCGCTGGTGTGAGCATTTCGAAAAACGGCCACAACCATTACCGCCAAGATTTCGGCGTCCGGGTCCAAAGGGTCGAGATGTTCATCCGCGCAGATCCGTTCGAACACCCGTTCGCAAACAGCCAGATCATGAGGGCTGAGGCAGGTGCGATACAAATCCCGACGCAGCATCTGGGCGAACCTTTCAGAGCCCGCTACCCGTTCTTTCGGCGGGCTTTTTGCTGATGAACCGCTAAAGCGATGGCTGTATAAGTGCAATATCGCCCGCAGTGCACCGAAATCATTTTACTTGCTGCCTGACGATTGCTCTGTTACCAAACCTAGAATGATCGCACACTCGCGGGCTTTATATTGTCCGGCGATCATAAGGCGGTAGTAATCTTGTCGCTTGTGTTCCGGAATTTGGAAACCGCGCCGAAATTCCGCTGCTTCCTTTGGAGTTCGAGTGCAACCGAGCTTACTGGCGGTGACTTTCAAGCTCGCCAGTGAGCATCCGATCTTTGCCGCAATATTTTTCAACGGCTCGTTGTTATCGTATCCGTCAAGAATTATCCTGCGACGAGTTTCGCTATCGAGTTTTATGGTCATTTCGGTGGTCTCCTCAACCAGTATCCGACGATGCTCGTTTCTATACGCATCAGATTGAAGAGTGTCGTTGGCTTCGCATCCAGAAACTTATCTCGGAATGCATTTCTTGCCGTAATCCAGCGTGATCGTCCTTTCGGTCGACTCGAGTTCACCAGCCTTGCCAGATGCCTGAAGTACACCACATGATTGAGAGGGGCATGGAGCATACCCGATTCGGATATGGCGCCACGCGATGGACACTAACAGGCAGGACGAGCCCTCTGCGGGGCAGCCGCGGGACCGTGATCGGCGTCGTTGGCCACGCCAAGGTCAAGCCCACAAAGAGAATGCGCCATCGCTCGCGCCGGCGTTCGAACCTCTGCTCTTTTCAACGCTCGAACTGGCGCTAGCGGATCAATTCGCCGCTTGGCAAGCGCATATGGCGCCGCTTGTCGAGGTCAGATTGCCGGATGACAAATCGTTGAACGATGGCTTTCCCGCCGACCACACGGCTTGGAATTTCGGTGGAATGCTGATTGTTCAACAGCGCGCGCCAGCACACAGCTACGTGCGCTCCACCGCGAAGCTTCGATCCAGTTCCATTGATCACTGGTATATTGTCTTGCCTCGTACTGGCCGGTCGTGGACGGAGGTCGATCGCCGCGTCGCGGAAAACCAGCCGGGCAGATTGGAGATCAGATCGCTTGGCTATCCGTTTCGAGGGAGAATAACGGACTCGGAAAGTCTCTTCCTCTACCTGCCACGTGATTTGTTCTCGGACGCGGCGTCAACCCTCGACGCAAAGAACAATTCAATTCTGTCCGGCAACTTTGCCAACCTCTTGGTGGACTACCTCAGCAGCATCGAAGGAAGAATGCGCAATCTCACGGCTGAAGATCTGCCCCGCATCGTTCACGCGACGCGCAGCATGATTATTGCCTGCCTCGCGCCTCCGGCGGAACATGCCGCGGCCGCCGAACAATTGGCGAGTGTTGCGCTGATGGAGCGAGCGCGTCGATACGTCCAACACAATTTGGACGCTGCTCATCTGACACCGGATTCAATGTGCCGGGCGCTCGGCGTCTCGCGCTCTCGTCTCTATCAATTGTTCGGACCGAGCGGTGGGGTTCTCCATTACATACAAAGCCGTCGCCTTCTGGCATCCCATGTCGCGCTCAGCGATCCGGCGGACGGCCGGCGCATTGTTGAAATTGCGGAAGCCTTCGGGTTCAGTTCAGCGGCTAATTTCAGCCGAGCATTCAGCAAGGAATTCGGTTACAGCCCCCGCGAAGGCCGCAGCGCTGTGGTGTTGCCGCGCCCCACCCACTCCGTTTCGACTGCCGGACACGACGAGGCCCCTTCCTTTGAAGGTTGGCTGAAGGCGCTCGGCAGCTGATTGCCGGATCGGAATGTTGATGCGGGCGGGTCACATAGGGGCGGGAAAGATCACGCCGCCGCATGAATCAGAATATTTCGTGTCCCGTCCACCGCGCTATCAGTCATATAGCCAATCCCGGTTTATTAACCAACTGTTCATCCTTATCGCCGCCAGTCACAGGAAGCTTGCCTTGCCCGCGATTGTTGTTGAGATTGCGAGTTGAAGGTATGCGAAGCTTGACAGTCATGCTATTTCTGGACTGGGGACGCAGATTCTTACCGCCTATGGAGGTGGCTATTGCACCCGGAGGCAACAGGGGTCGGCACGGAGAGGGAGGGGCCTTCCTCAGCCGATGCACCACGTCCCGGCGAAGCGCTGTTCGCTGACCTTTTGGCGTACACGACCGAATTTTTGTCGTTTTATGATCGCGACTTCTGTCTGACGCACTACGCAGCCAAACTCAAAGGCGTGTACGGAAGCGCGGTGGTGCCGGGTGCCGCCGTTTGGGAGATCTACCCGAGTTTCCTCGATGCGAAGTATCGTGACGAATTTCTTCGTGTGTTCCATGGCGGCTCACCGGCAAGCATTGATTTGCCACCATCATCGGATGAATCGCCGCGGTCCGCTTTCGTCTTCGCCACTGCAAATGGCGTGGGAATCATCGAATCAAGGGAGCGCGATGGGCGGAGCGTGGTAGAGGAGCAAGAGCATGTAATTCTGCTCCATCAAGCGACGCACGACGTGCTGACCGGACTACAGAATCGCCGGCGATTCGGCGATCGGCTGCAGCGGGCAATGGCCGCCCTCGGCGGATCAAAGCCGAAAGCCGCCCTTCTGCAAATCGACCTTGACGATTTCAAAGCGGTCAACGACACGCTCGGCCATGGCGCAGGCGACACTCTTCTTCAACTCGCCGCGGGTCGTATCCGCGACGCGTTACAGGACGGCGAATCCGCATACCGGTATGCCGGCGATGAGTTCGCTGTCATCCAATTGGGAAAGGAGCAGCCCGCAGAGGCTCAGCGCCTCGCCGGATCGCTGGTCGACGCTTTCAAGAGCCCGTTCGTCATCAACGGCATTCCCGTCTTCGTCGGCTCGAGCATCGGAATTGCTTTCGGGCCGGAGCACGGGACCGATGGCGAACAGTTGATGAAAGCCGCCGACATTGCTCTTTACGCGGCCAAGACAGACGGACGCGGCTGCGCTCGAACATTCAACCGCTCGATGCTGCTCTTGCTCGAGCAACGCGAGAATCTGAGACGCAGCCTTCGAACCGCGCTGGCGCGGGGCGAGCTTTATTTGGAGTATCAGCCGCTCATTCGGCCTCCCTCCTCAGTGGTCGGTTTCGAAGCGCTGCTGCGGTGGCGACACCCCGAGGTTGGAATCATTCCGCCCAACGTGTTCATACCGATCGCCGAAGCCGACGGTCTGATGGACGACATTGGACGATGGGTGCTCGAGGAGGCCTGTCGCCAGGCAATGACGTGGCCTTCCTCGCTGACAGTCGCAGTGAACCTGTCACCAGTTCAGTTCCTTAGCGGTTCGCTGACGGACACCGTCGCTCAGATCATCGACGCAGTCGGAATCGAAGCCGACAGACTTGAACTTGAGATAACCGAGACGGTCCTGCTTGAGAGGACGATCGACAATATCGACACACTGAATACGCTGAACGTCTTGGGAATACGAATTTCCCTCGACGATTTTGGAACATACTACTCATCGCTAAGCTACCTCAAGAACTTTCCCTTCGATACCTTGAAGATCGATCAATACTTTATCACGGACCTGGACACCGATCTCAAAAGCCAAACGATCGTGCGATCAATCATGAATCTGGCACACGGCCTGGGAATAAATGTCACTGCCGAAGGGGTCGAGACGTCGGCACAGGCAAGGTGGCTGATCAAGGAAAATTGCGATTGTCTGCAAGGTAATTTCCTGGGGCGGCCACTTGGCGTCGAGGCGGTCAGCGATTTCATCAGGCAGTCCCCGCTGAGAGTGGTACGGCCGATGGAGCGATCAAATCGGGCGCTCTAGCGCCTTGCACCCTTTGTTAACGGTGAAGTGGAGATTTGCAGAACGATCAAGGCAGATACCGCGCAATTCTTCGAGTCGGTGCGAGACTGACTGATCAGGTGCGCGGTGACCCTTGTCCTCGCGGAGGCCATCACCCCGAGGATTCAACAATGATGGAGCAAGTGAGGAAGCCAATGGGAACCGTTCATCATCACCTGGCTGGCGAGCCGACCTTTGCACCGATGATCCAGATCGACATGGAAATCAAAGCTTTTGTCTCCGCTTGGAAACTTTGCGACTATGTCTCGACATACATGGCCCGGATGATCAGCCAAAACAGGTCAGACTCGGTCCATCATTCAAATCTCTTTTCTGCTGCCTTAAATGAATTGCTGGAAGTCGCCTTTCGCACGCGCCATGCCGACGGCGAACTGGCATGCAAGGTGTCTCGGCATGGCGGAACGGATAGAATCGAGTTGACATTTCCTTGCGTGCCTGAGGAGCGGCAATTCTACGAAGAAGCCGTGTCGCAACTCGCAGGAAAAGAGGCCACAGAGCGATACCTCAATTCGGTGTCTGGGGATCTCGCGCCCAGCCGTGATGTCGTACTCCTGGAACTGGCTGTGGACTACAACGCGACACTCTGGATCGAGGAAGCCGAGGGCGATGCAATCAAGCTTGTCGTGGATCTTCCGCTGGAGAGCTTGCAAAATTGAGCCCTTACGACCTTCTCCCGCGCTTCAAGGTGCAATACGACGCCAATAACCAGGAGTTTTGCATATCGGGAGTGGTCCGGCCTCAGGCGATTGATGAGCTTGGGCCCAGCATAGCGTTGCTTCGCGATGCGATCGGCCGCGTGCGCGGCGTTCTCTACGTCAATGTCAGGCGCCTGACGCAGATGAACAATGCTGCGTTTCACACCTTTTCGAGAATCATCATCGACGCTTGTCGCGCTCGACCCGATCTCAAATTCGTCGTCATCACGTCAAGCGTCGTCGGATGGACCTCGCGAAAATTCGGTCGCCTGAGCGGCATAGAACCGAACATCACGGTCGAGGAGTATGACACCGAATTCTATCCGGGGCAGGGTTTCCTTGAGGAAGGCGGGTTCGTACCGATCCTGCGCACTCAGACAAAGATGACATGGCGCCACGAGCGCGCAATCTTGCCGCGACACGGCATGAGGCCCGGGATCATTATGGCTGACATCTGTTGCGGAATCGGTGATTTCGCCGTGCTCGCGCAGAAGGAGTTTCAGCCATCGCGGATCGTCGCCCTCGATCACTCCATGTCAAGCCTGAACTATGCTCGACGTGTGATGCGGGAGTTCGACATCCGGGGCATCGAGTATACCTATGGCGATGCGTCGGAGATGCTGCTCGATGAAGGGCAGTTCGACTTGGTCACCTGCCGACATTCCCTGCAAATCTTCAATCGACCTGAACTTATCCTCAAGGAGCTCTACCGTATATGTAAGCCAGGCGGGCGGGTCTATATCACCAACGAGAAGAATTCGCATTGCCTCGGCGAGCCGCGCGCCGAAAGCATTCGCTGGACCTACAACGAGGTGGCGAAGCTCTTCGGGCATTTCGAGATGGACGTCGAGCTTGGGCCCAAGAGCCGGCGATACCTGGTGGAAGCCGGATTCGACGACATCCGCGTGGAGACCTTCATGGTCACTAACCTGGACGGCGATCCGCAGGACTTCGCCGACGTCATTGCGGCCTGGTCGGATGTCTATGCGGGCGAGATGGCGACCAAGCGCGGCGATGGACCGGAGTTCGTCGCACGGTTCCGGCAGGGCTTCGAGGACCACATTTTCGCTGCGCTCCACCCCAAGGGTTATGCGGGCTGGCCCATCTGGGTCGCATCGGGGCGACGGCCGCAATGAAAGCAGACGATGAGCGTACACCGCGCTTCGGCCTGCGCTCATTTCGAGCAAAATTCGTATTGGTCGTTGGCGGCGCCGTACTGTTCGACCTCCTTTTGAGCGGTGGCCTGGCGCTTTGGAACGTTCAAAAGCTTTCGCGCGATGCCACATCGGAAGTCGGCGAGGGCCTTACGACCGCAAATCAGGAATACATTCGTTCCTACGCCGAATCGACAGCGCTGAGCGTCGACCTGCTGCTCGATCGAGTCCATGGCGACGTCAAGGCCCTGGCCGGCGTGCTACAGGCTCAAATCGACGATCCAGGCCGGCAGCAACAGGTCGGAGCCACGCTTTCGGAGGAGACGCCCGGCTCCATGAAGGTGGTCTACGACGCGCGTGGCGATTGGGCGCAGAACCTGCCGGGCGCGCCTTCCGTGGTCAGCGTCTGGGGCTACCTGCTGGGCGCCGACCACACTCCGCTGCCAAGCGTTCAACGGGAAATAGAAGACAGCACCGTGTTGGACCTCGTTGCGCCAGCGCTCATGGCCAGCGGGGCGTCCAAACTGCAGATGTACTATATTGGTCCAAAAGAACGGCCGATCTTCAGGACGGTACCGTATACGGACCAGGCACAGACCTTCGACCGGCTTTACCCAGGGCACAACAAGGCGGAGTTCTGGGAGTTTTTCTTTCCCGGAATCTATGGATCATGGCAGCAATGGGCCAGGGATTCGGCCTCGCGTCCGGTTCCTGACGATATCACCCAGACAGCGCCTTACACGGACGCGATCACGGGAAAGCTGATCGTCAGCTTTTTCCACCCGTTGTGGACGCGCGATCGCACCGGCATCGCCGGTACGGCGGGAGCGGATATCACTCTCGATCAACTCGCGGAAGTCGTCGAACGTGTGAAGATCGCTGAAACCGGGTTCGGCTTCCTCACGATGTCGACCGGCAACGTGGTGGCGATCAATCCGTCGGGGCAAGCGATCATCGGCCTGACGTCATCGAGCGATGCGGGCGCCCAGGGCGTCACCGGCCTGGAAAGATCCCTGCGGGGAAGCACGCAGCCAGCTATCGCGTCGCTGCCTCTCGACCAGAACAATGACGGTGTCATTCAGCATATCATGCTCGATGACAAGGGCGAACGCGTACCCTACATCGTTGTTCTCAAAAGATTGAAGCCGACCAATCTGTGGAGTTCTGGACCAATCAAGTCCGAAATGATGTCGGTCGGGATCGTCGTTCCCGAACGGGAGATCTATGCATCCCTGTTCGCCGCGCAGAAGAGTATTTCCCGCGCGACCAACCGTATACTGCTCTTCCAGATCGCCGCGATCGCCGTTTCGCTTCTGATTGTTTTTGCCGCTGTGCTCGGAATTTCGAAGCGAATCACTGCGGGCCTCAGAGCGCTTGCCAGCGCTGCCCAGCGGCTCCAGTCCAAAGACTATTCAGTCCGCGTGAGCATTCCAACGCGCGACGAGGTTGGAGCGGCAGGGATCGCCTTCAACCGGATGGCCGAGCAGATCAGCTTTCACACGGAAAACCTCGAGCAACTCGTCGACGAACGAACCAAGGAACTCGGGGACGCAAATCAGGAGATTTCCGCGCTCAACGAAAAGCTCCAGGACGAGAACGTCCGCCTTGGTGCCGAACTGGCGGTCGCCAGGCAGATCCAGATGATGGTCCTGCCGAAGCAAATCGAACTCGAGGCGATTCCGGGGCTGGAGATCGCAGCGTACATGCGGCCAGCCGACGAGGTCGGCGGCGACTATTACGACGTCCTGCAGAATGGGCCACGGGTCAAGATCGGCATCGGCGACGTCACCGGTCATGGTCTCGAGAGCGGCGTGCTGATGCTGATGGTCCAATCCGTTGCACGCGCGTTGCAGGAGACCAACGAGGGGGATCCGCACCAGTTTCTCGATCGATTGAACAGGGCTATCTACAAGAACATCGAGCGGACGAACAGCGGCAAGCATCTCTCGCTGGCCTTCCTTGACTTCGAGGACGAGCGGGTAACGCTATCCGGCCAGCATGAGGACGTTCTCGTCGTGCGTGCGGATGGGGCAGTCGAACGTATCGATACGATTGATCTGGGTCTGCCGGTTGGCCTGGAGAGCGACATCTCGAAGTTCATTGCCACTCGTGACATCCTGTTCGGGAGCGGCGACGTGATCGTGCTCCACACCGACGGTGTGACCGAGGCCGAGGATCAGGACAAAACTCTGTTCGGGTTCGAGCGCCTCTGCCGGAGTGCGCAAAAGCGTCACGGCAGCAGCGCCGAGGACATCAAGACCGGCATCATCGACGATCTGATGGCCCATATCGGGATCCAGAAGATCCACGACGACATTACCCTCGTAATCATAAGGCACACATAGCATGACAACGCTGTTCGGGACCCCCGATATCGCGATCGGAATGAAGGAGAGCATCAGTCGAGTGCGGCTGTTCGACGGCCCTCTCGACTTAAGTTGGCGTCATTGTGCCACGACCTCAGACTTCATCGCCGATCTTTTCGCGTTGCGCTTCCGATCCTCCCGCAATGACTACATGGAAGTGCGGCACAGCATTGGATATCTGGTCAACGAACTCATCGAAAATGCCGTCAAGTTTCGTGCACCGGGTGAGATCGTGATCGAGGCGTCGATGGATTTGGAGTGCTTCAAGCTCAAGGTGTCGAATGACGTCGATGGCGAAGATGCGTCTGAGTTCCAAAGCCTCCTGGCGGACATCACGGTTGGCGACCCTATGGACCTGCTAATACAGCGAATTGAAGCCAATGCCGCCAACCCCGGCATAGGAGGCTCCGGACTAGGATTGCTGACGTTGATGAGCGACTACGGCGCGCGCCTAGCTTGGATATTCAGCGCCGCCGACGAAAGCGATCGGATTTGCGTGGAGACATACGCCTCCATTCCGATCTCGCAAATTCACAACTAGATGAGACGATGCCAAGCTATGGAAATCAAGACAGACGACTACCGCGTGTGGACTGAAGAAAGCGAAATTTTCTTTTATGGCACAATGCGGCTTGCAAGTTCTGACGCCGGTGCGCCTATCGCGGCGTTGGCGGCCAGTGTTCTTGCCTCGAAACCCGCCTGTATTACGCTCAATCTGAAGGACCTTCACTTCCTTAACTCTTCCGGCATCAACCTGCTGGCGAAATTTGCCATCGAGGTGCGCAAGCATCCCGATGTTCGGCTTGTCGTGCGTGGAACGCCCGATATACCCTGGCAATCGAAATCATTGCCTAATCTGAAGAAGCTGCATCCTGCGGTGGTGCTTTTGATGGACTGACCAAGGTTGTCCGAAAATCGCAATCCAGGAAAGCATCAACGGTTCCCCGATTGACCTAAAAACAAAGAGAGCGGTGTGCGTTTCCGTGAACTGACGAACGGCAAGAGCTACGTAGGCTGGCGGCAATCCGGACAGCATTAAGCCGGTCGGGAACGGTGTAAGAGCCCCGCACCGAGCGAGATATGTACGCCAGGACAAGTATTAGGATGCGAAGCTAACGACAAATCGGCCTTGTGCGCAGATGTTCGCAGCGGCTTGGCGGGGGCTCGGCACAGGTGGCGGGCATCATGTTGGGGTGCTGTCGTGCTGCCTGTGCCGGTCAGCCGCCGTTGCGCGATCAAAGGTGGCGTCATTGAGTAACCGTGCCAAGGTCAATGGCGGCCGGCTGGAGTTTATTCCGCCGCAGATCCCGATTCGTGTGGATCTGCCGCCTGCAGATGAGGGATGGGTCCACGAGCCCAATCTCGACGGCTACCGAACGCAGGTCATCATTGATAATGGCGGCGTCCGACTTTACAGCAAAAACGGCCGTGACTGGACCACGAAATACTGGCTCATCGCACTGGCCGTCGATCTACCATGCCGGACTGCCATTCTCGACGGTGAGGTCATTGTGCCACGCGAGCAGGAAGACCCCGATTGCCCTGCGCTGGAAAGCGCGATCTGGAACGAGCCGAGCCGGCTGGTGTTCGTTGCGTTTGATATCCTCCATCTCGACGGCCGCGATCTAGCCTCCCTGCCGCTGCTGCGGCGCAAGGAGGCGCTGCGGCAGCTGGTTGAGCCTGGCCTCGGCAAGATCCAATACAGCGAGCATTTCGAGGGCAGTGCGCTTGCGGTCTTCCGCTTCGCCGGCAGGATGGGACTCGGAGGCATCATCTCGAAGCGCGCTGACAGCCGCTACAGGAGCGGACCGTCGAGCACATGGTTGCTGAGCGTCGACCACCGCATCTGGCGCAACCGCGGCCTCAGCATAGGCACCAGCAATGTCCGCTTTGGTCGGCGGCCATCTCGGCCGAAATGACCGACATTGGGCGCATTGCAGAACGGCGGCAATTGGGCGGCGGGTTCAACCGATCGTCGCAACACCTTAATCTGAGAGGATGAGGTGTCGGATGGTGACGTCACGGATCTGGTTTACATCAGCGCAGACGCCGTGCGGTATTGCCCGCGCGAAAGAACCGGCCGACGTCGAACCTTTCGGCAGGTCGATGTCATTTTGCGTTATCCTTCTCTATCGCGAGAGGACGCGAATGCGGCTTAGAAACTCACCACGATCGACATAGCATCCCCGCAAATGTCTGCGCCCCGTATTCGGGTTGAACGCCTCCCGGCCATGCAGCACCCTGCGATTGTCGAAGACCGCCATCTCGCCCGCCTTGAGGCGATAGGAAATTCGGAACCGCGGGCTGCGGATCATCATCATCAGTTTGCGATAGGCTGCATAAAACGACACGCAGATCTCCGAGGGAAGATCGATCACATCGACAAGATGGGCATTGAACCGCAACTCTGTCACTTCGCCCCGCCGGTTAGTAACAATCACCGGAAATCTTCCGCGCAGGTCATACTCTCTGTCGTGGAAACGATATGGGATCTCGATCTCGCATAACAAACGGTAGGCTTCCGGATCTTCGGTCTGCAACGCCGCTACGACTGCAAACCCGTCCGCAAAAATCGAGCCCCCGCCTTCAGCTCCGTTCGCGATGCAGTGCAGGAACTGATAGCCCGGCGGCAGCTCCTGGTTTGCGAGATCAGTATGTAGCGGGAGTGCGACCGGCGTATAAGCCAAGTTGTTCGGATTTGGCATCGACACGACTTCGAACATGGTGCCAAAGTTTGTCTGGCGCCGGAAACCAATTCGTTCCGCCATGCGCCGCCCCGCGTCTGGATCATCAGCAAGCGAATCGACAATCGAGAGCCCGTAGGCAGCCGTCGCCTTCAACCAGACAAGCAGACCGGCGTCGTCCTGAAAGATGTCTCCGGCAGATCGACCCGGTATCGAATCGAGCTCGATTGAGCCGTCCCAAAGTATCGGAGCGATATCGGCCGGATCGTTCCGCTTTTTGCCCGGACGATAGGATTCAAAGAACTGACGGGGAAATTCCTCTTCATCCTTTTGCGACCAGACGATTCTTACTACGCCGTTTTTCTCCTCTACGCGGAGAGGTCTAAGCGATGTATCTACGCTGGTCAGGTCAAATACGCGCTCCTCGGTTACTGGGTGAAACGCCGATGGCGCATTGTCCTTTAGCCAAAGCCACGGATAGCCGACAATTTCGCCGGACGAAAAAGTCACGGCAAGGAAAGTCTTCCGGGCTTGCACGGAATGCATGGTGTTCATGGTGGTGTCTCTCCGAACAGAATTCTGAAATCCGGCTGATCAGGCCCACGGGCCATCAAAGCTGCGGCGGTGGCCACCACAAACTCGGTTTCCCATAGCGATGGGACCCAGGATTTCGGTTCGGTTCCTCGAGCACTTTGCGCTCCACGTTGGCAGCTAGGCCGGCGCTGATGCACTAGCTTGATGAGCATATTGACGATACCGGTCAATTGGCGGCGGTGTCCAGTCAGGACTGGGACCTTCCGAGTGCAAGGAATCGCTCTTGCGCGACCAAGGCTTGCTTCTCACGCCCCTCGGGGCACCCTTACTCTTGTTTGGGGGCCAGGGGCGATCGGCATCCGCGTAGTTAGGATTGAACGCGATTGTGCGCCGGTCTTCCTTGCGTCTCAACCGCGAACTGCAACGCATCGACGGCGCTGGGAAACTCGATCAACAGACTGTCGCCCGCGGTGCCGACCAGCCGACCCTTGAATTGCGCGATCTTTGGATCGATTACTTCGGCGCGCAGTGCTTATAGATGGAAGAGAGTCCCGGCCTCCTCGGCCCGCATCAAACGCGAGTAGCCAGCTACGTCCGCTGCCAAAACCGCCACAAGCTTTCGTTCCGGACGCGCCACGATGCCTCCGTCAGTTGCTATAGCGCAACTAGCCACCAGAGAGCATCCGCTTTAGCGCCAAAAGGCTTGGCGGATGGAGATCGCTTTCAAGGCGGCCGTCATCGGAGGGGGTACCCAGCGGCCGGCCCACTGAGCCATGCATGTCGATGAAGAAGGCCGCCCGTTGTGAGGAAAAGATGCCGTTGAAGCGTGAAATCTCGCTCCCTTGTTCGGCTGGTGTGATCGGTCGACCTGACCCAACGACTTCCTGCTGCAGAAGGAACCGAAGCGGCGCGGCATCGTTGATCCTTAACATCAAGTCGCAGACGGGGGCTTCAAGTCTGGCTGACGAACTTGACGCTTTCGATGGACCGATTTTATGGCTGGCAGCGCCATCGACCCAGGCTCGCCATCGCAGAGTGTGGCGCCATCACCTGTGGAGACACAACTGGCGCTTGGAGACATGGCCCGCGCCAACGCTGGCGGTCGTCTTTGGGTCATCGCCGCTGCGGTTCCGCTCCTGTTCATGATCAGCGGGCTTGTCATTCGGTATGCTGCATTCCAATCAGTCTCGGCCATACCAGGCTTCGAAGCTTATGCGCGTGCGCTCTGCAGGTGGGACTGCGCGTGGTATGTGGACATTTCCGAACACGGCTACGAGCGTTTTCCCATTCCAGGCCAAAGCAACGTCGGACGCTGGGGCTTCTTTCCATTGTATCCCATGCTCGTGACGACTCTTAGGTTTGCTTTCCCTTTTTCCACGATTCTGATCGCGACGATCACCTCGATTGCATGCAGCTACGCCGCCTGCATTGTGGCATGGCCACTTCTGGAGAAGAACATGCGCGCTTATATACTGTATTGCGCATTCCTGCTTAGCGGCCCGTTCTCCTTCCACTTCACCACGTTCCTTACCGAACCTCTATTCGTGCTCCTGACGTCGTGCGTCTTTTTGGCGCTCAAGCGATCCAACTACCTGGCCGCTGGCGTTTCATGCGCTTTGCTGTCGGCAACGAGGCTGGTCGGGGTCCTTGCTGTGTTTGCAATCGTCATCCAAATGTTCGAGCAGCACCGCCAGCAGGGCGGGTCGGCGGTGTCTTTCCCGCGATGGGTGCTTGGTCGTCCGGATATGCTCGTAGCTATCTTCATCTCGCCCGCCGGCTTGTTTGCTTACATGCTCTTTTTGTATCTCACTGTCGGGGACGGGTTTGCGTTCATGCACGTCCAGCGCGCGTTTGGGCGGGTTGCTGGCGATCCGCTCCTTTTTCTATGGGACGGTCTCGCTGCTGTGCCGACAAAAGGATGGCTGCCCACGGCGCCGCAATGGAGCGCGCTCGCAGCGATCATAGGGCTGACCCTATCGGTCGTTCTGGCGGCTCGCAGGCGATATGGCGCTGCGCTCTTCTGTGCGAGCAGCATCATCCTGCCGTTGATCACCAACCTGGCTTCCATGGTTAGATACGTCATTGGGCTTGCGCCGCTGATGATGTTGATTGCCGAGCTGCTGTCGGTATCGAAGCTGACTTATCTCGTGATTTTGGCTCTTTTCCTGAGCGCATGTTATTTCATGACTTTGGCGTGGATTGGAGGCTATCTTGCCCTGGTCTGACAGCCTGTCACCCTGTGGCCGTGCTGCCTCGACTGGCGGCTACGCGCTGGCGTTGGTTCTGGCCGTGTCCGAGATCATCATCCTCGCACTCGCTCTCAATCCAGATGTCAACGCCGATTATCGGGCCTATTACATCGATCGCACGACGACCTGCCTCAATCGCGATGCGGTTGGCAGCTACACTCCTAGCCAGACGGTATCGTTTCGGTCCGACGGCGCCAAACAAGCAGTCGGCATGATGGTCTGCGGTTGGTCGGGCCCGGTAGCCGACGGAACCCATTCGCTGGGCGAGACCTCTCGGTTAAGACTGAAAATACCTTCGCTTCGCGACGGGCTAACGGCAACGCTACAAATGTCCGCCGTCATTCGTCCACCACAGACCACTCAAAGGGTAATGATCTCGGTGAACGGAGTTCGGGTACACGAGGTAACACTGTCGAGCAAAGACCCGACGACGATCTCGTTCGCAATCCCGCACGCAGCGTTTGCCAGCGCAAAGGTACTCGAAGTGACTTTCGATTATCGCGACGGGATTCCGCCAAGCCCGGCCGCCAGCAAGATCTACAAACGCGCCATTAAATTGGTATCGTTTCGGCTGGACGCCGGCTAGAGCACTTCGCCGTTTTGCGGAAGCGATGAAGTGCTCTAACTCTTTGATTTGACGCAATTCCGGACGGAAACGCCCCTTCACAATTTTCTGGAGTTGCCCTATTTCAGCAGCACAACAGTTCCGTGATTATCTCATGTGCCTGTACCTCCCGGATGGAGGACAGCCAGCGTTGGCAATAGTTCGGGAAGTCGCGTGCCTCCTCGCCGCTGGCCGGCAGCCAATCGCGACAAGGTAGAGCGCGGCGGCTCGAGATCATTGCAGCACTGCGCAGCGTCCGCCGGGGTCACGCCAGCTTTCATTTGCGCGTCGTTCGCCTCGATCGGCTGATCGGTCCGGGACGCAGGGCTCCCTTTCGGAACGGAAGATCAATGAAAGTAGGGCTTGTCTGCGGCGACAAACCATTCGCTTTGCGCCAGGCCCTGAACCGCTTGAAGGTGTCTTCGAGCGTCACCGGTCCCCGCGATGCTCGATGATCACCACCGGCGTAGGTGGCACATCACGGATCGTTCCTTGCGTTGGAAGCCGTGATTCAGCAAGCGGCTTTGGAGCAGTTCATCGTTTCCGCGAAACGGTGAACTGCTTTAGTACAAATCTTTCTGGCGGATCACCCATCAGCCATCGCCGGACTGATCGGGAATGTGTTCTGCAAAGACCCATCGGTCGAGCACGACGAAATTGATCGCGGGCACGAGCAAGCAGGTAATCATGATGGGAAAGATGAGCGGCAGGCCCAGCTTCGCCGTCAAAAGCGCCGGCGCGCCATAGGCGACAGCCAAGCCGATCGCCGCCAGCAAGAGAAAACGCGGAGCCTCTGATCTATGCGACCCGCGCGATATGAAGGTTACTGACCTGTGCGCGAGATAGGAAAACAACGCCGCGGCTGCGTAAGCTGCAAGGGACGCTCGGACGGGGCTGAAGCCGAACTGTTCCGATTTGACAAAGGCGGCTGCCAAGGCGGCATACAGGATTGTGGCGACGATGCCGACCAGGCCGAAGCGCGCCAGAAGCTTTAGGGCGGCGGCGCCGGCAGACCGATGCTCAGACAAGCCCGCTACACGCATACTGGGCTCCAAGCGGCAGCAGCGCCAGGGCACGTTCAACCTTTCTGGCGAACCCGCCGGCCGACGGGAGCAGCAGGAAGTGCTCGGATCGAACCTCCCTAAAGCCTGCTTGGCGAAAGAGGGCCGCTGCTGTGACCGCGTTGAGCAGGACCGCGTCTTGGTCGAACGGACACCGGACCACCGCCAGACGCGTCAGCGGATTATAGGGATTGTGCTCGATGATGCAGGCGACGCCGCCTTGCCGCACGACGCGTCGCATCTCGCGAAAAAAATCGAGCCAGGATGCGGGCGAAACATGATGAACAACACAACTGGCAAAAGCCAAGTCGAACACGCAGTCGTCATAAGGCAGGCTTGTCGTGGTGCATGTTCTATAGACGACGCCCGGATTGTCCTCGCTGGCGCGCTGGATCGACCCTTGCGAGACGTCGCAGCCATCCAGGCGCTCGAAAGCGCCCTCTAGATAAGGATGGAGCGAACCGACACCGCAGCCGACATCAAGCGCCCGCACCATGGCTCCCCGGCGACGAAGTCCTCGCTCGGCGACTAGGCGCCGCAGCAGGTCGGCCTTTGCGACCAAAAAGAAATCATGCTTGAGTCCCGAAAAGCGGATCGACCCATCGATCGTCTCTGCATAACTGGATCTATAGCTGTCGAAGAGTTCGGACACTGGGAGCGACTCCGTTCTTGGGCTTGCGAAATGATCTCCGGCGCCCATCAGCGATGGCACGCACCGGCTCGTCGAAGCCGGTAAGCCGATTGATCACGTAAAGAGGGCGGCGTTTCACCTCGGCGTGGATGCTACCGACATAGAGGCCGACCACGCCGGTCATGAAAAGATTGATGCCACACAGGAACGATACGATCACCACGGTGGACGTCCAGCCGGCAATGACGCCGGTTCCAAAAATCCAGGCGAACACGGCATAAGCGCCAAAGGTCAGCGCAAGTGCGGAAATGGCCGATCCGCCCCAAAGCGCAAAGTGGAGCGGCTTTTCCGAGAAGCCGACAACGGCGTGGACGGCAAGGTGCATCATCTTCCAGAAAGGGTATTTGGTCTGGCCGATGGTCCTCGGGGGGCGTTCGAATTGCACCGCCGCTTGCTTGAATCCCATCCAGCCGAACATGCCCCTGACGAAGCGATCATGTTCAGGCATGTGTCTGAAAACATCCAGCGCATGGCGGCCGACCAGGCGGAAGTCCCCGACGTTGCGCGGGATGTTGACCGGCGTCATCTTTTCCAGGAAACGGTAGAAAAGATCGGCGCTAAGCCGCTTGAACCTGGATTCGCCCTCTCGCTTGACACGGCGGGCATAGACGATCTCGAAACCTTCCTTCCACTTTGCTACGAGATCAAGAACGACCTCCGGTGGATCTTGCAGGTCTGCATCCATGACGATGACGGCATCCCCCGCAGCAGCATCCATGCCAGCCGTGATCGCAATCTGGTGTCCGAAATTGCGGGAAAGCTCGATAAGCCGGAAGCGAGGTTCGGCGGTGACCACCCGCCGAAGGTATTTGACGCTGCCGTCATGACTACCGTCATCGACAAAAATCGCCTCGGTCTCTCCGTCCAGCCGACTGATCAGTGACCTGATCCTTTCGATCAGTCGCGGCAGCACTTGTTCTTCATTATATATCGGCAGGACCAGCGAGTAGCGCGGCGACGCGTTCACTCCCGTCCCGACGCTTTGGATCACAGAGGCTCGCATGCGGATGAAAATGAAAGGGCCGCACCAAAGTTCCATAAGACGTAGCTAATTTAGGAAATTTAGATATTGCGGAACCGCCTGAGGCAACCACAAGATCTTTAACCCGCGAGACCGCCGTCGCGATGTTCAACGGCATGAATGATCGCTTCATAAACGCTACCGATCTCTTCATCGATCTCCTGAATTGGGATGCCTTCGACGGCGGCGGCCCGCAGGGCCTGGTCTGCCATATCGGTCACAAGCCGGCCCGGCTCGTCGGTTGGCCCTTCCGGCATATGTTCGGAAATCCATTTGTATAGAAAGTCGGCACCGCGGGTGCTCATGGCAGTTTCTGGATAACGACCTCTGTCTGTTACCCATCCTAGGTTTGTCTCGGCAGATGTCAGGCCTTTCGAAATAGCCTCGGGCGAGGTGACGTTTCACCCTCTTGGGGTTGCATGTCTACCCTGTGTTCGTTGACGGGCGTTCCGCGCTTCCAGCCGGTATAGAGAGAGCAGGCAGCAGCGAAGGAAAGTGGCGAGGGTTCGCAGTTTTTCGCGCATTGCCGTTCAGCGGCACCGCGATGGAATAATCGCGGTGCCGCGCACAGCTAGCAGTTCGCGTCAGTCTGCGGATCGCACGCCTTGTTTTTTTGCTTCTGTGGCTTGGGCTTGGCCGCCTGCTCGGGCTCGGCCTGCTGCGGCTCGGCGGCGGGCTGCTTCTTGGCCTTCGGCTTCTCAGGCTTGGCCGCCTGCTCGGGCTCGGCCTGCTGCGGCTCGGCGGCGGGCTGCTTCTTGGCCTTCGGCTTCTCGGGCTCGGCCTGCTGCGGCTCGGCGGCGGGCTGCTTCTTGGCCTTCGGCTTCTCAGGCTTGGCCGCCTGTTCCGGCTCGGCCTGCTGCGGCTCGGCGGCGGGCTGCTTCTTGCCCTTCGGCTTCTCAGGCTTGGCCGCTTGCTCCGGCTCGGCCTGCTGCTGCTCGGTGGCCGGCTGCTCCTTGGCCTTCGGCTTCTCAGGCTTGGCCGTTTTGCCGGGCTCGGCCTGCTGTTGCTCGGTGGCCGGCTGCTCGCCGACCTTTGGCTTCTCAGGCTTGGTGGTGCCTTCGGGCTTAGCCTGCTCGGTCGTTGCAGCGCCTTCGGTCGGCTTCGATTTCCGGCTAGCCTGAACCTGCTTTACCTCGTCAATGTCTTTGAGCTTGGCTGGTTTGGCCTTAGGGTCGGCTTTCACCTCACCTTCAAAGACAGCGACCGTATTGTTTTCCAGTTTGCCGGACTGCTCGAGCGCGTCGGTCTTGCTAACCTTGACGGTAGTCACCTTCTGGTTCGTCTCTTTTTCGATCACATCGACATTAATGATTTTGTTGATCACCACATTGTTCTGGATCGTCACGTCGCCGGCCGGCTCGGCCGCCTCGACGATGCGCACAAACTCCGGCTCATCACGGATAACGACGGTAGAAATGTCGGCAGCAAGGAATTCGCGGGTGGGGACCACAACCCAGTAATAATCAGGCGTCGTGTCGAAGGTCACCTCGATTGAGATCAAATCCGGATCGCGGCGCGGCGGCAGCGGAGCCCAAATCATGTGCTCCCTGTCACGACGCCAACTCACCCATGCTGGCGCCCAACGAGTGCCCGGAACCCAGTACCAGCCGATATCGTCGGCATAGCCCCACCGGCCGTAATGGTACGTCGCCCAGCCGAATGGCTCGTCGGATACCCACAGCCAGCCATACTGATCGGTATAGGCCCAGTGTCCAACGGTATACGGACGCCAATCGTCAGGTACATCAACCGGCACGAAAACGGACGCGCCGTGGTACGAAACCCAATCACCATGGGAAGACAGGTCTTCGTAGAATGTGCTGATCGAAACCTGGGTGGCAGCCATCGCCTCGGACACAAGCGACAATGGCATAATCGGGTTGGGAATCTCGACGACCGTGAGCAGACAGGCGGTTACGCCGCCCAGCATCAGTCGGACCGCATTTTGGGCAAGGACGCGTTTCATAACTTCCTCCGAAACAGGCGCCCTTCAACTTAGAAACTCGCCGGCTGTCGGATTGTTCCACCTTGCTAACGTTGCCCGCATCCCTCACACAACGGCGTCGCACAATGATACTGGCAATCAATTGAGGCGGTGAACCTGGTCATCACCGCCGTCACAGATGCGTGCCGAAGACGCAATGGAACGGGAAGCGCTTTGCGCACCGGCCATCACGGTCGCCTGGGTTGAGCATGCCATAGAGTCATCCCGCGAGGTTGGGAGGTGTTTCTTGCACTCAACTACGAAACCCAGCGTCGCGCTGTGCCTCTTGTGCCACCGCGCAGGCAATTCCATCTGGCTAGGCATTGTTGCGCTGGGTTGGATGAACGAATGGCTGGTTTCAGGGAGACCGCAGGCGCTCGCGAGTGGCTTAGATGAGCGCAAACCCGCCGATTTTCCGCGCCCAAGATTGACCGGTTCGCGTCAAGAGCCAAGCTTTGCAGGCGACAATCGGTCTTAACATTGTGCTGATTAGACGGCGCGTCCCGAAATAGCTGGCCATTACGACCCTGAAGATCCGACCGGGGTTCATGGTTTGCCGGATCCGTGGTACTTTGAAAGCGTGTCCTAGCCCATGCATCACCTGGGTAGATCCGTATATGGCTGCCAATCGGGCAATCGCGTTCGCGATCGAGAATTGCTACGACGCCGCTTTCGAATTCGGGCGGTGGCCGGACGCGCTTCAAAAGCTTGCCGATGCCCTGGGTGCGACGAGTTGTGTTATCCGCGCCTGTGACGACACCCATCCTTTCCGGAGCGACCAGCGCAAGCGGACCACACAGACGCCGGATTCGACGGAACATGCTGAATTTTCGGCGCTCTGGCTCAACAACATCGAAGGTGCTCCCGATCCCCGTTGCGAGAGGTTGAGCCTGCTGGCGAAACCCGCAACCTGCTTCACCGTCGAGGACGAACTCACCACCCCCGAGGAGAGAAGGTTTCTCCCCTACTATCAGGAAATAGCTCTCCCTGGGCACCGTGAGTGGTGGGCAGCCGTCTACTTTGTGGTGAAGAAACACAGGTGGTTCCTGTCGATGTTCCGCGATGCCCGCAGCGGGGCCTTTGATTTGTCGGAGTCCGACCATTTCTTGCGCGTGGCGCCGGACCTGAGGCGGATCATCAGCCTGGCCGAGAAGATCTGGGAGATTTCGCTAGGCCCGACTCTGGCCGTCCTCGACCAATTCAATTTTGGCGCTGCGCTGCTTGATCACCGTGGCTGCCTGGTGCGTTGCAACGAGCATGCGGATGCTTTGTTCGGTTCCGGCCTTGTGATCCGCCATGGCCGCATCCACGCAGCCGATCGGGAGAGCGATACCCGTCTGCAGCGGATGATCGGGGCTGCCGTCTCAAGCGCACTGGACGGGCCGTTACTGGCTGATCCTGAAGTCATCGCCCGCGACGGATCGTTCTGGCTTCTAGCCGAGCTCGTGCCGATGACTTCATTCGTGCGCGACCTTTTCAATGGCGGCGACTTTCTGCTTTGCTTCACCGACCTTGTGAGGGAACGGGCGCCATCGGAACGGTTGCTCGGTCAAACATTTCAACTCACGGCGGCCGAAGCGCGACTGGCCTCAAGCCTGAGTTCGGGCGATGGTATCGATGCGGCGAGCGCCCGATTGGCGATTGGCCGCGAAACGGCGCGAACTCAACTCCGGGCGATCCTCGCCAAAACGGGAACGCATCGCCAGGCCGAGCTCACGGCGCTACTTTCGCGCTTGCGAACGCCTTCACGACCCTGAATGGCGTTCCTCACCCCATCGGGTGAAGCGCGCAGACGCTAGCCAACGCACACTTCCCCATCGGATCGCGAGATCGCGCCTGTGGCGCCGGGGGTAGTGCGGTTGGCAAAATCGTTTGGCCGGAAAATTCGACCCGTCCCGCCCAAGATGCGGCGGCCAGCAAGATCGTACCTCATGGCACTGGCGCTGATTGCCAGCTATCCCTGCTCACCATCGGCGGGGGCCGAACCCGGAACACTCGGCGTTGACCTTGAGCTGGTCCTTGCCGTGGACGTCTCATCCTCGATGAGCCTGTCGGAGCAACGGGTTCAGCGCGACGGTTACGTCAATGCATTTCGGCACGCGGACCTCGCGAGAGCCATAGGATTGGGCGCTCGTGGTACGATCGCGGTTTCGTATCTCGAATGGGCTGGGCCGAACTATCATCGCGTTCTCCTGCCCTGGACGATTATCGGTAGCTACGCAGACGCAAGACAGTTCGCCGACGCCTTGGCGATCGAGCCTATTAGCGCGCAACCAGGGACCTCCATTTCGGGCGCTATTCTGTCGGCGGGCGACCTGTTTTCACAGATCCGTACCGTAGCCGCGCGCCGGGTGATCGATATTTCGGGTGATGGTCCCAACAATGCCGGCCTGCCGGTCGCACCGATACGGGACAGACTGACCGGCTCCGGCATCACTATCAACGGCCTGCCCGTGTCGCTGCGGCGCGGTGGTTCCAATGCCTTTCAATCCTATGGCGCGCGCTATCTCAATCTTTATTACGAGCATTGCGTCATCGGTGGCCCAGACGCTTTCGTGATCGGGATTGACGACCTCAATCTGTTCGAAGTCGCAATTCGGCAAAAACTGGTTCGGGAGATCGCTGGCCTTGCCTCGCGACCCAGGCTCGCCTCCTATTTGGCAGGCAGCCCGGTGTTCGACTGCTCCATTATCGGAACCATCCCACGGTAGCCCACAGCCGTCCTCGACAGTTTACCGATCGGCATCTGGGAGAGACGATCACGACGTTCTGGGCCGGCCGAAGCTCCCCTGTCTGAGTCACAGCTCGGCGCGTTTGGCTCCAGAATTTGCTCGCTTGTCACTCGTGTTTTTGTACGCCGGAGGGTGGTCCGCTTCGAAAGCAAACAGCGTAGGCAACGCCTGATGTTGGCGCAACCGCAACCTCCAGTATGTCGCCAACATGTCTGCTTTCAGCCAGCGCCAGCGGTTCACCTCAACGGCCGGAACCAGGCGCATTGCTGCCATTCGGTCGTGAACTCTCCGATGACCAAGCGGGTCAAATTTGCCTGTTTGTTGCTAGGTCATTTGCGTTCCAGACGCACGCCATGCCCGCCCCATTCTCTGGGATGAACTCAATACCGACAGGATCTGATGCATTGGGGACCGCTGCGTTGCGTATTATTCTAATCTTGGAGCGGGCGCCTCGCTCAAAATCGACTGCGGTAGGCCACATCCCTTCGCGGCGTCCGTCAATTCGTCTGTCTATTCGCCTTCCGTCGCGCTTACCTTGATTCCGCGCCGCTCGGCGTACTCGATCAATGCGAGTTCTATGACCGAGGTGATCGAGCGCCGTTCTGTTTCAGCAAGCTGTTGAGCCAACGCCAACACCGGCGGATCAAGGCGGGTGGTGAACGGCTTTTTTGTCATTTTCGCTCTACGGCTTGATATTTGATTTCAAAGGGCACATTGATATGCACGTGCAATGAACATGCATTGCACGTGCAGCGGCTGGCTAGAATGCGTCAACACTCCAGCCAGCCTGACTACAACCAAGCTGATTGGAGCTCGGATCATGGCTGATTCCGACAATACCATGACTTTGCCTTTCGTCACCCGCAGGCGACTGCTTGCGGGAGGGATGATCACATCCACCGCATTGGTGCTTGAGAAAAGTGCGCTCGCCGGCAACGCTGTTGCCACGAGTGCGCCGCCCGACCCAGCGCTGACACTTTGGCGGGAATGGCAGACAGCCTGCAAGCTGACGGAGCGGCTTTGCCGCAGGCAGCAGCGCCTGGAGACGAAGCTCGTCGAGATCGTCGGTTTTCCTTGTGCGACCGTCCGCCTGCCCGAGGGTGAGGACGTGATGGTTCACTCCATCAGGGCGCTCAATGAAGTGCTTGGCAAAGGACCGGATATGACGGCTCTGCGCGAGACAGCCGAGGCTGATTTCACGGCGCATCAGACACGCTGGGATGCTGCTGCCGAGGAGACCGGTTACACCGCCGCGCTCAGAGCCGAGCGCGAGGCTGGCGAGCGGGCGGGAGAACTTTTGGAAGCGCTCTCAACTACCCCCGCCACGACCCTCGCCGGCGTGGCGGGCAAGCTCGATGCCGTGTTGCGCGAGGGCGAGGCCTGGGAGGATTGCTCCGAATTCCCCTGGCCGCAAATCCGCTCGGCGCTCAGCGATATGGTGCGCATTGCCGAGCAGAGGATGCCGGAACAGTTCTTTCCCGGCGAGCGGCGTCCCAAGCTCCGCAGGCGGCGGGCTGGCTGCTGTTTCCGCGCCTGAAGGACGAAGATGGAGGCGAGCTATCAAGATGCTTCCAACCCAAATTCCGGCTTCAGCCGAGCCCCTCGACTCGCAGCGAAGCATCTGCCTCCCGTCGCCCTTCGACCGGTAGGGAGTTGCCAGCACCGGACGCCTCCAACTGTGACACCGCCTTGAAAAAGGGACCCTGCTGAAGCCCCAGCGGCAGCGCAAGCCCTGTGGGGAAAGACACCGCGACTACAATCGCGTGGCGCGCTTTCTCGGCGCATTGCGACGGGCAGACAGAGGAGTTTCGATTCTGATTTCGGGTATTCACCGATCTTCAGGCGAGTTCGCCCGATTCCGAATCGCAAGCAGCGTCAGGGAAAGCTCGTCCATGCCCGTCCCAATAAGGGAGACTATGTCCGCCAAGGCAACTGCCTGCGGGCAGTTTCCGGCCCGGCGCACGCTTCGGACGCAGGCAAGGCTCCGGCACGAGCGATCCGGCGGTGTGCTACTCCGGCAATTCGTCGCCCTTGATCGACGCCTTCCCTTTGCCGGCCCGCTTCAGGATGTCCAGCGCCTTGGGTATGTCGGCACGGGCAGCGCGTTCCTGAAAGTAGCTTTCCGTGCGCAGCGCCGAAAGCTTCTCAGCGACTGCCACGTTAATAAACTGGTTAAGCGGCACGCCTTCGCTCTCCGCCACCTTGCGGGCCTCATCGAGAAGCGAGAGCTGAAGCCGCAGCGCGAAATTGCTTCTCCTCATGTCTTTCTCTCCAATCGTCTTAGCGCCTCACCCGGCGACAGGACTATGATACCGAAGCGCTCGGCCACCTTGCCGAAGTCGCGCAGGTTGAACGTCACTATAGCCTCCGCCCGTCCGTTTACCGCAGCTTCCAGCACCATGTCGTCGTCCGGGTCGCGAACGGCGGGTCGCCAAAGGAAGACAAGGCGAACCGGCTCGGCGACGGCCGCCACGGCATCCAGCAACACGTTCACGTCCTCAGCCGACAAGGCGGAAGCCTCAAGGTGCTCGGGCCTTGTCATGACCGCCTCGTATTCGATCATCAACGGCACCGAAGCGATGAGCGTCAGCCGGCGCTCCAAAGCTGCCACCAACAGTTGGCGTGAGGCGCCAGCGTCACTTCGGATCGCCGCCACCATGATCGCCGTATCGAGAAGCAGTCTCATGCAGCCATATTGGATATCGCGCGCGATATTGCAAGACGATCGAGCTTTTGGTAATCTGGCCTGGCTTCGGAATTCCAAATCGCAGTGCTCAAGTATTTGCACGCCACACTACGACAGCGCGGAAAACTTACTTGTCTTGATGATCATCACGCCGCTCAATGCCCGCGATCTTCGCGGAAGAGCGGGCATAACATGGTGGATGAGGCCAGACCTGGGAACGACAGCGCAGGCTATGATTACACGGCCGACATGTCGGCACGAGACATGGCTGAACGAGCCGTCCTGTCGATCGCCCGTTTGTTGGGTCGGCGGATTGCTCGGGAGCATTTCGGGGAATTGCCGCCGGCCAACGACAACAAAGCTCACCCTCTTGAGAAAGCATCGTCAGAAGGGGAGGATGGTGACGGCGGCGGAGATTAGCAAACAGAGGCAGAGGAGCGGTCCATGACCCGTGTCGCGCTGTACGCTCGTTACTCATCCGACAACCAGCGCGAAGCCTCTATCGAGGATCAGCTGCGGCTTTGCCGAGAACTCGCGGCCAGGGAGAAGTGGACTGTCGTTGGGACCTATGCCGACGCCGCCATATCCGGCTCAAGCATCATCCGTCGACCAGACATCCAGCGGCTTCTCGCCAATGCTCAAAGCGGGCAATTCGAGATCGTTCTAACTGAGGCACTCGATCGCCTATCACGCGACCAGGAGGACGTAGCCGGCCTCTTCAAGCGGCTACGCTTTGCTGGTGTCCGAATCGTCACTCTCTCCGAGGGCGCCGTAGACGAGCTGCACGTGGGCCTCAAAGGAACGATGAACGCGTTGTTCCTGCGCGATCTTGCCGCCAAAATCAGGCGGGGCCAAAGCGGCCGCATATTGAACGGCTACAACGCCGGCGGCCTCTCCTACGGCTATCGCGTGGTCAAAAAGCTCGATGAACGCGGCGAACCGATCCGCGGCCTGCGTGAGACCGATGAGATGCAAGCCGACGTCGTGCGTAGGATTTTTCGGGAGTTCGCGGCTGGGCAATCGGCACGCACGATAGCTGCAGGCCTCAACAAGGAAGGTATCCCGTCACCCTTTGGTGGTGCGTGGGGCGCCTCGACCATCAATGGCAATCTCAAACGGAGAAGCGGCTTTCTGTACAACGAAGCCTATATCGGGCTGCTCGTCTTCAATCGTATCCAAATGCGCAAGGATCCCGAGACTGGCAAGCGCATCTCGCGGCCGAATCCGCCGGAAACCTGGCAGGTCGTTGAAGTGCCGCATCTGCGTATAATTGACGATGAGCTGTGGGACGCGGTGCAAGCACGCAAGAAGCTTTATGGAGGCATGAAGCTCCATCACCGTCGACGGCCGAAGCACATGTTCTCTGGGCTTGTCCGGTGCGGCCACTGTGGCGCTTCTTATACGGTGAAGAACGGAGACCAGCTTGCTTGTGCCGCGCACCGTGAGAAAGGCACTTGTACCAACAACAGGACGATCCGTGTTGGCGAGCTTGAGAAGCGTGTGCTCGCTGGCATCCAGCGGCGCTTGCTGGCCCCAGATGCCATTGCGGGTTTCCTTGCTGAATATCGTGCGGAGCATAAGCGACTGAACGCCATGAACCGCGAACGGCACAGGGAAGTCGAAAGGCGGCATGCCGGCATCGACCGGCAGATCACTAACATCGTCGATGCCATCGCTGACGGTGTCGCGACGACCAGCATGAAGTCGAAGCTGCTGGACCTCGAACGCGAAAAGGAGAATCTAGCCCGAGAGCTTCGGGCGATGGCGGCCGGTGAAAGCGTTGTGGAGTTTCATCCGGCAGCGGTGACGGTTTACCGTCGGCAGGTATGCGAGCTCCAGGACGCCTTGCAATCCGATGAGCGCGAGCGCCACGACGCGGCGAGGATCATCCGCTCGCTGGTCACGGGGATCGATATCATTCCGACGGAGGGTAGGGGACAGGTTGAGCTGAAAGTCCGCGGTGCGCTCGCGGAGCTTCTCAACCTGCCAAATCGTAAACCAGGAACAGCGCCTAACGCTGCATTGATGGTAGCGGGAGAGGGACTTGAACCCCCGACCCCAGGATTATGATTCCCGTGCTCTAACCAACTGAGCTACCCCGCCAGGGCGGCGACAGGCCCGAAATCCGCCTTAAATCGAAAGGCATTTCGAGGCGTTCGCCAAGGTCGCGCGGATATAAGGTTGGGAGGGCGAGCCTGTCAAGCTTCGATGCATTCGATATCGGGGCATATTCTCGATGGAGAAAAGCTTTGCCGCGCGAACAGCTGGTTGCAGCCGCCGGGGTTGAGTTCGACGGGGCACGTCGCTATGTCTCGGCCACGAGTTTTTAGAGTTTGAAACAGATGAAGCCGCGCATTGCAGTCCTCGGTTGCGGATACTGGGGCTCCAACCACATCCGCACCCTCAAGGCGCTCGGCGCGTTGCACGCGGTTTCCGACACCAATCGTGCCCGCGCCGAAGGTTTCGCCAGCGAACAGGACTGCCTGGCGATCGCGCCGGACCAGCTGTTCGTCCGCGACGACATCGACGCCATCATCATGGCCTTGCCGCCGCAGTTCCATGCCGATCTTGCCGTGCGCGCCGTCGAGAACGGCAAGGACGTGCTGGTGGAAAAGCCGATCGCGCTGACGGTGCCGGATGCCGAGCGCGCGGTGCGAGCGGCCAAGGACAATGGCCGCGTCTACATGGTTGGCCATGTCCTGCGCTTCCATCCCGCCTTCGAGACGCTGAAAGGCCTGATCGACAAGGGCGAGCTCGGCGAGGTACGCTACATCCATTCGCACCGGCTGGGGCTCGGCAAGTTCCATACCGAGAACGATGCGCTATGGGACCTCGCGCCGCACGATCTGTCGATGATCCTGGCCATCACCGGCACCGAGCCGATCGAGGTGCGCGGCGAGGGGGCGGCACTCCTCGACAATCTCAGCGATTTCGCGCATCTGCACATGCGCTTTCCCAATGGCCTGCGCAGCCATCTTTTCACGTCGCGGCTCAACCCCTATCGCGAGCGGCGGCTGACCGTGGTCGGCACCAAGGCGATGGCGGTGTTCGACGATGTCGAGCCATGGGAGCGCAAGCTCGCCGTCTACCGCCACGCGGTGTGGCAGGACAGCGGCCAGTGGGCGTTCACCACCAATGAGCCGTCCTATGTCGCGGTTGCCCAGGGCATGCCGCTGACCCGCGAACTTGAACATTTCATCCAGTGCATCGGGACGCGCGCCGAACCACGCACCAGCGGCGAGGAGGCGATCAGGGTGCTGCGCATCCTGACGGCCGGCACCGTCACACACACCAAATCCTGAGACTGTTTGGAAATTCTACTCTGGCGGCCATCTGATGGCGTTTTCTGCGCTACTACGGCGCCGCGCGTCCTCTGGACGCGCAAAGGACACCGTAGCACTTGATTTGGCGCATGATCCTTTCCGAAATCGCTTTTCGATTTTCGGGGTCATGCGCTGCTCACGGACGCAAATGTCCGCTGCGCTCCGGTTCTCGAAACCACCACCATATGACTCGCCAGAGCGAATTTCGAAACACTCTCAAAGGTCGGCGGGAACCTGCGCCGGCTTTTCGGCGAGCCGGCTCAGCATCGCTTCGGCTTCGGCGCCGCGCTCTGAGCGCACGATAAAGCCGCCGCCGAAGACGCGGGCCTCGTTGCCGTCGTCGGAATAGAGCACGCAGGCTTGTCCGGGAGCGATGCCCGATTCGCCATCGGCCAGCTCGACCGAGGTCACGCCTGCCTCGTGGCGCAGCATGGCCGGCCGTGGCGGCCTGGTCGAGCGCACCTTGGCGAACAGCTCGATGCCGCCGGCGGGCACATCGGCGAGCGCGCCGTCTCCCAGCCAGTTCATGTTGCGCAGATAGATCTTGTGCGTTTCCAGCGCCTCGCGCGGGCCGACCACGACACGGGCGCGCTCGGCGTCCAGATGGACGACATAGAGCGGCTCGCCGGACGCGATGCCGATGCCTCGGCGCTGGCCGATCGTGTAGCGCAGAATGCCCTCGTGGCGGCCGAGCACGCGGCCGTCGATATGGACGATGTCGCCCGGGTTGGCGGCAGCCGGCTTCAGCTTGGCTATGATGTCGGAATATTTGCCCTGCGGCACGAAGCAGATGTCCTGGCTGTCCTGCTTGGCGGCGACCGTCAGCCCCATCTCCTCGGCGATGGCGCGAACCTGCGGCTTCGACAGGCCGCCGAGCGGAAAGCGCAGATAATCGATCTGCGCCTGCGTGGTGGCGAACAGGAAATAGCTCTGGTCGCGGTCGGCGTCGACCGGCCGGTAGAGGGCGCGGTGGGCGCCATTGGCCCCGGAGCGGATGTAGTGGCCGGTGGCCAGCGCGTCGGCGCCGAGATCCTTGGCAGTGGCCAGAAGATCGGCGAATTTGACCGTCTGGTTGCAGGAAACGCAAGGAATGGGCGTCTCGCCGGCGACATAGCTCTCGGCGAAGGGGTCGATGACCGCCTTGCGGAACCGCTCCTCATAATCGAGCACATAATGCGGAATACCCAGCGTCTCGGAGACGCGGCGGGCATCGTCGATGTCCTGGCCGGCGCAGCATGATCCGGCCCGATGCGTTGCCGCGCCATGATCATAGAGCTGCAAGGTGACGCCGACGACATCATAGCCCTCGCGCTTCAACAGGCCGGCGACCACGGATGAATCGACGCCGCCCGACATGGCGACGACAATGCGGGTCTCTTCGGGACGTCTGGGAAGGTCGAGACTGTTCATGGTGCTTTCATTCTGCGGCAGCTCAAATGCCAATGTCGAGAATATAGGTCAAGCTTTCATGCGGCGCCAGCTTGCAGGACGACCCGCGGCGTATGGCGAACGCTTTGAGTGGGTACATTCCTCCCGGCTAAAACAGGGTTTCCAGCCGGATATTTCAAATGCCCGCTAAAAGACTAACGCGGCGTTCACGATCCTTACCTAGTCATTAGGGTCTGCTTAGGCAATTTTTAAAGCTGTGGCGGTAAGGTGGCGGGGATTGGGTCTTTGAGTTTTTTGTAGAGAGTACGATGACCGATCTGGTTAGACCTAGAGTCAAATACGTTATCGGGCCTGACGGCAGCCCTCTTACGATTGCCGATCTGCCGCCGACGAACACGCGTCGCTGGGTTATCCGGCGTAAGGCGGAAGTGGTTGCAGCGGTGCGCGGCGGACTTTTGAGCCTTGAAGAGGCATGCCAGCGCTACAAGCTGACCACGGAGGAATTCCTGTCCTGGCAAGCGTCGATCGACGAATACGGCCTTGCCGGGCTGCGCACCACGCGCATCCAGCAATACCGGCACTAGGCCGGTCTCACCACGATCGAAGGGCGCGGCATGCCGCGCCCTTTTGCTTTCGGTGTCGCCGCTCAGACCGTCAGCGTTACCTTGCCAATCGGCCTGGTGGCGAGAAAGGCGTGGGCGGCTCCCGCCTGATCGAGCGGAAAAGTCCTGGCCACGTGGACCGCAAGCTTTTGCGCGTCGATCAACCCGGCGAGCTCAACCAGGCCCTCTCGGTCGGGCACCACCGACATGCGCTCGACCCTGATATCGCGCGAACTGGCGTCGGCGCGCGTGGCGTCGTTGACGTTGAGCAATGATACCAGCACGCCGCCGGGCTTCAGCACCTTCAGCGAGCGATCGGCATGGTCGCCGCCCACCGGCTCCAGCACCAGGTCGATGTCGCTGATCTGGCTGGTGAAATCACCTTTGGTGTAGTCGATCACCTCATCGGCGCCGAGCTTGCGTACGAAGTCGAGCTTGCCCGGGCTGGCCGTGGCGACGACGTAAGCACCACGCGCCTTGGCGATCTGCACGGCCAGATGGCCAACGCCGCCAGCTCCGGCGTGCACCAGCACGCGCTGGCCTGATTTCAGTCCGCCATGACGGACAAGGCCTTGCCAGGCGGTGAGACCGGCCAGTGGCAATGCGCCGGCCTGGATGTGGTCCGCCCGCGTCGGCTTCAGCGCGATCTCATCGGCCGGCACGGCCGCCAGTTCGGCATAGCCCGCGGCCTGCTTGGGGAAGCGCGGCATGCCGAACACTTCGTCGCCGACCTTGAAGCTGGTGACGCCGGCGCCCAGTGCCTCGACCGTCCCCGAAATATCCCAGCCAAGGATGAAGGGTGGCTCGCCGAGCAGCGGATAGTTGCCGGCGCGCACCGCGCCATCGACCGGATTGATGCCGGCCGCCTTGACGCGGACCAGCACCTCGCCGGCCTTCGGTGTGGGATCGGGCAATTCGGCGGTGACAAGAACGTCGGGCCCGCCAACGGAATTCTGGGTTACGGCACGCATGAAATCTCTCCTGCTTGATTAGCGCCACTATCATTTGGAGAGTAAGGGCCTATTGTCCAGTATGCACCTTTTTGATATATAGGCACCTCATGGATAGTGATTGCGACTCCCCCCTCGGCTACGATGCGTTCCGGCGGACATGTCCGTCGCATACCGTTTTGGAGATGCTGGCCAGCAAATGGGTCTATCTGGTGGTCTGCGCGCTGCGCAACGGCCGGCAGCGCAATGGCGCGCTTGCCCGCAAGCTCGAAGGCATCACGCCCAAGATGCTGACCCAGACCTTGCGTGTGCTGGAGCGTGATGGCCTGGTGCGGCGAGAGGTCTATCCGGTCATTCCGCCGCGCGTCGAATATGAACTGACCGAGCTCGGCCTGAACCTGGCGGGACTGCTTACCCAGATCAGATCATGGGCGGAGCAGCATGCGCCCGATATCAAGGATGCCCGCGCAAGGGCGATCGCCGGAAACGAGGTGGACTGGGCTGCCTAGGTCTTGCGTGCCACCCGCGCTTTCGTGGCGGCCGCCGGCGCCGGAATTCAAGCTGTCGCCCGACAGGGTGCGCGCTTGCGCGCGCCAAATAGCGCCGATGTCGGCTGGTTCAGCCGATCATGGCGCTGCGGCCACCGGTTTCGGCCTCGCGAATCTTGGTATCGCGCGATTCCAGCATCTCAGCCTTGGAAAGCTCCGCTTCAGCTTCGCCGAGTAATGATTCGGCGGCGCTTCGCTGCTGGGCGAGGTCGCCTTGCGAGTTCCTGAGATTGTCGCGGCGCAGGCGCGCGGCCTTGGCGAAGGTCGGATAGGCGAAATGATTGATATCTGTGATGCCGGCTTTCTTTTCCTCGGCGGTGATCTGAAGCTCCAGTTCGACGGCCATGCGCTCGAACTCGGCGATCATCATGTCGAGCTGCAGCATCTGGCGACGCTTCTCATTCACCTGAAACTGTTTCAGCCGAACGAGGTTTTCACGTGACTTCATGATTCGGTACTCCCGGAAACGCACACCCGCACATATCGTCCAAACCACTTGGAAAGGCCCAAGCGCTGCCCGTATCCACCGGCTTTCCCCGCACTATAGGAAACAAAACCCTAAAGTTTTTTGCCGACGGTAACCATTCGTTTACGGGCATTGTTAATCATACGTGTCAGGGCTTAAGGCCGGGTAAAAATTCCGGCCGCCGAAGCGAAGCCGCGTCGATGAGTCCCTGGAGTCACTTAGTCCAGGTTATTAATGTGTCGCATTAGGAATTTTGGTCTGTGATTCGTTATTAGATTCAAGAGGGTGTAGAAAGGGGTTAAAAAATCTGATACCGTATTCGACGGAAAATTAGGTTTTGTTAACCATTCGATGGCAGCCTCTATACCAGGCAACCACTGCTCCGGGGCAGGACGGGTCGTGAAATGGTCCGGCGGCAGAAAAGGGGAATGAAATGCGTGTTCTGCTGATAGAAGATGACAGTGCAACCGCACAAAGCATCGAGTTGATGCTGAAATCGGAAAGTTTCAACGTCTATACGACAGACCTCGGCGAAGAGGGTGTCGATCTGGGCAAGCTCTACGACTACGACATCATCCTTCTCGATCTCAACCTGCCAGACATGTCCGGCTACGAGGTCTTGAGAACGCTTCGCCTCTCCAAGGTGAAGACGCCCATCCTAATCCTCTCCGGCATGGCCGGCATCGAGGACAAGGTACGCGGCCTCGGCTTCGGCGCTGACGACTACATGACCAAGCCGTTCCACAAGGACGAGCTGGTGGCGCGCATTCATGCCATCGTGCGCCGCTCCAAGGGCCACGCCCAGTCGGTCATCACCACGGGCGATCTGGTCGTCAACCTCGACGCCAAGACCGTCGAGGTCGGTGGCCAGCGCGTGCACCTCACCGGCAAGGAATACCAGATGCTGGAGCTGCTCTCGCTGCGCAAGGGCACCACGCTCACCAAGGAAATGTTCCTCAACCACCTCTATGGCGGCATGGACGAGCCGGAACTGAAGATCATCGACGTCTTCATCTGCAAGCTGCGCAAGAAGCTCGACGCCGCGTCCGGTGGCCAGAACTACATCGAGACCGTCTGGGGCCGCGGCTACGTGCTGCGCGAACCGGAAGACATCCGCGTCAGCGCCTGAGCGCGGCCGGCAGAGCTTTTCTTAAAAAACCTGGCCATATGAACTGACCCCCGAAAGTTGGACGCAACCTTCGGGGGTTTTGCATTGTGGAATGACAATTATTGTTTTTGCACCGCGAGACGGCGGACCGCCACGCGGTTTGCCTGGAATAGCTTCCGTTCAGGCAGCGATCTTCAAGGCGCGAAAGCGTTCGAGCAGTTGCGGGCGATTAAACGGCTTCAACAGATAACCCTGGGCGCCGGCGCGCTTGGCCCGCATGATCGACGCGATATCGAGCTCGACCAGTGAGATCAGGATCTGCGGCCTGATCGGGCTTTCCATCGCGCGCAGGCGCCGGATGAGGTCGATCGCCTGCACGTCCGGCAGGGCGCCATCGATGACGATGATGTCGGGCATGTCGGCGGCGCACATCTCCAGTGCGTCAAGCCCGCTGGCTGCCTCGATGACCATCATGTCGGAACCGCCCAGGATGCGTTTTGCAACCTTCCTGATGACGCTTGAATCGTCGACGAACATGCAGCGTTTCATTTCCGGGTCCTCTTTGCCCTTGGACAATCCGGTCGTGCGGGGCATCTGCGGCGTAGCCTAGACCGATCTGGTAAAGAAGCTGAAAAGCCGTTAGGTAAAATTTTTGCAAAGATGCCGTTAGGCTAATTTTTCCTTGCGGATGCTTCGACGTTGCCGGCGTGTCAAAGGTCATCGCGCCCGATTGCCGTGTCAATAAAATATTTCAGATTGAAATACTTTGTCCGGTCGCGCTGCCGCGCCGATTTCAGACCACCGAAAGGACGATTTCTTCAGCCGTCGCATGGATCGAAATCGTCATGTTGGCCTCGCGGGCCAACAGCAGCGTGTAATAGGGCTGCACCGAATGAGCGTCGATCGGCTCCTCCGGCTTGTGACCGGAATGCAGTTCGAGGAATTTCGGCGGCACACGCAGCATCGGCCCGCTTGCCGAAAGCGAAAAACGCGGCTCGGTTTCGAGATTTTCGAGCGTCACTACCAGCTTGCCGCCGCGCGGAATGGCGGCATTGGCGACGAGGAGCAGGTTGAGCAGCAGCTTGACCTTGTTCTTGGGCAGCAGCGCGCGGATTCCGTTCCAGACCAATTCGGGCTTTTCGTTCTTGAGGAAGGCGATGGCGACGGCCTCGGCATCTCCGGTGTCGATCATCATGCCCGCCGAACCGGCGGCGCCGAAGGCGATCCGGGCGAACTGCAAGCGGGCCGAGGCGTTCTTTGCACTCTGGCGGATGAGCCGCATGGCGTCTTCGTCGGCGCCGCCCTCGTCGAGCAGTTCAAGCCCGTTATTGATCGCGCCGACCGGCGAGATGATGTCGTGGCAGACGCGGCTGCACAAAAGCGCCGCCAGGTCGGGAGCGGAAAGGGTGAACAGTTCGGCCATCGGCGAAATCCCTGCAAAATCTTCCAGTTCGTGGCCGAGCGATCGATCTTCGCGCCTGCCCACACGAATCACGCTTCAACCCAAGGCTTTCTGAATACACAGCGCCCGCGCGTGCAGCAACAAATCCAAATTGTCGTCATGGCATATGGCGCATTCACGCAGGCTGCGTGTCCCCTTGAGCGGCCAAACAGCCTTCGAACCGCCATCTTCATGTGGGAGTTTAATGGTTGAAAAAGGATTACGGCATAGTTTGCCCCTAACAGTCATCCTTAACGGCCGCCTAAAGAGCCGTACGGATGCGAGGCGTCGGCGAAAGTGCTTCATGACGGAGATTGGAAGCATGTTTTCCCGATTGTATGACCGGAGTTTTCTCCGTGCCCTCTCAATGGCGTTCACGCTCATGGGCGTTCTCGTCTTCACGACATCGCCCTTGCGGGCCCAGGAGTACACCGCTCAGGAGATTGTCGATTCCGGCCACAAGTTCTTCGGCGCGACGTCGGGCGGGTTGGCCACGGTCGTGGAGAAGATTTTCGCCTCCTACGGTTTGCCCAACGGCTATCTGCTCGGCGAGGAGGGATCCGGTGCGCTGATCGGCGGCCTGACCTATGGCGAAGGCACGCTCTACACCAAGAATGCCGGCGATCACAAAGTGTTCTGGCAAGGCCCGTCGCTGGGCTGGGATTTCGGCGGCGAGGGGTCACGCGTGATGATGCTGGTCTACAATCTCGACGATGTCGGCAACCTCTACAATCGCTATGGCGGCGTCGCCGGTTCGGCCTATGTGGTGGCGGGTGTCGGCTTCAACGTGCTGAAGAACAATAATGTGCTGCTGGTGCCGATCCGTACCGGCGTCGGCGCCCGGCTCGGCGTCAATCTCGGCTACTTGAAACTGACCGAGCGGGCGACCTGGAACCCGTTCTGATCCGTCCGATATGATGGAATCGGGACCGTTCGATCAGATTCCCGAGCCACGACCCGAATGAGCCGCGGCAAGCCCTTGCCGCGGTGCCGGATTTCCGCCATGCCAAGATGGCACGGTCCAGCCTTCCAAGTTGTCGTCGATAACGGGTAGTCCTTTGGTTCAGTCGGTCCTGTTCTTTGCCCTCGGCTTTCTCTGTGCCGGCTTTCTGGCGCTGATGGTGGCTCCGGCCGTCTGGCGGCGTGCCGTCGCCCTGACCCGCAGGCGCATCGAAGCCTCCATCCCGCTGACGCGAGCTGAAATCCAAGCCGACAAGGACCGGATTCGGGCCGAGTACGCCATGTCGACGCGCCGGCTTGAAATCAACGTCAAGACGTTGCGCGAGAAAGTGGCCGAACAACTCGTCGAGATCAATCGCGGCCACGAGGCCCTGAAGGGGCTGGCGGTCGAGCGCACGGACAAGAACCATGCGCTCGCCGAACTCGGCGCCAAGAACGAAGCGCTGCGGCAACGCGAAGAGGAACTGCATCAGCTTTCGGAGCGGCTCAAGGAAACCGAACGAAAACTGGAAAGGCGGGCGCTCGATCTCGAGAAGCTGGAGCACATGTATGACGATGCCAGTTTTGCCTCCAGCAGCCGCCAGATCGAGCTCGTGGCCCGCGAATCCGAATTGCAGAAGCTCGCCAGCGACATCTCGCTGCTGCGCGGCCAGCGCAAGGAAGCGGACCGGCGCAGCCAGGAGATCGCGGCCGAAAGCAAGGCCGCGCGCGATGCCCTGAAGGCCGAGACGAGAAGGGCCGCCGAACTCGACAAGAAGGTCGAGCGGCTGCTGGCAACGCTCGCCGACCGCGAGGACAAGCTTGATCGGCGCGAAAAGGAGTTGGCGCGGTTGCGGGAAAAAGCGAAAGCCGAGGACGGCGCATCGGCCTTGCGGCTGGTCGGCAAGCCCGATGAAGCGGGGCGGCATGACGAGGCCGGCAAGCGCGGCGACATGGACCGGGCGATTGCCAAGCTCGACGGCGACCGCGAGCGGCTGGAGGCCAGGCTTACGGCGCTGGCGCGTGAGAACAAGCGCCTGAAGGCGGACCTCGGCGCCGCGGCATCGTCGGGTTTGACGAATGGCAATGGCGCCGCGCTGCGTGAGCAGATGAACGAACTGGCTGCGGAGGTCGTCCATCTGACTGCCAAGCTCGAGGGCCCCGGCTCGCCGATCGCCAAGGCGCTGGCGGCACCGCAGGAAAACCGCTCCGCCGGCCACGACCGCAGCCTCGCCGACCGCGTGCGCGCCTTGCAGAAAGCAGAAGCCGACTGACGCGGTGCGGGCTAGCCGCCTTCGTCGCACTCAAATCATCGTCAGTGCGAGAAATGATGCAAGGCAATGGCCGAGGCCGCAGCGACGTTCAAGCTGTCGAAGCCTTTCGACATGGTGATCCGTACCGTTTGCAAGCGGGAAAGCAGGCTTTCGGGCAGGCCTTCGCCCTCGGTGCCGAGGTAGAGCGCCAGCCGCTCGCGGCGCGGGGCGTCGCGTATGTCGATCCGACCGCGCGGCGACAGTGCGAACTGGTCATAGCCCCGCCGATCGAGATCCGCCGTGAACTCAGCCGTGTCGGCGAAGGACGCGAAAGGGATCTTGAGCGCGGCGCCGACCGAAACCCGGATCGCCTTGCGGTACAGCGGGTCGCAGCATGTCGTGTCCATCAGCACCGCGTCGGCGCCGAAAGCGGCGGCATTGCGGAAGATCGAACCCATATTGTCATGGTTGGCGATGCCGACAAGCACGACGACCAGGGCTTGGGAGGGCAAGGCATCCAGCAATGAGGCGGCCGGGTGCGGCGTCTCCTTGCGGCCGATGGCCAGGATGCCGCGATGCATGTGGAATCCGGCAATCGTGTCCATCACCGCACCGGCGACGACGTAGACCGGCAGGTCCGCTTGTGCCTTGCGCAGAATGTCCTCCATGCCGCCAAGCCTGTTTTCCAGGATCAGGATGGATTCGGCGCTGAAGCGGCGCGACGACAAAAGCAGGTCGAGCACCACCTTGCCTTCGGCGACGAAACGGCCTTGCCGGCCCGCCAGATCGCGCTCGCGGATATCGAGATAGGCAGCGACACGCGGGTCGCGTGGATCGTCGATGCGAATTGGGCCCATGTCCCGCTCAACAATCATGTCCCGCTCAACAATAAAGAGCGTGGCTCGTGTGCCGGGAAAGACACACGAGCCACGCTCCGGAAATCGTCAGCGAGGTAAGCGGCCGCGGCAGCGTCCGGTCAAGTCCCGGCGCGGCGCAACCTCTGCGCCATCTGGGACAGATCTTCCTTGCCGCTGCCGAAAATGCCATCCAGCATGGTGAGCAGTTCGCGCACCGCATCGGATTTGCAGGAATAATAGATCATCTGACGATCGCGCCGGGTGTCCACGATGTCGAGCGCCCGCAACTTGGCCAGGTGCTGCGAGAGAGCGGATTGGCTGAGCATCACCTTTTCGGCGATGGCGCCGACCGACATTTCACCGTCGATCAGATAGCTCATGATCAACAGCCGTTTTTCGTTGCCCATCAGCATCAGAAATTCGGCAGCCGATTCGGCGTTGGCGATTAGCTTTGTCGAGACCATTGATGCCCCATGCTGTTTGCTCATCGAGGCGCCATGGGGGCAATGGTGCCTGAATCCATAAATTCACTTGTGAAGGTGCCGACGAGTCAGCACCACATCTAAGCCTAGAACATTTCTTTCAAATCTCAAGCGTTGCTTTTGATCAAATGCAATTTAGTCGCACCTTATATCTCCGATGCGGCCCTGCCGGCCCTGGCCATGGCAACCAGGACGGGACGCAGTTCCGACACCGTTTACCAATGGTTGTGAAAAAAATACCCGGCAAATATTGTCCCCCGACACCAGATCGATGCCTTCGGCGTCCAAACCGGCAATGGTCCAGCCGTCGCCGGGTGCCTTGGCGAAATGACGGGCGTAGACGGCGATAGCGTCGAGATGGTCCGCATTCATGTGCTCGACGGCCGATTGTTCGCTCCCGGCGAGTTCCTCGATGATGGGCCCAATGGTGAGAAGGTCGAGCCGTTCGAGCTGATAGGCCTTGCCGAAGCCGCCGTTGAGGCTGGCGTGTTGCGGCTCAAGGCGAAAGATCGAAAAGTCGCCGAGCCCGGCATAGAGGCTCGCCTTGGGATTGCGGTTGAGATAGCGGCGCTCGGCACGGGCATGCGCCTGCGAGCCGCGCTCCAGCCGCGATGCCTGGCATGCCAGCGTCAGCCGCGGATGCGCCAGCGGATCGCCTTTGCCGGGCTCGCCGAGCAGCAGGGAACAGCGCGGATCGGCAAGCAGGGCTGACGTGTGCGCCGCGAGCATCGACACCAGGACAAGCGGTGCGCCGTCGATGTCGGTGGCGATGCCGACCCGGCTCGCCAGTGGCGATCCGGTCCTTGGTTCCAGCACCGCCAGGGCGCCGAAGCGGGCGCTGCGCAGAAGCGTTTTCGCCAACCGGATCGCCTCGGCGTCGGTCTCGCGGATCACATCCTTCTTCCGGTCGCCCAAGGTTCTCGTCCTGCTAAGTTGATTTACCTATTCCACTTATCAGCCGACGTGCCGAACTTGGCAAGGGAGGCACCCGCCGCATTTCGAACCTTTGGGCGACACGCCCTATTTCGGCGCCATGCGGATGGCGCCGTCGAGGCGGATGGTCTCGCCGTTCAGCATCTGGTTTTCGACAATGTGCAGGGCAAGCGCGGCATATTCGGATGGTTCGCCGAGGCGGGACGGGAAGGGCACGGCGGCGCCAAGCGAATCCTGCACTTCCTGCGGCATGCCGGCCATCATCGGCGTCTTGAAAATGCCGGGCGCGATGGTGCAGACCCGGATGCCGGAATGGGCGAGATCACGCGCCACCGGCAGCGTCATGCCGACCACGCCGCCTTTGGAGGCGGAATAGGCCGCCTGGCCGATCTGCCCGTCATAGGCGGCGACCGAGGCGGTGTTGACGATGACGCCGCGCTCGCCGCCCTGCAGCGGCTCGAGTTTCGCGGCGCGGTCGGCAACCAGGCGGATCATATTGAAGGTGCCGATCAGATTGACCTCGATCACCTTGCGGTACTGGTCGAGCGGATGGGGTCCATCCTTGCCGATCGTCTTCACCCCGATGGCGATGCCGGCGCAATTGACCAGAATGCGCGGCTCGCCCAGCCTGGCGGCGACATCGGCGAGGGCGGCGGCGCCATTGTCGGCACTTGCCACATCGCACTGGACGGCGATGCCGCCGACCTCGGCAGCAATCTTGGCCGCGCGCTCGATGCCGACATCGAGGATGGCGACGCGGGCCCCTTTGGCGGCAAGCGCGCGAGCGGTCGCCTCGCCGAGGCCGGAGCCGCCGCCGGTCACGATCGCGATCTGGCCGTTGGGGGTCATGGCGTCATCCTTCCTGTGAGTATGGGCTTTTCTATGAAAACAGGGACGGATCAGGCCCGGATCGACCGACAAGGTCAAGATGGAGCAGTCGCCGTCTTGCAGAAACGGCGAACTGCGGAACCCATTCATACCTTCCTGGAGCTGCCCTAGGCGTGCTCGGCGACCCTGGCCTGGCTGGCGTGACCGATCTCGCCCATGAGCCTGGCAACCGCGCCCGGCGTGATCTCGTGCGACAAAAGGCGGTCGAGGTCGACAGGCCTTGGCATCGAGATCTGGCCGCGTGGAATGCGCTTGAAGCCGAGCGGCCCGTAATAGGGCTCGTCGCCGACCAGCATCACGGCGGGCGCACCGGCCTTGGCGGCCGCTTCCAGCGCGATTGCCACCAGCCGGCGGCCGATGCCGAGATTCTTGAAGGCGGGCCGCACCGCGAGCGGCCCAAGCATCAGCGCCCGGCCGGCACCGGCAGCAATGCGCGTCATACGCACCGAGGCGACGACGAGGTCGCCGTCGACCGCGACAAAGGACAGCGCGCGCTCGTGGCCACCGGCCTCGCGGATCTTGTAGGCGGCCAGCACGAAACGGCCGGGGCCGAAGGCCTCGTCGTTGATGGCTTCGATTTCAGGATCGTGCGCCGGAGTTTCCGGCAGGTACTTCACGTCGGCAAGGCTCATGGTCGTTGCGTTCCGGTAGAGGAGGAAAGGTTGCTGCAAACGGCAGCGTTCGCCAGTCAGCGCTTCATCAAGCGCGGGCGCCCTTTCGTCGTCGGTCAAACCGGATCAAGGCAAAGTCGAACATGCGGAGTGTCCGCTAGCATCAATTTTCGCCCGCCGCAATCGACGCCTTCGCTGGCCCTACTGATTGACGATCTGTTCAGCCCTGGATGATTTCCGCCTTGCCGCATCGCGCCCTACATGACGGGAAACGCGAAAGGACAATTCATGGGATTGCTCGTCGATGGCAAATGGCAGGACCGCTGGTACGACACGAAAAACAGTGGCGGCAAGTTCGTGCGGGCGCAGTCGCAGTGGCGCGACTGGATCACGCGCGATGGCACGCCGGCCGGAGGCCGCAGCCGCAGCTTCAAGGCGGAGCCCGGCCGCTATCACCTCTATGTCTCGCTCGCCTGTCCTTGGGCGCACCGGACACTGATCTTTCGCGCGCTGAAGAAGCTGAACGCCATTATTTCGGTATCGGTGGTGCATCATTTCATGGGTGCTGATGGCTGGACGTTCCTGGCCGAGGACGGCGCGACAGGGGACACGCTCTACGGCCTCGACTTCCTGCACCAGATCTACACCGAGGCCGATCCGGCCTATTCGGGCCGGGTAACGGTGCCGGTGCTATGGGACAAAAAGGAACAGACTATCGTCTCGAATGAATCCTCCGAGATCATTCGGATGCTCAATTCGGCCTTCGACGAATGGGGTGATGCCAGCCTCGACTTCTACCCGGAAGCCTTGCGTGGCGAGATCGACGCGGTTAACGCGCTGGTTTATCCCGCCGTCAACAATGGCGTCTATCGCGCCGGTTTCGCCACCACGCAAACGGCCTATGAGGAGGCGTTCGGCGAGCTGTTTTCGACGCTCGACGCGCTGGAAGATCGCCTTTCCAGGCAACGCTATCTGGTTGGTGACCGCATTACCGAGGCCGACTGGCGGCTGTTCACCACTCTGGTGCGCTTCGACCCGGTCTATGTCGGCCACTTCAAGTGCAACCTGCGCCGCATCGCCGACTATCCGAACCTGTCGAACTATCTGCGCGACCTCTATCAGGTGCCTGGTGTCGCCGAGACGGTGAACCTGCACCACATCAAGGCGCATTATTACGGCAGCCACGAGACCATCAATCCGACCCGGATCATTCCGGTCGGGCCGGCGCTCGACTATGGTGCGCGGCATGATCGGGGGCGGTTCAGGAAGGCCGCAGCCTGACCTACCAGTAAGCCGATGCCGGCTCGCCCCTAAAAACCTCAGCGATCCGCCGCAGCGTTGCCGGCGTCGTGCTTTCCGGCAAGCGATCGAGCGGGAAAAAGCCGGCCTCGGCGATTTCATGGTCGGGCAGTTTCGGCGCGGTTTGGCTGAAACGCTCGACCAGATAGAAGCCGACATGGTCGCGGGGGCTGGCGCGGCGGTTGAAATGCATCGATCTGAAAACCGGTGGCGCGGCCAGCGCGATGTTGCCTTCCTCGGCGAGTTCGCGGGCCAGCGCCTCGGTCATCGTCTCGCCGATCTCGACGCCGCCGCCGGGAAGCTGCCAGCCCGGCACATAGGTGTGGCGAATGAGGAAGACGGAATTGCTGGCGGCATCGTGGATCAGGCCGCGCACACCGAGCGTCATCGGCCGCCGCAGCACGAAATAGAGATGGAACAGCCGGGCCCTGAAACCCGGCCAGCCGGTCTGGCGGAACGGAGCCTCCTCATCGGTCGCCATCAGTAGCGAAACCGTGGGTGGAAAGCCGCGTGCGCGTCGCCTATGAAGGAGGAATGTTCAGGCTCGCGCATATTTCCGATGTCCATCTGGGGCCGCTCCCCGATGTATCCTATCGCGATCTCGCGTCCAAGCGCGTGCTCGGCTATGTCAACTGGCAGCGCAATCGCCGCCGCCACATGCACGATGCCGTCATCGATGCCATCGTCGCAGACATCAAGGCGCAAAACCCGGACCACCTCGCCGTCACCGGCGACCTCGTCAACCTGGCGCTCGACGGCGAGATCGAGATGGCCAAACACTGGCTCGAGACGCTTGGGGCGCCGCATGACGTTTCGGTCGTGCCGGGAAACCATGATGCCTATGTGCCCGGTGCCTTCGACAAGATCTGCCGGTCATGGGCGGCGTGGATGAGCGGCGACGGTGTCAACACGCCGGTCGATCGCAATGCCTTCCCCTATCTGCGCGTGCGCGGCAATGTCGCGCTGATCGGCGTCTCGACGGCGCGCGCCACGGCGCCCTTCATGGCCAATGGTTTCTTCATGGAGGAGCAGGCGGCTCGGCTCGGCAAGATCCTCGAGAGCACGGCGAAGCAGGGGCTGTTCCGCGCGATCATGATCCATCACCCGCCGGTGCGGGGCGCCGTCTCCCAACACAAGCGGCTGTTCGGCATCGCCCGCTTCCACAAGATCGTCCGCCGCCACGGCGCGGAGCTTGTGCTGCACGGCCATTCGCATCTGCCATCGCTGTTCCAGATCGGGCTCCGCGGCGCGAAGGTCCCGTTCGTCGGCGTCGCCGCCGCCGGCCAGGCGCCGGGCGGCAAACATCCCGCCGCGCAGTACAATCTGTTCGAGATCGACGGCGAAAAGGGAAACTGGCGCATCCACCTGACGCGGCGCGGCTTGACCGGGCCGTCCCTACCGCCTGCCGATCTGCAGACCCTGGAGCTCGGTGTCGAGGCCGACGCGGCTATGGCCGCCAGTTGAGAACCATGGCCGCGAGGCGGTCCCAGAACAGCGCAGCCGACACCGCGAGACCAACCAGTCCGCCGGCGGCGATCAGCCCAAGGCCGGACAGGAAGGCCGACCAGCCCCTGCCTTGCGCCGACGCTCGCAGCGGCGGCTCGGCTTCCGCGACCTTGGCGCGTCTCATGCCGGCGACCGCCGGCTCGACGCCACCCTCCATCATCCTCCGGCGCTCGACGATGCGCTCGGCGACATAACGCGTCACGGAATCGGCGACAGGTTTCATCTCGGTCGATTCGGCAAGCACGACCCGGCCAACGCGTGTGTCCTTGAGGAAGCGGTACGTGCGGCGGTCGCGCCCCATCGCGACATGACTTACGGCGTCGATCCACAGGCGCGGCTGTAGCCCCGAGGAGACGACAAAGTCGAAATTGTCCATGTCGGCTGGAACATCGGCAAAGACGGGTGCGAGGTCCGCGGCCAGGAGGTCGAGGCGCATGCGGTGCGCCTCGCGCATGTCGACGACGACATCGTCGCGGTCAGCGAAGGCGTTCTTCACGTCACGGATGGCGTCGGACAGTTTGCTTGACGGATCGATCTTCTCGCCTGCGTCCTTCATCGGCGTCGGCCTCGCGGGTTTGGTTAACATGCAGTTAACACAGCCGCCGGCAAAATGCACTGGCGAGATCAAGGCGGGGAGGCGTCCGGGCGAGGTCGCGCGGGACGTGTCAACCGGTCGCGGCGAGTTTCGGGCGCAAGGGCCTGGCGCGGCGGTTCATGTTGCGCCGGATGATCGTGGCAACCAGTCCAGGCGCCTCCTCGACCAGCATATGGCCAGCCCCCAGCACGTGGTGGACATGAAATTGCGCGGACAGATTATCCGTGTGGGTAAAGGGCAGCACAGGGTCGTCGCTGCCCCATGCTACCATCACCGGCATGGTCAGAGTGTCCAACCGGTCACGCGGGATGACGCCCTGCCGGTCGTCGCTGGTCATGGCGGCAGCAATCTCGATGAGTTTCTCCACCTGGCCAGGTCGCTCGCGCATGTCCCCAAGGGCGTCCACGGTGTGATCGATGGGCCGCGTCAGTGGTCCCGACATCGCGACGAGGCACGCCCGGATGTCGGATGGGTCCCTCGCGGCGGCAAAGCGGCGCAACAGCGGGCCATTGATCTCCGCGCCGAAGCCGCCAGGCGCCAGAAGCGTCAGCGATGCCACCTTCTCGGGCTCGGCCAACGCCATCAGCGCCGCCACCGCGCCGCCCATCGAGTGGCCCACCAGATGAACGCGCTTCAGAGATCGCGCGGTGAGATCGGCCAGGACGGCCCTTGCCGCCACCTTGGCCGGGCCGGCGTCGGGGAAATCGAGCGACAGCCCGTGCCCTGGCAGATCATAAGCGAGTGTGCGCGCGGCAGGCGACAGCGACGGGACCACTTCGTGCCAAATATCGTGGCAGCCGCCGAAACCATGCAGTAGGACGATGGTCTTCGAACCGGCACCTTGTTCGGCGGCATGAAGCGATGAAATCATGAAGCTGGGGACTTGTTGCAGGGCTATGAGAAACGCGAGACCACGGTCAATTGTGGCTGGATTGCGCCTCGTTCTGCGCGATGGCCAGTAAAATTTTCGCGATTTGTACGGTTGATGACAGAACTAGCCGGCTAACCGACATTCGATGATCGGTGCGTACGAAATCGACAATGCTCAGCACCGTCGATATCGCTTGGCGTCAGCCAGCGCTGCCGAGTCCGGCGGCGCGTAACGCGCCGACCAAGCGCTCGGTCAGATCGGCCGGATATTTTCGGTCAATGAAGGTCGCGCGCGGATTGGCGGCGAATTTCGGAAATTTGGCGTTCAGCTCGTCGAGCAGCTTGCGCGCCAGATTGTCCTGACCGGCGATCTTGGCGCCGATCAGCCGGGCGGCAAGATAGTGCGATTTCGTTGCGGTTGTTCTCAGAGAGGAACTGGCGATCGCCGCCTTGTTCGTGTCGCCAAGCATGAGTTCGCCGGCGAAAAGTCCAAAATCCCACCATGTCGGATGACCGCTGGAGGCGTCTACGGCCTGGGCCAGGATCGGCGTCCCCTCGGCATACCGGCCGGCGAAAATCAGCCCGTAGCCGTAGGCGGCAGCCATGGCTATATCGTAGTGGTTAAGGTCATAGGCCTTGCGCATCCAGCGCAGCGCCTCGTCGGCATTGCCAAGTCGCGAATAGATGTAGCCATAGGCGCGATGCGCGTTGGGGCTGGTCGGTCCCATCTGCACGGCGCGGTGGGCGAATGTAAGCGCCTTGTCGATCGTCGCATCCGGCGGGTAGGCGTAGTGGTCGTTCACGGCCTCGAGCTGCAACGAAGCGAGCTCGGAATAAACCAGCGACGATTTGGCGCCGTTTTCGGCGAGGTTTTCGAGGCAGCGATAGGCGGCCTCGTGGGTCCTGGCGTTCTGGTCGAGATAGTATTTGCCGTTGAACAACAGGCACTGCGTCAGGCCGGCTTGTATGCCGCTCTGTTCGAGATAGCTGTAGATCGTGCCGGAGTCGGGAAGAGCGGACGTCAAGATGCCAGCTATACGGCTCTCGACGGCGGTGGGTGCGCTGTCGGCGGCGGTCAGGTTGCGCGACAAAAGCACCCGTCCGGTCGCCACGCTCTGCAGTTCGATCGTGATGTCACCCGTATCCGGTCCAGGCAGAATGTCGAAGATGAAGCTCGTGGCATTGGTGACCGGATCGGTCGTGTCGACCGTGTCGCGACCGATGAAGTCGATCGTATCGAAGCCGCTCAGGCCGGCGCGCAGCGTTGCGGCGACACGGCTGGCATCCGTGCCGCTGGCCTTGACGGCGATGTAGACGAGCGGCAAGTCCTCGCTGGACGACGCGACGCTGCCAGTCAGGCCCGCGGTCTCGAGCGTGGCCGCAAGGTCGCCGCCTGCCAGCAGCGCACCGCTGCCCTGACGCAGGATCAAAACGCCGAGCATGGCGATGACGACGGCGATCGCCATCCAGAAAAATCTGAGGTGACGTGCCACCGACGGCACCGACGCGACCATCGGTGCCGGCAAGGCAGCGGCCGGAATGGCACTTTCGGCAGTGTCGCGTTGCGCCGATGCCGCCGCTCCGTTCTGGATGGCGGATTGGGACGTCTCCGGCAAGCGAATTGCATTGAGCTCATAGGCCGGGACATAGCCGCCGCGCGGAATGGCTATGCGGACAGGCTCGGCAACACCTTCATTGGCAAAATACTGCTGCAGCAAATCGCGCAGCCGGCCGGCCTGAACCCGCACCACCGCGTCGGTCGAAGGATCGAAATCGCCATCCTTGCCGAAGACATCCATGGCGATGGAAAAGCCCTTGAGCCTGTCGGCTTCGCCGGCCTGTTCGCGTTCGACAAGATAACGCAGCAGCTTGCGTGCCCGTTCGGATCTTCCGAACGTTTCGCTGGCAAGCAGTCGCTCCAATGTTTCGCGCACTGCGGGGGCGGCAGGCGTGGCATGCTGCAAGTGTCGATCCTCTCGAAGTCGGCACAGGTTAAGGCACGGATCATATAATGCCCGCACCGCCATACAAGTATACACGCATTATGTGATCGCGTACCTCACCGGATATTTTTCCGGTGGTTAACGGCCCGGCCGGTGTCGGTCACGGGATGATCGTGGGAGCCAGTCGAGGCCAAAGCCTTGTGCGAGCTTGAAAAAATGGCGGCGCGAGGGAGCTGCTCCCGCGCCGCCGACGACCGATGCTATCGCGCTCTGCGACCGACGATACGGTTGGCCGCCGACGTCACCGCTTCCAGCGAAGCGGCGACGATGTTGGTGTTGATGCCGGCGCCGAACAGCTTACCGCCGGGATATTCCATCTCGACATAGGAGATGGCCGATGCATTCGAGCCGCGCTGCATCGAATGCTCGGAATAATCGAGCACCGACATCTCGACGCCGACATGGCGCGACAGCGCATCGACGAAAGCGTCGATCGGGCCGGTGCCGGTGCCCGATATCGTCGTTTCCTTGCCATTGTCGAGGATGACCGCCTCGACCACGCGCCGGCCCTTCACCTCGGTATCCGGATAGGTGTGGTGGTCGAGGAATTTCAGCCGGGCGCCCGGCTGGTCGACATAGGTTTCGAGGAAGCGGTCATGAATACGCTTTGCCGGCACTTCCTTGCCTTCGGCGTCGGTGATCGCCTGGATCGCCTGGCTGAACTCGATCTGCAGGTTGCGCGGCAAATTGAGGCCGTAATCGGCCTGCAGCACATAGGCGATGCCCCCCTTGCCCGACTGCGAGTTGATGCGGATGATGGCCTCGTAGCTGCGGCCGACATCGGCGGGATCGATCGGCAGGTAAGGTACTTCCCAATGCGGCGTGTTGGCCTTCTTCAAGGCCTTCATGCCCTTGTTGATGGCGTCCTGGTGCGAGCCGGAAAAGGCGGTGTAGACGAGCTCGCCGACATAGGGATGGCGCTCGGGAATCTTCAGCTGGTTCGAATATTCGTAGACGTCCTTCATCCGGTTGATGTCGGAGCAGTCGATGCCGGGATCGACGCCTTGCGTGTACATGTTGAGCGCCAGCGTGACGATGTCGACATTGCCGGTGCGCTCGCCATTGCCGAAGAGCGTGCCTTCGACGCGGTCGGCGCCGGCCATCAGGCCGAGTTCGGTCGTGGCGATGCCGGTGCCGCGGTCATTGTGCGGATGCAGCGAGATGATCAGGTTTTCGCGGTTGTCGAGGTTGCGGCACATCCACTCGATGCGATCGGCATAGATGTTGGGCGTCGACATCTCGACCGTCGATGGCAGGTTGATGATCAGCTTGTTGTCAGGCGTTGGCCTGACGATCTCGGTGACGGCGTTGCAAATCTCCAGCGCGACCTCGAGTTCGGTGCCGGTGAAGCTCTCCGGCGAATATTCGAAGCGATAGCCGCCGCCGGCCTTGGCCGCCATCTCGGTGATCATCTTGGCGGCGTCGGTGGCGATGCGCTTGATGCCGCCGACATCTTTCTCGAAGACGACACGGCGCTGCAACTCGCTGGTCGAGTTGTAGAAATGCACGATCGGGTTGGTGGCGCCCTTCAGCGCCTCGAAGGTGCGGCTGATCAGTTCGGGCCGGCACTGTACCAGCACCTGCAACGACACATCGGCCGGCACATTGCCTTCCTCGATGCACCAGCGGGCGAAATCGAAATCGGTCTGCGAAGCCGACGGGAAGCCGATCTCGATCTCCTTGAAGCCCATGTCGAGCAGCAGGCCGAACATGCGCGCCTTGCGCTCGTGGCCCATCGGATCGATCAGCGCCTGGTTGCCGTCGCGCAGGTCGACCGAGCACCAGATAGGCGCCTTGTCGATGATCTTCGAGGGCCAGGTCCGGTCCGTGAGGCCGACGGTAGGGTAGGGCTGATATTTTCGAGCCGCGTCCGGCATGCCCCGGCCACCTTGCTTGCCGGTCGCGGCCTCGCTGGCGCGGATGTCTTCTCGTGCGTTCATCGTCGTTTCTCCCGGCGGCTGGCGGGTCCACCTGTCAGGCGGATGTGGTGCCAAGCGGCGCCTTTACCAGAATTTCGTTCGCTTGATATGATTTGCCAAGGAGCATGCGCTTGCGCGGCGGTTCGACCGCCGGGCGCTCCTTCAGCGAACCCGGCGATCGCCGATAAGGCCGAGAAGAAGCAGGGTCGAGGCAAGCGCGCGCACGGTCTCGCCGGCAAAGCCGGTCTGACGGGAAGCGGTGGTGGCGCGCCTGTTCATGGTCGCTCTCATACAGGAGCGACCTGTTGGAGGCAAGCGGGGCCGGAACGCGTCCGATATATGCCTGATGCGGATGCTCTTCCCCGCGCGCTGCAAATGCGCCAGACTTGACCGGTGGCGGGGTGCCGCCGGCAGGGGGTCGTCCATGAATTTCGTGTTCTTCTCGCCGCATTTTCCCGCCAATGGCGCCGATTTCTGCGATCGGCTGAAGAAGGCCGGCGCAACGGTGCTTGGCATTGGCGACGCACCCTTTGACGCGCTGGACAGCAAGCTGAAAGCAGCGCTTTCGGAATATTACCGCGTCGCCGACATGGAGGACTATGAGCCGGTGTTCCGGGCGATGGGCCATTTCATCCACAAATGGGGCCGCATCGACCGGTTCGAATCGCTCAACGAGCATTGGCTGGAACTGGAAGCCAACATCCGCACAGACTTCAACATCTACGGCACCAAACTCGATTTCGTGAAGAATCTGAAGCGCAAGAGCCGCATGCGCGCCTTCTTCCGCAAGAGCGGCGTCGAGACCATCGCGCAGCGCAAATGTTCCGACCGGGCCGGCGCCATGACCTTCATCCGCCGCGTCGGCTATCCCGTGGTGGTCAAACCGGATTCAGGCTCCGGCGCTTCGAACACGTTCAAGATCTCCAATGCGAAAGAGCTCGACCAGTTCTTCCGGGACAAGCCGGAGCATGTGACCTTCGTCATGGAGCAGTTCATCGAGGGGCTGGTGGTGACTTATGACGGGCTGGTCAACCGCGACGGCGAGGTGGTGCTGGCGGCCAGCCACCGCTACGACCAGAGCGTCATGGATGTGGTCAACAAGGACCGCCACATGAGTTACACCTGCTTTCCCCGGATCAGGCCTGTCGTCGAGGAAGCCGGCCGCAAGATCCTGAAAGCATTCGACGTGCGCGAACGCTTTTTCCACATCGAGCTTTTCGAGACCAGGGATGACCGCATCATCGCGCTGGAGGTCAACATGCGCCCGCCCGGCGCCTGGATGACCGACGCGATCAACTACACGTTCGACATCGATGTCTACGCGGCTTGGGCGGACATGGTGGTCAAGGACGCCGCCGGCGGCCCTTATGAGGGCAAGTATTTCACCGCCTATGCCAGCCGCAAGCGCCACCTCGACTATTTGCACAGCCATGCGGACGTGCTAGCCGCGCACGGCGACAAGATCGTCCATCATCAGCCAATAGAAGAGGTTTTCAGCCGCGCCATGGGGAATTACGCCTATCAGATGCGCTCGAAGGATCAGGCGGAGCTGCGAGAGGCGGTGGCCTATATCCACGCGGAAAAGGCTTGAGGGCCCATGGACGTCTCCTATCACAAGGCTTTCGCCCGCAATCTCGGCCGCGACATGGAATACAAGCGCTACGGCCATGCCGGCCGGCCGGTTGTGGTGTTCCCGACTTCGCAAGGCCGGTTCTACCAGTTCGAGGATTCCGGTGGGGTGGGCGCGCTCGCCGAGTTCATCGACACCGGCCGCATCCAGCTGTTCACCGTCGACGGCATCGATTCGGAGTCCTTCTTCGCCAGGCATGTCGATGCCGCGCACCGTATCGCCCGCCACGAGGCCTATTTCCGCTATGTGCGAGAGGAAGCACTGCCGGAATTTCTGGAAACCGCGGCGCAAGCCAATGGCGGACGGCGGCTGAAGCCGCTGTTTTCAGGCTGTTCGATGGGTGGCTACCATTCCTCGAACTTCGTCTTCCGTTTTCCCGAACTCGCCAGCGGCGTCATCTCGCTGTCGGGGGTCTATTCGGCGCGCGATTTCTTCGGCAAGGCACTCGACGGGGACATCTTCTACAACTCGCCGCTCGATTATCTGCCGGGGATCGTCGACCCGAAGCTGCTGGCGCGGCTGAAGGCGCTCAGGCTGATCTTCTGCTGCGGGCAGGGCGCCTGGGAGGAGCGCATGCTGGTCGAGACGCGCCAGCTGGAACAGATCCTGCGCGACAAATCCATTCCCGCCTGGGTCGATTATTGGGGTGGCGACGTCAGCCATGACTGGCCGTGGTGGCACAAGCAGCTGGCGTATTTCTTCGGCCGCTGGCTTGATGACGATTTGATGCACAGGCTGGACTAAGGTGCATCGATATCCAGCTGGCCTGCAAATGGCTGATGCCTATCCTTCCTGGCATGCCGGCAGCAGCACGGTCTCGTGTTCGGGCGCCGATCCGCGACGCAGGCCGAGGAAGACGACGAGGGCGGTGACGATGGTGATTGCCGCCAGCACGATCAGCAGCCTGTCGAACGCCGTTTCGTAGGCCTCGACCAGAACGGTAGCGCCGGCCATCGGCAAATGTTGCGCGGTTCCGCCGACATTGCCGGTCACCAGCAATTGCGCGGCGGCGGCGGCATCGCTGGAAGACGCAGCGCCTCGGCCGGCGAGTTGCGACGCGGTGAAGCCTGACAGCGTCGCCATGACGATGGCCAGTGCCACACCCTCGCAAGCGACGCGCGTGGTGTTGAAGATGCCGACCGCCATGCCGGCCCGCTCGGTCGGCACGACGCTGACGGCGAGCCCGTCCATCAATCCCCAGGGCAAGGCGATGCCGACGCCGATCAGGATCAGCGGCGCGACCAGCGCGACGCCGATCGATGGCGTCAGGCTCAGCCAGACCAAACCGGCTGCCGCGACGAGCAGGCCGACGCCGCAGATGGTGGCCGGAGCGATCCAGCGCGCCAGCTGGCCCGCAAGCAAGGGCAGGACCAGCAACGGCCCGGAGAGGCAGATCATCAATTGCCCGGCCTTGATCTCGCTCATCCCCTCGATGCCTATGAAGCGGATCGGCAAAAGCACGAGCAGGACGACGAAGCCGTAGGCGGGCGCCGCAGCCAGGAACTGGACACCGACGAAGCGCGGATAGCGAAACAGGGTGAGATCCAGCATCGGCCGGCGCACGCGCCGCTCGACGACGACGAACAGCCCAAAGCAAAGGGCGGCCACCCCGAGAAGCGTTACCACAAGAGGATCGGCCCAGCCGCTCTGCGGCGCCTGCAACACGCCATAGGTCAGCGCGGCCAGCGCGACGGTGAACGTGCCGGCGCCCGCCCAGTCGAGGCCGGTCGCATCCGGGTCACGCGATTCCCTGATAGTGCGCAGGCCAAGGATTGCCGAGGCAACAGCGAGTGCCACGACCAGAACAAAGATCGACCGCCAGCCAAACACGGCGATGAGCAGGCCGGAGGCGATCGGGCCGAAGGCCAGCCCGATGCCGAAACTGGTGCCGAGGAAGGAGAAGGCGCGCAGCCGCAATGGTCCCTCGAATTCCTGGGCAAGTGCCGAGGCGCCGCCGGCAAAGGCCAGGGCACTGCCGAGCCCTTGCGCGGCCCGGAAGATATCGAACCAGGCGATGTCGGGCGCCAGCATCGCCCCGAGCGAAGCGAGGATGTAGAGGGCGAGACCGACGAGGAAGATCCGCTTGCGGCCATGATTGTCGGCCAGAGCGCCCGCCGCCATCAGGCTGGCGGCGAAGGTCAGCATGAAGGCGTTGGTCACCCAATTGAGCGTGATCGGGCTGCCGCCGAGATCGGCCGCGATACGGGAGAGCGCGACGGCCGGGCCGGTGAAGGTCAGGGGCATCGTCATGGCGGCAAGGCATACGGACAAGAGCACGAGCCATCTCTCGGCCGGGCCGGCGGTGATCTTCAAGGTCATGGATTTTCCTATCTGAGTAGTCTGCGCCGGCATGCCGCTCAATCGCGGCGCCCGGTGATGACGACCAAGATAGGTCAGAGACAGATCAGGAAGAATGGTATCAAATATCTCGACATAACGGAACGAAACGCTCGAATGGAGCAATATGATGGATCGCCTCAGCGGCCTTCTGGCCTTCGCCCGCACCGCCGAGTTCGGCAGCTTCGTCGCCGCCGGGCGGGCGCTCGGCATCTCCGCTTCCGCAGTCGGCAAAAGTGTGGCGCGGCTCGAAGAGGAGCTCGGCGTGCGGCTGCTGCAGCGCTCCACGCGGCGGATCGGCCTGACGGAGGAGGGCAAGCTGTTCAACGAGCGCGTGCGACGCATTCTCGACGACATCGACGATGCCGAGGCGATGCTGTCGCGGACACGAGAGACGCCTCGTGGGCGGCTGCGCGTCTCGACCCCGATTGTCACCTACCATCTTTTGCTGCCGGTGCTATCGGAGTTCATGGCGCGCTATCCCGAGATCGAGCTCGATATCGATTTCAACGACCGGATCGTCGACGTCATCGAAGAAGGCATCGACGTCGCGATCCGCAGCGGCGAGCTGCCCGATTCACGATTGGTGTCGAAACCCATTGCGCCCTTCCGCATGTTGCTGTGCGCGGCACCCTCCTACCTCGATCGCCATGGCATACCCGGCGTGCCGGCGTATCTCATCGGGCATTTCGGCATAAACTTCCGCTATCTCAACAGCGGCAGGCTGCTGGACTGGCCATTCATTACCGGAAGCGCCCAGCCGCTGATCCGTTCGATGCTGACCTGCAACAACATGGAAGCGTTGAAAGGCGCCACGATCGCCGGACTCGGCATCGCCTGCATGCCCGATTTCCTGGTGCGAGAGGCGCTGCGCGAGGACAGGCTGCGCACCGTGCTGGACGATCATGTCGACGGTCGTGGGCAGTTCCGGATGCTATGGCCCTCCAATCGCCACCTGTCGCCAAAGGTACGCGTCTTCGTCGATTTCCTGCCCGAGCGCCTTGCAGCGCGCCCGGCTTAGCCGGTTTTGCTCTCTGGCAGGCCGAAGCCTCCGACGGGATGGGTTTCCACCTGGAATTCGAAGCCGGCGATGAAGGGCCGTGCCTTGGCGATCGCCGCCTGCACCTCGGGAAGCTGCAGGGATGCCTTGTGGCTTGCCTGATCGGTCCACACTTCGGTCACCCAGATCGCGTCGGCGTCGGCAGGGTCGGTGGCGACGATATAGCTCAGGCAGCCGGGCAGGGCGCCGGTGCTTTCACGCAGCACAGTCATGACCGCGTCGCGTTGGCCGCGCGCCGCCCGCATCTTGCCGATCAGTCCGTACATGTCCTCGTCTTCCCCCTGGGTTGGCGCGAAAGGAGTGTGTCCAGTATGCCGGTCGCCGGTCAAGGCATCAACTGGCCGCCATTGACCTCGATCACCTGGCCGGTGATGTAGCCGCTCAACAGGTCCGATGAGAGGAACAGATAGGCGCCGACGCAATCTTGCGCCGTGCCGGCGCGGCCCTGCGGAATGGTAGCGACCATGCCTTTCACCTGCTCATCGGTCGAATAGCGTTCGTGGAACGGGGTGAGGATGGTGCCCGGCGCCACGGCGTTGACGCGAATGCCGAAGCCGATCAGTTCCTTGGCCATACCGCGCGTGACGTTGGAGACGAAGGCCTTGGCCGAGCCGTAAAGACCCGCGCCGCCACCTGCACCGTTTCGCGCCGCGATCGATGAGGTGTTGACGATGAAGCCGCCCTGTTTCTTCAGCCATGGCATCGCCTTGCGCGAGGCGGTCAGCACCGAGCGGGCGTTGAGGTCCATCACCGCGTCGTAATGCGCCTCGGTCTGCTCGGCATAGGGGACGCGGCCAAGCATGCCGCCGGCATTGTTGACCAGCCCGTCGAGGCGGCCGAAATGTCGCGCGCTGTCCTCGACGACGCGTTCGACATCGGCGGGGAGAGAAAAGTCACCCTGGACAAGGAAGACCTCGCCGCCGCCGTCGCGAATGGTCTGGCCGAGTTTCTCGGCGGCGTCGCGGCTGGAATTATAGTGCAGCGCCACCTTGCATTTCTGCTCGGCATAGGCGAGCGCGAGCGCCGCGCCAATGCCGGTCGAGGCACCGGTGACCAGCACCGCCTTGCCGGCGAGATCGGGGATGACAAGACCAAGGGCTGTCTCTGGCATTGCTGTTCCTCCGGGGATTTCCGACATCTTGGTGGGCCTTGCCAACCCTTGCATTCAAGTCAGCGCCGCTTCAAGGCCTGAGATAGACATAGCCCTGGCTTTGCAATTCGGCGAGCTTGACGACGCCGCCCTTGTCGGCGGCACGGAAGCCGTCGAGCAGGTCGGCGAGCGTGATGTCCATGCCGTGCATGGTGTTGCCGCAAGCATGCGGGTCGAGCCCTTGCTGGACAAGACCGGCAAAGCGCCCCGAAATCGCCGCCGATATGCCCTTCGACTTGAAGGCGGCAAGGGCTGGACCATGCACGACCAGGGCGATCTCGACATTGCCGCCGGTGCCCTCATAGTGGTTCTTGATGTTGCCGAGCACGAAATTGACCTTGTCGAGATCGCTGAGGTGATAGGCGACCTTTAGCCTGGCAGGCTCGGTGGTTGCCGCCTGCACCGCCCGCAGGCCGAGAAGCGTTCCGGCTCCGGCGAGAACCGCGTGGAACATGTCACGTCGGCGCATGGTGTCCCCCCAGATTTCACCCGCGATTTGCGTGGCTCAAGCCGCAATACTAGCATAAATTGACGTTACGTCCTGTCGATGCGGAGGTGGGGGTCACATGGCGTTCGGGAAATGGAAGACGCTCGCCGGCGCCGGATTCGGCGCCGCAGTGCTTGGCGGACTTACGGGTTCTGCTTTTGCTGGCGACGCGCTCAAGCTCACCGAACTCAGCCCTAACGGGGCGGACGCCTGTTTCGGCCGGGTCTACGACGCGGCGCACCTCAAGGCGCATCCGAAGCAGAAGGTGGCGCGGATTTTCTTCTACTACGGCCATGATCCAGTCAGCCGTCCCAATGAGGAACCGGGCGCCAATTCCGATAAATCCTACAATGGTTTTCTCACCACCACGGTGCGCGGCGCCAAGGCGCTGGAATGGGCCGGCGGCTGGTGCAATCACGAGTCCGAGGACGGCAAATCGGGCCCGATCCGTTGCGGCATGGAATGCGACCGCACGCTGGCGTCGCTGAAGGTCGACGACAAGGGCAGGCTGATCCTGTCGAACCTGTCGTCCGATATCTATCTCGACGCCGGTTCGGAAGAAGAACTCGGCACGGCTGAATACGACAGGCAGGCGTTGGGCAAGGAAGACGACAATTTCCGCCTCGACCCGATGCCGGCTGCCACCTGCAAGGCGGAGTTCGCGCGGATCGATCCGATCGATCCGGCGCTCGGGCCGCCGCTGCGCGAGCGGTTCAAACCCGACCAGGCCTTCTGCTACGGGCGCGACTATGACGCGACGCATATGAGTTCGCATCCCGACCAACTGACCCAGTCGATCCGGGTGTTCCGCGGGCCGGTGGAACTGGCCTCCTTCGCCTCCGGGGACGATGTCGCGAACTGGCCCGACGGCGCTGACATTGCCGTCTCCGTCACCACACGGCAGAAGGGGGCCAAGGTCACGCAGACCTATTCGTGCCAGGGCGAAGCCGACCAGTGGCGTTGTGCCGCGAGTTCGAAGACGAGCAATTTTTCCTGCGACATCGCGCAAAAGGAAATCTTCCTCAAGCGCGGCGCCAACGGCACCATCATGCTGGCCAATCCCAATAGTAGCTTGGCGGTTGTCGACCTCTGTTCGAAAGCGGCCGTCGGCAAGACCGCGTCCGACGACAAGGTCTATCGGCTCGAGGCGATGCCGCAATCGGCCTGCGCGCCTTGAGATCTGGCGCTTGGCCATCCTAGGGTCTGCGCCGCGTCGCTTCGCTCCTGCTTCGCCTTGGGATGATGGGTGGACGGCCCCTTGCGGCATCGAATGTGCCAAACTGGTCGTGTTGAAACCCAGCGGAGGAGACCGTCCGTCATGCAAGCTATCAGATTTGGTATCGATTTGGCCAAGAATGTGTTT